>JBGSRA010000038.1:0-100140 GCA_041737765.1 Draconibacterium sp. | reverse complement strand
TTTCGAATCAACCAAGGCACTGCAAGACAAAATTACCCAAATGGTAAACCAACTAACTCCTGACCTGGTAAAATCAATAACTGGCTATGAATTGTACACTAAAAATTTTATTGGGTAAATTTGTCTATGAAATGGTATAACTGCGTTAATGAACAAAATTAGCAATTCAACCACAAACAGTTAAAAATACAAACACGAAAACCATCAATCCCAAACATACCGTTCATCATAGTCAATTTCATATTTTTTGAAGAATTGACGTAATTCGTCTTTATAATTGGCCTGTTTGTGGTGTTCTGGCTGTTTACGGATATAATTTTCTACTCTGGCAACCTTTGATGCACTGACCGAAAAAACTCCATAACCGTCCTGCCAGTCAAAATCATGTATTCCTTTTGTTTTTATCCATTTTGAAGATGAAGTTTTCACTTTTGAAACAAGGTCAGCCATTGTTATTGTTCGGGGAAGTGTGCACAAAATATGAATGTGGTCGGGATTTGCATAAATCTCATGAGTGAAAATACCCAAATTTGAAAGTGTCCCAATCATGTATGATTGCAGTTCTGGTCTGACTGATTCGTTGATAAACGGAAATCCTGTTTTTGTGGTGAAAACAATGTGAATGTACACTTTTGCTAATGATTGTGGCATGATTTGGATATTTGAAATTTTGTTTTTTAATTTTCACAGGCCTGCGGCCTGCGCTGTTACATGACGTCCTTTCAGGACTGGTTTGATCTGGACGTAACAGGGGCAACGCCCCGATATGTAAAAGCGTAGGGTAAAACCCTGCGTCCATTCAAAAAAATGGGTGGAACCCAAAACATCAATATTTCTGCAGCAGCGTCAGCAGTTTCCTGTCGAGTTTTTGTCCATGCCAGTCTTCGTACTGAACATCTTTTCGTTCTGAATTCAGAATACCAAATGTTCCATTGAATTCCCACAATGCAAAACCAATTCCGTTTTCTGATAAAACACCAAGTACATCGTTGAACCACGAAAGAAAAACGTCGTGTGGTGTGGCATTCCAGCAGCCACATTCGCCGCAATGTACCCCTACTCCGCTTTTAACTGCGTCAATCCAGGGTTTATAAAAATCTTCGATACTTTTCCGATTAAATTCCTTTCCATCTATTTTCCCGGGCCACACGGGCATTGGCGCATCATCGGGGTTTTTAAATACCCACGGTGCACGGTAATGCGAAATGTAATGAGGGAAATATCCACGACAACTTTGCCCGATGGGCAAATCAAAAATTTCAGGTATCACTTTTCCTCCCACATCGTTTCCATCGGCAATAACCATGTGATTTGGATTAAATAAGCGAATGGTTTCAAGTGATTTTTTTGCAACCTCACGATACAATTCACCCGGAATCGGTCCGCGGCCAGAGTGCTGATCGTTCATGTCAACGCGCGTGCAAGGTTCATTCACCAAATCAAAACTTATTTGTTTGGGTGTTTTAGCCGCAAACCTTTTCGCCCACATGGCCCAGTGAAAATAAAAGGCGTCCTGAGCAGCTTTATCTTCCCACAAATTGTAAGGTTCGTTAAAACCGGCATTCACACAAAAACCAGGCGCACGGTGCAGGTTCAAACTCACATGAAGTCCATGTTTATTGGCCTTTTCAACCAAACTCTCAACATAATCAACCGCAGCCTCGTCGATTTTGTAAATATCTTCGGGTGTAATATTTTTCGATCGGTCGAATTTCACATAACGCGGATATGCCATTGGAAATCGAACAAAATCAAATCCCCAGTCGGCCATCCATTTAAAATTATCTTCGGTGGTTGTTCCGCGCCCTCCATCGCGACTTTCAGGAGAAAAGAAATCGAGAAGGTTAAAACCCTTCCATTTCGGCAATTTATTATTGACCTTAGCAGAATTTGAATATGCTAGATTTCCGGCAAGCCCGACTCCGGCTGTAACAAGACCGGTAGTTTTTATAAAATTTCTACGTTCCATTTTTGATGGTTTAAATTGGTTTGGCATAAAGATAAAAAAACTATCCGCAGAAATGTGAATTGAATTTACATAGTTTTTTGTTCCACCCAAATCAGTTTGGAAGTATCGTAGCCACGTTTTACGGCATGATGTAAAATCAGATTTTTTACATTGTCTTCCAATTTTGGAGTACGGCTCAATATCCATAGATATTTATCCGATTTGCTGCCAATTAATGCCCACCTATAGTTCTCGTCAAGTTCCATTATATAGTAATCGGCGTAAAAAATCCAGAAAAAAGAGACTTTCAGTTTTCCGGGTTCGTCGGTGAGTTTTGCTTTTCCCTCAGCAACATTCAATACCCCATCCAGAGTATTTTTATAACCCTGATTTAAAACCTTGATTTTTCCATCGTCTCGCAAGGAATAAGTTGCGGTTGCTCCAACCAAACCACGTTCGAAACTGTGATCGAAGCGGGCAATTTCATACCAGGTTCCAAGATAACGCTGCAGGTCGAGTTCTTTTACTGTTGTTGTATTCAATTGTACTGATTTTTTGTTCTGACATCCGCCTGAAACAATGAAAAAGAGAAGAGCAATGAGAATAGATGTTTTGAGTTGAAAGGTTTTCATAACCAATTAATTTTAAATGATTCCTTTACAAATATCAATATATAAAAGATATAAATGCCACAGATTCTCAGATTTTATTTTTCAATCAAATCAATCCTTCTAATCATTTCCATACACATTCTTCCGTTGTGGTAAGGACCTTTCCACGGACCCGCCTTGTCGCCGCGCAATGGTTTTAAGTCGGCACCAACTCCCCAGAACCATTCGCCTTTGTTTTTGTCGATGATGTAATCCTGAATAAATTTCCAACTTTTTTGTGCCTGAACAAGATATTTATCGTTTTTGGTAATCTGGTAGGTATTAAAGAATCCTACTACAGCTTCAGCCTGCGGCCACCAGTCGAACTGTTCCTGCAAATGACCTTCCGCCTTTTCATAATACATTCCGCCATTTGTTGCCAGTCCTTCGTTTACAGTTACATCACTCATTTTTACTGCAACATGTTCAACCTCTTCAATCAATTCCTTTTTTCCCAAAACCACGGCAGCTTCGTACATCAGCCAGGTTGCTTCAATATCGTGCCCGTACGAATCTATTTCAGATCGAACTGTCCAGTCTTTATCAAAGAAGAGGATTAAATGACCTGTTTTTTCATCCAGAATTTTATCAAGGAAAACACGAAGCAAATGTTCCACCTTTTGTTCAACTTCCTTTACTTTATGAATCCGGTAAAGATTGGTGTATGCTTCCAATATGTGCAGATGTGTATTCATCGATTTCTTTACATTCAAATCCTTTGGGCTCAGCCGCTGATCGGTGGTTTCTTTCCAATCGGCAGTATTTGCTTCGATGTATCCGCCAAATTCAGGTTCGAAAGCATATTTTTCCATCAACATAAACATGGATACTGCAAGCTGTTTCGCCTTTTCGTCTTTAAACGCGAGCCAGTATTCCGACATGGCATACATAAAAAATGCCTCGGCATAAAATTGCTTTTTTGTATCCTCAGGTCTTCCGTCAGGAAAAACACTCCAGTAGATTCCGCCATTTTCGCTGTCCCAAAAAGTTTCAACCAGAATACGAAAGGCTTCATCTGCCATTTTTTTGTAAATAGCTGTTGGATAAAACCGGTAAGCTGCCGAAAATGTCCATAAAATCCGGGTCGTAAATACAGCAGAAAGTGCTGCTTCCGGATACTTTTTTCCGTCGTTGGTTATTCTCCCAAAAAAGGTACTTCGGGTTGTATCATAAACCTCTTTCACCCAATAATTCAGAATATTATCGGTGAGTTCGTTTTCGAATTGTTTTTTAAAATTATGCCAGTCCATACGAGTTTCGAGTTTAAAGTTTAAAGTACAAAGTAAGTATCAAGTATCAAGACTATTAGCATCAAGACTTTCCCAATGACTAATGACCTAATCTGTTTTTAATTTATCATTTACAATTTTCAATTTTTAATTAAAAGATTGTTTTCTGATCGTGTTCAGGGTAAAATATACCTGCATCACTGCGAATCCTATCCAGAGTTTCAATTAAATCGAGACTGGTTTGCCAGGTCATGATTTCGCTTTCGATTTTTCCTTCATCAAGGCACTTCATAACATGTGCAGCTTCGTACTGGTAACCGGTTCCTTCGTTATGCTCCGAATGAAAATGCTGTGGCTCCTGTCCGTTTTTTACCACAGTTATTTTGGTTGGCATGTACCAGCGCGGATTCAGAATCATGTACCCTTTTTCGCACCAGTACTCTGTTTGTGTTGGAGAATACGACGAAAAACTTGATGCGAGATTGGCCATTTCGCCACCTTCGTATTTAAAAATAATGCTGATACTTTCTTCAACACCGGTAGTACTGAAATGGGCAAAAGTTTTAACTGTTTTTGGTTTGCCAAGTGAAGTTAAAGCAGCAAAAACCGGGTATAATCCAATATCCAAAAGAGAACCTCCCCCCAAATTTACATTGTATAATCTTTTTTCTTCGATAAACGGCGCTTTAAAAGCAAAATCCGATCTAACTATTTGAAGTTTACCGAGTTCGCCCGATTGTAAAATTTCCATTGCTTTTTTAAAACTGGGTTGAAACATGGTCCAGAATGCCTCCATTAAAAACGTGTTATTTTCTTTGGCACAGGCTATCATTTCAAGAACTTCATTTCTATTGATAGCAAAGGCTTTTTCGCACAAAACTGCCTTTTTATGATTCATACAAAGTATGGCATGTTCGCGATGGTAGGCGTGCGGTGTTGCGATATAAACCACATCAACATTGGGATCGTTCACCATTTCGGTGTAACTTCCATATGCTATTTTAAAACCATATTTATTTTTGTAATCGTTTGCCTTTTGAAAATCGCGTGAAGAAGTTGCATATAAATTTACATTCGGTAATAATTTTAAATCACTAATGAATTTGTTTGCTATGTGTCCGCAACCCAAAATAGCCCAGTTGTATTTTTTCATTATAAAAGCCTCGTAAATCCCCCGGTGGGTGGACTTTGCTAAGAATTTAATTGTGAATTTTTTCTTTTTTATTCAGCATTTCAATAAAACCGGCAAGCTTTTTAGCTCTGATTTCCGGTTTCAGTGAAACCTGCAGCCTGTAAATTATTGCATACTTGTTCACACTGTTCAGCGAGTTAAAAAATTCAGCTGCTTCCGGATTTTTATCGAGTTCATTTTGTAAATCTTCCGGAATAGTGGCATTTTTCTGCGAATCATAGGCAGTATCCCAAATACCTTTTTGCTTTGCTAATTCAATTGCAGCCATTCCTGATGGTCTCATTTTTCCGGCCGCCATTAGCTCCTCTGCTTTATCTTTGTTAATTTTCGACCATTTGCTGTTTGGTTTGCGGGGAGTAAACCGTTGTACCCAGGTTTTTTCGTCGTATGCATTTTTAACTCCGTCGATCCAGCCAAAACACAAAGCCACTTCCAAAGTTTCCTGGTAATTTATTGAATTGATGCCGCTCCCCTTTTTGGCAATCTGTACCCAAACACCGGGTTCATTTCCATTTTCTTCTAACCAATGAATCCAATCTTGTTCAGTTTCAAAAAGTGTTATTGGCAAATTGTCTTTCATAGCTATTAAGGTTAAAAATATTCATTCCCTAATTTTTGTTCCTTATTCCTTATTCTTTTTCTAAAGAATGTAAAATAACAGAATAAGGAATAAGAAAGTTGAAAGTATTCCATTTATTCATAGCATGACTTTGAGTCATACTATGAATATTAAAGTTCGTTATTTTTATCAATCAGGTTATTAATGGTTTGAACGCTCAAAGCAGTTCTTAAACCATCTTCAGGTGTATTCATGCAGTAATCGATTAACCGCTCAATAGTTGTAGTTGCAACATGCATTCTGGTATCAGATGACCCGTAATAAATAAAAACCTCATCATTTTCGTTCCGAATCCAGCCATTGGTAAATACAACGTTCGAAACGTCTCCAATCCTTTCTTCACCTTCAGGAGCTAAAAAGTAGCCACCGGGACGTGCTATCAGTTTCGATGGATCGGCCAAATCGGTCATAAACATAAACAAAACATAACGCAAACCCGCAGCGCAACCGCGGACACCGTGTGCCAAATGCAGCCAACCCTTTTCAGTTTTGATGGGTGCCGGACCCTGACCGTTTTTAAGTTCTTTTATGGTGTGATAAATTTTCTCGTCGATGATTTTTTCTTCAGGAGCTTCGGCGTTGGTGATATCGGCAACCAGCGCCCAGCCAATTCCGCCACCTCCGCCAACTTCAATAAAACCATCCTGCGGGCGGGTGTAAAAAGCATACTTGCCCTGAACAAATTCGGGATGTAAAACCAGGTTACGTTGCTGACCATGATGAGAGATAAAATCGGGAAGACGCTCCCAGTTGATTAAATCCCTGGTACGCGCAATTCCTCCACTGGCTGTGGCCTGCGAAGTATCTCCGGCAGGTGCGGAAGGATCTTTCCGCTCCGAACAGAAAATTCCGTAAATCCATCCATCCTGGTGTTTAACAAGTCGCATATCGTAAACATTGGCATCAGGTTCGTCAGTTTCGGGCAGTGTTACCGGGCGATCCCAGAATTGCCAGTGATCGATTCCGTTTGGACTTTCTGCAACTGCAAAAAACGATTTCCTGTCCCAACCTTCCACACGAACCATTAATAAATACCTGCCATCGATGTACAGCGCACCACTGTTGAATGTGGCATTTATTCCAATTCGTTGCATTAAAAATGGGTTGGTTTCGTAATTCAAATCGTACCGCCAGTTTATTGGAATGTGTTGTGCCGTAATAACCGGTCTTTTGTAACGATAGTAAATTCCGTTAAAACCTTCCTTTACTTTTTTATTCCTTTTATTGATTAGCTTTTCATGTTCCTTTTTCAGTTTCGCCAATCTCTTTTTAAATTCTTTTTTCGTCAGCATCATATTCAAAAAAGTTAAATGTTGAATGTTGAACGTTTAAAGTAAATTTCCGGTTCAATTTTCAGTTTCCATATTACGAGTACTTTGAACCTTGAACCTGAAACTTTAAACTTATTCTTCCGGCAGTCTGTCCCACCATGTTTTTTTCAATATAAATCCACAAATTATAGTAATAATAATGGTAATTCCAATTGGAAGCGCTTCCTGCAGAACAATATAAATGGGCAGGGCAACCAAAGCAGTTTGCGCGATTGTACCAATAACCACATTAAACATATCAATTTTAAAGTTTTTATTGGGCTGAAAAGAAGGATCTTCTGCCATTACTTTTCGTTTTACCGGTCCCCAAAATCCCCATGGATTAATAGTTTTGTAGAATTCCTTTAGAGTTGCTTCATCAGTTGGTTTAGTTAATAATGTACCAAGAATTGCACCGGCAACTGAAATCAGTAACAACCACGGGAAATAATACAGGTCGAGCGTTTCGGAAAAAACATAAGGAAAAATAAGAGCAGGAAGCAAACCGGCAACCATTCCCCAGAAATAACCATAACCATTGAAACGCCACCAATACCATTTCAGTACGTTGGATACAACATAACTACCATAAAGTGCCGACACAATCCACTGCAACATGCTGTTTACATCCTGTGCAAAAATTCCGAAAATTATACTAACGATAACCACAAGAATACCAACCAGGTAGTTCATGTTTTTAATCTGGTTGTTTGATGCTTCTGGTTTTACATACCTGAGATAAATGTCGTTTACAATATATGCCTGTGCAGCATTCAGCGTTCCGGCAAATGTACCGTTAAAAGCGGCGAGCAATCCAGCAAGCAGTAATCCCATAAATCCTATTGGAACAAACTCTGCAATTGCCGATGGTAAAATCTGTTCAAAATCGATTTGCCCCGCGACCATTAAGTTTAACCGATCGTAATATAATATTGCAAGTACTGCAAAACCAGCAATCATGAAATAACGAATCGGCATTAAAACTACCGAAACAAATCCACTCATTTTAGCGGCTTCCTTTGGCGATTTTGTAGAAAGTACCTTTTGCATGTCGTAGGTTGGCGCGGGGCCGGCAATAGAAACCAGCAATCCTTTAAAAACCATCATCATAAAAAATATGGTAAACAGTGAATACCCGTCACTGGCTATTTTTGTATTTACTTCATCAATTATTCCACGCCAGTCCAAATCGTCGAGTTTCCATCCGAAAAACGGAGAATGCCAACCTTCGGGAACATTCAAAGTTTCCACCGTCAATGCTTTCATCGCCAAAACACCAATTAGAATTGCTGAAATGGCCATTATAAAATATTGCATAACATCGGCCCACACAATACTGGCCATTCCACCTAAAACCGCATAAAATACGGCAAATAAAGTAAATGCAATACCATAAATATGAGGCACATAAGTTGCCGGAACGGTAAACGGAACATAAGGAGCAACTATTTCCCAGGGAATAAAAATCATCACAAATTTTCCGAGCCCGATAAATCCGTAGGCCAGGTAACCCAAACATAAAATCAGTGCAAAAATTACCACAACACCGTGTGATAATCTGCTGTCGAGGGAGCGGCCAAACCGGGTATTTATCCATTCAGCACCGGTGGTTACTTTGGAGCGACGTAACCAGATACTCAGAAAAACCATTAAAAAAACCTGGTTAAAAACCGGCCACAACCACGGAATCCAGATACTTTTAAGTCCGTAAACAAACAAAAGTGTTACCAGCCACATGGTTCCTGATATGTCGAACATACCCGAAGCATTTGAAATGCCAAGCATGTACCAGGGCAGCTTATTGCCGCCAAGCATGTAATTCGATTTATTTTTTTGTGCTACTTTTCGAAGTACAAGACCAATAACAATCGTGGAAATAAGGTAAATAACAATGACAAGAATGTCGATAGCAGTTAATTTCATTATTTGGTTAATTTAGTTTTAAATGTTAATAAGGAAATCTCAAAAAAGCTTACTTATCAAAGAAAATCAGTTTTTGTTGAATTCACAATTTTACAATAAAAATTTGGGTTGGTATTGATTAAAACCTTAAAAATATGTTTGAAATAATCACATAAATCAGTCTTTTCTGATGTACAAATTTATAAGTAAGTTATTTAAACCGGACAAAACAGATAAACTTTTCTCTTTATTAAATTATATTTGTAAAAAGATTTTCAAATGATTATTGAAAGAACTAAGAAAGAAGTGATTATTAGATTATTACCATCAGTTGACACCGATGAATTACAAGAATTGGCTAATTTTTTTAGGTATAAAGAAATTACATCAAAATACGCAATTCAGCAAGATGTTGTAGATGAACTTTCATCGGATATAAATAAAAAATGGTATAAAGAAAATCGTGATCGACTTCTAAAATGAAAGTTGTAGTTGATACCAATATTGTATTTAGTGCAATTCTGAATTCACATAATTGGATTGGACAAATTATTCTGCATTCGGGCAAAACAATAAAATTTTATAGTCCAAAATACCTTCAATTCGAAATTCAAAACAATTTCTCAAAAATTAAAAAACTTACAAATCTGGAAGATTCTGAAATTCAGGAATTGATTCAAATCTTATACACTAAAATAAATTTCATTGCGGATGAATTAATTCCAAAAGAAGCCGTTATAAAAGCAGATCACCTGACAAAAGATGTAGATTACAATGATATTATGTTCGTGGCGCTATCTTTTCATTTGGGATGTAAATTATGGACAGGTGACAAAATCCTAATAAAAGGGTTGAATCAAAAAGGATTTAAAAGATTTATTACTACACAAGAGTTAAAAGAAAAATTACAATAAAACTATTCCGGATACCCTGTAATATCGCGTATTGCATGGTAAAAAGGTTCCAGTTTACTGTACATCTTTTTATACACTTTCCTGTAAAGCTGTTCGTACACTTTAACGTGATTTAAGTTCGGATGAAATTCATCTTTAATTTGACTCATTTCACCAACAGCTTTTTCTATCGTTTTGTAATTTCCCGTTCCAAAAGCAGTTAACATAGCAGCGCCTAAACCTGAAGTTTCGGCAGTTCTTCCCCGAATTACAGACAGATTAAAAATATCGGCTGCAATCTGGCAAATCTCATCACTCTGTGATGCCCCGCCCGAAACCGCCAGCCTGTGAATTTTTGTTTTCGAAACTTTCTCAATTTTTTCCTTTCCCTCCTTAAGCGCATAAACCAGACCTTCGATTACAGCACGGTAGATGTGTGGTTTTTTATGTACATCGCCAAAACCAATTATTGCACCTTTTGCGGCTGGTTGCGAAAGTCCCGGACTCCAGTACGGTTGAACCAGTAATCCCATCGAGCCGGGTGGCGACTGACCCAATAACTCATTTAAAACTTCTTCATCGGATATTCCTCTTACTTGCGCCTCTTCAATTTCTTTGTGTGCAAACTCGTTTTTAAACCAGCTTATCATCCAGAATCCACGGAATATTTCAACTTCAGGATTAAAAAAACCGCTGAAAACTGCTGGATAAGAAGGCATAAAACGAATCGGTTCAAGGTATTTTCTGCTGGTGGTTTGTATGGTGGCAGTGGTTCCAAAACTAAGGCTGGCTGCAGAGTTGTTTAAAACTCCCATTCCCAATGTTTCGCAACCTTTGTCGGAGCCACATGCTATCACAGGAAGTTTTTCGGGCAGCCCGGTTTGTTCTGAAGCTGTTTTGGTAATTGTTCCGATTATATCGCCAGGCAAAACCAATTCCGGAAGTTTTTCTTTTTCAATGGGATACAATTTGGCACTGAAGGTGAGCAGATTTCGGGGATTGCCCCATTTCTGCCTTTTATAGTCAAATGGAATGTGACCGATTTGCGATGCTACTGAATCTTTAAATTCGCCGGTTAGCCGGTAATTTAAAAATCCGGAAACCTGGAGATATTTGTGGGTTTTCTCCCATACTTCAGGTTGATTTTGCCGAATCCAGTTGCCTTTCCCATCCCGTTGTGCTTTTTTAATCGAATCGCCGATTCCGATAAACCAAATCACCAGTTTCATCCCGATACCAGGTTTATAAACCGGTTTTGCCTTACGTTGATCGAGCCACACCATCAGCGGGCGCAGGGTATTTCCATCTTTATCCACATTCACCATAGAATCGCGCATGGTAGTTACTCCAAGTCCTGCAATCCGGCTAAAGCATTCTGCATGGTCATCTTTTAACGATTTACACGCCTTTTTTAAAGCCTCCCAGTAAATTTCCGGATCCTGTTCTGCCCAGCCCGGAACGGGACTTACGTATGGTTCAAATGAAATTCTTTTCATTGCGAGTAATTCACCTTTTAACGAAAAGATTATTGCTCTTAAACTTTGGGTGCCGCAGTCGATGGAAAGAATGGTTTTGTTCACAAATTTTTTTTCTAAAATTAAACAGAAAAATTAAACCTGATAAAAAATTATGATCTCACTGTTTTTCATTTTGAATAGAAAATAAAAACTTGCATTTTTACAATTCAATTTTTCAGATATATACAAATTAAAAAATGCCAATCGCTAAGTCTCAATTCTTAATACTAAAAATCTAATAATCTCATTTATAAATCAATTAAAACCTTTTTCAAAAATGAACAAGATGAACAGACGAAATTTTATTGGGAAAACAGCAGTTGGTGCCGCTGCAATTACTGTAATTCCGCGACATGTGCTGGGTGGTAACGGTTTTGTTGCTGCCAACGACAAAATTAACCTTGGATACATTGGCAACGGGAAACAAATTTACACATTACTCGACAGCATTGGTAAATGTAAAGAAACTGTTGCTGTTGCTGCCAGCGATGTGTATAAACGCAAATTAGAACTGTTTGTTGAAGCAGCTAAAAAGAACAACAGCGGCAAAGGAATTGACACTAAAATTGATGGTTACCATTACTACCGCGAATTGCTCGAACGCAAAGACATTGATGCAGTTGTAATTGCAACACCCGACCACTGGCATGCCCAAATAGTTGTTGATGCTGCAAAAGCAGGAAAAGACATTTACTGCGAAAAACCAATGGCGTTAACCGTTGCCGAAGGACGGGCAATGGTGCAGGCCACCCGTAAATACGACCGTGTTTTCCAGACCGGAAATATGCAACGTTCTTGGCGCGATTTCCGTCATGCAGTAGAACTGGTGCGTAACGGTTACATTGGCGACATCAAAGAAATTAATGTAAGTATTGGTGAGCCAATCAAACAGTGCGACCTTCCAACCCAGCAGGTTCCTGAAGGGCTGGACTGGAACGAATGGATAGGTCCTTCTCTTTTCCGTGGCTTCCACGAAGATTTGGCGCCAGCCGATCCGCACAAATCACCATGGGCCTGGTGGCGCGGTTACCGCGACTTTGGCGGTGGTTTGATTACCGACTGGGGTGCGCACATGTTCGACATTGCACAATGGGCTATGGACAAGGACGGTTCAGCACCGGTACAGCTTTTACCTCCTTCAGAACCCGGACAAAGTCACGGTTTAACCATGATTTATGACAATGGTACACGCATTAACCATAAAATATGGGGTGGCGAAAAAGATGGAAATGGCGTTCAGTTTATTGGTACAGAAGGTAAAATTGAAGTAAGCCGGGATTTTCTGCGTACTTTCCCGAATGAAAAACTGGCAAAAACCGATTTAAAATCGACGGATAAACGTGTGTATTACAGCG
The DNA here is from genome assembly GCA_041737765.1 of Draconibacterium sp. Lineage (GTDB taxonomy): Bacteria > Bacteroidota > Bacteroidia > Bacteroidales > Prolixibacteraceae > Draconibacterium. The sequence continues at coordinate 87,525 of JBGSRA010000038.1, read as the reverse complement.
ATAACCATTACCAGGACTGGGTTGACGCAATGAAAAAACGTTCAAAACCAATTTCCGACGTAACAGTAGGTCACAGTACAGCTGCAGTTTGTAACATCGCCAATATTGCCTACGAATTGCAACGCCCGTTATTGTGGGATCCAAATACCGAAAAATTTACCGGCGATGATTGGGCAAATATGATGCTTTCGCGCCCAATACGTGGTAATTGGGATTTTACTAATTTTTAAAAAGATTATTCATCGCCCGACTTTGAGTCGAGTGATAAATAACTTTTGATTCCAATAAATCGTCACCCGACGTTGAGTCGGGTGACGATTATTTTAAAAAGGCATGAACGAAACATTACATAAAATTTGGAACTACCTGCTCGATGCCGGAATTGTTACACTGACACAACTTTTTGTTTTGCTTGGTCCGTTGCTTTTTCTTGCCCTGCTAATGAATTTTATTGCCCGCAAAAACGAAGAACTCAGCTACAAAACGCTAGGACAAAAAGTGTATCTATATGTTTTCGGATGGTTGGGAACATCGGTTCACGAACTGGGACACGCAATTTTTGCCATCCTTTTTGCACACAAAATCTCCGAAATTAAACTATTCACACCGGGTTCGGGTAAATCGCTGGGGCACGTAAAACACAGCTACACCAAAGGAAATCCGTATCAAACAATAGGTAACTTTTTTATCGGAATCGGGCCAATTTTATTGGGAGCTTTGCTTTTGTGGCTGGTAACTTGGCTGCTTTTCGACCTGAATACCATAAAAATGGCGGCAAAACACGATGTTAACATCAGTCACCGCCTGTTCACAAACTTTAGTCTGGTAAAAGAACTGGCTGCCGGCTTTTACACTGGTATCATTGATATTTTCCATGTAATTATTGCCGATCACGGTGCATACTGGTGGAAAGTGCTTTTGTTTGCTTACCTTTTTTATTCCATCGGCAGCTCTGTAACTTTGAGTTCTTCCGATATTAAAGGTGCTTTCAGGGGTTTTATCTATTTTGTGGTATTGCTTTTAATTTTCAATCTTGCCACCATCTGGAAAGGAGATTTTGCCACCCGCTTTTTTGAAAAAACAGGCAATCATCTTTCAGGTTTTTACTTCCTGATAATGCTGAGCATGGCGCTGAATGTCGTTTTTATCGGAATTCTATTTTTGCTCGGACTAATTATTTCGCCGCTCAAAACAAAGAAACCAGCTAAATCAAAAAAATAATTCGCCAAACTCATCAAAACTGAAAACCTTATGACTTCCATTGAAGATTTTATAAAAAACATTCCGAAAGCTGAACTTCATGTTCATATTGAAGGAACGCTGGAACCTGAATTGCTTTTTCTTCTGGCTGAACGGAATAAAGTGCCAATCAAACACAAATCCGTTGAAGCGCTCAGGCAAGCCTACAATTTTCATAATCTTCAGAGCTTTCTGGATATTTATTACGAGGGCGCAGGTGTTTTACTAAAGGAACAGGATTTTTATGATTTAACATGGGCTTATCTCGAAAAAGCGCGGTCGCAAAATGTGTTGCACACCGAAATATTTTTCGACCCTCAAACCCATACCAGCCGCGGTGTTGCTTTTGAAACTGTTTACCACGGAATCAGAAAAGCGCTTGACGACGGGCAAAAAAAATTGGGCATCAGTTCGAACCTGATTCTCTGTTTTCTCCGCCATCTTTCGGAAGAGGAAGCTTTTATAACCCTCAAACAGGCACTTCCATACAAGGATTCGATAATTGGTGTGGGTCTTGATTCATCGGAAAAAGGACACCCACCGTCAAAATTTCAAAGGGTTTTTGAAGCAGCAAAAAAGGAAGAATTTTTAACTGTAGCACATGCCGGTGAAGAAGGACCTGCCGAGTATGTTTGGGAGGCGCTTGATTTATTGAAGGTTTCGCGAATTGACCATGGAAACAATTCGCTAACCGATGAAAAACTGGTGATGAAACTGGTATCAGTAAAAATACCATTGACGGTTTGCCCGCTTTCGAATTTAAAACTGAAAGTAGTTACGCAAATGAATGATCATCCAATAAAAAGGATGCTCGAAAAAGGACTTACTGCAACTGTTAATTCTGACGATCCTGCCTATTTTGGGGGATATGTAAACGAGAATTTTATGGCAGTTTCAAGTGCACTAAACCTTTCGAAAGATGATATTTACCAACTGGCACGAAATTCATTTAATGCCTGTTTTTTGGATGATGAAGCCAAACACCAATTGTTAATTAAAATTGAACAGTTTTATCTTGAAAACAGGTAAAAACCTCATTGCTGTTAATTGTTTCCCCCGAATTGTTTAAATTCCTTATTTACCGTTGTAGGAAAACATGGGTAAAATGCTAACTTTAACTTTCTATTTTTCATTAAACTAAACTTAATAACCATGAAACAGTTACTTTTCATTATTTCAGTTTTCCTGTGCATATCAATATTTTCCAACGCTGAATCTCCCTATCCGGTTCGCGGACTTTGCATATCAGCGCCATCGGTTAATGGGGTGGATGAATTTTGTAAATTCATCGAAACCGACCTTGCACCTGCCGGGATGAACCTGTTGATTCTAAGGATTGATTTTCAATATCAGTTCAAATCGCATCCTGAACTTGTGGGTGAAAATCCATATTCAGAGGCCGATGTAAAAAAACTGGTTAAAATTTGCCGGGAGAAAAACATCAGGCTCATGCCTCAAATTAACCTGTTTGGTCATCAGTCGTGGTCAACCAAAGTTGGAAAGCTGCTTGAAGTTTACCCGCAATTCGACGAAACACCCGGCATAAAAATCCCCGAAAAATATGAGTGGCCCAATCCTGACGGTTTGTATTGCAAGAGCTATTGTCCGCTGCATCCTGAAGTTCATGACGTGGTTTTTGATTTGGTTGACGAAATTTGCGATGCTTTTGAAACCGACGCTTACCATGCCGGACTTGATGAAGTATTTTATATTGCCCATGAAGATTGTCCGCGCTGTCAGGGTCACGACCCAGCTATTTTTTTTGCCGGCGAAGTAACTAAAATCAGAAATCATTTAAAAGAAAAAAACCGTGAACTCTGGATTTGGGGCGACCGTTTAATCGATGGAAAAACTACGGGAATCGGCCTTTGGGAAGGAAGTTACAACAATACACACCGTGCCATCGATTTAATACCGAAAGATGTTGTAATCTGCGACTGGCATTACGAACGCCCCGATGCCACAGCTTTTCTTTTTGCTTCAAAAGGTTTACCGGTGGTTACCTGCCCTTGGCGAAATACTGAAAATGCACTGGCTCAGGAACAATTGACACGAACACTGATTGCAGGAGCTACAAAGGAAATGAAACCCAAATACAGGGGAATGGTGCAAACCTGCTGGGGTTCAGCCGAAGGTTTTATGAAAAGCTACAAAGGAACCGGCAATACTGAACGAATTGATAAATCGGCTGAATGTTTTAAGGAACTGGCAAAGGTTTGGAATAAATAAAGAGGCCCATACCGACCTTCCCAAAGGGAAGGAGATAAGAAAAAAAATATCCAATCTCAATAAATTAGTATCAATCACCATCAATTTCTATCAATATGAAAAATATTATTTTGACTTTCGCTTTGTTATTTGTTGTTTGCCTTTCGAATGCAAAACCACTTGAAAAAATCAGTGTAAAAGGAAAGGATTTTGTAACCGAAAGTGGCAAAGTCATTCGTTTGAAAGGGGTCAGTTTTTCGGACCCGGACAAACTTGAAAAAAACGGACAATGGAATAAACGCTATTTTCAGGAGGCTAAAAACTGGGGATGCAACATTGTTAGATTTGCTGTTCACCCAACGGCTTTAAACAGTCGCGGCTGGGATGCATATTTTGAACTGGTTGATAAAGGTGTAAACTGGGCAACAGAATTGGAAATGTACGTGATTATCGACTGGCACTCAATCGGTAACCTGAATACCGAGAAATATACAAACAAAATGTACAACACCACCTTGAACGAAACGGTAAAATTCTGGCAAACCACAGCCAAACGTTACAAAGGAAATTCAACTGTTGCCGTTTACGAATTATTCAACGAACCAACCAACGAAAATGGCAAGCTGGGAGAATTTACCTGGGCAACCTGGAAGCCAACACTCGAAAAAATTATCGATGAAATTGCTACTATCGACAATGAAAAAATATACCTGGTGGCTGGAATGGATTGGGGCTACCTGCTCGACGAGGTAGTTCGAAACCCCGTTAACCGTAAAAATGTTTCGTATTGCACCCACCCTTATCCAATGAAACGTGAAAAACCATGGGAACCCAAGTGGGAAAAGGACTGGGGACATGTGGCCGACCAATTTCCGATTCTGGCTACCGAATTTGGTTTTATGGGAGCCGATGAACGGGGAGCCCATATTCCCTGCATTTCGGACGAAAGTTATGGCGAAGCCATTATCGCTTATTTCGACAAAAAAGGAATTTCTTATACACCCTGGTGCTTCGATCCCAACTGGCCGCCAACATTAATTACCGACTGGAATTTTACACCTTCACGACAGGGGAAATTCTTTAAAGCAGAGTTGTTGAAATAGATAAAACTAAATCCGGAACCAAAAAAGGCATCGATCAAATATCGATGCCTTTTTTGTTCACCTGCCGACTCAAAGTTCGGCAGGTGAATATTTTCTGAAATAATTTTAATAATATTGAACAGGTGATTTACATTTACGAGCTCAACAGAAACCTACTTAATTATTTCATACAGAAACGCTGCAATTTTCTATTTTGATTTGTTTTACACTTAAACAATTCTAAAAAAATATGAAAACATTCACAACATCAAGAGAAATTCCGGTACCTCAGGAAACTATTTTTGCAGCCATCAGTAATCCTGAACGACTTGCAAAATGGTGGGGACCAGCCGGTTTTTCCAATACTTTTAACCGGTTTGAGTTTCAACCAGGAGGAAAATGGGATTTTGTAATGCACGGACCTGATGGCAAAAACTATCACAACGAATCTGAATTTGTTGAAATAATTCCCAATGAAAAAGTGGTTATCAGGCATCATTCGCAACCCAATTTTTCGTTAACTATTTTACTAACAGGTTCTGAAAAAGGTAGTTTGGTAAATTGGATTCAGGAATTCGACAGTGAGGAAGTAGCCAAAAATGTGGCTCATATTGTTATTCCTTCCAACGAACAAAATCTTGACCGGCTTACAGCAGAAGTTTGCAAATAGACTTTTCAACGTCATCAATCGTAAATACCGAACAAGTCTGCTACTTTTGTGTTTTGTTTTCACTTCCGAAAACTACGTTGGTTTTAAAAATAAAAATGAAGAACAAGGATATTTTAAATTATAAACCGCCCATGGAATACCGCCGTTTCGGGAAAACCGAAAAAATGCTGAGCGTAATTACATTGGGTGGAATGCGTTTTAAACACGGCTGGACAGAACCCCGGCACGAAATTCCCACCGATACACTTGAACAATGCCGCGAAATGGTACAACTGGCATTTGATGCGGGAATTAACCACATTGAAACCGCGTGGGGATACAGAAAAAGCGAAACGGCTTATGGAAAAGTTTTAAATGAAGAACTTAAAATTCCGCGGAATTCATACCATTTAATGACCAAAGGGCATTTTTTCGAAGCTCATAAAATGCGCGAAATGGTTGAACATCAGTTAAAAGATTTGCAAACCGATTATCTTGACTTTTATGGATGGCACGGTATAAATAACGATGAACTGTTCAAACTCTCCTGTAAAACCGGTGGAGCAGTTGAGGAGTTATTGAAAATGAAGGAGGAAGGAATAATTAAACATGTGGGATTCAGTACACATGCTCCTTTGCAAACCATAATCGATGCCATTGAAACCGGATTGTTCGATTTTGTAAATCTGCATTATTACTATTTTAATCAGCGAAACGAAAAGGCAGTTGCAGCAGCCCAAAAGCACGATATGGGTGTATTTATTATTTCGCCAAACGATAAAGGCGGACAACTGTTTAAAGCGCCAAAAAAAGTTCAGAATGCTGTAAAACCGCTCACTCCCATTCAGTGGAATTCAAGATTTTGCTTTCACAATCCTGCCATCCACACACTCACTTTCGGATTAACTGAAGCATCGCAATTTGCTGAAATGAAAGGCATTTTTCCGCTGCAATGGACTGAACAGGAAAAGAATATCAAATTCAAACTCGACAATTTTCTTTCGGATGATCCGTATTCTGGTTACGATGGGTTTGATTTACTGGATGATCCATCCGGCATCAATATTCCTGAAATTTTACGTTTGCGAAAACTCTGGAAATGTTATGACATGAACGATTTCGGAAAATACCGTTATAAAACTTTCGAAGAAAAAAGCCATTGGTTACCCGGCGATCTGGCATTTAAAGAAAACATCGATAAAATTGACCTTTCGAAAGTACCTTCAAATATTCCGTTAAAAAAGCTGTTGAACGAAGCTCACAACGAATTTTATGTGCCGCAATACAAACGACAGCTATATAAATTTATTCACGATGTAAAGTTGAAGAGTAAAAATGTATTGCAAAAGTAAATTTTCACTACTTTCACGTCAGTTTAAACCAATAAAATCTAAATCAATTTATTATGAAATCTAAAAAGTTATTTACAGGAATTTTATCTCTTTCGGTTTTCATGCTGATTTTCCTGATCAGCTCAACGCTTTCAGCACGCGATTATTACCAGATAAAAGTGTATAACCTGAAAAACAAAGCTCAGGAAACTGCCGTCGATAATTATCTGAAAGATGCCTTTTTACCTGCTCTTCACAAAACGGGCATTAAAAAAGTGGGTGTTTTTAAACCAATCGAATCTGACACAGCGAATTTTGGAAAGAAAATCTTTGTGTTTATCCCGCTAAAGGGAATTGAACAAATAGAAAAAATTGAGGAAAGCCTGGCAAAAGATAAGGACTACCAAACAAAAGGAGGCGCTTATATTAATGCGCCATTCGATAATCCTCCGTATGTACGTTTGGAATCTATCCTTTTAAAAGCATTTTCTACTCAACCTGATTTTTTTGCACCCAAATTTACAACACCAAAAAGCGAACAAATATTCGAATTTCGCAGCTACCAGAGTGCCACAGAAAAAATATACAACAAAAAAGTAGAGATGTTCAATGAAGGTGGTGAAACTGGGATCTTCAAAAAAATAGGTGCAAATGCCATTTTTTATGGAGAAGTGCTATCAGGAAGCGAAATGCCCAACCTGATGTACATGACCAGCTACCAAAATATGAAAGCCAACGAAGACTGCTGGAAAGCTTTCCGTGACCACCCTGACTGGAAAAAACTTTCGGGCATGGAAGAATATAAAAACACAGTTTCGAAAATCACAAAATACATGTTGTACCCGGCTGAGTATTCGGATATTTAAAGGCCTCCCGAAAGCCTCTCCCTCCCGATAGTTATCGGGACTCTCCAAAGGAAAGGAGTACGAAAAGAACAAAACGTAAAATACCTCTTCCTGTAAAAAAGGAAAAGGTATTTTGTTTTTAAATCAACAAAATTGCCAACTTTGCGGTTATAGTGATTATAATATTTTCTCTGAATGATTTATCACAAAACATTTACTCATAAAAAATCTAATACCTGGGTGGTTTTTGTACATGGTGCAGGTGGCAGCAATGCGGTATGGTTTAAACAATTGCGCGATTTTAAAAAACACTTCAATGTGTTGATCATAGACTTGCGCGGTCATGGAAAATCGAAAGAACATTATTCTGAAGAGGAAATTTATAAATTCAACGAAATTGCACTGGATGTGATTCAAACGATGGACCACCTTCAAATTCAAAAAGCCCATTTTGTAGGTATATCACTGGGTTGCATCGTAATCCGCGCTATCGACAATCTGGCTCCGGGCCGCGCTGAATCTATAATTTTAGGCGGAGCAGTAATTCAATTCAATAAAAAAATCAATACCCTGGTAGCCACTGCCAAACTACTTCAGTCCATTTTACCTTACATGTGGTTGTACCGGCTGAATGCATGGATTTTGATTCCATCGAAAAAACATGCTGAATCAAGAAAATTGTTTATTTCCGAAGCCATGAAACTGGGAAAGAATGAATTCAGGAAATGGCTGAAAATGTCGAACGAAATAAAAGACAATCTACAGGAATTCCTTATAAAAGAAGCTTCCGCACCTGTTCTTTACATTATGGGCGATGGCGATCATATGTTTCTGCCCATGGTTTCGAACCTGGTAAAAAAACACATCAACTCAAAACTCGAAATTATCCGCAACAGCGGTCATGTTTGCAACCTCGACCAGCCCGAGGAATTTAATGCGCGTTCCATTCAGTTTATAAAAACCATTTCAGCCTCGGTTTAAATTCTTTACAACGAAATCCAGTACGATAATTTTATCAGAAACACATTGTGGGGTTTTACACTAAAAAGATCACTCATTTCGTTTCCATAGTCAAAAGTTCCATTTGTATCGCTGCCGGTTCGGCCCTGCGACCAAACAAAAAACATGGTTGACCCGGGTAAATATTCCCACCGCAAAACAAGGTTGGAGCGAAATTGTCTGAAATTAAAATTCGGATTATTAAAAGAATAATCATCAGTTCCATCAATGTTTTCATCTATCGAATACATGTTTTGTGCTTCATTGTAAGTCAGCTCATTTTCAGTAAAAACATGGTACCGTTCTGAAAATTCATCAGCATTAGGATCTGTTATCCTTTTAAATTCGGAATACGAACCTGCCGAAACAAATGGTTGTCCGTAAAATTCAAGCGAAAGCTCCGGTGTGAAAGTATAATTCAATCTGAAGGTAAAACTTACAATTTTCTGATCAAGGGTGCCAAACAAATATCGTGGATCATCATTCATGTCTGTAGTTGAAACATATTGCAGTGTTTTGTTGATACCGGTTATTTCAGGTTCAAAGGAAATTGAAAGCGCATTAAACGGGCGAGCTTCAAAACCAAGCCAGTAAGCTTGTGTTCGTTCCGACTGTAAATCACCAAATCCCTGATAATTACCTGCAAATAAAACAAGTTTATTAGATCGATCTGTGGATAGATTCAGATTCATTTCGGAACTACCGGGCATGGTAAACGAAGGTCCGCCACGTAACAGGCTGGTCGAAATATTTTCGCTTTTGCGTGTAAAATTTCCGTTCAAACGCCAGCGGTTTTTAAATTGCGAATTAAAGTTTGTATTGAGGTAGAATCCAAGCATTTCCCCCGAAAAATTCCAGTACATCCAGTAATTGGTATTCAGGTGAAAATTATTGAAAATTGAAAACGGATTGCGTACATAATAAGCCAACCAACTGCCATGATGAATTACATCGGAATAGCGCATAAAACCAATATCATTAAATTCAAGTCCGGGAGAACGCACCGTAAAACTGGTTTCAAACTGAAGTTTTTTCTGACTGAACCGGCCAAATTTAAAGGTTCCGCCACAACCGGCCAGCGAAGTCCGCGTTGAATCAAAATTAAGATATTCAGCATCAGGCCGCTGATAATACCGCGCGGATGATGACTGGGCAGCAATCATTGCTTCCTCTTTACCACTGATATAACTGAACTCTGTATTTCCGTTTACATACCAGGTACGCTCTTTCCAGTTGTGGTTAAAATTAATTCCACCGGTGTATGCTTCAACAGGTAGATAATCAAGAGCAGTATTGGTGATATTTCGGTTTACAGCCGAAAAAATCCCACCCAACACGGTTTCTCCCTTGTTAAAATCCTTTTCAACCCGGCCAACAAAATAATTGGTCAGCGGCTCCACCGATTCCTCCCGTCGTACGCCGTTATTATCAATTTTGGCCATTTCATTTGCTGTCACGCTTTCCATTATTCCGATGGACAAACCATTTTTTGTTTTTCCTGTAAGTTTCAACGCTCCTAAAATGGTAGTGGCTTCGGGAACTTCGGCATATTCATTCTCCCCGAGATTTGGATAATTGTGAGGCGAGCGGCCAATTCTACGTGAGTAAAACAGATTATCGGCACTCATATTATGAATCACAATGGTGTTGGATGGCTGAAACTGGTAAATATTTTTTCCTTCAACAAAGAAAGGTCTGCGTTCAGAAAAATAGGTTTCAAATGCGGTCAGGTTCACTTCCGACGGGTCGGCTTCCACCTGCCCAAAATCAGGATTCACGGTAAAATCGAGCGTCATGTCGTTGGTGATTGCCACTTTTCCATCAAGTCCGGCAGAAATGGAGCTTTTTTTGCCATCCATAAATGGGTTTCCTTCTTCTTTTTCGAATCGTTCGGTGCGGGCAACTACGTAAGGCATCAATTCAATTTGCCGGTTTGGTTTTATTCCCTGTATTCCGTGTAATTCGCCATACAAATGCACTACTCCGGGCGAACCTTTCGGGATAAACTGCCAGATGGAGCGTTCTTCAAGCCGGAATATATTTCTCTGAACCTGAATTCCCCAAATATGCTCTGCCTTTTTCCCAAACCGCAACTGGCTGAAAGGAATTTTCATTTCAGCACACCAGCCTTTGTCGTCGATGGATGTTTTTAAATACCAGATGGGATTCCAACTGTCATCCTCATTCATTCCGTCCTGTGTAATTGCCTCATCACCTTTGGAGCCCGAAGCCATTGCAGTAAACGAAAAAGCTGTCTGATGATCGAAATAACTGTCGATATTTATCGAAACCATATCACCGTCGTAATGGTCACGTCTCGATATTCTGCGGCTGATTTTTTCGGGTTCCGAATCGTAAGCACGAATAAACACATACAGGTTATTATCGTCATACAGAATCTTAAAGGCAGTTTGTTGCGACGGTGCAATATTTTCTTTGGGTTGAATCTGGATAAAATCGTTGCCCCACTCTACCTGGTTCCAGCAACTGTCGTTCATCAATCCGTCTATTTCGGGGGCCGAAATTGCAAATCCTGTTTTGTAAGTTCTTTTTTCCTGCGTTTGGGAAAAACCTGACAGATAGAAATTTATCAAAAAAGCTGCGGTAATCATTCGCAGTAGATATTTACAATGCATAAAAGTTGGTCTAATAATTATAACAAAAGACTTTGGTTTTCCCGTTCTGTTACAATGTTCAGATATTTTTCTTAAAATATATTCTGACGACATCGTAGGTGAGGTGATTAACTGATTGTTCCAAATACTTTTTCACACAAGAAAAGATAAACCAGGCAGAACCTGATTTTCGCCAAAGGGTGAAAATCAGGCATTCCATCGGTAAAAAACGCCCGAACTTCTATTTCATTTTATCCTGAAGTTGTGTTAAAGTAGTTTCGAACCATTCAAAGCTAAAAATGGTTATGAAAACAAAAACAAAAATTTTAATCAGCACGGTGGCATTTCTCACCGTTCTTTTTCCGTTAAAAAACAATGCACAGCAGGCAGATTCCACTATTTGGACATTGACCCGCTGCATCGATTATGCGCACGAACAAAATATCGAGGTGCGGAGCAGTGTCCTGAACATTAAATCGAACGAAGTTGGCTTCGACCAAGCGAAATCGCAGAAACTGCCTTCGGTAAATGGTGCTATTTCGCAGAATTTCAATTGGCAAAAGGGGGAGGATGCCACCGGCGCATCAACCGGTTACTCGGGCAACAGCAACAACAATTACCAGGTGAGTTCAAACATGACGCTCTCAAACGGCTATAAACTTTCGAACAGAGTAAAACAGGCCGAACTTGAACTTGAAAGTGTAAAACTGAATTCGGAAACGATTAAAGAAAACATTAGTCTGCAGATTCTGAACGCCTTTTTACAGGTTTTATATGCCGAAGAAATGGTAAAAAATGCTGAAAGGCAGATTGAATCGACAACCGAACAACTCGCGCTGGCCAGTGAAAGACTTACGCTGAGCATTATTTCGAAATCGGATTACCTGCAGGTGAAATCGGAACTGGCCAGTGAAAAACTCACCCTTGCCAACGCAAAAAGCCAGTTCGAAATTGCACGAATTTCGCTGATGCAAATCATGGAACTGCCCGTAAATCAGGATTTCGACATTGTTCGTCCCGACCTTGAAAAAGAGCTGAACCAGATGCGTTCACCCGATGCACAATCGGTTTACGAAACTGCACTCGGAATTAAACCGCAGGTAAAAAGTGCCGAAATTAATGCCGAAAGTGCACTTTACGACGAAAAAATTGCCAAAGCCGATTTTTATCCTTCGGTATTTGTCAACGCCGGTTTGGGAACTGGTTATACAAGTGCTTTTGTCAATTCCAACTATTTCGACCAGTTGGGAAATTCAATCAGCCCGTCGGTTGGTCTTTCGGTTTCGATACCCATTTTTCAGAAGAACCAGGTAAAAAACAATGTAAAGCTTGCGCAAATTGGTATTGAAAGCGCTGAACTGAATCAGCTTAACGTAAAAAACCAGCTCCGCAAAAGTATTGAACAGGCTTGTACCGATGTAAATTCAGCACAGGAACAGTACGAAGCCGGAAAAGAAAAATATTCTGCTACTGAAGAATCGTACCTGCTTGCCGAAGAAAAATTTAAAAACGGCCTTATCAATTCCATCGATTTCCTTGTAATCAAAAACTCGTTGATTCTGGCCGAAAGTGACCTGTTGCAATCGAGATTCAACCTGGTTTTCAGTTACAAAATCCTCGATTTCTATGCAGGAATTCCAATCAGCTTATAAAACAATTAATACAATACTACAATGAAAAAGAAAATCATTTTTATCGCAATCGGAGTTGCAGTTGTTGCTATCGCTGCTTTCTTCATTCTGAAACCCAAAACTGTTGATGCCAGCAAAATCAATATTGAAACATCGGCTGCCAAAACAGGTACCATCAGCAAAACGGTTACCGCAACCGGTACAATCGAAGCCATCACAACTGTTGAGGTGGGAACACAAGTTTCGGGGATTGTGGAAAATATTTATGTCGATTTTAATTCGTATGTAAAAAAAGGTCAGTTACTGGCCCGGCTCGATACCACCAACCTTGCAGCAGCGCTCGAACAAACACAGGCAACGCTCGACAATGCCAAAGCCGAACTCGATTACCAGCAGGCCAACTACGACAGACTTGAACCGCTATACAAGAAAACCATGCTGGCCAAAAGCGATTTCGACCAGGCCACTTACAACCTGAACAAGGCAAAAGCCAGCTACAGCAACGCAATGGCACAACACCGCAGAAACAAGATTAATCTTGATTATGCCTACATTTTTTCACCCATCGACGGGATTGTTTTGAACCGCGCGGTTGAAGAAGGCCAGACCGTGGCGGCCAGTTTTAACACGCCCACCCTTTTTACCATTGCCAACGACCTTACACAAATGGAAGTTCAGGCCGATGTTGACGAAGCCGATATAGGCCAGGTAAAACAAGGGCAAAGGGTTACATTCAAAGTAGATGCCTACCCCGACCAGTCGTTTGAAGGAACGGTAACAGAAGTACGCCTGATACCTACTGTAACCAACAATGTGGTTACCTACACCATCATCATTAACGCGCCCAACCCCGACTATAAACTGATGCCCGGAATGACTGCAGAAACCGAAATATTTGTTCTTGAGAAGAAAGACCTGCTTGTGGTACCAAGCAAAGCACTGCGGTTTACTCCCGACGAAACTTTGTTAATGAGTTACATGTTGAGCCAGCCAAAACCCGATATGCCGGACGGCGCTAAAAAAGGCGATATGCCAGCCCCGGGAGAAATGGCGGTTAAAGACATGAAAAATCCTGGTGGCGGAAAAATGGTTTGGGTAAAACGCGATTCCACCATCAGACCAGTACCGGTTGAAGTTGGACTCGATGATGATATCAATACCGAAATCATCAGCGGATTGCAGTCAGGCGACGAAGTAATTACCTCGATGGAACAGCAAACCGCTGCAACCACTGCAAAAGCTGCAACCAGTAACCCGTTTATGCCAAGGCCACCGGGAGCCAACAGAAAATAATCCGTGAGTATTTAAAAGGAATTCAAGTAACATGAATAATATAATGATGTGTATGCAATTTTCACCCCTTTATCCCCTCAAGGAGAGAATTGCAGCTTACAAGTGCCAGACAAATCTGGTTGTAATTGCCCCTTATAGGGGGTTGGGGGTGAATTGAAATACTACAAAAAAACGGTAAAATGAGTAAAGTAATTATACAAGTGAGTGACCTGAGAAAGGACTACTATATTGGCGAAGTCACTGTTCATGCGCTCCGCAAGGTTGACATGGAAATAAACGAAGGTGAATTTGTAGCCATTATGGGCGCCAGTGGCTCGGGAAAATCGACCATGCTGAATATTCTCGGTTGCCTCGATAAACCTACCGCAGGCGAATACATGCTCGACGGTGTGGCCATGAGCAAAATGAATAAAAACCAGCTTGCGCTTCTCCGTAACCAGAAACTGGGTTTTATTTTCCAGTCGTACAACCTGTTGCCGCGTACCACTGCACTCGAAAATGTGGAGTTGCCACTGTACTACAATCCGAAAATAAAATCGAAGGAACGACGCGAAAAGGCAATTCATGCGCTCGAACTGGTGGGATTGGCCGACCGTATGCACCACATGCCCAACCAGCTTTCGGGCGGTCAGCAGCAACGTGTGGCCATTGCCCGCTCGCTGGTAAACGACCCTGTGGTAATCCTGGCCGACGAAGCTACCGGAAACCTCGACACCCGCACTTCATACGAAATTATGGAGCTTTTCCAGAAACTGAACGACCAGGGAAAGACCATCGTTTTTGTAACACACGAACCTGATATTGCACGTTTTATGAAACGAAATATCGTTTTCAGGGACGGACGTATTCAAAAGGAATCGATGGTAACCAACCGTCATTTTGCATCTGAACTGATAAAAAATCTGCCGGTGGAAACCGAAGTCATTTAAAAGAAACATCATATCTGCTTGTTTATCAGAAGAATTAAAAATAGATTGAAAATGGATAATTACATGTTTTTTACTCACCCTGATCCCGAGTACTCGGGATCGTCCCTCTCTACGCGTAGAGAGGGAAAAGAGGGTGAGTCAATTTGTAAAAAATTAAATCTCTGACATAAGAAAGGATAATCAAAAAGAAAACACAAAAATGAATTATACAAATCTTACCAAAATTGCGGTTAACGCGCTTAAGCGAAACAAGTTCCGCTCGATTCTTACCATGCTGGGAATCATCATTGGCGTTGGCTCGGTTATCGGGATGCTCTCCATCGGGCAAGGCTCGAAAAAAAGTATTCAGGACCAGATTTCGAGCATGGGTTCGAACATGGTTTTTGTCATGCCCGGTTCGCAACAGCGCGGTGGTGTAATGATGGGCAGTTCGAACGCTAAAACACTCACGCTTTCGGATGTGGAAAAACTACAGAAAGAGTCGCAATACCTTTCGGCGATTTCGCCACAGGTAAGCACCAGCGGACAAGCCGTAAACGGTAATAAAAACTGGCCGACTTCGTGCACGGGTGTAAATGCCGAATACCTGACCATCAGAAAATACGAACTCGAAGACGGCCGTATTTTCACCGAAAAGGAAATCAACAGTCTTGCAAAAGTGTGTATTGTGGGGCAAACTGTGGTAGAAAACCTGTTTGATAAAAACATCGACCCGGTAGGGCAAACGCTTCGTTTTTCAGGTATTCCGTTTAAAATCATCGGAGTTTTAAAAGAGAAAGGCGAAAACTCGATGGGCCAGGACCAGGACGATATAATATTGGCGCCCTACACTTCGGTACAGCGCAGAATTCTGGCAATCACACACATCCAGTCAATCAGCGCCTCGGCAGTGAGCGAAGATAAATCGGACGAAGCGATTACCGAAATTGAAACCATTCTCCGGCGCGAGCACAACCTGAAAGAGGGTGAAGCCAACGATTTTCAGGTTCGTTCACAGGCCGAAATGATACAGACATTCTCGTCGGTGAGTGACATGCTGACCATGCTTTTGGGAGCCATTGCAGGTATTTCGCTGCTGGTGGGCGGAATCGGAATTATGAACATCATGTTTGTATCTGTTACAGAACGGACCAAGGAAATCGGTTTGCGCATGTCGGTAGGCGGTCGCGGTATCGATATTCTGATGCAGTTTCTTATCGAAGCTGTTTTGCTGAGCATCATCGGTGGAATTATTGGCATTCTTTTCGGTCTCGGAATTTCTTATGTAGCCACGTCGCTGCTCAATTTTCCGATGATAATTATGACCGAGGCCATTGTGGTTTCATTCCTGGTTTGTTCTGCCATCGGTATATTTTTTGGCTGGTATCCGGCAAAAAAGGCGGCCAATCTCAATCCGATTGATGCTGTAAGACATGAATAAAACAACTTAAAATGGGGTCGTTCCGGCCTCATTTTAAATTTTTGGTTAGCTTTGAATTATCATAAAAACATCTGAACTAAAATGAAGGAAAACACCACAAAAAGCCGCCTACTTACACCGTTACTGCATACACTTGCCTGGCTGCTTCTTATCATTCTCCCGCAAATAATTATTAACCGCTATTGGGGAAGCAACAATTACATTGCCTGGGGATTTTTCTTCAATGCAACCATGTATGGACTGGTTTTTTATATCAACTATTTGTGGCTTGTTCCGAAGTTTTATTTCAAACAACAAAAAACACAGTTTTTCATTCTGGCAGCCGTCGTTATTGTCGTTTTTTATGGTATATCGCTATTCGCCAACCAGAAGATATTTCATGACCCGGAACGCGAACGGCAAATTCACCAGGCTTTTGAAAAACTGATGAAGGATAATGTGATTCCAAGGCCACCTATGAAACAGCTGCAGTTATACTATTTTGCACTTATCAGCGTGATTGTTACTGGCTTTTCAGTTGGACTGAGGGTTATTGAAAAACACTCGGAAAGCGAGAAACGGCAAAAGGAACTCGAAAAGGAAAAACTGAACTCCGAGCTGGCATTTTTGAAAAACCAGGTAAGTCCGCATTTCTTTTTCAATACGCTGAATAACATTTATTCCCTTATCGAAATCAACAAAACCGACGCGCAGGATGCGGTGATGAAACTCTCGCGGCTGATGCGTTACCTGTTGTACGAATCGGAACATGGACTTACACCACTGGGGCACGAAATCAATTTCATGAACCACTACATCGACCTGATGCGGCTGCGGATTTCTCCCAAAGTTGAATTAAAAATCGACCTGCCCGATAACGATAATGGCATGAAAGTGCCGCCACTGCTGTTTATTCCGTTTATCGAAAACGCGTTTAAACACGGTATCAGTTACCGTGAAAAATCGTTTATCGATATTTCAATGAAAACCGAAAATGACATGATAATTTTCCTGTGCCGAAACAGTGTGGCGGTTGGAACCACTGCCTCTCCCGACGAAAACCACTCGGGAATCGGGCTCGAAAACGTTCGGAAACGGCTCGAACTGCTTTTTCCCGGGAAACATGAACTGCAGATTT
This sequence comes from Draconibacterium sp., assembly GCA_041737765.1. Lineage (GTDB taxonomy): Bacteria > Bacteroidota > Bacteroidia > Bacteroidales > Prolixibacteraceae > Draconibacterium. Next base: position 70,167 of record JBGSRA010000038.1, on the reverse strand, counting down.
CGAAAACCGACAATGAATTTTTGGTTGATTTGAGGATTGAAGTGATAAAGGAAGGATAGAAAGTCAGAATATAAGATGATTAGAATATCTGAAAGAAAATTAAAAAGAAAGTAAGGATTGATATTATTCACTCACCCTGATTTGTCTGCCGCCAAATCGTCCCTCTCTACAGGTAGAGAGGGAGAAGAGGGTGAGTCAATTTCCAACTAAAAATCCGATATTCTGGATTTCATAAAACAGACTAAGATGATACGAACCATTGCCATCGACGACGAACCCCTCGCACTGCAGCTTGTAAACAGCTACATTGCCAAAACTCCGTTTCTTGAATCGGTTGCTACATTTGACAACCCGCTAGATGCCATGGAATTTTTGTCGGGCAACCCGGTTGACCTCATTTTTCTGGATATCCAGATGCCCGACCTCACTGGCATTGAATTTTCGCGCATCCTCGAAAACAAACCTAAAATTGTGTTTACCACAGCATATGCAAAATATGCCATCGAAGGTTTTAAAGTGGATGCTGTGGACTACCTGCTGAAACCGTTTAGTTATGAGGAGTTTCTGACAGCAGCCCGCAAAGCCGAAAAACTGCTCATACTCGAACAAAGCGCACAAAATGAAGTAGTTGAGGCCAACAGCGAATTTCTGTTTCTGAAATCGGATTACAAAATCAGGCGCATCAATTTCAACGACATCCGTTACATCGAGGGGTTGAAAGACTATGTAAAAGTGTATCTGCAAAACGAGCCCAAACCAGTGATGTCGCTCAGTTCGCTGAAAGCGCTTGAAGTAAAACTTCCCGAATCGAAATTTATGCGGGTGCACCGTTCTTTCATCGTGAATCTCGATAAAATTGAAACCGTGGAACGCGGCCGCATTGTTTTCGACAAAACTTACATTCAGGTCAGCGACCAGTACAAAGACAAGTTTCAGGAGTTTTTAGATAGAAATTTTTTGTAGGGCAATGCCCCAGACCTGACTGCCAGCAAATAGTTTTGCTGGTTAAGAAGCAAAATCAGTAAATTATTGAATGGAACAGTTTGCAGAGTTTAAAGAAGAATGAAGATTATTTGTAAGCCCTATTAATTTCAATCAAATTAACTTCCTTTTTCCCTTTGTTGATTATCAATCCGTTGTCTGCAAGTAACCGGATAAAACTTTCAATAGACTTATCTTTATTTTCAACGGAAATATCCACAGTGTAAAGCACTTCTGTATCAACATTGATTTCAACCGGCCAATGAGTTGCTTCTTCAATAAGTCGGGCAATTTCCGAAATACCAATACTTGATGCCTGTAGCAGAAAATCATTCTCATTAATCGTACTTTTTGCTGTTTTACTCTCTTCCAGCGTGTTCTGTAATTGAATTTTACCTTTCCCGGTATCAACTTTTGACAATATTAATATCTCTGTTTCATTTGTTATTGTTGATGTCTCCAACCCAAAATTCAAATCTATTTGTTTGATTAGCATTTGATTAAAATTGGCATGCAAATCAGAAACTGAAAAACTTAACGAATACCTGTGATTGGGTGCATGTGAATTGATATACTCTATTTCCTTGTCATAAACAAACCGGGTTTTTGGCAAATCATAAGCAAGTGAGTATAATCCAAGGATATTTTCTCCCGTAATGTTACAAAACCTGATGTTTTCAAGGGTATCAACAAATTCATTCGCTTTATAGCCGGTCAGTAATTTAACCGGAAGTTTCACGCTGCTTAAATTATTTGAAACCTCATCTCCAATTTCATAACGCTTTAGCTGACAGTTAAAAACAGGTAAAGTACTGCCTGGTTTAGCATTTGTTTTTGTTTGATTTTTAGATAACTGACTTAAAATCTTACCGCGATTTAACTTTCCTGAATTTGTTTTTTCAAGAATATTTCCATCCGCATCGAACAAAACAGAATAAATCGTATCATTCATATCCAGTTTCGTGATTAACAGCCTATCCGGATCATAAACGTATAAAAAATCAAACTGAACATCATGAATATATTCCGACATGGTTTTTATGTCATCGGTAAAAGAAATAAACACTTCAAGCTCACCAGGATGCAGTGCTTTTAATTTGTTGTAGTAAGCCATTTCTTCCAATATCCATTTACATCCATCAACAAATGATGTCAAAAGAACAGTTTTTCCATTTGCTTTTTTAATGAAATCTGTTTCACGCAGAATGTTTCGGTCTAATTGTTTGAGCTGATTATCCTTAAAAAGCTCCTTTATATCAGATTCCTGCCCAACAGATGAAAAATAAAAAAGAAGTGTCAATCCAAATCCAAAAAGTATTTTTTTCATTGTTCGTTATTTATGGAAGCAACCATTGTATGTATCATTTAAAACAAAATCTATTTCAGCATTATTTAAATTCGTAAGTTTCTGAATATACTGAGTTTGTTCTTTTCCGATGGTTTATTTTATGGAAAAGCAAATTAATCATTTCTTTTGAATCCAATGGGTTTTCGTTCTGTTAAAACCGGTCGTACCAACTCTTCGATAATTTGATAAATATTTTGAATGTGCTGGTTATGTTCAGTTTGAGTTTGGCTCAACTCTTCAATTTTCGTTAGCAAATCTTCATAGTTGGCTGCCCACTGCCGCATTTTCACAAATACGCGCATAATTGAAATATTTACCTGAATAGCAACTGAACTGTTAAGTACTGATGAAAGCATGGCTACGCCCTGTTCTGTAAACATAGACGGTGGTGTACGACGACCGCCCCAATCTGTTTTACTGTCAGCCAAACTTGATGTCGCAATTTGCGACTTCAAGTTTTCCCATTCTTTCGGTAGAAGTTGAAACATAAAATCTTCAGGGAACCGTTCAATATTACGTTTAACCTGTTCATTTAAACGTCTCGTTTCAACTCCATACATTTCAGCAAGTTCACTGTCCATCAGCACTTTGTGTCCTCTCACAAGGTAAATGGCTTTGGTAATGCGTTCATGAATGATTAACTCTTGTTTTTCCATAGATTTATTTGGGTTATTTTCAGATTTTAAACTATTCAAGCGTTAGATTCACTCAGCCAAAAAACTCGATGCCGGAATATTTGCCCCGTTCAGCAGATTCGGGGTGGCAGTATTTCGCCAGGCAAAACGCACAGAAACCGGGTTTTTCACCTTTTCTGATTCCACAATTACCTGCTCATTTTTTATCGTTGCTTTGGCGGGATAGTAGGTTTTATCAGCGCCGGCAATTTCAAAACAGGTAATTTCTCCTTCTGCGTGCAAACCTTTTGCATGATTGAAATTAACCACAGCTTTTTTATTTTCGTAAGAAACCGATTGAAACAGCGGGCCCGAATCTTCAACATCAATCGCTTTGTAATGCCTGTTGAGTGCCATGTTTGCAAACCGCAGTGCTGCTCCCAATTTATTTTTCGGGTGAATATCGAGTGTATCGCCAATGTCGCTTAAAATTACCATTCCCGTATTTTCAAGTTCCAAAACCTGCCGTTGTTCATCGCGAACTTCTACACCACTGAAATTATCGCCGTATTTATATGGAGCAATCTGTGCAAAATAAAACGGGAAAGTGCTGTTCCAGTCGTTTCTCCAGCTAGTAATCAGTGCAGATAGCAGCTCCTTGTAAGCGTAAGAATTCACAGTATTTCCCTCTCCCTGATACCAGATAACACCTGCAATCTGGAACGAAACAAGTGGAGCAATCATCGCGTTGTAAATTCGTGCATTTTCCACTGGTCCCCACGGAACCGGTTTTTGAAGCGATGCTGCCTTACTTAAAAATTCATTGCCGGTTATCACGTTTTCGGGCATCCAGGCTTCGGCAGGTGTTCCGCCCCAACTCGAATTAATCAATCCGATTGGAACATCCATAACTTCCTGCAACCGTTTTCCGAAAAAATAACCAATAGAGCTGAATTCGCGCATGGTTTCGGGGGTACAAACCTTCCACTGTCCTGTACAATGATTTTGCGGATATTTTGCCGTACCTGTTCCAACAGTGTACAAACGGATTTCGGGGAAGTTTGCCTTTGCAATCTCTTCGTCTTTATTTGTAATTCCCGAATTTGCCGACCATTCCATATTCGACTGGCCCGAGCACAACCACACTTCGCCAATTAAAACATTTTGAAAACTGATTTCGTTGAATCCTTTTATCTGAATTGTATATGGTCCGCCGGCTTCAGGAGTTTTTACAGTTAATTTCCATGTTCCCTGGTTATCGGCTTTTGTAGTTGCCACATCCTGACTCCAACCGGTTTTGATTTCCACCGGTTCTCCCGTTTTTGCCCATCCCCAGAAAGTAACTTCCGAGTTACGTTGTAAAACCATGTTATCCGAAAAAATTTCGGGAAGTGAGATGTTTGCATTGGCAAATGCCGAAAAAAATATCAGTAAACATAGTGCCGGGAACAATTTTGTTATTGGTTTCATATTTTAGTTTTTATTGAATTTTACTTTACTAAATAAATACATTTTTTGTCTGTTTTCTTCAACATCCGAAATGTTATTTTTAATAGTTTATTCAAATTCGAAATATTCTTCTTACAACTCTGATTCTGTGTCATTCAAGTCAGGTTTGCAACATTTGGAAATGAAATGCTGCCGGAATAAAAATGAATTCCTGATGTTCGGATGATTTTGTTTATTATATTTCAACACGAAAAAACTAATAATGTCAGAAATTATGAAAGCAATATTTTTTATACGTCAGTTTTGTTTCCTCTTGCTTTTTTTGTGGTCAACAGGAAATTTAAAAAGCCAGGTAACCGAAAAAACAGCAAGTTATTCAACAACAAATTCTACCGAAGCCTCTTTTGAATTTAATAAACTGGTTTGGGCCGATGAATTTGAAGTGGATGGTGCCATTGATGCTTCCAAATGGTTTCACCAAACAAAATTACCCAACGGAACAAGCTGGTACAACAGCGAAATACAGCATTATACAAACCGGATGGAGAATTCATTTATTGACAGCGGATATCTTCACATTGTAGCGAAAAAGGAAACATTTACCGACCAGGGCGTTACCAAACAATACACATCGGCCCGGTTAAATTCGAAATTTGCTTTTACTTATGGCAAAGTCGTTATCAGAGCCAAACTACCTTTCGGGCCGGGTACCTGGCCTGCGATGTGGACGATGGGCAAGAATGTGAAAGAAAACGGAGGTTACTGGTTTACACAGGGATTTGGCACTGCCGGCTGGCCTGCCTGCGGAGAAATTGATATGATGGAACATTGGGGCACCCAGCAAAACTATGTTTCAAGTGCCATGCATACACCATCCAGCTCCGGCAACACAATAAACAAGGGTGGAAGAACCATTCCCGGTGTTTCAACCGGCTTCCATATTTATACGATGGAATGGACATCGGAAAAAATAGTTTTCAGCGTTGATAATATTGTACATTATACTTATAAACCTGCAGTAAAAGATGATAGAACCTGGCCTTTTGACAAAGAGCATTATTTTTTACTGAATGTAGCGGTTCTTTCTTCCATTTCAACCAATTTCACAGAAAGTCCGCTGATTCTGGACTACATAAGGGTTTATCAGGACAGCACTGCAACTCATTCCGGGTCGATTGATTCAGGGAAAACCGGTTATTTCCCCAATCCGTTTGACAGTGAACTATCTATACATCTGGGTGAAATTCCGCAGAAAGCTGTGGATTTAAGGATTTATGATATTAGCTCCAGACTTGTAAAAGCTTATAATTTTGATGATAACAATGAAAAAATTACACTGAATAACCTGGGAAATCTGCCTGGTGGAACTTACTTCTTTCATTACAACCTCAACGACAAACCTTACAGTTTTAAGGCATTAAAAAAATAAGCAAGAAAAGGGTTGCAAAAATTAACGAACTGAGAAGTCCGAGTTCATTGATTTCCAACTCTTTCACCCCTGACCCCTAAAGGGGAACTCGTTGAAAATCAATGAACTATTCAATGTCCCCTTTAGTTTCCTGAAGTTTCGGGATAAGGGTTTTAGACTTTCGGATGGGAAATAACAATTTGATTAGCAAACCTGAACCAAACCCTGAAAAATTCGACTAATTCCCTGAAATCAGTTTTGGCAGATTGTCTTTCCAAACCACTTTTATATTCGAGAGGAACCAGTCTTTGCCGTTGGTTTTGTTTCCCTGGAAAAACAGGTAATCGTCGCCATTGGGGTTGGCAAAAATATGCGGATGACCTGATTCGCTTTCGTTCCACGCGCCCGGCTCGCCGTTGGAAAGAAATGGTTCGACAAAAAGGCGTTCCCAGTTGATTCCGTCGGAACTGGTGGCTACACCAACCTGTTGTGGTGCATTATTGTAAGCACCTGCGTAAAACATATACAATTGTCCGTTTTTTTCGATTACCGACGCGCCTTCAATGCAATCTTTTTCCCACGGAAGTTCGGGTTTCAAAATGGGCGCAGTGGTTGACATATTTTGCCAGTCAGTGCGGTTAAAACTGGTGTTTACAGGAGCAATCGCCACACCCTGCATCTGAATTTTGTATTCCGGGTCGCGGGTGGCGTAATACAAAAAGTATTTGTCTTTAAACCGAATCACTTCGGCATCGATGGCGCGACCACAATTCCAGTCGCCACCAGGTTTGAAAATAGGATTGGTTTTGTTACGGGTAAACGAAATTCCGTCGGTTGACCAGGCATGACAAATGGCGTCGTTGCGGCCATTTCCGTAGGTTTGGTAAAACAGGTGAACCGTGTCGCCAATCACCAGTGCACAGGGTGCGGCAAAACCTTTCGATTCATACTCAGCTTTCGGGTCGGTATTCACCTCGCCCACTCTTTTCCAGATAACTAGGTCGGAGCTTTTGGCAATCGCAACTCCCCAGCCGTGCTGCACGCCAGCTTTGTCGGTAAATCCCGGCACCGAGAAATACATCAGGTACTGCCCCTGAAACCAAATCACATGCGGGTCTTTTGAAAACGGAACGCCAGTACGGACCGTGTCACCAAAATACATGGGAGGCAGGTTTGCCGGTTGCTGGGCCACAGCAAACATTGAGGAAAATATTACGAAAACGATAAATAGAAATCTGTGCATAATTGAAGTTTTATTGATGATTACATTGTTATGAATAGTATATTGTTGTATTAATGAGCTACAAAACTTTGAAAAATTTTGAAACAACAATGATTTTTGACAATATGTTGGTAATCGAAATTAATCCTCTCCAACTTGTTTAAGAATTTCATTTATCAGTTTGTCGCTAAGCCAAACCTCTTTTCTTATAAGTTCATAAAGAAATGGTTTCAATTCTTTAATCAAACCTTCTTTTTTTGCCTTAATCAAAACTCCGATTGTTCCAGTAACTTTTATATCAGCGTGTTTGGCATGAAATCTACCAAGTTTCTCATCCATGATTATCAAATCAGCTTTTATTTCAGTTGCTAATACTATTGCTTCTGCCTCACCTGAATCTAAATCAAGAAAATATTTGACAGATTGTTTGTCTTGAATTTCAATAATTTTTATCCAATCCAAATTTGACAAATCCTTGTAATAATCTTTGTTTTTACCTGCCTCAACCTCCAGAAAAACTGCATGTGGAATATTAATACTGCCGTAAAGGACCTTTAAAATATCGAGTTTTGATAATTTAAGCAATGATATTATTGGGGTTGTATTTGAAACAACATTAAGCATTTGCTATATCTTCATTGAAATCATCATAATCGAATTGACCCAGCGCTGACACTTTATATCTGGCAAGTAATTCCAGAAAATCTATTCTTGTCAATCCCAGAACTTTGGCAGCGGTTCCTGATGAAACTTTTCCCAATTCAAACAGCTTAACCAACGAACTTATTTTTATCACAGATTCAAATTCCTTCCCCGTCAATTTTAATGAATTCGCCAATGATTCAGGATATTCTATGTTTATCACGCCTTTCATATTTTTCCTTTTAAGCAAAGATAAAGAAAAACCTATTAATGATTTGAAGAGAGCTAGTATATTATATTTGCTTGAGGTTGGTGTATTTTTGCTGATCGAATCCAAGTAAGCGCACAAGTCCTTTAGGACTGAATGGCGATGCGAGAATCTGCTGATGGCGCACTACCAAACCCCGCAATGCAATATGCACTTTGTAAGCAAGCGTTTTTATTTCTTCCTTTTCTTTTTTCCTTTTTTATTTTTTGTTTTGTGTTTCTTTTTCTCTTTTACAAGCTCTTTCTTTTTTGCACCAAAAAGTTCTTTCAAGTCATCATTGGATGGAATTAATTCTCGTCTTTGTTTAGTTACTCCTTTTGCAATCTCAGTAAATAATTCAAGCAATTCCCCCTTTTCTTCAGGATTAAAATCTCTAAGCGCTTTAGCAAATTCTTCGCCCTTCTCATGAGTAGCAAAATCAGCCATTTCTTCTTCAACAATCGCATCTGCAACTTGTCTGTTTTTGACGTGTTTCCCAGTATAATATTCATTTACATATTTTGCAAACTTCTCAACATTATCAGCATCTTCAAAAAACTCAATAAATTCCTTATCTTTTTCGTTAGGTTTTATTTTTTGTTTAACAAAATCAACGATTTGTTTTCCAACATAGTTGACAATTTGATGTGCAACACCGCCAATGTATCCCGTTAAAGCAGCAACAGCAATAAAATCGTAATAATTACTTGGTTCTAATAAGGAATACTTAATAGTAACTTCCCCATTTTCTTTAATTTGGTTTTCATACTCCAAACGATAAATAAAACCATAACAGACAGCGTTTTTCGCAAAAGGCAATATTTTCTCAAAAGACTCAGTATTTATTTCTGTTCCGCAATTTTCGCAAATTGATAATTCTGTATCATTAAGAGTTCCACAATTTTGGCAGAATTTCATATTTATCTTATTTCTTTTTAGTTATGTGGTCGGTTTTTAATGCTTGCTAAGGCCTGTGTTTATGTATAAGTACATTTATTTCGTTATTATAAAGTATGGGATGCGCTCAATCAATTGCTGTTTGCCGCTTCCGATTTAAGCCGCTTTCGTAAACATTAGTAACAGTTACACAAACCTTTATTTTTAAATCTGCGAATCTGTGGCAAAAAATCAATCCAGATGAAAAACCTCTTCCATGTTGGCCCACCATTCACCGGGCTGGCGGTTTTCAACGGGTTGCTGCATGGGGTCCATAATTTTCCACCATTCCTGCGTGGTTTGGTCGGCGGCCATTTTTGCCATGTCGGCGGCAAAATCGTTGCCTACATATTCGAAATAGGCATACAACAACCCGTCTTTGTAAAAAATGGAGTAGTTGCGGATGTTGCATTCGGTAATTTTGGCCAGAACGCCCGGCCACACGGCTGCATGGTATTTTTTGTACTCCTCAAGCGCTTCGGCTTTTACGCCAATAATTTGTCCGTATCGTTTCATATTTTGGTTTTTTATTAAAAGTGCAATTTCTTATTTATTCCGTTAACTTCAAATTCAAATCTGTATAACTTTTCCCCGATTTGTGGATTTGTCAGTTATTTTTTTACCCTGGTTTCATCAAAATATTTGTTCAGAATATATTCGGGCTGCCAGTTATCAGGTTTTTGTTTTAGTTTGGTATAATCGTAATCCATGGGCAGAATTTTGGAGGGGAAAAGATTAATGGTGTCGTTGTTTTCCGTTGCCTGTTTTTGCATTAATTCAGTCATATCGTTCACTTTTGTTTTGTAGTTTGGATTGTCAGCCAGGTTGTTGATTTCCAGCGGATCGGTTTTCAGGTTAAACAGTTGGGTGTAATTTATCTGCGGGTACCGAATCAGTTTCCAGTCGTCAGTCCGCACTGCCCTGACCGTGTTTCGGTAAGCTGTAAAAAGTGAATTTCGCACGGCCGGTTTTTCACCTATTATTATTGGAAAAAGATTAATCCCGTCAATTTCTTTAGGAGCAGGTAATCGGCAAATTTCGCTTAGGGTTGGGAACAAATCGTACAGATAAACCAACGCATCCGACACTTTTTGCCGAGGAATACCCGGTCCCGAAATAATGACAGGCACTTTCATTGAATGTTCGTATAAATTCTGTTTGCCGAGCAAACCGTGGCTCCCGAGTGCCAATCCATTATCTGCAGCATAAACGATAATCGTATTTTCAAGTAATCCCTGCTTTTTTAAGGTTTCAATTATTTCACCAATTTTATCGTCGAGATGGGTTATCAGTGCATAATAATCGGCAATTGAAGCCTGATTAATTTCGGGAGTTCGTGGCCACGGAGCAAGGTTTTCATCTCTGACAGTGAGTTCATCGAAAGCGAAAGGATGCAGTTTTTTGAAATTCCCGGGTAACGGCACTGATTCGGCGGGATACCTGTTAATGTAATCAGTGCGTGGCGAACGAGGATCGTGTGGTGCAGTGAAAGCTACGTAACAGAAAAATGGTTTGTCCTTGCTCCCTGCGGAATATTCATTCAAAAAGTCCATGGCCGCCCCGGCAAAAATATCGGTGGAATAACCTTTCGAATCGGGTTCGCCGAGCTTTCCGTTTTTATCCAAATCGCGTGCAGGCACATTAAAATGGTCGCACATTCCGCCCAAAAAGACATTTTTGCCATTTTGAAATGTAGCTTCAAATGCTTCTTTTTCGTTGTGCCATTTGCCGGTTCCAAAAGTAACGTACCCATTTTCGGTAAAATAGCGCGGCATGGTTTGAACGCCACTCAACCGGTCGTACACATGAAAAAGACTTTTCCCGCTCATCAGCATTGCCCGGCTTGGTGCACAAATTGCCCCGTGGTGACCGCCCATTACATAGCCATTTGAAAATCTGACTCCCTTTTCGGCCAGTTTATCGATATTGGGTGTCTGAATGTATGTGTTTCCTGAACAACCGAGTGCATCGGCACGCTGATCGTCGGCAAAAAGAAAAAGAACATTTGGCCGGTTTTGGGCTTGAATATGTACTGAAAACAAGAATGCAATCAGCAAAATTCCGGTGATCCCTGTAATTTTTGTTTTCATTAGATTGAGATTAAAATAACAGCCTGTACTTAGTAGTTTTTTAAGTTGATATTTCAAAAAATGAATACATGCTCGTATATTATTCATAATTAGTAGTTTAAGAAAATAAAGAAGACAGTTTTATGTTTTTTACTCACCCTGATTCAGCTGCCGCCGAATCGTCCCTCTCTTCGCGAAGAGAGGGAGAAGAGGGTGAGTTCAATAAACTGAATTTAAAATACTTCATATTAACGGACAATCACTTTCAAAAATAACAAAAACAATGAGCCTGTTTTTAATAATCCGATGTAATAAAGTTCTGAAAGTGAATTAATGATTCACTGAAAACTTAACTTTTCGAATCAAGCGCTATTTTCAGAAGTTCGTTTGCTGTTTTCCAGTTGCGGGTTGTTGCTGTCACTTTTAGTTTTGATTCCAGAAAATTGTTGTTTAGTTTGGTTCGTCCGTAACCATTTGGGCAATAAAGGTAAATAACTTCATCTGTAAAAGAGATTTCCTCTCCATCCTGTTTTTTTTCTTCAATTTTACTTCTATCAAAACTTTCGGGTTTAGATGACAGAAAAGTAATATGCAAAAAAGCGGGGTCTTTGGCCGGGTCAATCACAAACGGATTATGGTCAATCACCTGTTTCAGCTTTTCGGCAGTTAATACAATTACCGGAACTTCAAAACCAAAATCCTTTTCTATTTGGTTGTAAATCAATTGTTCCGATTTTTCCGGTTCTGTTTCCGAAGTTTTGAAAACAACATTTCCGCTTTGCACGTATGTTGTTACATTCTGAAATCCAAGACTTTCGTATGACTTTTTCAAGGCCTCCATTTTAATCAGTTTCTGACCGCTTACGTTGATTCCCCTTAAAATTGAAATGTATGTTTTCATATTGACTTTGTGATATTTACAAATATGCAAATTATTACGACAAAACATTATCGGATGGCTGGTGTTTCATGGCTGCGGGGCGGGTGTGGGGGCGCTGCTGTCCCCGGGTTAAAACCCGGGGTTATTAAAATAAAACCCGTTCCGGGTTTAAAAATATTCTATTTTGTCTCTGTCTATTTTTAATTAGCCGAACATCATAAGAAAGTTGTCAACCTTCTTTTTTATGGGGGACGAGCGAAGCGGAGGGGGTTTGGAAAGTCAGAATTTCAATGTTGCGGTGCGGGTTCGGGTGTGCTGCTACCCGCGGGTTAAAACCCGGGGTATTAAAATCAAACCCGTTCCGGGTTTAAAACTCATTCAACACCAATTTTATATTTTTTGATGATTGATTTGTTTTCTTCCGAAAGACTTGAAAACGGAATGGGTTGATCCTGCGGGCGGATTTGTTTTTGATTAATCACATTAAATAAACTCCAGTTGCGGGTGCTGCCTGATTCAGGTTCTTCGGCGGTTAAATCGTACCTTGTAAAATCGATGACCATTTCAGCAGAGTCCTTTTGCCAGTCACGAAGAGTTGCCAGCCTGAATGTTTTATTCATAAACCACCGGATTTCCATGTTGGCATCCGACCCGCCAATGCCTGATCCTCTTTCTTCGAAACGGTAATCAAATGAATTGTCTTTGTAATGATTTCTCCAAATCAGTCCGAATTCGCCCTGAGTAATCATTTTTACATCGGGCCAGCGTTTTTTGGTTTCGGCAAGCCAGTCGGTCAATCCGGCAATATCAATCGGCAGACTGAGTTCCCAGCAATTGGCTACCCATGCAAAATTGTTCAGTTCAAAACCTTTATCGAAATGAATGGCAGTAGTATGCAGCATTTCTTTCAGTCCGTCCTCTTTCCCGTGATTTCTTAAAGTTTCAATCGGCCCCACTCCCATCCTGCTGTTAAAACCATCGGTAAAACCTTCTCTTCGTCCGGCCAGAAAATCCACTGTCCAGCCATCGAGATTTACACAATCAATAAAATCGGTATCGCTTTGCGCAGGCTTGCAGAAATGTTCCTTCGACGGATAAAAAGGATAACAAACCGAACCCTCGCCATCCTGGTTATCAATGGCATACTGACTCCAGATGTTACCCTGACAGACATGAATATCTTCCTTTTCAGCCAGAAACTCCTGATTTTTTGACGACAAAAAACCCGCTACAACACTTTTCGGTCTGTAACCATTTCCGACAATTTCAGAAACCTTTGCCAAACCTTCATGCAAATCCATGTTCACCTGTTCGGTGGAATTGTAGGCGTTGGCGAAATAGGCGCCCGGGATAAAAGTAATTTCGTCGCCGTATTTTTCATGGTAGCCAACAACCAGTTCCCTGATTTTTGTATAATTGAATGTGGTATCGTGAAGTGCCAGCCAGCTAAAAGCCCAGGTTATTTTCGCCCCCGGAAATCCTTTCTCAATGGCCTCTCTGAAGGCAACAAGTTTTTCGGGAGTATGTAAATTTCGTTCGTCTTCGCCTACATTTTTATCTCTTGAAACTTCAATCTGGTTTACCCGAATCACACAGTTAAATGTCAGGAAACGGTTGCCCATCAATGAATCCGGGTTTTCTTTTACCTTTTCATTTTTACAGGACGAAAAACCCAAAATCAAAAAAAGAAAAAATGAAAAGAGAATTGCAAACTTCTTCATATTAACCTATTTAATTCATTGTTTTTATACCACTTACAGGTTTTGCCTCCATTTGATGCATGTCGAAAATAATGATTTCGTTTTTGCCCTTTTTCAGCCAGGGGGCCGGACAATACAACTGAAATTGCGGACCGATATTCCAGTAGCGGCCAAGGTTGTTACCATTTACCCATACAACTCCTTTTTCCCATTTACTCACATCAATGTATGTATCACCAAAAGCTGACAAATCAAATTCACCTTTAAAGAATATGCCCGGTTTGGTAACATTTGACGATGAAAATTTCAAATTTTTCAGGTAGGCTTCATCATAGGGAAGGGTGAAAATCTCCCAGTTCATCAATGTCATTCCATTGAGGGAAACGCGGTCGGTAATTCCTTTTCTGTCGATCATGTATTCGGCAAAGTTTATTCGGCCCATTCCTTCAACCAGAATATCGAGCTGTGGATTTTCTGATGAAGATTCGGGCAATTCGATGACATTTTCAGCTTTGGCACGATCGAGTTTTCCAACATATTTCCCATCGACAAAAACTGTTGCATAATCGTGAAGTTCGGTAATGCGAAGTTTGCCTTTTTTATGCCCGATGAGTTTTGTACGGTACAGAATAAACCCGGCTTTTTGTCCGAGCATTTCCATTGGTTTTGGTTGCGGAGAAACGATTGCTTTTGGCAAATTTTCCCAGACTGAGGCAGTTCCTGTAATTTTGATTTCAGGTATTTCAATTACAGTAAGTGGAGCAGGTACTGCTGGCATTTCCAGATTAGGTGGAAGATATTTCCACAGAAAATCTCGCAGGGCATTATATTTTGGCGTTGCCTGTCCCATTTCGTTGATAGGAGCGTCGTAATCGTAACTGGTAACATCGGGTTGATATTGAGTTGGACTAAAAGCATTGGCGCCCGCCCAATAACCGAAATTTGTACCACCATGAATGACATAAAAGTTGAACGATTTTTTGTTGTCCATCAGCCATTTTACATCTTTAAGCAATTCGTCAACACCCGGACGCTGCCATTTTTCGCCCCAGTGGGTAAGCCAACCAGGATAAAGCTCACTGCAAAACGACGGCACATTTGGATTTGCTTTGGTTGCCTGTTCAAAATGCTGTGCATTCGAACCGGGATCGAGACCGATTGCTGCACCGGGTAAGGTTCCTGCTTCGAGCATGTAAGGAGTTGCACCGTCGGAAGTATAGAACGGAACTTCAATCCCGTTTTTCTTCCAAACTTCGGGAAGCCATTTCATGTAATCACGGTCGTTACCATAACTACCATATTCATTTTCAATCTGAACCATTAAAATCGGGCCACCTTTTGTAACCTGCAAATCTTTCACCTCTTTTGCCAGCGCTTTTATATAACGTTCAGCAGCTTCGGTGTAACGTGGATCCATACAGCGCACTTTAATATCGGGAATTGCCAGCAGGTACGACGGAATTCCGCCAAAATCCCATTCAGCACAAACATACGGACCTGGCCTGAAAATCAGGAACATTCCCTCATCCTGAACCATTTTTACAAACTTTGCAATGTTGTGGTTCCCCGATTGAAAATCGAAAACTCCTTTTTCAGTTTCGTGATAATTCCAGAAAATATAGGCCGCAATTGTATTGCAACCCATCGCTTTAGCCATTTGAATACGGTGTTTCCAGTATTCCACAGGAACACGGGCAGGATGAATTTCACCGGAAATTATCTGAAAAGGTTTACCATCGAGCAGAAATTCGGTTTTTCCAAGTGAAAATGTGTGTTTGGGTTTTTGGCCGAACAAGTTGATGTTCAGTATAAGTGCCAGAAAAATGATTGTGAAAAATTTGTTCATTTTGTTATGATTTTGCGAATGATTTAGTATTCAAAATTAAATTTCATATTAAGTTGTAGAAACAAACTTCGACTACGCTCAGTCTGACTGTAACCCAGAGCGTAGTCGAAGGGCTTTTGTTATTTATATCTTTTAATTATTCTCCTAACCATTTGATAATGATTCAAAATTATTCAGTTTTATCGTGTTTCTTACCCAATTAATCCTGTTTTTCTATTTTATATGTCATTTTCTTTTTACCCTCAGAAATGGTAACGATATAAATTCCACGGCTCAAGGTTGAACCTGTTTTCAGTATTTCTAAAGAACCAGCTTTTTCGCTCAAAACAACCTGACCCAGCAAGGTGGAAATGGTAATTTCAGCCTTCTGACTAAAACCGCTTAATTTAATATTTACCTCATTTTTAAATGGATTTGGAAAAATACGTATTTCAGAATTACGGGTTGTATTTATTCCGGTAACCGTATTTTTGGTTATGTAAGTTGTTATGCTTTGCGCTTCGATATTATCGGTAAATGAGTTGTCAATACAATTAACTATTCCTTCATCGCTCAGGTTTTTGGTGCGAGAGGTAACATATTTCTGAACTCCTGCTACCGTATCATTTTTGAAGGCGAATGTTTGTGATTTGGCAGATGTATTCATGTTTACAACAACAACTACATTCTGTTCCGTTCCCTTAAAAGCCACCAGCAAAACATTTGTTTTTGGCTGATAAGTTGCATCAACCCGTAAATATCCGGGACGCACAAATTTCGAAAACTGCGCCATGGTATAACCTTTCTTTTTGAGTGAACCACCCGCATTCATCAGGTTACAACCGGGCTGACGAAGATACCACCAAACATAGGCATTCATGTTAAAATACATGCACTCAGCCATTTCCTTTGCCATCTTCAAACATTCCTCAATGGTATCGCCGTTGTAATAATGCTCAGTCATCCAAACCTTTTTCCCCTTGTTAATTGCATTGGTGTAATTTGATGCTTTGGAACCATAAATATGCCCGCCGATATAAGAAATATGTGAATTCGCGGTTGAATCGTTAAGAACCGGATCGGAATACTTATAATCGAAATTATAGGCTTCAGGAATCATAAATGGCCCACCAATTGCCGAAGCATTTACCTTGCAAAAGTTCAGAATTTGTGTTGGAGTCCAGTCGCATGATTCATAATCCACTTTTATATTGGGTTCGTTCTGAAGCGATACCACATCGACATTTCCAAGGAAGGTACAGAAATTTTTAAGGTGGGTGGCATATGCGGCATACGATTCGGGTTTTAATTCGCCACCGGTTGTGTTGTTATTCGTTTTCATAGCAGCAGGTGGCGACCATGGTGAAGCCAGAATCATCGCACCGGCGGCTTTTGCTTTTAATGCATTTGCTTTCTCACTCCCCCACTGCGAAGAATTCGGATCGATGCGGACACGCAAAATACTCAATCCCAACTGGCTGGTATTGTCATTTTTGAAGGCAGCATTGGCTTCGGTGGTTGTAAGCTGACCATGCCAGGCCGTGCTCGCTCCAAACCCGTCGATTACCTGTTTTTCCTTTGCAAAATCGATAGTTGCTACCTGTGCATTTGTGTTTAACCAAACCAGAGATGTTAAAATGAAGAGTGACTTTTTTAAGTTCATTTGTTGATTGAAATTTTATACTTTTTTTGTCGCTAAATAAAAAATATTGAATATAAGGGATTTAATCATGACTAAAATGATCACACTTACTTTTTCCCTTTAATCCACTTATGGGTTGCTTCGCTGATAATAAGCACCACGCAAACCAGTATTATTGTTGTAAGCAAAGTATTTATGGTTCCCTGTATGCTGGTTTTTTCGCCCGTAATTTGCGGAATGTAGATGTTGATCATATTCATAATCCCGCCGGTGATCGTTGTTATTCCTACAAAAATCATTGGTACAATTGTTATCCAGATGTATTTTCGTTTCCCTGTGTTTATCAGGTATGATGTTCCGACTGCCAGTGCAAGTGTTGCCAGTAACTGGTTTGCAACTCCAAACATGGGCCAGATGGTGGAAACACTTCCTGTGTAAATAAAATATCCCCAGGCAAAAACCACAAGGAAACTGGTTATTAAATTACCCGGAATCCAGTTTGTTTTTCCAAAGGGTTCATACACTTTTCCCAAAGCTTCCTGCATAATAAAACGTGCGATACGTGTTCCGGCATCAACAGTTGTCAGAATAAACAGCGCCTCGAACATAATTGCGAAGTGGTACCAGTATGACATCAATCCGGCCAATCCGGGGATTGCAGAAAAAATCTGCGCCATCCCCACAGCAAGAGAAACAGCACCTCCAGGTCTTCCGGCTATATTCTCTCCAACTTCCAGCGATAACTCAAGCAGGTTGGTTTGTGTAAAACCCATGGCCTGTAACTGGGGTAAAATCTGGGCAAATTTTTCAGGTGAAACATTTATTTGAAAATAATCGAGTGGGAAAAGACTGGATGCAGCAATTAAAGCAAGGATACTAACCATCGATTCGGCAAGCATGGCGCCAACTGCAACCGGTTTTATGTGCGATTCCTTCATTAACATTTTTGGTGTGGTACCCGAACTAACCAAAGCATGAAAGCCGGAGATAGCACCGCAGGCAATGGTAATAAACAGGTACGGATACAATGTGCCCGGAATAATTGGTCCTCCTCCATGAATGAAAGAAGTGAACGAAGGCATTTGAATTGTTGGACTGACCGCAATTACACCCACGGCCAGCATGGCAATTACACCCAGTTTCATGATTGAACTGAGATAATCCCGCGGCGAAAGTAAAAGCCAAACCGGCAAAACTGAAGCAAAAAATCCATAGCCTGCCAGTAAAATGGTGAGGGTTTTACGGTCGAAGGTAAAATATGGTTCGAGTGCTGACCCGGGAACATGTTTACCGTAAATAACTGCCAGCGAAAGCAGAATTACTCCAATTATTGTTGCTTCAACTGTTTTTCCCTTGCGGAATTTGAACATCCACAAACCCATAAAAACCGCAATAGGTATGGTTGCAGCAATGGTAAATGTTCCCCACGAACTTTCGGCCAACGCATTTACAACAACCACTCCCAGACCTGCCAAAGCGATGATTAAAATGATTAAAACCGCGATGGAGGTGATTATACCGCTAAACGAACTGATTTCAATTTTGGCAATTTCGGCGAGTGATTTTCCATCATGTCTCACTGATGCAATAAGAATCACCACATCATGGACAGCGCCTGCCAATACCGCACCAACAAGCAACCAGATAAAACCCGGCATAAAACCAAACTGAGCTGCCAGCACAGGCCCAACCAAGGGCCCGGCTCCTGCAATGGCGGCAAAATGATGCCCAAAAACTACCCATTTGTTCATCGGGTAATAATTGTGTTTATCGAACAGCCGGATTGAAGGTGCTTCAATATTATCGTTCAGCATTAAAACCTTCGCACAAATAAAACTGTAGTAAAAACGGTATGCCAGGGCTAAAACTGCCAAAGCACCAATTACAAAAGGCATTGCATTCATAGTTCGATAAATTTAATCCCTGGTTCAGATGAAAAACTTTACTTTCTTTTGATTGTGGAATATATAAATAAAAACCGAAAAATATGTTCTCTTTTACTATCGGCAATCCAACCTGTTGACTGAAATACAATCTTCGTTGGTTTTATAATAATCTGATTCTTTTTCATAACCAGTTTCAAAATTTACCTCTTAAATTACCGGTGTATGGTATTTTGAATTCCAGACAAGCAGCCTTAATTTGTTCGAGTTGTTTTTCATTGAAATCATTAAATTCCATTATTAACAAGGGAAGTATTATTTGGGAGGGTTTCTCTTCAGAAGTGATTCTGCTCAGAAAAATACTTTTACTGTAATTATCGAGCGCCGGGAAAAGTGCTGCAAACTGAAGGTTATTTTCAGTGTTTTCGAATGGTAAGGGTGTTTTGTTTATTGCAAAAGCCCTCACCAATGGCACACTTTGCCTGATAACCTGAAAAAGTAGTTCGGAATTTTGTTTGAAATCATCTTCAGTCCATTTTCGCAATGCGAACAATTGTGTTTCATAATTATCGGAAAGCAGTAACTGGTGTGCAATTTCATTGGAATAAATTTCATTTGTAAAACCGGCCATTTTATCTTTTATTTTCCCGTTTACAAAATGCCAGAGTGTAAATGAAGAATAAACAGCACCATCCACAACTGCTTCCTTTATTGTTTTTGGTGTTGCACCTGTTACCGCATCAACTGTTGTTGCTTTAATTTTAACCGATTTATCAACCAATTCTTCCTTTTTTACCACACGAAGAATACTATTGCGGTTTCTTAATATTTTATCGAGCTTTTGGTAATCTTCAGCAGTAAATTTTTTGTGATCGAATTTTGTTAGCGGTTTGCCGGCAATGGTATCGAATCCTGTGTAATTTCCTGCAAGATCCCAGTAAAATTTAAGCACCACATTTGCACACAGGGTATCGTCGCAAACCGGCATGTTAATTTCTGCTTTGTATTTATAAGGTATTTTAGCGGAATTGGTACAGATATAAATTGAATTTTCAACTGCGAACTCTTCAGTAAAAAAATTAAAAGCAAAACGACATGAATCGATGCGAACCTGAGAAAATGCAAATGCATTAAATAAATTTGCGAAAATAATACAAATCAAATTTACCAATATTGCCCTACGCATCCGGTTTATTTTTGCTTTTCAATCAGTTCAAGATATTCATCGAGATAAGTTGAGTAAACATCACGCGGATTGACGTTGTGTTTATTGCAAACAGAAGCAGCCAGTCCAACTGCAGCGCCCATTTGACCAGTGGTTCGCATCACTCGC
This sequence comes from Draconibacterium sp., assembly GCA_041737765.1. Classification (GTDB taxonomy): domain Bacteria; phylum Bacteroidota; class Bacteroidia; order Bacteroidales; family Prolixibacteraceae; genus Draconibacterium. The sequence goes on along the minus strand of JBGSRA010000038.1, from coordinate 49,988 downwards.
GGTCCGCCCAAACCAATGTGCGAGCAGCTAAAATTACGGCCCGCCATAAACAGGTTGCTGATGTTTTTTGAATACAAACTCCGGTAAGGAATGCTGTACTGACCGGTTTTGTAAAACATGGCAGTCGAAATAAAATCAGGATCTTCCTGGTCGAGCAGGTTTATCTGGTAATGTACATCCACATCGCGTTTTTCAAAAACAACACCATCTTCAAACTTTGTGCTGTCGCGTGCATCGTTGAAAGTGAAAATATAATCACCCACCAAACGCCGCGATTCACGTTTCCCCAACAGATAGGATACCCATTTTAATTGAAGACTATCGGCTTTTAGTTGTTGCAATTTGTTGTCGATTTTACCAATTTTTGCCTGATCGGTATTGAGGTTGTCGGCAGTTTGATTTTTGTAATTATAAAACGACCCATAAATAGCCCGGAACATGTGGTCGCGAATGGTTTCGGCATCGTCAATCTGACTTAAATCATTTCGTGAAAATTCCCATTGCCACTCACCATTTTTCTCGGAATAGTTCTGCGCCACATCCATTGCCCAGGGTACTTCGGGAAATTTCACAGGTTTTCCTGCATTTTCAGAACCCCATAAAACCGATGAGCCCATTACAAAATTATCAGTAGTTTCAGGACTCCAAAGTAATCCGTGCGCATCCCAATTTTCATTGTATTTCGATGACGCTTCCCTGCCGTAACTGTATTCGGCACCGGCCCAGTAGCCAATCCAGCCATCGCCGGTGCAATCGACAAAAAGTGGCGCTTCAAACCTGACCTGTTCGCCACTGGAAGTATTTCGGGCATCAACCGAAGTAATTTTATTGTTTTCGGCTTCGGCAGCATAAGCCCTGAAATTCAAAAAAAGATCAATATTGTCATATTTTTCAACATTTGCCATTCGTTTCTTGTCTTCTTTCAACGCATCTGCCGAACCATTCGGATAATGTTCTGTGTCAATCATTTTCAAAATCCGTTCAAACTTTCCGTAAATTCCAAGGGTGTGAACGCGGATTTCACCGCTGGCATTTCCTCCCAGAACTGGCCGGTCATGAATCAATGCAACTTTCATTCCCTGCTCTGCGGCTGCAATGGAAGCAGCGGTTCCGGCAATCCCACCCCCAACCACTACCAAATCGAATTTCACCACTTTTTGCGGAATTGCTGATGCTCCGGATTGAGCAATTCGCCACTTTTTAAGGGCATCTCCATCGGCAGGCAGTTTTTCATTTTCCGATGTGGTCAGATAAATGGCATCACACCGGCCTTCAAATCCGGTTAAATCGTGTAATGTAAGTTTGCTTTCTCCCGATTTAATATTCGCACTTCCGGCATATTCCCAGTTCCATCCCAGGTTTTTTCCCAATTCTTTTTCCAGTTTTTTGCCATTAACCGAAACAAGAAATTTTCCGGGGGCGTCCCAGTTACCTGGAGCCCAGTTTTTGGTTCGAACCCAAACATGATACTTGCCTGTGGTTTCGACTTTAAAATTGGTTTGAGCTTCCTGAACAGGTTTTCCCATACCATGCGCCAGCAAATAAGGAGATCCCATTTGCTCAACAAATTGAGGATCAACTACCCAACCACCTTTATTTGTGAAACTTTCGGCTTCGATAAAAATGGAATTTTGAGCGGATAAAATTCCTGTTAAAAGAATGAGGATTATGAATATAGAATTTCGTTTCATTGTATTTTTTGTTTCAAATTTAATCTCTTTTTTGAGCTTTTAAAGTTTGCGGCGCATGGTTTTGACAACTCCTTGATTTACAAATTTGGATGCGCCTTGTTTCCTCGTTCATTTTGTAATCCCCCACTTGAAAGTGGGGGCTATTTTTAGTTCCAAATAAAAATCCATTTGTAACGCATGGTTTTGAAATCTCCTTTATTTACAGATTTGGATGCGCCTTATTTACTCGTTCATTTCGTAATCCCCCACTTGAAAGTGGGGGTTATTTTTAGTTCCAAATAAAAATCCATTTGTAACGCATGGTTTTGAAATCTCCTTTATTTACAGATCTGGATGCGCCTTATTTACTCGTTCATTTCGTAATCCCCCACTTGAAAGTGGGGGCTATTTTTAGTTCGGAATCAAGTAAAATTCTCAAATTCTGTTTCATATCCATTCTGATACTTAAAAAGTCTTGATACCTGATACTTTCTGGTCTTGATACTCAATACTCAAATCTCTGTTCTAAATACTATTCATATTCCAGCCAGGCGGTTGCAGTACAGTTACTTTCGGCTATAAACCGAATCCAGCGTGACTGAAAGCTTTCTGAAAACTGGTGTTTAAACGTTTCACCTGGTTTTACTGTAATTTCGCTGTACAACATCCACGGACCGTGACCAATTGGCTCAACTTCTATTCTGAATGTTACAGGTTGTGTAGATTCATGCGAAATTTCCAGTGTTCGTTTGTCGTAAAAACCGATGAGATACGGGTCGGAAGGTTCGCCGTCTATTACAGATGAATTCTTCCACGGGCCGCCGTGTCCGGTGGGTTTTCCCATTTCCCACAAATCGTCGATGGTGCCCAGCCAAACGGCGGCTTTTCCATCGTCGGAAACTACAATGTGCTCGCCTGGTTTTACATCCTTGTTCAGCCCGGTAAAAACAATCATTCCGCGGTACGAAGCATAATCATGAATGCGGAAATTGTGTGATGTAACCGGCCTGATTTTGGCAAATCCATCGGCATTTTCGGCTGGTAATTCATAAAAAGTTCCGGCACAATTTAAAAGGTCGCGTTCGGTGGCAACTTCGCGGCAAATGCGCAATTGGGCAGCATCTGTCAGTGATTTGTATGCATTATCGCCAAGTGGTAAACGCCAGCGGCGGTTTTTATCGTCAATTACCAAAACAGACGATTCTTCGATTTCAACCACATTTTTCGGAATGACAAATTTCTCTTTGATAAAAGTGTTGGTTTCCGGATCAGACCTGGTTACCAAATTTAGTTTTTCATCCAGTTCATAATAACCGGTTTCGGTTTCCAGACCATTTTCAAAACGAACAGCAGAAATGCCCAGTGCCCTGCGATCGTTTCCTAATCCGTATAAAAGCCCGCCCAAAACATTGGGTTCTTTCACCTCTGCAATTCCTTTAAACATTTGGGCGGGTGATGAAACCCGTTCGTCTGAATCTGAATAATTAAAACTTACTGTTACTGTGGTTTCTGATTCCGGTTTTACACGAATCCATTCTCCGGTTTCATTTTCTGAAAATTCTACATTTGCGGCCTCACCAGCCCTGATTGCCACAGTTTTTAGTACCTCCCAGTTTTGATTTCCGATTTTATCCACTTCAAAAACAAAAGCCACATCTTTATTTCCTGCATTTTGAATCCAGGCTGAACGTTTTGGCCAGCCTTCAAATAAAAACGGTTCTGAAATTTCACCGGCATTAATTTTTTCGTTTATCCAGATGGAACCGGCAGCCGTATTCGGCCCGAGTTGGTCGGGTTTTTCAGGTGTGGTAAACCACAGATTTGAGTTCGATTGACCAGGCCCTTCAATATTTCCTTTATGTTTTCTTTTATTCAGAAATTCCTTGTTAGCCGAATCGTCACAGCCAAATACAAGCCTGTCATTCCATCGGGTAAAATCGCCAATCACTTTTAAATACGCAGAACGCGGGCGGATTCCGGCAGTATTTTCGACAGTAAATGTTCCGGGAAAACGCCAGAACATGCCATGCATTGTCATCAGGTAATCTGGATTTCCTTCAGTTCCGATATCCCGGATTCGTGGCCACTCCGTATTCCAGCCATGTGCGCCATCGTAACTGTGACTTGCCTTTGGCAGCCGGTAAAAATCCCAACCGGCTTTTGCATTTCGAACACCCAATAATACCGATTTGTGATCCCAGCCGGTTGCCCAAATGGGGTCGGTTTCGGGATTGGCATTCCCGTAAATTCCGCCCGGACCTGTAACTTCCACAAACTGGTTTCGGCGGGCAATTTTCCATTCTTTACCGTCCCACTCGGCAAGGGCACCAGCCTCCACATCAAATTTCTGCAACGCTTCCTGCGACGCTTCGCCATTGTTTGAATAAACCATAACTCCCTGCCCCGAGTACAAACTTTTTCCGTGAGCGCCCAAAAGGAGTTCCGCTTCCTGCACCATTTGCCCGGCTTTTCTTGTTACGTTTCCATCAACATACAACGTTTTTACATCGAGCGAATTCACATCCACTTCATAAAAACCTTCTTCCATGGTACCGTGGTAAATTTTATTTGCCGGGTCGTACAAATGGCGGGCGTTTCCGGTAAGGCGTCCGGGCATTTTTTCGACCGGAATGACTTTGATATTCCTGTTGGCATCAATTGCATAGGGGCCAATAAAAAGTTGGTTGCTTTCCTTGTGAATCATGCGGTTGGCAGGAGTTCCGCCAACGCTTTCAGGGTAAACAATTTGATTCAGGTCAGGAGTGATTTCATACAATTTATCGGATGAACCAAAAGGGTAGTGAGGTCCGTAGGTTATCACCCAAAGCCGGCCAGCCCAGGGAACAACTGCGCCTGTTCCGCACTCGCCTTCGTTGTTGTAGTAAGCCAACGATGGGTAAATACCACTGATTTGACGGGGTTGCACCGAAGTTTCTTTTTTTGTTTGGCAAGAACTCAATACACAAATAATAAGGAATAATGCTGTTTTATTCATTTTTGAGAAATTTATTTTTTTGAAATTCAATTTTCCAAACTCACCCCGTCAAAAGTCATTTTTACCGGTTTAATGGTACCATCATCATTAAACTCCAGTTTGTCGATGCAGGTAACCCGGTGGTCGCGGTCTTCGTTGGGAATGGGCCGGCGGTGATAAACAATCAGCCATTGGTCGGTACCCGGAATATTAATTACTGAATTGTGTCCGGCTCCGGTTGCCACCTTTTCATCCGATTCAAGAATTGTCCCGATTCGCTGAAAAGGCCCCGTGATTTTATCCGCAATTCCGTAGGCAACCTTGTAAGTTCCGTTTGTCCAGCCACCTTCCGACCACATAAAATAGTATTTACCATTTCGTTGAAATAAAACCGGTCCTTCAACATAATTTTCGGGTGTTATATCTTTATAAATTGTACTGTCTTCCCACTGTATAAAACCTGTAAAATCGTCGTTCAGTTTTACCAGATTGCATTTCCCCCAGCCACCATAAAACATATAATATTGATTGTCTGTGTCCCTGTAAACAAACTGATCAATGGGTTGGGCATCGTTATGAAAATCGTCAATTAGTGGTTTTCCAAGATAATCGGTAAAAGGACCGCCGGGTGAATCTGCCACCGCAATTCCAATACCACCGGTATGATTTTTTTGATTGTTTTCATCCCAGTACACACTGCCTTTTCGTTGAATATCATTTGCCCCGAAAAAGAAATAGTATTTGCCGTTTTTCTCAACAACCGAAGGTGCCCACATCGCCTGCCATGCCCAGCCGATAACGGTTGTATCGAGTACTTTGGAATGTTTTTCCCAGGTTATCAAATCCTTTGATGAAAAGGCATCGAAAAAAACCTGTTTTTCATAATCGTCAGAAAAGGTTGGATAAATCCAGAATTCATCGCCAAAAACAATTCCTTCCGGGTCGGCATACCAGCCTTCAAATACTGGATTGGCTGAATTTTGAACTTGTTTTTGCGGTTCTGAACAACCTAAAAAAATGAAAATCAATGCAATCAGGAAATAGTTGGTTTTGGTTTTCAATGTCATAGTTTATGCTTTTTATTCCTTGGCAAAATACAAATTTCAAATTATTCTTAAATTTATTTTTAAAGGTGATACTGATTTTTTCTCAAATCCTTTTTGAAACCTAACAATTGCCAAATCAATATTACTTTTTACATTTGCTTAAACATCAAAAAATTGTATGATTCCTACAATTGATAAACTTAAATATACCAACTCAGGCAACTTTTTCCTGATGGCAGGACCATGTGCCATTGAAGGTGAAGAAATGGCTTTGGAGATTGCAGAAAAGATAGTTGAAATTACCAACAGACTGAGAATTCCATTCATTTTTAAAGGTTCGTACCGCAAAGCCAACCGCTCGCGAATTGATTCGTTTACAGGAATCGGCGACGAAAAAGCACTGAAAATCCTTCAAAAAGTTGGGAAAAATTTTGACATTCCGACTGTTACCGATATTCATACCGCAGATGAAGCTGAAATGGCCGCGGCTTTTGTTGATGTTTTGCAAATTCCTGCATTTTTATGCCGCCAGACTGATATTTTAGTCGCAGCTGCCAAAACCGGTAAAGTTGTCAACATTAAAAAAGGACAGTTTCTTTCGGCAGAAGCCATGAAGTTTGCAGTTGACAAGGTTTTTGAAAGTGGAAATCACAATGTAATTCTTACAGAACGAGGAACAACTTTTGGATACCAGGATTTAATAATTGACTACAGGGGAATACCCGAAATGCAGAAATTCAATGTTCCGGTGGTGCTCGATATTACGCATTCGTTACAGCAACCGAATCAGTCCAGCGGGGTTACAGGTGGAAAACCGGCTTTGATTGAAACTGTTGCCCGTGCAGGAATTGCGGTCGGTGTTGATGGAATTTTTATTGAAACTCATCCAAATCCGGCAGTTGCGAAATCGGACGGTGCAAATATGCTCAGACTGGATTTATTGGAAGGATTACTTGAAAAACTTGTAAGAATCAGAGAGGCAATCAATGCATGAATGCGTGATTGGGAAAATGAGCAATTAAAAAAGAAAAATAATGACTCTTTACGAAAAATTGCAGAAAGCTACCAGCGAAGAAGATGTAAAAGATGCATATATAAAAGCGCTTGGCTTAAAAGAATATCAAAAAAACCTGATAGACATTCAAACCAAAGAAATCTGGTTTGAAGCGAAACATAACGCTAAATCGTCGAGTTACGCCATGTTTACCCAATTGATGCACTACGTTCAGGAGGCATTAAACAAAGGAGAATATATTCCGCCTTTTTTAGCAGTAATTGATACCCAAAAAGCTGCAATTATGAAAAGCGAGGATGTTATTCCTTTCCTTGCTAAAAAGACGATAAAATGGGGCAGGTCAGCAAGTAGTTACACGCAGGAAGCTTTGGACGCTATTTCTGCACACATCGGTACTCATTTTGTTTCGTTTAAAATAGAAACACATGAAGATGAATTTATCAGCACCATAAAAAATGCGATTAAAAATGGTGATATAATTCGTACTCAAATAACACCCGACAACCTGAAACAGGTTTTTGATAAATGGGTTTTAATGATTGGCAGGGAAATAAAAGGAGTTGCCGAAGAAGATTATGCGCTTTTGTTCTTTGCCGACATCATGCACGATGGCACAGTATCCACCCACGACAACCTGACCGCACAACTGATGCATAAAAACAATGCACCTGTTTTTCTGTTGGGCGGAGCGGTTTACGAATTAAGTAATAAAGAAGGCTACAGGCAATTTTGGGCTATTTATCACAAACCACCCAAAGCGGAATACCGCAACTATTTGCTCGAACGCCGCGACAGCTTGATTCCATTGGATGAACGAAGTTTTAAAGGAGCTTTTTTTACTCCCTTGAATGTTGTGGACAAAGCTTACGATAAACTAACTGAAACTTTGGGCGAAAATTGGCAAAAAGAATACATTGTTTGGGATATGTGTTGTGGTGTGGGTAATTTGGAAGTTAAACACAGCAACCCGCGCAACATTTACATGAGTACTCTGGACCAAGCAGATGTTGACGTAATGAAAGCCACCAAAACCTGCGTTGCCGCGCAGCGGTTTCAATACGATTATCTGAACGACGACATTACCGACGATGGCCGAATTGACTACAGCCTGACCAATAAAATTCCTGTAGGTTTGCGTAAAGCAATTGCCGAAGGTAAAAAGATTTTGGTGCTGATAAATCCACCTTATGCAGAATCGGGAGATACTTTGGGTAGTGAAGCAAAGTCTGATGTGGCCTCAACACGCATTGCCAAAAGCATGAAAGATTATGGTTACGCTACTCGCGAATTATTTACCCAATTTGTGGCGCGGATTGCCCAAGAAATTCCTACAGCTACATTGGCAATGTTTAGTACCTTGAAATACGTTAATTCATCTAACTTTGAAAAATTCCGAGAAATATGGAATGCACAATATTTAGGTGGATTCGTGGTTCACAGTAAAGCATTTGATGGGCTAAAAGGCAATTTTCCAATTGGATTTTTAGTATGGAAAACCGAAATGAAATCCAAGTTAAAAAAAGACATTATTGAAATTACTGTAGAGGTTATTGATAAGAATGCAAAATCAATTGGTGAGAAGAAATTCTTCAATGTGGCAAGTGGTAGCCTTTTAAGTAATTGGATTATTAGACCCAAAGCAAATAAGGTAGATGTGATTCCTTTAAAAAATGCTATTACTCCAGCAACAGCAAGTAAAGATTTGCGTGGCACAAAGTGGGCAGATGGTGCAATAGCCTGTTTAGTTATAAAAGGTCCTGATATTCAAAACGCATCAACTCAAGCGATCCTTTCATCTGGTTATGGCAGCGCTGGAACTATTTTTGTTACAACTCAAAACCTTTGGCAAGCTGCGATTATTTTTGGTATTCGCGGCTTAGTTAAACCCACTTGGCTCAACGACCGTGATCAGTTTTTACAGCCAACAGAATCACTCTCCAAAGAGTTTAAAAACGACTGTTTGATTTGGATGTTATTTAACGGCAGCAATCTCACCGCCAGCGCCAATGATTTGGAATGGAACGGAAGGAAATGGTCGATTGTGAATCATTTTATTCCTTATACTGAAACCGAAATTGGCGCACCCGACCGTTTTGAATCGGATTTTATGGTGCAATACATGGCCGATAAAACATTTTCAGCCGAAACCCAAGCAGTTTTAGAACAAGGCAAATTGTTGTGGCAAGCTTATTTCGCACACACCGATGTAAGAGCGGTGCGCGATGAATTGAAACTAAATCGTGCAGATGTGGGCTGGTATCAGATCAGAAAGGCTTTACAGGCTCGTAACACCAGCGGTGATTTCGCTCCTGTAAATTTCAAACCCTTTGAAGATGCCTATAAAGCATTGACTGAGAAGTTACAACCCCTGGTTTACGAGCTGGGTTTTTTAAGAAATTAACTTCATCATTCAACAATAACCGAAACGATAAAGAATAGATAAATGAAAATTTTTGAAAACATTGCAAATGAAATTACCTCCCTTTTAAATATCTGGGAACCCAAACTTTTATCGCTACCAGTGGATGTAATTACACAGCGAAGAAATTCTCAAAACCGTACCATCAAACAAATTGTTGGTCACATGGTCGATTCGGCATCGAACAATACCCACCGTGTTGTGCATTTGCAGTACCGCGAACTTCCACTGCGGTTTCCGAATTATGCCACTTATGGAAATAATGACCGCTGGATTGCCATTCAGAATTACCAGGATGAGAACTGGGAAAACCTGGTTCAGCATTGGAAATATTCAAACTTGCATTTTTCACATGTAATTCAAAATATCAATCCTGAAATGTTGCAAAACTTATGGATTTCGGATGTTGGTGAAAAAATTAGTTTAAAAGGAATGGTGGAATATTTTATGCCACATTTTAAATTGCATCTGGGAGAAATTAAAGAGTTATTAGAAGCCTCTCCCCAGCCAACCTCTAAAATGAAGGGGTAAGAAAAAACAATAAATATTAATCAACATAAATAATGAATCAAGAGTTAAAACATGCAATGAATAGTTTTAATTTCTGCAATTTTGTCGAAAAATACTGCCTTACAGGCAGTTGCTTTTTTTGATGTTGTATTCCGCAGGTCAATGACCCTGCGGTTATGAAAATCCGACTTTTCAAGTCAGTCGGGCAACTTGTCCTGAAAGGACTTATTTTCATAACCTCAGGTTAAAAACCTGAGGCTGCAGTATAACAGAACCAAACTGCCTGTAAGGCAGGACAAGTTAAAAAATGAAAATTCAGATTCAACCTTTGATTCGAAAAAATAATATTAAATTATGAAAAACAGACGATCGTTTATTAAAAAAACAGCTGCCGGAATTGCTTTGGCGGGTTTGTTACCAATCACCAAAAATGCATCAGCAGGAGAGGTAAAAGTTACTGGTGCTTTGATACACCATGTCTTTTTCTGGTTAAAGGAACCAAAAAACGAGGCTCACAAAAAACAGTTGGTTGCAGCCTTAAATGAACTTCTGAAAGTGGAAACCATTAAAATGAGTCATATCGGATTCCCGGCCGGAACCGAAAGTCGCGATGTTGTAGATCATTCCTATTCTGTTTCTTACATGACCATGTTCGACAATCAGGCTGGGCAGGATGCATACCAGGTTCATCCGTTACACCTTAAATTTGTAGAACAGAACTCGCATTTGTGGAGTAAAGTTGTGGTTTACGACTCGGTGGATTAGAAAAGACGGAAGACCGAAGTCAGAAGTCGGAAGATTAATGAAAAAACAGGTAAGCCATTAAAATGGCGGCGGTAATTCCCACAAAATCGGCAATTAATCCACAAACCACGGCATAACGTGTATTTTTAATTCCAACTGAACCAAAATAAACGGCCAAAATATAAAAAGTAGTATCAGCAGAACCCTGAATTGTACAGACAACACGGCCAATAAACGAATCGGCGCCGTAAGTGGTCATGGCGTCAATCATCATTCCGCGAGCGCCATTTCCACTGAGCGGTTTCATAAATGCAGTTGGCAAAGCAGGTGTAAAATCGGCGTTAATACCCACAGTATTGAAAAACCATGTAAATCCTGAAACCATCCATTCCATTGCGCCCGATTCGCGAAAAACGCCAATAGCTACCAAAATGGCAATCAGGTAAGGTATAATTTTAATCGCCGTTCCGAAACCTTCCTTTGCACCATCGATAAAAGCATCATAAACATTCACCCTCCGAATAACTCCCATCGCAATAAAGCTGATGATTACCGAAAAAAGAATGACATTACTTGCAATACTTGATATTTGGGAGATCATTTCTTTTTCAAGGGTTGAGAACCACCAGATAAGTGCAATTACAAATACCGAAAGTCCGCCCAGGTAAGCAAGAATTATCTTATCAAAAAGATTGATTTTCTGATATATTGCCACAGAAATCAATCCGGCCATCGTGGAAAAAAAAGTGGCAATTAAAATCGGTATAAAAATATCGGAAGGATTGGCTGCACCCCCTTGGGCCCTGTAAACCATAATACTCACCGGAATAATTGTCAATCCTGATGCATTCAAAACAAGAAACATGATTTGCGCATTCGATGCTCTTTCTTTGTGCGGGTTCGATTCCTGCATTTCCTTCATGGCCTGCAAACCGACAGGTGTTGCTGCATTGTCGAGATTGAGCATATTGGCAGCAATGTTCATCATCATGGGTCCGTAAGCCGGGTGATTCTTCCCCAATTCAGGAAAAAGTTTGTTGAAGAAAGGCCCTAACAAACGGGCAAAAATGGCTACAACGCCACCTTTCTCACCAATTTTCATAATGCCCATCCAAAGTGTTAAAACGCCTGTTAATCCGAGTGAAATTTCGAAACCACTTTTCGCCATATCGAACGTTGAGTTCATCATTGCCGGAAAAACCTCAACATCGCCAAAAAAAATCAGGCGGACTAATCCAATGATAAAAGCAGAAAGAAAGAAAAATATCCAGATGTAGTTTAGTGCCATTCAATATTAGTAGTGAGTAATGAGAGAAAAAGTAGTGAGAAAAGAAAAGTAGTGAGAAAAGCAAGGTAGAACCTCTGATATTCTTTTCTCAATACTAAGAACTCAAATCTCACTACTGATTTCAAATTTTATTTTCAAAGTCTTTTGACATTGCCTCAATTTCGTCGGGAGTAGGTTCACCCGAGAAAACAGCCAAACGATAGCGGAAAGTAGCTGACTCACCATTTTCTATCGAAAAATTCAGTTCCTTTTCTCCTTTCGAAAAAACCTTCTGACCAAGTGTATTTGCTGCAAATAACCCGTAACCGCGTGCATGCCAATAGGTTGGATAACCTGCATTTCCGGGATGATCGAAAATAACAATCGCAACTTTTTCGCCATTTACAATACCCGAAAGTTTCATCCATTTACCACGGGTTGCCCAAACAGCATCGTCTTTAATACCATCGCTGCTTAAATAACTACCGCTTACCATTTTATTATCCGATGCATCAACCTGAGTTACTTTTCCATGTGAATCAGTCAATTCAACTTTTCCGGTTGAAGGCAACTCCAATTCACGTGTAACTCTGATTGCAAACATTCCTTCCTTGTTATCGGTAATATTTACTTTGCCATTTTCGGCTTTTAACATGGTAGTTCTGTCAATTATACGGGTTTTGCCCTTTACAATAAAAGTATGTTCAGTTGTTTCTTTCAATAATGTTTTTCCTTTTATGTCTTTCCACGAGGCGGTGGTTAAAAGTGTTGCTTTTCCATCTCCGCTTTTAGCACTTTCCAGCGTTTCGTGATAAATAGTACCATATTTAGGTGCTTCCTCTTTTGAAATGGCTTCCGAGTTATTCCAGAAATCCAGCCCGTTTACATCGCCGTAATTAAGCCATATTCCAACATGATGAGGATGATCTGAACGTTCTCCTGCTTTGTTTTTCAAAGGATACTGTCGGGTAACTTCATTTCCTTCGGCTGTAATAACCGGCCACAATACCGGTTTTTTAATATTGTCAGGATAAATGTATGAGGTGAAAAGTTTTCCGTCGATAAGTACATCAATCTTTTTATCAGCAGGTTTGGGAACAAGTTGAACTTTTGACTGCGCCTTTGAAACAGAAATTCCGATTGCCAGAATTAACAGTATTGAAAATAGTTTTTTCATGATTTTATTTTTATAGAACATGCCCGAAAAATAATAAAAAATAGAGGACTTTTCTGTTCACCTCTAATTTATATTGGTTGAATTTCTGTTGTGAAATAAACATATCTTTAAAATATCTGTTTGGATTGCTATTTAAAAAACCGAAAAGCGACATTTTTGTATTTAATTTTTTCGTTTAGGAACCTTTTTTTCCAAAAACATATTATTATTGTACGATTCAAAAAAATATCAAAAAATGAAAATAGTCTTTTACTGGATTTTAGCTGTTATTATCACTTTTGCTGCTATAATTTATCAGCGTAGAACCGGACCAACTTACGATAAAAAGGTTAAAGTTACAATTGATAATCAGGAGTATAGATTTAAACTTATCAGAAGTCACGGAGGTACGACTGATTGTAAAATCGAGTTGGAAATACCGGACCAAAATATTGGGGGAATTTTAACGTATAAAAAATACCCAACAAAAGATGAATGGACAGTTGCTGAAATGGAACGGGTGAATAACAATATATCGGCAAGTCTTCCGAACCTACCACCTGCCGGAAAATATGAATATAAAGTTATCCTGAAAAAAGGTAACCAGAATTTTGATTTAACTGATGGAAAACCTGTTTTGATTCGTTTTAAAGGTCATGTACCAGGAGGCGTATTGATTCCGCATATTATTCTGATGTTTTTTGCCATGTTTCTCGGAAATGTTGCCGGAATTATGGCTCTTTTTAAACATAAAAAATACAAGCTTTATGGAACGCTGGTGGTAATTTTCCTTTTCCTGGGCGGAATGGTTTTAGGCCCGGTTGTACAAAAATATGCTTTTGGTGAATTTTGGGCAGGTGTTCCGTTTGCATGGGATCTAACTGATAATAAAACACTTGTGGCCTTTCTTTTCTGGGTACTTGCCTTTTTTATGAACCGCACAAAAGAAAGACCAGTTTATACCATAATTGCTGCAATAGTAATGTTGATAGTATATTCAATACCTCACAGCATGTTTGGTTCGCAGCTTGATCCTGAAACAGGTAAAGTAATTCAGGGAATGATACAGTTGTATTTTTAATTGGGTAATTAAGTGAGTGAGTGAGTAAGTGAGTAAGTGAGGAAAAAAGAACCGTTTTTTCTGTGTTAAACACAGAAAAAACGGTTCTTTTTTTGCCTTGATAAATGACTTAATTTATTTCTATAGGAGAAGAAAGTTTATCAGCTTCCTCTGAAATATATTTCCTGAATCCTTCTTCAGTTTTCCACTGTTCTTTTTCCAATCCCCAAACCGAGAAGAAATAATGTTTTGCAGGTTCTGAGTTTTTACATTTCTGACCGATGTAATAAGTTTGCGAAATAATATTGCTGAAACTTTTTTCAACAACGGTTTGGTTGCCCAGTTTAAAGAAATCGATATCGGTGGTACGGCTAATTTTTCCGACTTCAGATAAAGGAACTATTACAGCCATTCCCAACTCATCTTTATTCAATGACTGAACATCGTGCGTTCCGATACATTTAAAATTTCCTGCATCGAATTCAAAAGGATTACTTTTTAGCAAGCTGGTAACTATTCCGGTTACTATCTGATCTCCTTCTTTAGAACCAGTTACAGTAACATCCGATTCGAACCAGTATTTTCCGGGATAAATCGTAATCCGTTCAACTGCTTTTAGCTTTTCACCATTTACATCCCACCCCGAATAACGCAACTCAAAAATGGAGCGCACAGGACCTTCCACAATTTTCTGATATTCATAAACTTCGGTAGATCCCAACCTGAATAGCGAATCGTTTTTCATAATTGCCAAACCGCCAGATCCCAATGAACTTCCACAATGTAAAACATCCATCCCCCAATCTGAAAGATCGTGGTAACTGGGCAATTCACGTGTTCCAATTTTATCGATAATTAATCCGGGTTTTAACTTGCCAAATAAATCCTTCACATTCCGGCAATCGAAATAAACACGGAAACCGATTTTATCGTTTTCCCAACTGACACTTTCGGCCTGGGCTATTATTTCAAAACCATCATTGCACGGCAGTGCCCGGTAATTATCGACTTCATTGTATGTACCATCTTCCTGTTTAATTCCCAAACGCAAATTGGTACGTTTTTCAAATACCGGGTACTCTGCTTCGGGAACTTCAATTACTTTAACTTCTTTCGATTCTCCGGCTGCAAAATCAAGCGATAAAACTGCTTCATCCCAGATTCCATCGCCATCCAAATCATCAACCTGGCTCGAAACCAATTGATTATCTGCTGTTTTAAACACAGGCAGGGTTCCTTCTTTCAACTTCAGTTTTTTCTCAAACTCAGCTCGAGTAATAATTGTTACTTCGTCAGATCTGTTAGTATTCAAGGGATTCTTAACAGTAATTGTAACTTCCTTTTTACACGAAAAAAGGCTTGCAACTAACAAAATTAAAAGAAAAAGTTTTTGTTTCATTTTATTCAGGAATCTCGTTTTCACCTTTTACATATCCAAAATTGGCCAGAATTCCGCCATCGACATATAGAACGTGGCCATTTACAAAATCGCTGGCTTTTGATGCCAGGAAAAGTGCAGCATTACCAACATCTTCGGGTTCTCCCCAACGGCCGGCAGGTGTGCGTGTCATAACCAAATCGTTAAACGGATGATTTCCTTCACGAATGGCTGCAGTTTGCGATGTTGCGATATAACCGGGGCCAATGCCATTAATCTGAACATTGTATTTCGCCCATTCGCAGGTCATGTTTGCAGTCAGCAATTTTAAACCACCTTTTGCCGAAGCATATGCCGAAACCGAGTTGCGCCCGTAAACACTCATCATTGAACACATGTTAATGATTTTACCAGAGCGTTTTGCAATCATTCCCGGTGCCACACGTTTCGAAATAATCAATGGCGCTACCAAATCAACGTCAATCACCATTTTATAATCTGAAATTGCCATGTCGAGAATTGGAATTCGCTTTATAATTCCGGCATTGTTAACCAAAATATCAATCATTCCAACTTCCTTTTCAATTTGCGAAATACCCCTGTCAACGTCTGCTTCATCGGTGACATTAAATTTTATAGCGAAAACATCAATGCCAGCCTGGGAATATTCTGCTTTGCAACTTTCAAGTTTTTCGTCTGAAATGTCATTAACACAGATTTTTGCTCCTGCCTGACCCAGTACTTTCCCGATGGCCATTCCTATTCCGTGGGTTCCTCCTGTTATCAGCGCCACTTTTCCTGTTAAATCGAATAATTGTTGTATCATTTTCACTTCTTTGTTTCAATTGATTTGTTAATCTTTAATTTTTGAATTCAGGTTACTGGTCATTGGTCATTGGTCAATTGTCATTGGTCATTTGTCATTTGTCACTGTTTACCGGAAACTTGTTTTTACTTTTCGTTCTTGTATCTTGGAACTTTTTGTCTTTCTACCCAAAACCTTGAACTCTAAACTCTGAACTGCTTACTACCCAATGCTTTCTGCCAATTTTTTTTATCTCAGTTCTGTTGGTTTTATAGCATCCATATCGGTATAATCCAGGTTTTCGCCTGCCATTCCCCAGATAAAAATATAATTGCTGGTGCCGGCAGCCGAATGAATCGACCAGTTTGGAGATATTATCGCCTGTTCGTTTTGCATCCAAACATGACGGGTTTCCTGTGGTTGCCCCATAAAATGGCAAACGGCCTGTCCTTCAGGAACATTAAAATAAAAATAAACCTCATTTCTACGGCTGTGAAGGTGGGGTGGCATGGTATTCCAAACACTTCCAGGTTGAAGTTCAGTCATTCCCATTTGCAACTGACAGGTATCAACAACAGTATTAATAAGCAACTGATTGATAGTGCGCTCGTTCGAAGTCTGCAATGCACCAAGGTGCAGTTTGTTGGCTTGCTCCAGTGTGACATGTTTTACGGGATATTCTTTATGTGCAGGAGCTGAATTGATATAAAAATGTGCAGGATTGGCAGCAACATCCGATTTAAAAATCACTTCCCTGCTTCCTTTTCCAATATACAGCGCATCTTTAAAATTCATTTTATACTCAATTCCATCAACTATAACTGAACCCGAACCAGCTACATTTATTACACCAACTTCGCGACGTTCGCAAAAAAAAGCTGCTTTTAACGGTTCAATCGGTTCAAGTTTCAAACTTTCGTTTAAAGGCACTGCACCTCCTACAATGTATCTTTCAATAATTGAATAGACTAACCTGATGTTTCCGGGATCCATTATTTTTTCAACCAGAAATTCCTTTCTGATTCTTGCAGTATCGTATAATTTAAAATCATCAGGGTGGTAATTATACCTTTCTTCGTAAACGGTAGCCATAATTTGCATTTTTAGTTTAGTATATAAAAATCAATGCTTTGTTAAGGTGATTCAACAAATTCAATTTATTACAAAAATAAAAAGTTTTACCCAAACTGCAATCGATTGCATTCATTAATAATATTAATTATTTTTGTCTCCAAATTAAACCACATGTCAAATCAATCAGATACCACAATTCACGACATTGCCAGGAAGCTAAATCTTTCAGCATCAACTGTTTCAAGAGCATTAAAAGACAATCCCGTTATAAGCGAACCAACAAGAAATCTGGTAAAACGTATTGCTGATGAAATGGGCTACAGGCCAAATATTCTGGCAGCCAATTTACGAACCAAAAGAACCAATACGATTGGGGTAATTGTTCCATTGATAAACCGTCATTTTTTTTCGTCGGTAATCAGTGGTGTTGAAGAAGTTGCCTATAGCCTTGGGTTTGCAGTAACTATTTCACAATCAAACGATAAACTTGAAAAAGAATGTAAAATAGCGCATACTTTTTTTGCCAACAGAGTAGATGGATTAATCGTTTCCATCGGTATGGAAACCAACACATTTGATCATCTGAAATTATTTTCGGAAAGAAAAATACCAATCGTTTTTTTCGATCGTGTTGTTGATGAAATTGAAGCACATAAAATAGTTGTTGACGATTATGGTGGTGGTTTCCGTGCGACTCAGCACCTGATTGAACAGGGAGCAAAAAACATTGCACATATTGGAGGCCCGCTAAATCTAAAAATTTACGAAAACCGGCAAAAAGGATATTGTGATGCTTTGAAGAAATCAGGGTTACATGTGCATGATTCGTTGATTATCAATAACAGTTTGTCGCGCGAGGAAGGCTCAAAGGCGATAGAAAATCTGATGCAGCAAAAAATAAAACCGGATGCTGTATTTTGTGCCAACGACACCACTGCGTTAAGTGTAATTATTTATTTGCAAAAAGCTGGAATAAAAGTACCCGAAGATATGGTGATAGTGGGTTTCAGTAACGAACCCTTTTCTGAAGTGGTTACTCCATCCATAAGTACAGTGAAACAACCGGGATTTATAATGGGACAAAAAGCCGCTCAGTTAATTATTCAACAAATATTACACGACAATGATAATCCTGTTTTCAAAACCATTGTAATGCCTACCGAATTAATTATAAGGGAATCATCAAGAAGAATTAACTAAAAAAAAGCCTGTCCATCAGATGAAGAACAGGCTTGAAATTTTTTATCCTGACCGGATTATTCGTCAATCGAAATTGCTTCAGTCGGACAAACCTCTGCACATGATCCACAATCAGTACAAAGCTCAGGATCAATTTTATAAATATCACCCTCCGAAATTGCATCTACCGGACATTCGTCAATGCATGTTCCACATGCAATACACTCTTCAGAAATTTTATATGCCATAATAGCGATTTTAAGTTAAACATGTTCGTTTGCGCAAAAGTAATAAGTTTAAATAAAATTCAAACCCCATAAACCTTTTATTTCTAACGATTCACAAATATATAATGTAAGTTTTTGACATTCAAATTTTTAACTAAGTCATCAATAAACTTTATACAAATCTCTTTTTTGCTAATTTTAGAGCGTAAAAAAATTACATATATGAGTTTAGAATGGCTGTTAAAAGTTAATCCTGTTTTACTTGCACTTTGCGCTGCACTTTTTACCTGGGGTTTAACCGCTCTTGGGGCCGCAATGGTTTTTTTCTTTAAGGAAATCAATCAGAAAGTTTTAAACTCAATGCTGGGTTTTGCAGCGGGAGTAATGATTGCCGCCAGTTTCTGGTCGTTATTGAATCCTGCAATTGCTATGACTGAAGAAATGGGCGGAGTTCCATGGATTCCGGCAGTAATTGGATTTTTAATGGGTGGTGCATTTTTATATGGTATCGACAGGGTTTTACCACACTTACATATGGGGTTGAAAATTGACAAAGCGGAGGGTATTAAAACAAACTGGCAACGCAGTATTTTACTTGTTTTGGCAATTACTCTGCACAATATTCCTGAAGGACTTGCGGTTGGTGTTGCCTTTGGTGTTTTGGCCAGTAACCCCGATGTTGGCGCGTTAGCCGGTGCAGTAGCACTTGCGATGGGTATTGGATTACAAAATTTCCCTGAGGGAGCTGCAGTTTCCATTCCGTTGAGGAGGGAAGGATTTTCGAGACTTAAAGCTTTTAACTACGGACAACTTTCGGGAGTGGTTGAACCAATTGCAGCTGTTCTTGGAGCATATCTTGTTTTGCTGATGAAACCAATACTTCCGTATGCATTGTCGTTTGCCGCTGGAGCCATGATTTTTGTAGTAGTTGAAGAGCTTATTCCCGAATCGCAAACCGGAAATGAAACCGATTTTTCTACCATAGGAGCAATGCTGGGATTTGCAACAATGATGCTACTGGATGTTTCGTTGGGATGAAGAAGAAGGCGGGAATGCATGAATGTCATAATGCATGAATACAAGAATTCTTCAGAACTTTAATTAGAAGAAATTTTTGATTCAAACTGTTGTTTCATTCTGATAATAATTGCAGACTGTTGTTAAGCCACACTTTTCGCATTTTGGTTTACGGGCAATGCAAACATATCTTCCATGCAGAATTAGCCAGTGATGGGCTTTGGCAATCAAATCTTCAGGAATGTACTTAACCAGTTGCTGTTCGGTTTGAAGCGGATTTTTTGCACCTGTGCTTAAACCAATGCGGGCAGCCACCCGAAATACATGAGTATCAACAGCCATGGCTGGTTTATGAAAAACAACCGATGCGATAACATTGGCGGTTTTTCGGCCAACTCCGGGTAATTTTTGCAACTCATCCACATCTCCCGGTACTTTTCCATCAAACAGTTCAATTAACTTTTGGGCCATTCCAACCAAATGTTTTGCCTTGTTATTGGGGTATGAACACGATTTTATATAATCAAAAACTTCGGCAGGATCTGCTTCTGCAAGGGTTTTTGGATTAGGAAAACGATTTATCAATTCGGGAGTTATCTGATTTACACGCTTGTCGGTGCATTGTGCCGATAGAATAACCGCAACAATCAATTCAAACGGATTTTCATATTCCAGTTCAGTTTCGGCAACTGGCATTTCCTTTTGAAAATACTGAATAACAATGTCGAACAATTCTTCTTTTTTCATCAATCCTTACTTTTTTGTAAAAATAGTTGTTTAAATTTTAATGTTTGTGTAACAAATTTGGTTTTCATTTGTCTTTTTATATCACAAGTGCTAACCGATTCTTATTTCTATCCCATTTTTCATAGAAATAGTTTTAAATTAGCAAATTAAACAGCGAATAAATGCCGGAAGAGGTCCGGCATTTTTTTTTGCCATTTATTTCTGTTCAACCGATTTTGTGGATTTAAAATCCAGGTACAGTAAAATTCATTCAATAAAGTAAATTTGAAGTTTTTTGTATCTTCGGCGCTTTAATTGAAATACATCTTTAACCGTTTTTATGAAGATTTACAAGTTTCTGATCATCCTCTTCATCCTTACAATAATTGCTATTGCATTTAAATTTTCACCCTTTCTCAGCAAATCAGATCTTGGTAAAAAGTTAAATGAAGTAACTGAAATTAATCACGCCAAAGAAATTGAGGAAGTATTAACGGCATTCGATAGTATTCATAACAATTACGTTCGCGAATCAGAAGCAGTTGGAGGCGCAGTTGTAATTACCTACAAAGGGCAGGTTGCATTAATCGAATGTTTTGGTGTTAAAAAAGCCGGTGAAAACAACGCAATTAATGAAAATACCATATTCAGGTTAGCCTCTGTTTCAAAAACAATAACTGGTGTGCTGGCCGGTATTCTTGCCGACGAAAAAATTATTGACCCCGAAGATAAAGTATTAGATTATTTACCCCAACTCAGACTGAAATTTCCTGAAAGCACCAACAGTATCAAAATAAAGCACTTGCTAAGTCATACTTCGGGTTTGGTACCTCATGCTTTCGATATTATGGTTGAAGATCAGGTGCCGCTCGACCAGATAATGCAAAGATTAAATGAAGCAGAGATCGTTACCCCACCGGGTTTGGCTTATGCTTATCAGAATGTGATGTTTAGTTTGTACGACCCGGTTGTAGCTGCTAAAACCGGAAAAAGTTTTGATTCTGTTCTACGCGAAAAAGTTTTTGAACCGTTTGGAATGAAAGATGCATCCACCGATTTTGAATCATTTCAGAATAACGAAAACAAAGCTTTCCCGCATCAGAAAGTTGAAAAGGGTTATAACCCTATAAAACTGAATAACCGGTATTACGTAACTAAACCAGCAGCTGGTGTAAATGCCAGTATTTCAGACATGGGACAGTTTCTGATTGCTATTTCCTCTAAAAATGATGACCTTCTTTCACAAAACGCCCGCAACATGATTTTTACTCCTCAAGTCGAATCAATTCTTAAAAGATCTTATTACAAAAACTGGGATAAAATCGAATCAAAGTATTATGGAATCGGCTGGAGAATAATCGATTATAAAAATCACAAAGTCGCGCATCATGGTGGATATGTTTCGGGATACCAATCTGAAATTGCTGTCTGCCTTGAAGAAGAAATCGGGATTGTAATACTTACCAATTCGCCAAACAGCTTCTTTTCATCTGAAGTTCCTGCGTTTCTGAATTTATTTTTTGAATTTAAAAACAAACAACTGCAGGAACAAACAATTGCACAAAAAACACTGGAAACAAATCCCTGATTTCATTTAAAAAGGGAATTAAAAGATTAAAATTCAATTTCTATTTTTACCAAAAATTATTGAGTATGAAACCTTTCCTTCAGGGAGAAAACCTATCGAAAAGATGGGGAGAATTAATGCTTTTCGAGAATATTTCGTTTACCGTTTTTGAAGGCCAAAAAGTGGCTTTGATTGCAAAAAACGGTACAGGCAAATCTACTTTACTCGATATACTGGTTGGTAAAGAGAAACCCGATTCAGGAATAATTACGGTAACAAACGACATTAAAATCGGCTACTTCGAGCAAATTCCAAAATTAAACCCCAACCACACGGTTTTGGAGGAAATCTTTGTTTCGGATAATGAAAAGCTAAAAACTGTAAAGGAGTTTGAGTTGGCAATTACCGAAAAAAATCAGGCAAAAATTGCTGAAATCTCGTCGAAAATGGATGAACTTGGCGCCTGGGATATTGAGGTTGAAATAAAACAAATACTAACTGAACTCAAAATCGATCTGCACGATCAAAAAATTGCAGAACTTTCGGGAGGTCAGAAAAAAAGGGTGGCACTAGCAAAAGTTCTCATTGATAAACCCGATCTTTTAATACTCGACGAGCCCACCAACCACCTCGATTTGGACATGATTGAATGGCTTGAAGCTTACCTCGAAAAAACTAAATCGACACTTTTAATGGTAACCCACGACCGCTATTTTCTCGATCGCGTTTGTAACGAGATAATAGAAATGGAGGATAACCAGATTTACCGTTACATGGGAAATTATGCTTATTTTCTTGAAAAACGCGACGAAAGAATTGAAATGCAACAGGCTTCGGTAACAAAAGCCAAAAACCTTTTACGTACCGAAATAGAATGGATGCGCCGGATGCCACAGGCCCGCAGCCATAAAGCGAAATACAGGGTAAATGCTTTCAGCGATTTGAAAGATAAGGCATCGCAGAAGTTAAATACCGATGTTATCAACCTGAATGTAAAATCATCGCGGCTGGGCAAAAAAATGGTGGAACTAGAAAATGTTTCAAAATCATTTCCTGGTGTAAAACTGATTGAGAATTTCAGTTATAAATTTTCGCGTTTCGAAAAAGTGGGGATAATTGGGAGAAACGGAACCGGAAAATCGACCTTCCTAAACCTGATTACACAAGCATTACAACCTGATTCGGGGAAAATTGAAACTGGTACAACCATAAAATTTGGATATTATCGTCAAGATGGAATTTCATTTGATAATCGGGAACGGGTGATTGACGCGGTTACCAAAATTGCTGAATTCATCACCTTTGAAGATGGTTCAAAAATGAGTGCCGCTCAAATGTTAAACTTTTTTCTGTTTACACCCGACACGCAATACAATTACATCGAAAAACTGAGTGGTGGCGAACAGCGACGTCTGTACCTTTGTACTGTTTTAATGCAAAATCCAAATTTTCTCATTCTCGACGAACCTACCAACGATTTGGATATTATGACATTAAACGTGCTGGAAGAATATTTAAAGTCGTTTGCCGGTTGTGTAATCATTGTTTCGCACGACCGGTTTTTTATGGATAAAATAGTCGATCATCTTTTTGTTTTTGACGGCGAAGGAAAAATCACTGATTTTCCCGGAAACTACACCATTTACCGGAATAAACAGTTACTGGATGAGGAGAATGAAAAGGCAAGGGCTCAGAATCAGGCAAAGAAAAAGGAAATTGAAAAAGTACAGGTAAAAGATGACTCAAATCCGGCACAAAAAAAGAAACTAACTTTTAACGAAAAAAGAGAGTTTGAGTCGCTTGAAAATGAAATTGCGCAATTGGAAGCTGATAAGGAAATGCTGGAAACTGCTCTGAATTCAGGCAATTTAGCTCATGAAGAACTGTATCAGCAATCTGAAAGATTGGTGGCTATAAAAGAGCTCATCGATGAAAAAGAGCTGCGCTGGCTTGAACTAAGCGAATTAATTTAATGATTTCAAACCTGTAAATAGAATAAAAACAAAACCCTAAATATCCTCGAAATCAACATTTGAGTAGTTTGCAACAGGTTCGCTGTCGGGAGCAGAATCCGGTTTTTTATCCTCTGGAGTTTCGGATTGATTGTTATTGATGTATTCAATTATTTCCTGTAAACATTCGGTGAATTTTTCGAAATCTTCTCTGTATAAAAAGATTTTATGTTTCTCGTAATGGAAGCTTCCGTTATCTTCAAATCTCTTTTTACTTTCGGTAATGGTCAGATAAAACTCTTCGTTTCGGGTACTTTTAACATCAAAAAAATAGGTCCGTTTCCCTGCTCTCACCACTTTCGAATGAATCTCCTGATTGAATTTACTATCAGAGCCCCTCATTTCCTCCTTATTGTCAACGCTTTCCATCCTGAATGATTTTGGTTTTTTAATTAAGTTACTGATTCAAAAATAAAAAAATTATTGAAGAAAAGTTTTAAATCAAAACTTTGAGGGCGGAATATGCGATATTTACGATAGTTTAAATTGATTCTAAAAATAGATCAAAAAAGAGGTGACAAAATCTTACCTTCTTGAAAATCGAAGTTTTCTATTTTCTTATTTAATTTCGTTTACCTGAGTTTAGTTCGACCCCAGTTGGGGTCGCAGGTTTATAGCGTTGGATCACTCTATAAAAATTTGACTCCAGCCGGAGTCATATAACTCTCCAAAAAGAAATCTATTCTTCTATTTATAAATCTCCCGTTTTGCTGATAATAAAGTATTTTGCAGTAACGAAACCCTGGTCATTGGTCCCACACCACCTGGAACCGGTGTTATGTAAGCACATTTATGCGCAACTTCTTCAAACAAAACATCGCCTTTAAGTTTAAATCCCGATTTGGTTTCGTCTGATTTTACACGTGTGGTTCCAACGTCGATTACAACAGCTCCCTCTTTCACCATGTTTCCTTTAATAAAGCCCGGGACTCCCATCGCAGCAATTAAAATATCAGCATTCCGGCACACTCCTTCCAGATTTTCGGTGCGGCTGTGAGCAACTGTAACCGTTGCGTTTACCGACTTTTGCGACATCAAAACACTCAGCGGACGGCCAACAATATTACTGCGCCCAACAATTACACAGTTTTTACCGTTGGTTTCTATTTTATATCGTTTCAGCAATTCAACAATTCCGAATGGTGTGGCAGAAACATAAGCCGGCAAACCAATTACCATGCGGCCTACATTTGCCGGGTGAAAACCGTCAACATCTTTTTTCGGGTTAATTGCTTCAATTACCTTTTGTTCAGAAATGTGTTTTGGCAAGGGCAGTTGCACAATAAAACCATCCAGTTCATTATCTTCATTTAATTCTTCAATCTTTGCCAGCAACTCTGCTTCAATTACATCATCTTCATATCGGATTAATGTCGATTTAAATCCAACTGCCTCACAATCTTTTATTTTATAGGCGACATAAGTTTCGCTGCCACCATCGTGACCCACCAGAATTGCTGCCAGATGCGGAGCCCTTTTCCCACTCTGCCTTATTTTTAAAACTTCTGCCGCAATTTCCTGCTTCATTTCAGCAGCTACCTTGTTTCCGTCAATCAGTATCATAACAAAATCTTTAAACTTTGAACTTTAAACCTGAAACTCTGTAAAGACGCACAGTCGTGTGTCTCTACACAACCATGAACTCTATATTACTCAGAACTTCCTCCCCTGTTGTTGCATCCCGCTCATCATTCGCTGAACGTTTTTCCCCTGCGAAACCATTTTCATCATTTTGCGGGTTTCATCAAACTGTTTCAGTAACCGGTTTACTTCCTGAATATTTGTACCCGAACCATCCGCAATTCTCTTGCGGCGGCTTCCGTTGATAACCGCAGGATCTTCGCGTTCCTTCGGCGTCATCGAATAAATAATGGCTTCGATGTGTTTAAAAGCGTCATCATCAATATCAAGGTTTTTCATTGCCTTACCCATTCCCGGAATCATACCAACCACATCTTTCAGGTTACCCATTTTCTTTATCTGGCTAATCTGTTTCAGAAAATCGTTAAAGTTGAAGGTGTTCTGAGCCAGTTTTTTCTGCAGTTTCCGTGCTTCTTCCGAATCAAACTGTTCCTGTGCTTTTTCAACCAGCGAAACAATATCACCCATCCCCAAAATACGATCGGCCATACGTTCGGGGTGAAAAATATCGATTGCATCGAGTTTTTCTCCGGTTCCCACAAATTTGATAGGTTTTTCAACTACTGCACGAATCGAAAGAGCCGCACCACCTCGTGTATCACCATCTAATTTGGTAAGAACCACACCATCAAAATCCAGCCTGTCATTAAACTCTTTTGCAGTATTCACTGCATCCTGACCCGTCATTGAATCGACTACGAACAATATTTCGTCGGGATTTACTGCATTTTTAACTGCAGCAATTTCGTTCATCATCTGTTCGTCGATAGCCAAACGGCCCGCGGTATCTATAATTACAATGTCGTTGCCCTTGTTTCTGGCTTCCTGTATTGCGGCTTTTGCAATTTTTACCGGGTCAAGGTTTCCATCTTCGGTATAAACCGGAACGTTGATTTGTGTACCCAATACTTTTAACTGTTCGATTGCAGCCGGGCGATAAACGTCGCAGGCAACGAGCAAGGGGTGTCGTCCCTTTTTACTTTTCAGCATCAGCGCAAGCTTGCCCGAGAAAGTAGTTTTACCTGATCCTTGCAAACCTGCCATTAAAATTACTGCAGGTTTTCCTTTTAGATTGATATCGGTGAATTTGCCACCCATTAAAAGTGCAAGTTCGTCTTTTACGATTTTCACCATTAACTGACCTGGTTTTACAGCTGTAAGAACCTGCTGTCCCAGCGCTTTTTCCTTTACATCGTCGGTAAATTTCTTGGCAATTTTAAAGTTTACGTCGGCATCGAGCAATGCACGGCGAATATCTTTCAGCGTTTCCGCAACGTTAATTTCGGTAATGGTTCCCTGCCCTTTCAGCAGTTTAAATGACCGTTCCAGCCTGTCGCTTAAATTCTCAAACATCGTTTTAAAACCTTTTAAAATGAGCCACAAAAATAGATTTTAAAGTTTAAAGAAAAAAGGGTGATGTGGTTTTTAACTGCGTTTTTTATAAGCGATTACAAATGGCTGCGTTTCATTACTATTCCAGAAAATAATTAGTTCCGAAATGCGATGATAAATACAAAAAGTCAAACAGGTTTTGCCAATCTTAATGCAGGATAATCAATTATCCTTTACGAATCGAACAGAAAACCCGCGCTCTTTTGAGTAGTTGTGTCTATAAATTGCTATACTATTATAATACAGGTTACGATACCAGGCGTTACTTGAACCGTTCTCCGTAGAACTCCACCAGAAACCATCCGACCTTATGAAGTCGAAAGCACCACTATCGCTACGTAAACCTCCCGGAAGCGCTGAAAAACCGCTTTTATTATTTAAAGAATGGTTATTACCAATTGCACCAGAATTCGATGATATATTCCAATAGTTAGCTATTGCCATCGATTTTGCAATTTTATTACCGGTTGTTGTACCATCGTAATTATAACCTTTAGCTATCAAATAATTTTCAAGTTCAGTCCATTCAGCATCACCTGGCAAATGCCACCCTGGAGGACAGGCTAAATTAGCAGCGGACCAGTTATACAGAACTCCATAGGTAGTGTAGTTTGTATTTTTTTTCGCGGCAGCAACATTGGTACCTTGATAATCATATACGTAGTATCGGGGTTCAGTATTTGAGCCATTTGATGCCGGATAAACAGCAGGTAACCAGGCCATGTTTTCGGCCATCCACTCTTTACCGTCAATAATTATGGTTTTGTAAGTTTTACCATCGCGGGAATCGTTAAAAGAACCTGTCTTTAAGGATATATCAATTAATATTACTGATAAGGGATAATCTGTGTTGGCTATAAACAATTCTGCTTTGAATTCATCGTAAGGATATATCTTTTTGAAATGAATAATTCGGGTTCCCTGAGGTACCGAAGATAATTGATAATAACCAGATTCATCACTTGTCGTTTTTATGTTTGATTCTTCACCATTTGGATTTAAAAGTATTACAGGTATTCCAGTTAATGGTAATCCTTTTTCATTCTTTATTGAACCATAAACCTTACTTGTAAATGTTCCTGAAGTTAATTCAATTATGATCTGATTACTTGTATCTGTAACATTAATATTTTTTGAATATGGGTCGAATCCATCCTTGTCCGCCTGAACCAGTTGGTCACCCATGTTCGATTTTATTGTAAATTTTCCATCTGAAGAAGTTGTATTTTGTAATGCTCCAATTTTCACTAAAACATCCGAAACTGGTATTGTAGTGCCCGAGAAGTAAACAGAACCGGTAACCTCGGTTGGAGGAACTTTTACATTGATTACTTTTGAATGTTCTGATACTGTTTTACCGTCAGTAACCGATATTAAAACATTGTAATATCCAGCAACATCCGGCGCTTTCCATGGTACAGAACTACCTGAAGTAGATCCTATGAACGAACCAGCATTTGCCGACCATGAATAGTTAAGCATATCGCCATCAACATCAAAAGCTGTACAATTCAGTTGAACTGTCTCTCCAACTGTTGTAACCCTAGGATCGGCTGTAACTTGTTGGATTGAAGGTGGATTATTCTCCTTTTGACAAGAATTTAAGATGACCAAACAAGCCATTAAAAGAAACATTGCTTTTTTCATAACCGGCTATTTAGTTGAATTGATTCTTTGAAAGATTAACTTTAAAAAGTCTTTGTGAAATTACAAAAAGAAACGTCAATTTAGTTTTCGTGGACAGAAAAAATGTTTTTAATTTTGACCCGCAAATCAAAATCATAAATCATAAAAACTATGACGAACACACGCAATTTCAGGTTCATAACTCTGTTTGAAAAAACCCGGAACCAGTTATTTACAATTTTCCTTCTGATTTTATCAGGGTTTCAGGTTTTGGCTCAAACCGATTTCAGAAACGGTTATTACATTACACTTGAAAATGATACGATTAATGGATTGGTTGACTACCGTGGTGAAGTGAGAAATTCGCAAACCTGTGTTTTTAAAAAGAATGATGATACTGAACCAATGCAATTTAACCCGAATGATATCATGTCTTACCGGTTTAATGACGGCAAGTTTTATATATCAAAACAAATAAACACAGGCGATGAAGAAAAAACTGTTTTCCTGGAATTTCTGGTAAACGGAATTACCAACCTATATTTCTATCGCGATATCAATAATTACACATATTTTATTGAAGATAAGAATGGTAAATTACTCGCATTAACTAACGAAACGATAACCAGCAATGTGGATGGTAAAGGTGAAGTTCAACGAAATTCGAATAAATACATTGGCATTTTGAGAGCAACTTTTTCTGATTGTAAAGAAATACAGCCTCAGATTAATAGTGTAGGTTTAGGTCATAAATCATTGATTAACATTACAAAAAGCTATCACAATTATGTTTGCGATACCGAAGAATGTATTGTTTACGAAAAGAAAGTACCATCGGCAAAAATCAGGTTTGCTCCAGTTTTGAAAACGGGAGTCGCCAATTTTCATTTCGATAAAGGCATTTTTTCAAACTACACCTTTGATCCGGAATTGTATTTTGGTGCTGGATTTTTAATGAATACTGTATTTCCCGGTATCAATGAAAAACTCTCGTTTGAAGCGGAACTTAATTTTAATCTGTACAATTTCCATGGATTTTATGAGGTACAAAATGGTTTAATCAAAGAATCCTACGATGTGTATCATGATCTTTTATCGCTGCAACCCACTATTTCGGTAAAATACACTTTCCCAACAGGGAAAGTCAGACCCACAATGGCCATTGGCATTTATGCCGATATTTTTGCCGGAAACGACCAGAAAGTTGTAACTGTGAAACAGCATCCGGACACAGTTTATACTTATGAATCGTATGAAACCCCGCTCACAAATGCAGTATTCGGGGGATTTGCGCAACTGGGTCTAAATTATGAGTTGGAAAATCATACATTTTTTACCAACCTGAGATTATGTTATTCGACTAACCAGGATCAGGGAATAAAAAATATCATTCAATCGGTGAATCTGAATTTGGGTATGTTTTTAAATAAACGTCGCGAGGAATAAATGGGATAAAGTAGAATTTTAACGAAATCAGGAACGGTTATATTTCTTCCTTTAAGGTTCATACATTTTGGACAAAGTCGATTGACGTTAGCTCGGAAAGGACAATCATGTATTGGTGAAAAGGTGACTTTGAGTCTCCATCTCACAGGCAGCAACTACAATTTCTTTTCTACCTTTGTAATCAGAAAAAATAGACTGAAATGAATTCCAGAATAATTGAAATAATCTCCAAAAACCTTGGTATCCGGGAAAACCAGGTTTCAAATACAGTCACTCTTTTAACTGAAGGTGCCACCGTTCCGTTTATTTCGCGCTACCGGAAAGAACGCACCGGAAGCCTCGATGAAGTGCAGGTTTTGAATATTAAGGAACTCAACGAAAAATACACCGAACTCGAAAAACGCAAAGAAACTGTTCTGAAAACTATTGAAGAACAGGAACTTTTAACACCCGAACTAAAAAACCGGATTGTTAACTGTTTTGATTCGGTGGAACTGGAAGATATTTACCTGCCATACAAACCCAAACGGCGCACAAAAGGAACCATTGCCAAAGAAAAAGGGCTTGAACCACTGGCAAAAATTATGATGAAACAACTTGAACGGAGCATCGAAACAAAAGCAGCTTCATTTTTAAATGAAAATGTAAAAAACGTTGAAGATGCTTTGGAAGGCGCACGTGATATTATTGCCGAGTGGATCAGCGAAAACGAAAAAGCAAGAAATATTGTCCGTCGTGGTTTTGAACTCGATGCCATTATAACTTCAAAAATCATAAAAGGAAAAGACGAGGAAGCTGCCAAATACCGCGATTATTTCGATTGGAAAGAGCCATTGAAAAAATGCCCGTCGCACCGTCTGCTTGCTATGCGCAGAGGCGAAAACGAAGGATTTTTGCGGGCTTCCATCACTCCCGATGCCGACAAAATTCTTGAACATCTGAACCGCTATTTTGTAACCGGATTAAATACCTGCGCCGACCATGTTGAAATGGCTGTAAAAGACAGTCTGAAACGTTTGATTCAACCATCGATTGAAACCGAATTTGCCAACCTTTCGAAAGAAAAGGCCGACGAAGAAGCCATCCGCGTTTTTGCCGAAAATCTGAGGCAACTTTTGCTAGCTCCGCCTTTGGGGCAAAAACGGATTCTGGCCATTGACCCGGGATACCGCACGGGCTGCAAGGTGGTTTGTCTCGACGAACAGGGAAACCTGTTGCACAACGAAACCATTTACCCGCACAAACCGCAGGAAGAGTTTAAAATGGCAGCTAAAAAACTGAGTTCGATGGTTGAAATGTACAAAATAGAAGCAGTGGCAATTGGAAATGGAACCGCGAGCCGCGAAACCGAATCGTTTATAAAAAAACTGCATTTCGACCGGGAGTTGCGGGTGTACGTGGTTAGCGAAGATGGCGCTTCGGTTTATTCTGCATCGTCAGTTGCCCGGCAGGAATTCCCGCAGTACGATGTTACAGTTCGTGGCGCAGTTTCCATCGGCAGAAGATTAATGGACCCGCTGGCTGAACTGGTAAAAATTGATGCAAAAAGTATTGGCGTTGGACAATATCAGCACGATATTGACCAGAAAAAACTAAAAAACAGCCTCGACTCGGTGGTTGAACTCAGTGTGAACTCTGTTGGGGTAAATTTGAACACTGCCAGCAAACATCTGCTGACTTACATTTCGGGTTTAGGTCCAACACTGGCAGAAAATATTACCAACTACAGAAAGGAGAACGGTCCGTTTACTTCGCGCGATGAACTAAAAAAAGTGGCAAGAATGGGTCCGGCGGCTTTTGAACAATCCGCAGGATTTCTCCGGATTCCGGATGCAAAAAATCCGCTCGACAATTCTGCTGTTCATCCCGAATCATACAAAATTGTGAAACAGATTGCAAAAGATCTGAAATGCGAAATCAATGATTTGGTGCGCAATGAAGAATTGGTTTATAAGATCGATTTTCAGAAATATGTGACAGCAGAAGTTGGATTACCAACACTAAATGATATAAAAAACGAGCTTTTAAAACCGGGTCGAGACCCTCGAAAACCAATTAAAATTTTTGAATTTGCCGAGGGAATCCGCTCGATAAACGACCTGCGCGAAGGGATGGAACTGCCTGGAATTGTAAATAACATTACCAATTTTGGTGCCTTTGTAGATTTGGGAATCAAGGAATCGGGACTAATTCATGTTTCTGAACTGGCAGATCGGTTTATTTCCGACCCCAACGAAATAGTTAAACTTCAACAACATATCAAAGTTCGAATAAAGGAAATTGATGTTGCACGCAAACGGATCCAATTGTCGCTGAAAGGGGTGAATCAGAATTAACCTGAAGAAAGTGGTTTCCTTTCCAGACAGACTTGAATATCGCCGATTTTAAATCGCTATATAAATTTGAAAAATACGGGCAATAAATTCTTGCCTGCTTGATTCTATATAGTACTTTTATGCATGCATTTTTATATAAAATTCTTCAATAACTTCGGATTGAATCAAATTCACTTTAAATCAATTTCTGCCATGAATAAATTTTATTACCGCTCCTCAATTTTTGTAATTTTTACCCTTTTGATATTCGCGCAACATTATACAGTTTTTGCGCAGGATGCATATCAGGTAAAAAGTACATTTGATAATTACCGAACAAGTAAAATTAGTACAGGGGAGTTCAAAGGCGGACTTTCGATTGATGATATTTATGGGAATCCCTATTTGGAAAATGATTTTATAAATGGAACCATTTTTACCATACAAAAAATTCAGTATGTCGATATTCCTATTCGTTACAATAAGTATAACGATGTGTTTGAATTCAAGGCAGAAGACGGAGTTTATGAAATAGGTGTACCGGCTGATGTGGAAAAAATTGAGTTTAAAGAGATGGTTTTTCATTACATTCCTTATTTGGCTGACAAAAAAGTGAAAAATGGTTTTTTCCAGGTGATTGAGTCCGGAAATGCCACATTATATGCGCACCACAAGGTTGTATTCAAAAAAATGGAACCAGCAAGCCTTACTCAGACTGCAAAGCCTGATCGTTTTGAAGAAGTACCGGTTGAGTTTTATATGAAGGTAAAAAATAATGAAGCCATACCATTCAACACAAAAAAGGAACTTATTGGTTTATTCCCCGACAACCAGGACAAGGTTGAAGATTTTATCTCGAAAAACAAAATCAAACTGAATAAGCCTGAAAGTCTCTCGGAGTTGGTAAAATATTATAATTCCCTGTAAAAATTAAATTCGATGAAGTCTTATTCCCGGATATGTTTCAACCTGTTATAACCTGATGAAAATCTTTCGCTTATAAAGAAAATAACAAACATACCACAACATTGCCGCAACAACTGTTGTTGAAATTACAGTCAATGTAACTTCGTTTGTCCAGCTGAAAATCCGTGAAATAAATGGAGTTGTCAATCCTCTGAAAAAATTTCGGAAGCTACCTGCCATCAGATAAATAAACAGTGGGTTCATCCCGAAAACTGCAAAAAACATCGGCACCTTTCTGAAATTTAAAACATCGATAAACCAGTAAGAAATTCCCATACCGATTAAACACCATCCACCACTAACAATAATAAACGAACTTGTACAAATATGTTTGATTATCGGGATAAACGGGCTCATGGCAAATCCAATAATTACTCCTGCAGTTCCTATGGTTAAAAGTGTAATTATCTTCTTTCGTGGCGACCAGTCATTCATTAAAAGCATTCCAACAATTACTCCCCAAATGGTATGCGCAGTTGTCGGTATTGCATTAAATGGCACCCAGTCACCGTGCTCAACACTTCCCGTGAGCATCATATCGGTCCACGATCCAAAATTTTTTCCGGCAACAAATGCCTGGTTAAATCCGTCAACCGGCCAAAAACGATAAAGCAAATCTGACACAAGAATTAATGCAAATGAAAATAGCAACTGCCACTTAATTTGTTTGCGCATAACCAGAAAAGCTATCAAATAGGTAACTGACAATTGCGCCATTACATTGTTAAAATTTGATGTGGTTGCACTCGAACTAATTGCCCAACCAATTACAAGCAGGAAAAAACACCGCGTTAAAACATGGTAAAATGTTTTTTGCCAGCTATCGCCTCTTTCCCATCTTCTCGATAATGAAAAAGGCATTGCGACACCCACAATAAACATAAAAAATGGTTGAATCAAATCCCACGCATGAAGTCCTTCCCAGGGAACATGTGATAACTGCTGCTGAAAAAAATGAACTACAGGGCCGACTTTAGCGGGATCCAGATTTGAGAATAATCCTTCAACGCCACCAACAAGCATAAACATGGTAAAACCACGAAAAAAATCAATTGATAAAATCCGATCCTGTTCTTTGGTAAGACTGATTGATTCGCTCATCAGGTTTAGTTTTTAGGTTATTATATTTCTTAAATAGCTTAATATTAAGATATTACTAAATATATTACAGTAATAATGGCATGACAAATCATTAACACAAAAGATGATTAATGTCGGAGAAATTTCAGCCCAAAGAAAAAATAACACAAGAAAACCGGGATCTACAGGATCTCTGAATTTTTTGATTTTCCTTAATTATTTCTCGTCATCGTCTTCATCCAAAAGCTCTTCGTTTTCGAACTCTTTTTCGAGAAATTCCTCGGCAGCTTCCACCAAATCAGTAATTAATTCTTCATCGCCTGGTTCGCCGTCAATCCAGTGAATGACCTGGTTGTTCCAAAAATCATCGATATCCGATTCCACAATAAAACGTGGTGTTTCGGTGTGAACAACAAAAATAGTCTCGGGTGTTTCCTGTGAGTTGTCGGCGAGTAAAAATTTTGGTAACATGGCTTTAAATTTTTAAGGTTTTGAAATATAAAATGAATTGTTAATCGATATTCAAATTATTGAAAATCAGTACTTCAAATTTTCCGTTTGTTTATTTTGTTTAAAATCAAATATAAACTATTTCTTTTTAAATCGCTTTATCTCAATTTTAATTTTCCAATTAAACAATTCATCAGTAGGTCGAAATTGAAAGAGATTACTATTTTTAGCAGAAAATTTAAAAACCAGCCTGAAATGAACAAAATAAACGAAGTCCTTTCTATCATCGACAGTTACATTGGCGGATCACAATGGTTCGTTTTTTTGTTATTGGGAACGGGTTTGTTTTTTACCATTTACCTCAAATTTCCGCAATTCCGATATTTAAAACCGGCATTTCGCATTGTTCGCGGAAAGTTCGACCGCCCCGGTGATGTTGGCGATACCTCCCATTTTCAGGCACTGGCAACTGCTTTATCGGGCACAGTCGGTACCGGAAATATTGCAGGTGTTGCGCTGGCCATTCATCTTGGCGGACCGGCAGCACTATTCTGGATGCTGGTAACAGCCGCAGTTGGAATGACAACCAAATTCGTGGAAGTTACCCTTTCGCACAAATACCGCGAGATTGCAGCTGATGGTTCTGTTTCGGGTGGTCCAATGTATTATATGAAAAACCGGTTGAACATGAAATGGCTTGCCATAATTTTTGCCGTGGCAACTGTTCTGTCTTCATTCGGAACAGGTAGTCTGCCACAAATAAACAGCATTGCCAATTCGCTGTACGAAACAACAGGTATTAATCACATGCTCACCGGTGGAATTCTTACTGTTTTTCTTGCCATTATTATTATTGGTGGAATCAAGCGAATTGCCAAGGTTACCGAAAAACTAACTCCCTTTATGGCAATCGTATATTTCATTGGTGCGCTTGGAGTTATACTGTATAATTATCAGAATATTATTCCTTCGATTATGGAAATCGGAAGGGATTTATTTACCGGAACTGCTGCTGCCGGAGGTTTCCTTGGCGGAAGTGTTGCGTTTGCTTTTAACCGTGGTGTTAACCGAGGTTTGTTTTCAAACGAAGCCGGACAGGGTTCTGCCCCGATTGCACATGCTGCAGCCCGCGCCCACGAGCCTGTTTCAGAAGGACTTGTTGCACTTTTCGAACCTTTTATCGATACCATTATAATTTGTACATTAACTGGACTGGTAATTCTATCATCAGGTGTTTGGAAAGAAAAATTTGAGAATAAATTTCAGGTTGCTGACCTTGTTGTGTTGAACGATACTTATTCCGATAAAAACGAACAGGATGTTGACAAGCTGTATCATTTTCTGGCGAAAAAAGCTGATTTGCCTTTGTTTTCTGGTCAACTTAATGTTATAAACGGTATTATTGAAAATCAGCCAACAATGATTCATTCGCGCTCGGTTGCCGAAGATGTAAAAGTTTTCATGAATAATCAGCCGTATTCAGGTTCAATTGGTTTTAATAACGGAAAACTGTTAAGTCAGCAAGGATTGAGCATTTCCGGAAAATCGCTGTTGCACAGCGCACCACTTACAACCGTGGCCTTTTCGCGAAGCTGGTTTGGCGAATACGGTAAATACGTGGTTGCTTTCGGCTTGCTTTTATTTGCATTTTCAACCGCCATTAGCTGGTCGTATTACGGCGACAGGGCAATTACCTATTTGTTTGGTTCCAGCAAAGTAATTTATTATCATATTGTTTATGTGATTGGTTTTTTCCTGGCTTCGTTTACAGATACTACCATTATCTGGACACTTTCGGGAATTACGATCGCATTAATGACTATTCCCAATTTATTTGGAATTCTTTCGCTGTCAAAAGAGATGAAAAGTGAAGTAAAACTTTTCTGGAAAGAATGGGGGAAAAGATATCCGGGGGAGAAATTGCCAAAAAGTTAGAAACTAAAGTTGAATGGTTGCAAAGAATTCCTTTTATTTTTGAAATCAAAGTTTTACCTTTAAACGTTCAAAAACAAAAAAAATGAAACAACTTACACTAAAAATACCGGAGAAAAAATATCCGTTTATTATGGAACTTCTGAAAAGCTTCGATTATCTAAGAATTGAAACTGAAGAATTTTCGATACCGGAAGAGCATAAAAACATAGTCAGGAAACGAATTGAGACAAGTAAAACAGATCCATCAAGATTGTTGGACTGGGAAAAGATGAAAAGTGAAATAAAGCTTTAGATGCCCGAAAAATTCAGATTAAATATTGAACCTGAAGTTTTCAACGATATTCAAGATGCAGTTGATTATTACAAGGCTATAAATCCTAAACTTGCGTTACAATTCTTTCAAACAATCGACAAACAATTTTTAACACTTCAAAAAAACCATTCTTCATTTGCAATCCGGTACGATAATATTCGATGCCTGCCGTTAAAAAAGTTCCCGTATATGATTCATTATTCTGTTTTATCAGAAGAAAAAACGGTAAGTATAAAAGCTGTTTTTTGTACCTACCAAAACCCTGAAAACTGGCACAAAAGAAACAAATAATAAAACTTTCTTTTCCAAATTAAAACACTGACCTTCAAACTCAATCTTGTTTGTTATTTTTGCTCCGAATTTGAAATAAACCAATGCAAAAATACTATCCTGATAATTTTGAATCGAAAATAGGTTTCGACCGTATTCGCGAAATGCTGTACGAGAAATGCCTCAGCAACATGGGAATCGAATGGGTGGATGAAATGCAGTTTTCAACCGGTTTCGAAAACATATCATCCCAGTTGGGTGAAGTTGACGAGTTTTGCCGGATTGTCCGGGAATTTGACAGTTTTCCGTCGAGCCATTTTTACGATTTACGCGAAGCCCTGCAAAAAATCAGGATTGAAGGGCGTTTTCTGGAAACTTCGGAACTGTTCGATTTAAAACGCTCGCTCGAATCGGTGCGGGCAATAGTTTTCTTTTTCAATAAACAGGATGTGGAAGTTTTTCCACTGTTGAAAAAGAAAACCGCCAATGTTCAGGTGTACCCTTACATTTACGACCGAATCGACAACATTCTGAACAAATTTGGGCAAATCCGCGACAATGCAACTCCCGAACTGGCGAAAATCAGGAAAGATATTCTTACCCGGCAGTCAAACATGACAAAACGTTTGCATGCCATTTTAAAACAGGCACAAAAAGACGGTCTTGTTGAGGAGGATGCAACAGTTTCAATCCGCGACGGTCGTGCAGTAATACCAATTGCTGCAGGCAACAAACGAAAACTGAAAGGGATAATTTACGATGAATCGTCAACCGGAAAAACATCGTATGTTGAGCCCAACGAAATTGTGGAGATGAACAACGAAATCCGCGAACTTGAATATGCCGAAAGACGAGAAATTGTTAAGATTCTGACCGATTTTTCAAACGACATCCGCCCCTATCTTGATGATTTGTTTTATTCATATGATTTTTTGGGTGAAATTGATTTTATCCGTTCAAAAGCGTTGCTGGCGGTTGAATTCTCAGCCATAAAACCCGATTTTTCAGCTAACCCTGTAATCGACTGGTTGCAGGCAATTCACCCGCTTTTAATGAAAACGCTCAAACGTGAAAAAAGAAAAATTGTACCGCTAAATATCAGGTTGACTGCAGAAAAACACATTTTATTGATTTCCGGACCCAACGCCGGGGGAAAATCGGTTTGTCTGAAAACCGTTGGGTTACTGCAATACATGCTGCAATGCGGACTTTTGATTCCAATCAGCGAAGGCAGCCGCACCGGAATTTTCAGTAAGATTTTTATTGATATCGGCGATGAGCAGTCGCTGGAAAACGACCTCAGTACCTACAGCTCGCACCTGCTGAACATGAAGCATTTCGTGAAAAACAGCGACGAAACCACTTTGATTTTAATCGACGAATTTGGTACCGGAACCGAACCGATGCTGGGTGGCGCCATTGCCGAATCGATTCTCGACAAACTAAACCAGATGCGTACTTTTGGCGTAATTACAACACATTACACCAATTTGAAACATTTTGCTTCGTCGGCCGAAGGAATTGAAAACGGCGCGATGTTGTACGATTCGCAAAACATGAACCCGCTGTTTCAACTTGAAATCGGGAAACCGGGAAGTTCGTTTGCCTTTGAAATTGCCCGGAAAATTGGGTTACCCGAAGATATTCTAGAAAAAGCCACTGAAAAAATCGGGAAAGACCACATTGATTTCGACAGGAACCTGCGCCAGATAAACCGCGACAAACGCTACTGGGAAAGCAAACGCGAAAAAATACGAAAGGTTGAAAAAATACTGGATGAAATGGCTGCCAGTTACGAAACCGAACTGAAAGAGACGCAGAAACAGCGAAAAGAGATCATGAAAAAGGCCAAAGAAGAGGCCGAACAACTGCTTTTCGGGGTAAATAAACGGATTGAAAACACCATTCACGAAATCAAAAAAGAGCAGGCCGAAAAGGAGAAAACAAGGCTGGCCCGTGAAAATCTGGTTAACCTGAAAAGCGAAATTGTTGAAAAAACTTCGGCAGAGGATAAATCCATCGAACAAAAAATAAAAAAGCTGCAGGAACGTGAAAAGGAAAGAAACGAACGCAGGCCAAACAAACCTGTACAGGCGGTTACTCCGGAAATTCAGGAAGAGAATGAAGAACTGAAACCGGGCGACAAGGTGCGGATTACAGGACAAAATACAGTTGGCGACCTCATCGAAATCAATAAAAAGAATGCAGTTATCGCGTTTGGGCAACTAATTACTTCGCTTCCCATCGACCAGATTGAAAGACTAAGCAACAACGAAGCAAAAAAAATAGAGAAAAACCGGAGTGCCGGAAAATCGCGGCTCAGTTCAACCTTATCCGAAAAACGGCTCACTTTTAAATCTGAAATCGACATTCGCGGAAAACGCGCGGAGGAAGCCATTCAGATTATCCAGGAATTTATCGACGAAGCAATTATGTTCGAAGTAAGCCAACTGCGGGTTTTACACGGAAAAGGAAATGGTATTTTAAAGGAAATCATCCGCAGTTACCTGAAAGCCGAGCCGATGGTTCGTTCTTTCAAAGACGAGCATGTTGATTTTGGAGGAGCAGGGATTACTGTGATAAATCTGGCTTTATAAGAAAACTTCATCCACGCTGTCATTTCGACGAGTGTGCGAGGAGAAATCTTCTCGCTTGAACAGATCTCTCCTATCGTCGAGATGACAGGATAACTGGGAATTTGACATTAGATAGGATTCGAAGGGTAAAATACTTTTAATTGATTTTCAACCAATTTTCTGATAAACAATTTTCAAAATTTCGGCTTCAGCGTTTTTGGCTGATAAAAGCAAATCATTTGCTCTTTCCAACGCAATTTTTAAAAATGTTTCATCTTTTAATCCGGTAGCATTGATTTTTACATTCAGAAAAGCGCCTTCAACTGCTGTGCGGGCGCAAAGTGCTCCAACTCCGGCATCAGATACTGAATTTGGATTTCCGGTTTCTGCCATTGCTTTTAACAATTCAAGTGAATCGTGTGCCAGCTGCATTACTTTCAGCGGAACTTCAATGGCATTTTTTGTAGCTTCCTGAATGGCATTTTTTCGTGCCGAGATTTCCTGTTCCGTGGTTCTTGGCATTTCAAATGCTTTCATAATCAGGTTAAATGCCTGAGTATCTTCATCAACACAATTTAATAGTGCGGTGTGATAATTCTTCCCTTTTTCAGACCAATCCGAAAATTCCTCCCAACGATTTTCCCATCCGCGTTTGTGTGCCGAAAGATTGGCAACCATTGTACCGAGCGCAGCACCCAAAGCGCCAACATAAGCAGATATTGAACCACCGCCCGGCGCCGGAGATTCGGATGCGGTTTCTTCGGCAAACTGTTTTAACGATAATGCGGCAAGTTGTTTATTATCAAATTCTCCAATTACGTATTCAATAATTTTCTTTTTCGGATCGAAAGGAGCCAGTTCGTTTAATCCAAGCGATTTTACTGCTATTTTAATGATTTCATCATCTGAAATTCCAACTGACCGCTGCTGTTTCCTAAGAAAATATTTGCCGGCTTCGAGCATTGAGTTTAACGGAATCAAACCAATCAATTCAGAACCTGTAACACGAATTCCCCGCAAACGGGCTTTTTCGCAAACCTCATCAAATGCCACATGAACAGGAGTAACCGAAATGTCGGTAAGATTAATAGAAATCTGAGCAATCCCATATTCTTCAATATACCAGCCAATTGCGCGGGTTTTTTTCAATGTTCCGGGAAAACGGACTGGTTCTCCGTTTTCGTCAGTAACAATTTTACCTGTTATCGGATCTCCTTCTCTTAAAACTCTTCCAGCTTCACGAATATCGAAGGCAATTGAATTTGCCCGCCGGGTGGAAGTCGTATTCAGATTTACATTGTACGCCACCAGAAAATTTCGGGCACCAATTGCCGATGCACCTGTTTGGGCAACACTTTCAGACCATTGAGCTGGACCAAAATCGGGTTTCCATCGTTCGGTTGAAATCCGGTCTTTCAAACCTTCGTATTCACCAGAGCGACAATTGGCCAGACTTTTTCTTTCATCAGTAAAAGCTGCAAATTCGTAACAAAACACTGGGATTCCCAACTCGTTCCCTACCCTTTCGGCCAGTTTTCGGGCAAATTCAACTGCTTCTTCCATGGAAACTCCTGAAACCGGTACCAGCGGACAAACATCGGTGGCGCCAAAACGCGGATGTTCACCCGAATGATTTTTCATATCGATTATTTCGGATGCTTTTTTTATTCCGCGGAATGCAGCTTCAACAACATCTTCAGGCGAACCAACAAATGTTACAACGGTACGGTTGGTTGCTTTACCCGGATCAACGTCAAGTAATTTAATCGCTTCAACACTTTCAATGGCGTTCGTAATTTCCTTTATTACCGCCATATTTCGTCCTTCCGAGAAATTGGGAACACATTCGATGATTCTCTTCATTGGTAAAAAATTCAATTTTGATTAAAAACCGAAATAACAACCAAAAACAATAAAAGGAAATGATTTATTGCAGTGATTAAAAAGTTTGCACCACACCGTTAATAATTACGGTTTCAATTAAATCGGACCCAAAATGATAGGGCAAACTTTCAATTCCGGCAACATCGGAAGTAATAAACAGATTGGCAATTTTACCTTTCGAAATACTTCCCATACAATCGCTGACTCCCATGGCATACGCTGAATTCAGCGTGGTAGCATTTATAACTTCTTCAGGTGTCATGTGGTATTTTATACATCCGAGCGACGAAATAAAACTCATATTTCCGCTGGGCGATGAACCTGGATTATAATCGGAAGCCAGCGCAATTGGCAAACCAGCATCAATCATTTTCCGCACTGGAGATAAAGGTAAATTCAGGAAAAATGCGGCTCCGGGTAAAACAGTAGGCATAGTTTCCGTATCCTTTAACAACTCAATTTCCTCATCACCAATATATTCCAGATGATCTACCGATAAGGCATTGTATTTTACACCAACCTGCACACCACCGGTAAATCCGAGTTCGTTTGCATGAATTTTCGGACGTAAACCATATTTCATTCCTGCCATCAAAATCCGGTCAGTATCCTGAGGTGAAAAGAATCCTTTGTCGCAGAAAACATCAATAAAATCGGCCAGTTCATCGGCAGCAACCTGCGGTATCATTTCGTTTATTACTGTATCGACATATTTTGAAACATTGCTTTTGTATTTTTCAGGAATTGCATGCGCTCCTAAAAATGTGGAACGCACGCAAATCGGCGATGTTTCTTTGATTTTTCGAATTACCCGAAGCATTTTCAGTTCGTCTTCGGTATTTAGCCCGTAACCGCTTTTTATTTCAACTGCACCGGTCCCCATTTTCATTACTTCAAAAATCCGGTTCATTGCACTGTTGTACAATTCATTTTCCGAAGTTTCGTGCAATCGTTTTGCAGAGTTTAATATTCCTCCACCCAGCAGGGCGATTTCTTCGTAGGTCAAACCATTTATTCTGCTTACAAACTCTTTCTCGCGCGAATGGGAATAAACCAGATGCGTGTGCGAATCGCAAAAGCTTGGGTAAACCAAACGGTTGGCACAGTCGATTTCGATTAACAGGTCATCGTCAATGTATTTATCTTTTAGCTGGTTCATCGGCCCAAATTCTTCAATAAGTTCGTCTCTTATAATTAAAAACGCATTTTTAATTATGTTGACTGTATTCATTTCAGCACCTGCCCTGTACAATAGTGGTTTTTCAACCACCTGAACCAGTTCTTTAATATTCTCAAGTAAAACCTTCATATAAATCAGTTTAATCAGGCATTTTAAAAAGTTACGAAATTGATTTGACAAATACCAGATTGTTTTTCAATTAAGTTAAATTTCAGGTTTTAATTCCTGAAAAAAATCATAACCTCAACTCATTATTTACTATTTTCGGCAATCATAAATCTAAGAAATGCTCAAAAAAGTACCTCATACTTATGTAATTATTTTCGGATTAATTATTTTCTGTGCTGTTTTAACCTGGATTATTCCGGGTGGAGAGTTTAAAAGAGAAACGGTAACCGTAAACGGTATTCCACGCGAAGTAATTCAAAGTCAGTCGTTTCAATACATTGAAAGCGATTTCCAAACCTGGCAGGTATTTTCGGCTTTTTTTGATGGATTTGTAAACACCGCAAATATTATTGCATTTATTCTGATGATTGGCGGGACTTTCTGGATTTTAAACGAAAGCAAATCGATTGATATCGGAATTTATTCGTTTTTAAAATTCTCGAAGAAATGGGAAAAATCGAAATTGTTAAAAAAAATCGGGGTCAACAATATTATCCTTACTGGTATCATGTTTATTTTCAGTTTGTTTGGAGCTGTTTTTGGTATGAGCGAGGAAACCATTGCATTTACCATCATTTTCGTACCGCTTGCCATTTCAATGGGTTACGATTCGATTGTTGGTGTTTCGCTGTGTTTTGTAGCTGCTGCGGTTGGTTTTGCCGGTGCGATTTTAAATCCGTTTACCATTGGCATTGCACAGGGTTTATCAAACCTTCCCCTGTTTTCGGGAATTGAATACCGGATTTTTATGTGGATTATTCTCAGTGCTGCAGGATTTGCCTTTATTTTGCGATATGCTGCCAGAATTCACAAAAATCCTGAAAAATCGCTGGTTTATGAAGAAGATGAATACTGGAGAAACCGAAATTCGGAAACCACTCTCGACTTTAACTTTACAACTCCCCGCGTAGCATGGATTTCATTTATTCTCCTCTCGTTGACTCTGATTCTTTTCTCGGTATATTACCCGGTCACAAATTTAAAAATCGGGAACACCAATCTTCGTTTTCCGGCAGTGCCTGTAAGTACTTTTATTTTTATTGCAGGAGGAATATTGTCACTTCGTAAAACGGTTCATTATTATATTTTAACCCTTCTGACATTTACCATCGTGTTTCTGATAATCGGTGTAATGGGTTACGACTGGTATGTTATGGAAATTGCCACTTTGTTTCTTGCATTGGGTATTCTGTCGGGGATTGCAGTTGGAAAGACAGCAAACGAAATTACAAAATCATTTATTGAAGGAGCGAAAGATATTTTATCAGCTGCGATGGTGGTAGGTTTGGCCGGTGGAATAATAGTAATTTTAAAAGACGGGAAAATAATAGACACTATTCTTTACCAAACATCGCAGTTGATGGAAAATACAGGAAAAGTTGGAACGATTAGTATGATGTACCTGATAACCACATTTCTGAATATTTTTATTCCAAGCGGTTCGGGAAAAGCTGCTTTAATTATGCCGATGATGTCGCAGTTTTCTGATTTGGTGGGGATTTCGCGACAGGCAACCGTGGTGGCTTTTCAGCTTGGCGATGGATTTACCAACATGATTACACCAACTTCCGGAGTTCTGATCGGAGTTTTGGGAATTGCGAGAATACCTTACGAAAAATGGTTTAAGTGGGTTTTTCCGTTTATGATAATTCTGACCATTCTCGGTTTTCTGCTTTTGCTGCCAACAGTTTTGATAAAATTAAACGGGTTTTGATTTCGGTATATAAAAAAAATGCCGCATTGTTTTGATGCAGCATTTTCTTCTGAGTTATTTCT
Organism: Draconibacterium sp.; assembly: GCA_041737765.1. Taxonomy (GTDB): domain Bacteria; phylum Bacteroidota; class Bacteroidia; order Bacteroidales; family Prolixibacteraceae; genus Draconibacterium. Next base: position 5,124 of record JBGSRA010000038.1, on the reverse strand, counting down.
TTACTTTTTATCCATTTCAAGAATTTTAAATTCGGTGCGGCGATTTTGCCGGTGTTCTTCATCGGTACATTCCACGCCATTTTTGCAATGATTAACAAACTGTGTTTCGCCGTAACCTTTTGCAATAATGCGGTCTTTGCTGATTCCATTTTTTATAATATAACCAACTGCAGAATCAGACCTTTTCTGGCTCAACATTTCGTTGTACGAATCACTTCCCCTGGCATCAGTATGAGAACCCAATTCAACTTTCCAGCCGGGATTGTCGTTCATAATTTTAACCAGCTTATTCAATTCAATTTCCGATTCAGGTAAAATATCCCATTTATCAAAGTCATAAAATATATTTTCCATCACAAACTTTTGCCCAACAACAACTTTTTCAACCCACAAAGTATCTTTAATTATTCCAAAAGGTTTTCCAACTGTAGAAATATTTTTTGACGAATTCTGAAATCCTTCGATTTCTGTAATAACCGAAATTGTTGAATTCTCAGGTAGCGATCTCGATAATGAAATGCCATCTGCTTTACCCGAAATATTATCGCTGAATTTAACTTTTGGTTTTGGAATTGCCTGGTTGGTTTTTTTATCCATTACAACCAGTTCCAAAAAATATTCTCCCGTAAAGGTGACTTTGTAAATATCGTCATCTCCCGTTCCTCCATTTCTTCTCGAAACAAAATATCCAACTTTCCCTTTTGGATGAATTATGAGTCCAAAATCATCCTTGTTGGTATTAAAGTCATCGAGCAATTTAGGTTCACTGAAAGTATTCCCGTTTTTACATAAATATTGTAGCTCAAAATCGGCTTTTTTATTTCGTCCCTTGTTACTTGCATAAAACAAAACAGAGCCATCGAAAAAGAACGGAAACATTTCGTCGAATGCTGTATTTACTTTCTCTCCCAAATTAATTGGATTTCCCCATTTCCCGCTATTCCTGACTGACATGTAAATATCGCTTTCGCCAAAACCCGAGTTCGGTTTATTTGATGCAAAAAACAGTGTATCGCCGGTAACCGAAATTGAAGGATGACCAACTGACCATGCAGGATTGTTGAAAGGAAATTCTTCGGTAACTGTCCAAACTCCATTAATTTTCTTTGTGATGATTATTTTTAATCGGATATCAGCCTTTTGGTAAACGTTATTTTTTATTTCTGGATTATCGAAATTACTGAGGGTAACAAAAAGCTCCTGTGTTTTTTCGCAATATGAAACGGGCCCTGCATGAAAACCTGCGCTAATTACCTCGAATTGAACACTTTTGGAACCGGATACATTTCCTTTATCATTTGTTTTTATGTTGTACAGATTATAAAATATGTCCTTGTTATCACCTTTCGATAACCTTTTGATTTCCTCATTTGTAAATGCCGAAAACCACAATTCATCATTCACAAATGCGGGCCCAAAATCACTCTGAGTTGTATTCAACGTTGTTTTTTCAATATCAATTTTCCGAAATTCAAAGAAATTGCATCCATACTGTGCTGAAAGCAACATTGGAAATATAACCGGAATTAAGAAAAACAATTTTTTCATAATTGATTCAATTTTAGGTTTGTAAAAAATCTTATTCAAAAGCGTCACTTCATCCTGAGATTTAAGTGCCACAAAATTAATTTATTATTGTTGAATAAAAAATTCTCAAAAAAAAAGACTGAATTGTTTAATCCAGTCTTTTTCGAAGTATCAATTTACTTTTTTACTTCTTATCCATTTCAAGAATTTTAAACTCAGTGCGACGATTTTGCCTGTGTACTTCGTCGGTACATTCAACACCATTTTTACAATGATTTACCAACTGGGTTTCGCCGTAACCTTTTGCAATAATGCGGTCTTTACTAATACCGCTTTTTACAATGTAACCAACGGCAGAATCTGATCTTTTTTGGCTTAATAATCTGTTATACGAATCAGTTCCTCTTGCATCGGTGTGAGAACCAAGTTCAACTTTCCAACCCGGATTGTCGTTCATAATTTTCACGAGTTTATTCAACTCAATTTCCGATTCAGGTAAAATATTCCATTTATCAAAATCATAAAAAATATTTTCCATAACAAACTTTTGCTTTACTTCTACTTTTTCAATCCAAAGCGTATCTTTAATAATACCATATGGTTTTCCACTGGTTGTAATACTCTTTGAAGAATTCATATAGCCTTCATATTCAGTATTAACTGTTATTGTTGAATTTTCGGGTAAAGCTCTTGTCAACAGAACACCTGCCAAAACCCCGGCAATGTTGTCGCTAAATTTTACTTTTGGATTTGAAATTGCCTGCATAGTTTTTTTGTCCATCACAACCAGTTCAAGGCTGTAATCTCCTTTAAATACTACTTTGTAAATATCATCATCTCCAATTCCTCCTTCTCTTCGCGAAACAAAATATCCCAATTTACCTTTTGGATGAATAATCAACCCAAAATCATCCTCGCCGGTATTAAACTCATCCAACGATTTTGGTGTTCCAAAACCATTTCCAGTCTTGCAAATGTATTGCAAATCAAAATCAGCTTTTTGATTTTCGCCTTTATTGGTTGCATAAAACAACAAAGAACCTTCGTAAAAGAAAGGGAACATTTCATCGTATACAGAATTTACCTTTTCTCCCAGATTAATTGGTTGACCCCATTTCCCATCTTTTCTTACTGCCATATAAATATCGCTTTCACCAAAACCTGAATTTGGTTTGTCTGATGCAAAAAACAGCGTATCACCGGTTATAGAAATAGATGGATGACCAACGGAATATGTTGAATCATTAAACGGCAATTCTTCCTTCATCTTCCAGTTGCCATTTTCTTTTTGGGCTACAACTATTCGTAAACGAATATCGGATTTTCTGTAAACTTTATTTCTGATTTCAGGATTATCGAAGTTGCTTAAAGTAACAAAAAGCTCCCCGGTTTTGTCGCAAAACGAAACAGGACCAGCATGATAACCAGCGCTTAGCGATTCGAGTTGTACATTTTTTGAACCTGTAACATTTCCTTCATCGTTAACTTTTACATTGTATAGGTTATAAAATATCTTCTTACTTTCACCTTTTGCCAGTTTGGCAATTTCTTCTTCTGTAAATGCAGAAAACCACAATTCACCATTAACAAACGCTGGCCCGAAATCGCTTTGAGTCGTATTCAGATTTGTTTTTTCAATTACCGGTTTACGAAAATCAAAAAAATTACATCCGTTTTGAGCTGCCAGAAACATAGGAAATGTTACCAGTAGAAATAACACTATTTTTTTCATAATTGCTTTAATTTAGGATAATTTGTAAATCTTTCATTAAAGAAAGCAAAAAAAATGCCAAATAAACAACGGGATTATTTTATGAACCCTATTTCATAACCAAATACCACTTTTTCAATAGTTTCCATACCAAAAAGCCCGTTTATTATTTATCAATCTCTCTTTTCCAGTAACACCACATTTTCCACATGGTGAGTGTGTGGAAACATATCGACAGGCTGAATTTTCATTGTTTTATAAGCAGAATCCAATAAAGCCAAATCACGTGCCTGCGTGGCAGGATTACAACTTACATATACAATTTTACGGGCTCCCGAACTAATAATCGATTCAATAACATCCTCATGCATTCCTGCTCTGGGAGGATCCGTTATAATTACTTCGGGAAAACCGTTATCCAAATAAAAATTATGGTTAAGCACCGATTTTATATCACCGGAATAAAATGCTGTATTCGAAATGTTGTTGATTTTTGAATTTTCTTTTGCATCATCAATTGCTTCTGGTACATATTCAATTCCAACTACCTTTTTTGCCTGCTTTGCTACAAAATTGGCAATTGTACCAGTACCTGTGTACAAATCATATACAATTTCGTTCCCATTTAATTGGGCAAAATCACGCACAACTTTATATAAATTGTAAGCCTGCTCTGAATTTGTTTGGTAAAAACTTTTTGGCCCGATTTTAAACTTAAGTTCTTCCATTTTCTCTAAAATGAACTCTTGTCCGCTGAAACATTCAATGTTTTGATCGGTGATTGTATCATTACCTTTTGAATTTATTACATATAATAATGAAGTAATTTCAGGAAATTCGTTTTTAACTGCATCCAGTAATTCTATTCGTGCTTTTTCATCTTCGTAAAAAAAAGACAGAATTACCATGATTTCGTTGGTAGAACTTGTACGTATTATTAATGTGCGTAAAAACCCTTGTTTTTGTTTTATGTCGAAAAAACTCAATCCTTTATTTACCGCATATTTATATATAAAATTTCTGATTTTATTCGAAGGTTCAGGTTGCAGCCAGCATTTGTTGACATTAATAATTTTATCGAAAAGTCCCGGTATATGAAATCCGAGTCCATTATTATTATCAATTTCGGTATTAAGTTCATCATTGGTTAACCAACGTTTGTTTGAAAACGTAAATTCAAGTTTGTTCCGGTAAAAGGTATTCTTTTCGGAACCCAGTATTGGAAGTAACTCCGGCATTTCAATTTTACCGATTCGTTGAAGTTGATCTTTAACCTGCTTTTGTTTATAAAAAAGTTGTTTCTCGTAAGGTAATATTTGCCATTTGCATCCGCCACAAATTCCAAAATGTTCGCAGAAAACTGTTGCCCTGTCATCAGAAAATTTATGAAATCTGGTTATTGTTGCTTCTGCATATTTGCTGCGTTTCTTAGTAACCTGTAAATCAACAATATCTCCAGGAACGGCATAAGAAGTAAACACTACCATCTCGCCTGCACGGGCAATTGCTTTACCTTCTGAACCAATGTCTTCAATTGTAATACCTTCGTAAAAAGGTTTTTGTTTTTTTCTTCCCACTGAATTTTTTTCGCAAATATAACTGATTATTGACGACACATCAGTTAAAAAATGCCTTGTTTTTCCCATATAAAAACGAACTTTCCCATTTAGAGAAAACGATCGTGTTTTTGCCCGTTTTTCAGATCTTTGCCAAAACTGGCTAAATCTCGAACAACCTTTTTTGCTTATATTTGTTTCGATTTAATGGTTGGTTTTATTTCTATAATAAAACTTAAAAGGGGAAAGTAACTTCTGTATTTATGATTGGTTTTGTGTTTAGGGGTTTGTAAATCATCAATCATCTTCAAAAAGCGTCCATAGTTCTTT
>JBGSRA010000073.1:0-38936 GCA_041737765.1 Draconibacterium sp. | reverse complement strand
GTGGCAATCAATGCCCGTGCGTCATAAATACCTGCCTGTTCAAGCACCTCTTCATGAGTAGCATCGCCTTTTATATAAAGCAGTTCGCGATTTTCCCGCACCCTCGAAATCACATTGTCGCGTTTATCAACAACAACAAATTCCACCCCGTTTTCGGCCAGTTCAATGGCTGCCTGCTCGCCATTCCGGCCAAAACCAACGATTATTACGTGGTTTTTCAGTTTTGAAATTTTCTTGTCCACCCTGTAAGTTTTAATATAATTTGCCAAATCGCCATCGAATACAAATCGTGCAATACTGGTTCCAACATACGCTAAACTGCTGAGACTGCTAACTATCAGCCCCATTGTAAAAATTTTACCACCAGTAGAAAGAGGTCCAACCTCTTTAAACCCAACAGTTGCAATGGTTATTATTGTCATATACAAGCAGTCGATAATTTCCCATCCTTCAATTAAATGGTATCCGACAGTTCCTATTACAACAAGTAATATGATTACTCCGATTCCAATCTTTAAGGTTTTACTGGAAACTTCCTGAAACTTGTTGTACTGCTGCTGGTTCATTTTCTGTTTAGATACTTTTTACCAGTTTAACACCGATTTGGCAATTTAAACATTTTTTTTGTTCGCAATATTTATTTTTTAGTTGAAGGAGCGCCTGACTTTCAAATGCTGACCGCGATTCAACACACATTGTTTTCCATTTTTCAATTACTGAATTTTCTTCAGATGGTATTAGTTCCAAAAATTCGAGTGACCGGTTTTTTAAGATTTCCTTATTCTGTTCTTCTCCATAAACAAACAAAAAAGGTATTACAATATTAATTATCAATGCATTAATCGAGTTATCGCCCAATTCTTTAACCGAATTTTTGGTTGAAGATTTATTAAAACTGTAATGCGAATTCCAGTAATCCGATGCCTGCACTTCGAAAAGTTTTTTTAATTCGGCCAGATCTTCAATCTCTGTAATTCTTGAAAATAATCCGTGCGACCTGTGAATTAATGCTGCAAACTGCGAAATTCTGACTGTTGGAAAATTGCCGGGACGTAACCGCATAAATTTCCACAGGTGATTTTCTATTCCTTTTAGTTGATATTTTTTGTATAAAAACGAATACTCGTTTCTCAGATTGATGTAATATTCATCTCCTAAAAGCTGTTCGTTTAACAGCCCCGAATTTCCAAAAAGCAGCGCTTCCAGTTGGAAAAGTGAACTTTTGTGTTTTGCGAGGATGCTCACAGGAAGCGACTTTGCCAACATTTCCATCGGTACGGCATTTACTTTGAATCCAAACATCCGGGCAAGCATCTGGTAAAAAGTCTCGTTCCAGTCGTTGTTGTTTTGTTGCAACCTAACCAGGATTTCGTTGGTTTTGTCCTCCAGCCGTTCAATCATTAAACGGTTAAATCCAAGTTGCAAAATAATGGGATCGATTTTATGAAACTGGCTTTGGCAGGCAATCCAGGTTTTGGCATCGAGCAGTTTTTGGTAATTGGTTTTAAGCGCAGCCGGATAGCGTAAAAGTATTGCCGGGATTTCTTCGCCATTGCTTCTGAAAACCGGCTTGTCAATGATTTCTGCAACATGCAAAATTACATTGTTGTAAGCCGCATTTGTGTTGTGGTTGTGGCGGTCCCAGTCGCTTGCAAACCGATGAATTTCAATATTTCCAACCCAAATGGTATTGTCGATTTTAATTTTCGCATTAAAAAAATCGGGGCCCGAATCGGTGTTTCTTTTTCCAACATTGATGATTTCAACTATTTCTCCATTTTCTGTTTGCAGGTTTTCGTTATTAAAAAGCCTTTGTTCCCAAACATATTGAAGAAACTCTTCCGGTATAATTCTCGGGGTGTTCATGGTTTGTTAGATTTTAATTCTGAATAAAAATAATGAAATTAATGTGAGACTTCAAAATTTTTATTTACTCAGAAATTAACTCTCCTGAAAATACATCTTCCTGAAAATTTCCCACAACACAATTCCGGCACTCACCGAAACATTAAACGAATGTTTGGTACCAAACTGTGGGATTTCGATGCTACCATTACAAATATTAACTACCTTTTGCTGAACACCTTTTACTTCATTTCCAAAAACAACAGCCACTTTTTCCTCGGTAGCCGGAAAATAATCGGGTAACGAAATGCTGTTTTCAACCTGTTCGATGGCATAAACTTTATAACCTTTGCTTTGAAGTTCGGCAATTACATCCTCAGTTTTTTCCAGGTACCCCCACTCCACCGTTTTTTCAGCATCAAGCGCGGTTTTGTGAATTTCGGCATTTGGCGGTGTGGCAGTTATTCCGCACAAATAAACTTTTTCAATAAGTAACGCGTCAGAAGTGCGAAACACTGAGCCAATATTATTGCAACTCCGGATATTGTCGAGCACCACCACCAACGGCAGTTTTTCAGCCTTTTTATATGCCTCGGGAGTAAGCCGGTTTAATTCGGGATTTTTGAGTTTTCGCATGATTAGAAATTATGGTTTCAGCTTTTTAATAGATTCCATGCTCCTGGCATTTACCAGAGATGTCATTTGTGCAATTGCAATTTTATTTAACTGAACTAAACGCTCTGATTGCGGTAACCCCTGTCTGATTAATACTGCATTAATACTTTCCAAATTCGAAAGAACAACCAATTGTTCAATATTCGCTGCATCCCTTATGTTTCCTTTCGAATCGGGATTCTCACCCTTCCATTGCAATGCAGTTTTACCAAATAATGCCACATTAAGCAAATCGGCTTCGTTGGCATAAACAAAAGAAATTTGAGATTTGGTCAATTCCGCAGGAATTAGATTTTCTTTAATTGCATCGGTATGAATGTGGTAATTTACCTTGGCAAGAGTTCTTTGGAAGTTCCATTCAAGTTTTAATCTGTCGTTTTCATCAGTTTTGAGGCGTTGGTATTCTTTTACAAGAAGTAACTGAAATTTTGGACTTATCCACATTCCAAAATGAAAGGCAATATCTTTATGTGCATAAGTTCCACCATATCTTCCTGCCTTTGCATTAATTCCAATTGCACCAGTATGCTCAATCCAATGTTTTGCCGAAAGCACAAAATTATTAGAACCGGAAGCATTTTTAATTGTACCGAATTCGGTATAATTAAAATCAGGATTATATAAGATTTCCCATTCACCAAGGTACTCAATCGTACTTTTTAAGCTGAGCCATTTTATTATAACTGCTTCCTGCATTTGGCTTCTTGCCATATCCGTAAGAGAAATATAATCTTCATGCTTTTGAGAAATAATCGATATCTCTGCTCCTTGAATAGTTATTTTCTTATTTTGTACCATCGCTTAAACTATAATTTACCAAATTACCTCACTTCTTCTCACCGGCATTGTCATGCACCTTGCCCCGCCACCACCGCGGGCAAGTTCAGAGCCGGCAATCAGCACAACACATTTTTTATAATTATCAACCGAAATTTTTCCTTCAATAACATCGCTGGCTTTTAAAACCTCAAAACCATTGTTGCTCAATTCGTTGATGGTGTGGCTGTTTCGTTCATAACCAATTACTTTGCCAGGCGCAAAAGCAAAAAAGTTGGCACCGCTGTGCCACTGTTCACGCTCCTGAATCCACGAATCGGTTTTACTTCCGCAAAACACTGGTTTTAAATCGATTCCAAGTTTTTGAAGGGCAACCAGAATATTTGGATTCTCCTCAATTTTGGTCACTTTCCCGTTTTCAATCTGAATGTGGATTGTTCGTAACCGGTTCATTCGTGTAATTACCGGTTCGTAAATCATGCACGAATCGGTATTCAAAAAAGTAAAAACCATGTCGAGATGTATAAACGATTCGGGAGTTGAAGGTAATTCCTGTACAATAATGTGCTGGGTTTCTTTTTTCAATTGTTTAATATTTTCAATAATAAAATCGATTCCCTGTGTGCTTGTCCTGACACCGGTTCCAATAACAAAAACATTTTCGCGCGCTACCTGAAAATCACCACCCTCAAGTGTTGATTTTAGATTCGGTGTAATTCCTGATTTTTGTTTTGCCGGATTTAAGGTTTTTGTTTCGAAAGTTGAATGATGATTAAAAATGGCCTCCATAATCAGTGTTTCCCTTTCGCGCACAGGATTTGCCATCTTACCAATCAACATGTGGTCATTCATTCCCATTGCCGAGTCGCGGGTAAAAAACAGGTTGTGCAGTGGCCGAAGTAAAAACCGCTCGTTGCTTAAATAGTTTGTGAGATTATTTTTCTCAAGAACAACGCCTTCAATCAGCAGGTTTGCCAGTTTTTCTCCAGGATTCTCTGAAAGTTTCGATGGATTGCAAACATTTCCCTCGTTTCTGCAAATTTCTTTCAGCAGGTTTATTTTTACATTCTCATCGGCTAAAATATCGGTTAACAGATTTTTTACATAAAAAACTGAAGTTACCGATTTTAATACACCCTCCAACTGTGCAAACTCTTTTGAAGCAATCGAAAGGTTCAAAATGTCACTGTACAAAGCACGTTCAGCATTTTCCGGCGTCATGTTTTCCACCTCCGAACCCGGCTGATGAATTATAACTCCTTCCAGTTTTCCAAATTCAGAATTAATACAGGTCTTCATAAAGAATTGGTTTTTTTAGTATTTCTTACTGTTTTCAAAGATATAAACTTTGCCTCACTCATAATTGCTGAATGAAATATTCGTTCTAATTTTACAACGAGTAAAAGCAAAAATTGAAAAAGAGGTTTATCATATTACTGGTGCTGATGTTTCTGTCGGGTTTGATGTGGGCGCAACAACCCATTAAAGGAACCCCTGTTTGGGGAATAATTGAAGGAAGCGATACCATTATTCAGGTTCAAGTCAAGGATATATGGATTTATCCTGAACGAAAATTCAAGAACAAACGCCAACAGCAAAACTACTCGCGATATGTTGCCAAGGTTAAAAAAGTTTATCCACTTGCGTTGGAAGCCCGCATTTTGCTTGACAAATATGAACCCCATTATTACGCACTCGAGAGTAAACGTGAACGAAAAAAACTGATGAAAACTCTTGAAAAAGAACTGCTTGACAAACACAAGGAAGAATTGAAAAAATGGTCGATTTCGGATGGGAAAATTCTGCTTAAACTTATTAACCGCGAAACCAACAGATCGGCATATAGTCTTATCGAAAATTTCAGAGGTGAGTTCAGCGCTGTTTTCTGGCAGGGAATTGCAAGGCTTTTTAAAAATAACCTGAAAGACGGTTACGATCCGGATAATGAAGATCGCTTGTTGGAAGAAGTAGTCAGAAAGATTGAATCAGGTTATTATTAAGTTTTATCTTACCCCAAATTCTTCCTCGTACTGATTAAAAAAAGGTAATATTTTGCCCTTTGAAACAGTGTTCAAGAGAAAAGTCAGCGAAACTTCGTGAGTACCGCCTGAATCGGCCCGTAATCCTGAAACTGTAAAATCGTAACTGTAATTAAACTGCCAGCTTTTTTTCATGAAACCTGCCATAAGAATAACTGCATCGTACCTGAATCCAAAATTCTGCCGAAACCAGGTTCCCACCATTAAACCTCGTTTGGTTGCAAAAACACCATAATTAAATTGCTGGTTGCTTCCCTGCAACTGAACAATTAATTGTGGCGAGATATCAAATTTTTTACGGTTATGACCATATAAATAAACAGGCATCTTTGCACCAAAATGAGCAGTATATTTTCTGTCGAGTTTTGCAACATCTTCATTTCCTGTGTAAAACGACTGGTTTGGTTCGGTAAGATGATGCACCGCAACTCCGTAAAACAACCGTTTACTGTACATTAATAATCCACCTGAAAAATCGGCATATCCATAATTTGGATCAGTAAGCGTAGCCAATTCGGCGGAAGTTCCGTGATTTCCGTAATTTGGATCGAGATTATCGGCAAAAACCAACATGCCGGTATTCAGTGAATTTTGATTGTAACCCGCCTGAATTGCACCATGTAACCTGTAATTCTCTGAAATCTGAATAAAAACTGAGTATGCCAGATTTACCTGTAAAGTATTTAAAATACCATTCGCTTGTACATCGTTTAAAAAATATCCGCCAATTCCACCCTGAAGTTTCTTTACCGGCATATCGAAAGCCGCACTGTACGTTGTAAAAGCATTGTCGAATCCTGTCCACTGATTCCGGTATTGCAGAGCAATCCTTGGAATACCCACCGATCCTGAAAAAGCAGGGTTAAGATACAACGGATTGGCATAAAACTGTGAAAACGAAATATCCTGGGAAAAGGCAACGCCAAAACCCATTATAAAGAATATACATATCGTATTTCGAATTGTTTTAAACACGTTCTCTTTCCCAAAAGTTAGAAACCAAATATAATTTTTTAATGTCAGGTAAACGAGAACAAATTGTAAAAAAAAAAGAGCTGTCCGCCAATTTGCGGACAGCCCCTAAAAATCTAACTAAACTAATCGCGTATTTCTGTTTTCTGAACTATTATAAAATGTTATTTTCTGTCATCCAGCTTTCAACTGTTAATTCCGTGTCACTTTCGTTGCTTACTAAAATCAAGGATGCTTCACTGATCATCCAGCTTTCAAGTTGCAAAGCTGATTCGGTTTCTTCAATAAATCCGGCAACCGTTGTCCAAATTTCAGGGTTGGTCATCCAGCTTTCAATTTCAATTGTTGTTTCTGTTTCCAAAACGAATTCTGAAATGTTTACAGAATTTGAATTCCATAAAAATTCATTTGTCATCCATTTTTCGATTTGAAGCGAACTTTCAGTGCTTTCATGGCCCGAGGCAATTGTTTCTGTTCCTTTTGCATTTACATTACCTACTAATAATAAAAGAGCGATAAATGTTCCTGCTGCTAATTGTTTCATTGTTGTTTTCATATTTTCTGTTTTCAATAACGTTTCTGTTTCTTTGTTTTGTTTTCGTCTTAATAGACTTATTACAGGCACAAAGGTTACACGGTATTTTGTTAAAAAGTACGAAAACTTTGTTAATGAAACCTTAACATCGGTAAACAGCGAGAAATTAGCGGTAAAGTAAAACACCCTGAGGTATTTTAATTTCGAGATCTGTCGGTAAATGGCGAAAAATTCCAAACACAGCAGAACCGCTGCCCGACATTGAAGCAAAACCTGCTCCCAAGTCATAAAGAAGTTGTTTTAATTCGGCAATTTGAGGATATTTTGGCAAGACACTTTTTTCGAAATCGTTAACAACCAGGTTTTTCCAATCGGTTACAGGAGTTTTAATAATTTCTGTCAATCTGAATTTCGGATTTCGTGGAATTACATTTTTATATGCTTCGGGGGTGCTTACCAAAATATCGGGTTTTAATATTACAATCTCATAATCAGAAAGATTAAGTTCAATGTCATGAAATTTGTTCCCGATACCAGTTGCAAAAGTAGGTTTGTTTAAAATAAAAAAAGGGCAGTCGGCGCCAATCTGCGCAGCATATAATTCCAAATTATGCTGTGTCAAACCCAGTTTAAAATAGTCATTCAGCATTTTAAGGGTAAAAGCAGCATCTGACGAACCACCACCAAGACCCGCCCCAAAAGGAATTACTTTATGCAAATGGAACTTCAATTGTGGTAAATTAAAGTCGGTTTTTAATAGATGATAAGCTTTTAATACCAAATTCTGTTCATGTTCTCCATGTATTTGAATACCCGATATTGTAAGTGTTGTTTCTTCCGCTTCTGCAAACTCAAGTGCATCGGCTAATTTTACCGGAAAGAATATGGTTTCCAGGTTGTGGTATCCATCCTCTCGTTTGGAAACCACATTCAATCCAATATTTATTTTAGCATTCGGAAAAACAATCATTATTATCCTTTAATTATTTATTGAAAGATTCGTATTCCTCGGGAGATCCACAGGTACACATCAGGTTACGATCGCCCCAGGCATTATCAACCCTTCCAACCGAAACCCAGTATTTATTTTCGCGAATCCACTGAAGCGGATATGCTGCTTTTTCTCGTGAATAACTGTAATCCCAACCGTCAGAAATAACTTTTTCGGCTGTGTGAGGCGCATTCTTAAGAACATTATTTGTTTTATCGGCAACCCCGTTTTCAATCTCTTTTATTTCGATATAGATATTATTCAAGGCATCAATAAAACGGTCAATTTCCTGTTTTGATTCACTCTCGGTTGGTTCAATCATTAAAGTTCCGTGAACAGGAAACGATAATGTTGGTGCGTGAAAACCGTAATCCATAAGGCGTTTGGCAATATCTTCCTCAGTTATCCCCGAAGATGCCTTTAAATGCCTGCATTCAACAATCAATTCGTGAGCCACCCGTCCGTTTTCGCCTGTGTATAAAATACCATAGTTTTTTTCCAGTGCCTTTGCTATGTAATTGGCATTTAAAATAGCCACTTTTGTTGCATCTGTTAAACCACTGGCTCCCATCATTTTAATATAGCCATAAGTTATTGGCAATACCGATGCACTTCCCCACGGAGCAGCAGAAACAGCATTGATTCCAACGTGTCCGTTGTTCATAATCGAATGAGAAGGCAGAAACTGAATTAAATGGCTTGCAACACAAATTGGTCCAACACCTGGCCCGCCACCACCATGCGGTATTGCAAAAGTTTTATGCAGATTCAGGTGACAAACATCGGCACCAATAATTTTAGGGTTTGTTAATCCAACTTGTGCATTCATGTTGGCGCCGTCCATATAAACCTGACCACCATATTTGTGAATAATATCGCACATTTCGATAATTGCCGACTCAAAAACACCATGTGTTGATGGATATGTAACCATGAATGCTGCAAGGTTTTCCTTATGTTCTTCTGCCTTTTTTCTTACATCGGCAACACTTATATTTCCTTTTTCGTCGCATTCAACCACAACCACTTTTAATCCTGCAGAAATAGCGCTGGCTGGATTTGTACCATGTGCCGAAGAAGGAATTAAAACCACATCGCGCTTTTCGTCACCCCTGCTTTTATGATAGGCACAAATAACCATCAATCCGGCATACTCCCCTGCTGCGCCGGAATTTGGCATCAAACTTACATCCGCCATCCCGGTTATTTCAGCCAAATCCCTGCGTAATTCTTCCATCATTTCGTGGTAACCGCGAGCCTGATTTTTTGGAACAAACGGGTGAATACCAGTAAATTCAATCCAACTCAGTGGCAACATTTCGGTAGCAGCATTTAGTTTCATGGTACACGAACCCAACGAAATCATTGAATGAGTGAGCGAAATATCTTTTTGTTCGAGTTTTTTAAGGTATCGTACCATTTCGGTTTCAGAACGGTATTTGTTAAATACTTCCTGTGTCATAAATTCCGAAGTACGGGCAAATTTGCTGTCGATTTCTGCATCTTCAGGATATTCGTGAATTACAGGCCAGCGTTTATTTGCAGCTTTGGCAAATACTTCAAGAATCCAGCCCATATCTTCACGATTTGTAGTTTCATCGATGCTGATTCCAACTTCCCCGTTTTCGAAATAACGGAAATTCATTTCCAGTTCAAGCGAAAGCCATTCAATATCTTCACGCATCACATGTTTAGGCAATGCAAATCTGATGGTATCGAAATAGTTATTATTGAGTTGTTTGTATCCCAGTTTTTCGATTTCGGAAGCAAGAAATACGGCAATGCTGTGAACCCTTTTTGCAATCATTGTAATTCCCTCAGGACCGTGATAAACGCCAAAAAATCCGGCCATATTTGCAAGTAAAGCCTGAGCAGTACATATATTCGAAGTTGCCTTTTCGCGTTTAATGTGTTGTTCGCGGGTTTGCAAAGCCATGCGCAACGCCCGGTTGCCATGAATATCTTTTGTAATACCAATAATTCTTCCCGGCATGGATCGTTTGTAATCTTCGCGTGCAGCAAAAAAAGCAGCATGCGGACCACCGTAACCCATTGGCACACCAAACCGCTGGCTGCTGCCAAAAACAATATCTGCGCCCCATTCTCCGGGGGAGGCTAAAATTGCAAGCGAAAGCAGGTCGGCAGCAACTGCCACTTTAATATCTTTTTCGTGTGCACTTTTTACCAATTCAGAATAATCAATAATTTCTCCATCTGAATTTGGATATTGTACCAACACCCCAAAAACATCGCTGGTAAATTCAAATTTATCTTTGGGTTGAATTCGCAATGTAATTCCCAGTGGATTGGCCCGTGTTATTAAAACATCGTGGGTTTGCGGCCACATTTTTTCGTCAACCAAAACAACATTTACGTTGTCTTTCACCATCTGGCGAGAGCGTAAATTCATCATCATTATCATTGCTTCGCCCGCTGCAGTAGCTTCGTCAAGTAATGATGCATTGGCGATTTCCATTCCTGTGAGTTCGCAAACCATCGTCTGATAATTTAACAAAGCTTCAAGTCTGCCCTGTGAAATTTCGGCCTGATATGGTGTGTAAGATGTGTACCACGCCGGATTTTCCAATACGTTACGTAATATAACTGCCGGTGTAATGGTGTCGTAATAACCCATTCCGATGTAGGTATTAAAAACTTTATTTTTGGATGCCAGTTTCAAAATTTCCCTGAAATACTGACGCTCGGTTAAACCTTCCTTTAATTTCAATGGTTCTTTTAACCGAATGTTAGCAGGCACAGTTTGTTCGATCAATTCATCCATTGATGAAGCACCTACAAACTCTAGCATTTCGATAATTTCAGCGGCTCTTGGCCCTAAATGACGGTTTACAAATCTATCGTGAGACATAGTAATATTTTTATTTTGAAGTTATTTGCAATGTTAGAAAACCAACTGAACTGAAAAAATGATTTTAAACCACCCTGACAAAGTAATTTTCAACATGATTTCATTTAAGTTAAAAACGGATTAGTTCTTTTTTCAAATCCCAGTTTTGTTTCTGGCCCGTGACCACAATATACAGTTGTATTATCGGGTAAAATAAATAGTTTGTTTTTAATGTTCGAAATTAGTGTCTCGTAATTTCCTCCCGGTAAATCGGTGCGGCCGATACTGCCATAAAAAAGTACATCGCCGGCAATCAGAATTTTATCGGGTTCGCTGTAAAAAACCACGTGACCGGGAGAGTGACCGGGAACATGAATAATTTGCAAACTCGAATTTCCAAATTCAACAAATTCATTTTCAACCAAAAAAGAATCAATTGGAGCTACCGAATTCATTTCGAATCCAAACATTTCAGCCTGTTGAGTGGCTCTTTCGACCCAGAAACTATCCTCAGCATGTGCATGAAAAGGTATCTTGAATTCGTTTCGTACAAATTCAACTCCCATGATATGATCGAAATGACAATGCGTATTGGTAATCTTTACCGGAGTCAGGTTATTATCTTTTATAAAATCCCGGATTTCCTGGTGTTCATCCTCGTAGAAAAAACCCGGATCGATAAAAATGCACTTACCGGTTTCATCGGATACAATAAAACTGTTTTCACCCAGCGGATTCACAATAAACTTATTTATTTTAATCATAATCAAAAATTTACAGTTCCTTTTAGTAACGGAACAAATACAAAATCGCCATGTTTTTCGGTAATGAAATCATTTTCAGCTATTCGGGTAATGACCATCATTTCCTGGCGCTGATCGGTGCCCACCGGAATCACCAACCGGCCATTAATAACCAGTTGCTGTTTCAAATCTTCAGGAACAGAAGTAGCTCCTGCAGTAACAATAATTTTATCGAAAGGTGCAAAATTGGGCAGTCCTTTGTAACCATCACCAAAAAAACAGGCAGGATTATATCCAATTTCGGGCAAAAACTTATGAACCCTCGAATAAAGTTCTTTCTGCCTTTCGATGGTAAAAACTTTTGCTCCCATTTCGAGTAAAACTGCAGCCTGGTAACCAGAACCAGTGCCGACTTCGAGTACTTTCTCGCCTTTTTCTATCTGTAAAAGCTGGGTTTGCACTGCAACAGTGTATGGTTGCGAAATGGTTTGACCTGCGCCAATTGGAAAAGCCTGATCTTTATATGCAAACTGAATAAATGTACTTTCCATGAATAAATGCCTCGGAACCTTTCCGATGGCTTCAAGCACATTTTCGTTTCGAATACCCTTTATTTTAAGGCCTTCAACCAATTTCTTACGCATTCCCTGGTGACGTGGCGTTTCGTTTATACCCATTCTAAAAAAATATTGTACAAAATTAACCGAAAAATCATTTTTACCGTTCAAATTTGGTTTCAATATTAACAATAAACGTTGATAAATTCCAGATGGATTAATCGATTGGAATGATACCGATATCTATATTTGTGTAGTTACCATTTAAAAAGCAACATATGCTAAATATTGGATTGATTGGAAATACAGAAATTCTTGAGCCTTTTGTAATTCGTCTCAGGGAAAATAAGAATATAAATGTAATTGGCAAAGCCTCTGTTGGTTCCAGTGCACAACTAAATAGTTTTCATTTTTCGATACCGGAATTCAATCGTGTAGAGCTGATTGAACGTGCCGATGTTTTGATTATGGATAACTCGTCGTTAATGCCTTTTAAAATACTTTCTGAAATTGTAAAAAAATCGAAACATGTTTTTACTGCAGGATATTTAAATCTCACCATCGATGAATGTACCCAAATTGTAAAACTCGCCAATGAGTCGGGGTCGATTATTCAGGTAAGTAATCCATTCTTTTTTACAGCCCCTATTCAGTGGCTGAACAACAATATTTCGTCACCGGTTTACCTTGATGTACTGGACTTTACAAAAAATAATAATAACGACAACCTGCTCTACCCCATTGTTTTAATGTTACTTGAGTTAACGGGTATCAGTCCGAAAAAAGTAGGTGCAGTTACGTTTAATTCTAATCCGAACAAATCAGATTTTACCAATGTCAGGCTCGAATTTGGTGATGCTTCAGTTGTAAATATCAGTTTCGGTAGTCTTGAATCGCTGGAAGAATTTAAAATACGTGTGTATTCCCGCAATCATTTTATAAATCTCAATTTTACACGTGATACATTCATTTGCAATAACAATACAATCGACTTGTCGGGCTTTGAAAACACCAATGAAATAGACTATTTCGTTGACACAATTCAAAATAAAAACAGGAAAAAAAGTTGTTTGGAAGACTATTTAATTGCTATGTTCCTGGTACAAAAAATCAACAAAAAGATTACCCAGTTTTTTGCGCAATAATTTTGATAAAAAATTACTTTTGCCGCAATAATTTTTTTCTGAAGACGTTTATGTAACTGACTTAACTTTTACATGGGACTTTACTTTATCAGTTGCGAATGAATCGACCTATACAAGTTGCAAAATACTTAGTTTTCGACATTTTAGCTGCCTCCATTAGCTGGGTTGTATTCTTCATTTACCGGAAAGCCATTATTGAACCCCAACGATTTGGAATTGATATTCCGATTGAGTTCAATAACCGTTTTTACCTTGGTCTTATTTTTATTCCGGTTTTCTGGATCACCTTTTATTATATTACAGGTTTTTACAAAAATATTTTTCGCAGATCGAGGCTTATCGAACTTGGCCAAACATTTACAACGTCGCTGGCAGGTGTGGTTGTAATATTTTTTACATTGATACTTGATGATTTTATTCATTCATATAAAAATTATTACCAACTCTTATTCACCCTGTTTTTACTGCATTTTGTGCTAACTTACTTTTTCAGACTGGTAATAACAACACAAACCATTCATAAAATTCATCATCGAAAAATTGGTTTTAATACAGTTATTATCGGGAGTAATGAAAAGGCGCTGAATATTTTTAATGATATGAACAGCCAGAAATACCCGGCAGGAAACCTGTTTGTTGGTTTTGTAGGGCTTGAAAATAACAACGATGCACTGCTGAGCAAATATTTACCAAAACTTGGAAAATTCTCGGAATTGCTTGAAATAATTAAGGAAAAAGAAATCGAAGAGGTAATTATTGCCATAGAAACAGTTGAACACAAACGACTTAGCGAAATTTTAACGGTTATTGAAAACCGGCAGGTTACCATTTGGGGAATACCTGATTTATATGATTTTCTTTCGGGAATGGTAAAAACCAATACCATTTACGGCAGTCCACTTATAAAAATTTCGAACGGATTGATGCCCGGCTGGCAGGAAAATACAAAACGGCTATTAGATGTATTGTTTTCACTTATCGCCTCATGTATTTTATTTCCCGTATTTATTGCGCTTGCAATAATAATAAAAACAACTTCAAAAGGCCCTGTATTTTATAAACAGGAGCGGGTTGGCAGATTTGGAAAACCTTTTTCAATTTATAAACTGAGAAGTATGTATGCCGGCGCTGAAAATGGAACTCCTGCCCTGTCATCGGAAAATGATGAACGAATTACAAAAATCGGGAAGTTTATGCGTAAAACCCACCTCGATGAAATTCCTCAGTTTTACAATGTAATTATTGGCGATATGTCGCTTGTTGGCCCACGCCCTGAAAGACAATATTATATCGACCAGATTGTAAAAAGAGCACCACATTATACTCACCTTCATAAACTTCGCCCGGGAATTACTTCGTGGGGACAGGTGCGGTACGGATACGCTTCAGATATTGACGAAATGCTCGAACGATTGCCATACGACATGATGTACCTGAAAAACATTTCATTATACATCGATTTTAAAATAATGATTTACACGATTATGGTAAGTTTGAAAGGAAGAGGAAAATAATTGTACAACCATTTATCTTGTATTATTTTTCAAACCCATAATCTTTTTCAACTTTGGCAATTCGAACCTTAAAATTGCTATACCATAATTCTCTTCCCTTATCGCGCGCGATGGTATGTACGTTATTTTCCCTCCAGTTTTTTATTGATTCCAGATCTTTCCAGTACGAAATTGTAATTCCGATTTCATTGCGGGCAGATTCGTATCCTAAAAAACCGGGTTGAGTTTCAACTAACATGTCCATTTCTTCTGCCATTTGCGAATATCCATTTTCACCCTCAGTTCGTATGGAAGTAAAAATTACTGCGAAATACGGAGGTTGTGGTGTTTTTGCTATCATATCAGATTATTTAGTTTTATAATTTTTATGGGTTTATAAGTTGGCCCTTCAGAACTTAGAACACTTTGGTAAAATATTATTTCAGAGACTGTTACCTGTTGAATTTTTGCATCGCTGAATTTGTTTGCCAAAGCATAAAAAGCATCCTTATTTTCGATATATTTTATTCGGCCAAGCGTTAAATGCGGATTAAAAGGCTTTTCATTGTCATCGAATCCAGGTGATTTTAGATTATTCCAGATTTCGTTTGCAAGTTGATGCAGGATTTGATTTTTCTCAATCGCTAAAAACAGAACACGCGGTTGCATTTTGTTTTTAAAAATTCCAACTCCTTTAATTTCGAACTGAAAAGGATGAAATCGTTCAGAAACCGATTCAAGTACTTTAATTGTTTCTGAAACCTGTTCTCTGCCGGTTTCACCCAAAAAACGAAGTGTTAAATGCAGATTATTTTCATCGACCCACCTGATTTCTTCACCTGCAAGCGATTTTTTAAGATTGATGAATAAATCAGAGAGCCGCTTTTCAGCAACTACTTTTATGGCAATAAATGTTCGGATTGTGTCTTTCATTTAATTTATGCAGTACTAATTCAATACTATAAAACCGACTTTTTTACCTGATTAAAAAAATCTGACCTTTTTCGTTTCTTTCCAAACCCTGAAGATCAAAATACTTTGATATCCATACATAATTTCCCATCGGTGCATCATCTCCATTTTTCAAAGTTCCGTTCCATGAATTTGAAAGTGATTCGGTTTCGAAAACCAATTCTCCCCATCGGTTAAAGATTTTCAGATTAAACCTCAATTCATCGACACCCGCACCAACCGGCATAAAAGTGCGGTTTTCAGGTATTTCACTATCAGGTCTGAATGCATTTGGAGCGTATGTTACCGATGGAATAACCTGAATATCAAAACGAAAAGTGTCAGTACATCCAAAACTGGTTTCGGAAATCAGTTGAACCGGATAATTGCCAACACTCAGATAAGAATGCCTTGAATTAATTTCCTGCGAAGTTACCGAATCACCAAAATCCCAGTAATAATTCACCGCATTCTCAGATGTATTATCGAAATTAAGTGTTGCGTTGTCGAGAGGAATGATTTCATGTTCGGGTATAAATTTGGCATACGGTTTTTTATGTACCCAAATAAAATTTTGTTTTACAAGGGTATCTGAGCACTGTGTTTCGGTAGATAAAGCAATCAGTCCAATATCATATCTGCCAGTATCGGGATAATAAAACTGGAGTGCAGTACCCGGGAATGGAACACTATCAGTTATCCAGCTAAACTGAATAAACGGGTCGCTGGTTTTTGAGATTGCTTCAACCAAATAAGGCTGGCAACCCTCCTCGCTTTCAACAGAAAAATCAAATTTTGGTTCCCGTTTCAGGTTCATAAAAAATGGTTTGCTTTTACATCCAAATTCGTCAACAGTAAGTTTTACAGTCTCAACCGGATGGTAAATATTCATCAGAAACGAATCCTTATTGAAACCGGAAGTTACATTTCCACCAACATCCCAAATACAAAATGATGAGTCGATGAGGTGGGTGTACACGAGTAACGCTTCTCCGGGATAACATTTTTCGGGATCGGCAGTAATATGGGCAACGGGAGTTGGGAAAACGCTTATCATACTGTCGATTGTAAATCCGTTTTGGCAGTGTGTTACCTTGTTGGTTACCATAAGATTTACCTTGTAAAATCCGGGATTTGGAAATTGCTGTTCGAAGTTTTGCTGATTTACAATGAGAGAATCATTAATTGTCCACTTAAAATCGACCAGATCAGATGTTAACATTGTGCCGGTAAAATTTACCGTCAACGAATCGCAACCCCGTGTTTTATCTGCTTCCATTATTAAATTTGGATTTGAATTTATTAATGGTTTGACAATGGTGTCACTCATACAACCTTTGTCATTAATAATCAGTGACACAGGTGGTACATTTGTTTGCCGGACACCTTCAGAAATTAGATAAATCCTGTTTGGCTGGTCGAGCGTGTCTAAAAAAACCCGGCCATTCAAATCCCATTCGAAATACGCCTCGCTTGTTGCCAGACCTGTAAATTTCAGTATTTTACTATATCCGTTACAACTGGGATCATTTTCAATTGTGAAGTCGTTTTCCGGCTGAGAGTTAAAACGGATTGGAAATTTAACAAATGCGTCGCACCCATCGATAGTAGTTAGTTTATAATATATTTTGAAATCATCCCATTTTTGGGCTTCAGCATTTACCGAAAAACGGCTTTCGTCGGCAAGTACCAGGTCCGAACTATTTGTTGTCCAGCTATAATTACCCGGAAAGTTCCAAATGTTTTCCGGTGTTCCCGTGATTGTAACTTCCAATTGTGTATTGAATTCACCGCATATCAAACTGTCGCCCAAAATTTTTATATCCGGCACAGGATGCACTGTCAGGTCAAAGGTATCGCGGGCGGTGCAACGAAATTGGTCTGCCACAGTCAGCCGGTATTCACCCGTTTTATCTGCCAAAATTATCGGCTCTGTCCCAATAATTTCATCCTCCTGGTTCTGCCAAATGTACTTTTCGTATCCGGTATTTCCATTCAATGACACTTTTTGCGGATAACAAACCTCGTTGTACCGTTCTCCCAATTCAACCCTTGGGGTGCTGACAAAAACAAAAACGCTGTCCGCTAACTGACAACCACTTTCGCTAACTACCTCGACCCAATAATCTCCACTCGAAGTTACGTCTATAGTTTGTGTTGTTTTACCATTCATCCAATTGTAAGAAATGAATTGCGAACCGGCATCTAATTTTAAAGTATCGCCATAACATAAAAGCAGTGTATCGCCCTTAAAAAATTCGATATTCTCACCTAAATCGAGATTCAGATTAACGTTGAAGCCACTGCCGTAACCATATGATTCCCATGTCCCGAAACCATAAACATAAGCCAGAAAACCATTGTTACCAATCACATTTTCAATATGATGGGTACCTGGCTTTGTTTCGATTTGGGCATAAGAATATGGAAACCCCGGAAAAGGTTTAAATTCGTTTTGAACAGGAATACCATCAAGTTGTAATCCAGACAGTTCTGCTGTTAATGCGACAATGTTTACAAAGTGTTTCTTAATTCCTGAATAGCTGGAATCAATTGAAATTTGGGGAGATTGAAAATTCACAAAATTTACTTCGTTTATCTTTTGTTGCACCGAATTAAGTATTATCATGAATGGATCGCCGTTTCCGCTGGTGAACAGACTATCGGCATTTTGAGACATACTGAATTGCGCGGCAAGAATTGGTTTATCGGATATAATCTGTTTTGGATCATTATGATAAAACTCAAATTCACGAAATTCGCCACTGTTTAAATAAAATATAGACTCTCCTGAAATCTGAACCGTTGTTTTGTCATCTGCCGCAAGAATCCTGTAAATATCTCGTTCCCGGGTTTTCAGAGGAACAGTAAAATACTCGCGCCCCCAGGAATGAACCGGTGGAATTTGCTCGTACAAATGATCCCAGCAACAGTTACTATTTGGAACAGTTGTTGCCAGCGAACCAGAGTAAAAAGCCACTGGTTTATCTGCTAAAATGTGGCTGCCGGTTAAATCTCCCTGCCCCGTTTTATTGGTACCCTGTACATTTTCAGACTGCACCTGAAAAACTTCACCTTTATTCAACACAACAATAAAAGTAGAATCTTTGGGTACAAGCTTGTCGGTTACCTTCGAGGGAGTTATTTCCACACGTGTCTGGTCTTCAACCGCAACTATCAGAAACTCACTGTTTCGTCCACTGCCTGATTCAGGATTTCTGGGATCAATATTGGGGTAATAACACATGGCGTAATATTCGGTTCCTAATGCTTCAACCGGATAAATTACAGCAACATCAGCCGAATATGGGTCCCAGTTTGACGCATAAACATTTACCGGATTTTGCGCAACCAGGTGGATACCTTTGTCCTGAACCTGTTCTGAACCGGTTGTTTCAACCATCTCCCAGGGAATAATTACCTCAATTGAACTATTAGCAAGAACGGTATATGTACTATTGAACTGGTTTTCTGATTTTCCGACAGCAATGGTAAATGTAGTGGTTTCACGGGCTGTGACTATAATCTTTGTATTGTGTGGGTCGATGTAATTCCTGCCTTCCAAAAAGCCAAACCAAAAATTGGTACCTTCGGTTGATTTGCTGCACAAATTATTCTCACCGGCAGAAACGGTAACTACATTGGCCAAACAGAAAGCCAGCATTATCATCAGCGAAACAATAATTTTCGATTGCACAGGCAAAAATGTTATTCAGTAAAAATAGAAAAACCGTACAAATCATTGCACGGTTTTTCTATTGATTAAGCCAAGAGTTACTTATTTCTTAGGTTTTATTTCGACCATTAAATACCGGTTTGGAATTACCTCATCTTTTTTCACATTAATTCTAACGATTTCACCGTCAAACGGCATCCTCACCTGGTTTTGCATTTTCATTGCTTCGAGCAACAAAATGGTATCTCCTTCCTTTAATTTCTGTTTTGGTTTAACAAATATGTCGATAATAGTTCCCGGTATAAAAGAGTATAACATATTCTCATCCGGAGCTTCCCAATTTACCCGCTGTTCAAATTTACGGGTGTAAGTGGTTTTGTAAACTACTCCCGAAATGATCAAATCTTTCAATTCTTTTTCTTCTGACATAATTTTGCTTCTTCTGTTTAAAATGGTGGAATTCCGTGTTTTTTATTGGGCAGGAATACACTTTTATTTTCTGAAACCTGTAACGCATGTAATATGCGCGACCGTGTATCTTTTGGTTCAATCACCTCATCAATATATCCCTGAGCTGCTGCCACATATGGATTTGCGAATTTATCCTTGTATTCCTGAATTTTTTGCTGACGCATTTCTTCCGGATTTTCTGCCTCTGCAATTTCCTTACGGAAAACAATATTTGCAGCTCCTTCCGGACCCATTACTGCAATTTCGGCTGTTGGCCATGCAAATACAAAATCAGCACGCAAATGCCTCGAATTCATTGCAATGTAACCTCCACCGTAAGCTTTTCTTAAAATTACAGTCACTTTTGGCACAGTTGCCTCGCTGTATGCATATAAAATTTTGGCTCCGTGGCGAATAACACCAGCATGCTCCTGATCGGCACCCGGTAAATATCCCGGCATATCTTCCAATGTAACAATTGGTATATTAAAAGCATCGCAATACCTGATAAAACGTGCTGCCTTGTCGGAGCTGTCGCAATCGAGAACACCTGCCAGTACCATTGGCTGATTGGCAACAAATCCAACCGTTTCTCCATCCATGCGGCCAAAACCAATAATAATATTTGGTGCAAAAAGTTCCATTACTTCCTGAAATTCAGATCCATCGGTAATCGTTCTGATTATATCGCGCATATCATAAGGTATTCTTGCATCCACAGGCACTATATCTTCAATTTTCCTGCCTTTTAGTGGTGTTTTTGGCGGATAGGCCATTGCCTTTTTCGCATTACTCCTTGGAATATAACTGATTAGTGTTTTAATCTGTTCGAAACATTCCTGTTCGGTTTTTGCAAAAAAGTGGGCATTTCCGGTAATCTCAGCATGAACGCGGGCCCCGCCAAGTTCTTCCATCGAAATTTCTTCACCAAGTACAGATTTAATAACACTTGGTCCGGTAATAAACATTTTCGAAATATTTTCGACCACAAAAACAAAATCGGTCAAAGCAGGTGAATAAACAGCACCACCTGCGCAAGGACCAAGTATTACTGAAATCTGCGGAATAACACCTGAAGCCAGTGTATTTCTGAAAAAGATTTCGCCATAACCTGCCAGAGAATTTACTCCTTCCTGAATACGTGCACCGCCCGAGTCGTTAATACCAATCAACGGAACCCTCATTTTAAGGGCATGATCCATGATTTTTGTAATTTTACGTGCATGCATTAAACCCAGCGAACCACCTGCTACAGTAAAATCCTGGGCAAAAATACATATCGGTTTCGATTTGATAGTACCGGTTCCAATAATCACACCATCGCCATGCAGTACTTTCGATTCCATACCGAAATCTTTGGCACTGTGCTCAACAAATAAATCGTACTCATGAAATGAGTTCTTGTCAAGAAGGGCGATAATACGCTCACGTGCAGTAAGTTTACCCATTTTGGCCTGCATTTCGATGGCTTTTTCACCACCCCCCATCTGAACTTCCTTTTTTCGTTTTCGAAGGTCAAGAATATTGCTTCTCAGTGACATAAAGTTTTTTTTAAGTTATAAATTCCCTGTGATTACAGGGTGTTGTTTTTAATTTAAAAGCGAGGGCAAAATTATAATTTTTTTCCAATGCCTTTCTGAAATACAACTTTGTGATACGAAATTTACCAACACCTGAACCATTGGATTCGAATAATGGTATTCGATGTTTGAAAAGTGTCGCTTGAAAAACTGATTAGTTAAATGATGGATTTTCGGGGTAATTTTCCCATATTGAATAACGCGTACCTGCCTTTTTAACGAAATCAGTCCATGAAACATTGTTTGCATCAAGCATTACGGCATTTTCATCGACATCGGTAACCAACCATGAATCCTCCTTAATTTCATCTTCCAGTTGTCCGGCATCCCATCCTGAGTACCCCAGAAAAAAATGAATATCGGTTGGTTTTACAGCTCCAACTAATATCATACTTTTTAAAGTGTCGAAATCGCCTCCCCAGTAAAGATTTCCAAGAACTTTAATGCTTCCCGGAAGTCTTTCGCCCAGTTTATGAATAAAGAAAATCGAATCGGCAGCAACAGGTCCGCCGAGAAATACATTGGCATCAAATCTTGGAAAATCGAGAAAAACATCCTGCAATGAAAAATCTATTTTCTTATTCAGAATAAAACCAACTGCACCTTTTTCGCTGTGTGCCACCAAAAATACTACCGAACGGCTAAAATAATCGCCATGCAGAAATGGTTCAGCAATTAATATTCTTCCCTTTTGCGGCGGAACATTATTGGTTTTAATCTTAAATATGTCGAGATTACCTTTCATCTCAGTTTAATTGTTTCTTAATGGCATTACTAGTAAACTGTTTACTGACAAACTACTTTTTTCGCTGAATTAGCAGATTCTCCGTTTTAATAACAAAGGCAATATAATAAAATTTTAATACCAGACAAATAGTTATTTCAACTCCATATTGAAATCGTAATTATTTAAATCAGACAAATCAGGATTAAAAATAGATGATTAAAGAATTGAATTAGTGAAGTATGGCAGAAATTTATGTATAAAGATAATAGCTGAATTAAAAAGAATTCAATTAATCATCATCGGTAACTACAAACACATCTTCATCGGGTTTCGACATATAATATTGTTCCCGCGCGAATTTCTCCAGCTTTTCTTCGCCTGCCTTTAAATCTTCCAGCTTTTGTTTGTCAACCTCAATGCGTTCGCGGTAGTAATCTTCCTGTTGTTTGAGTTCATAAAGACGGCGTTTATTTTTTTGATGAGAAATTATGCTGTTTTCATCAAAAAAAATAATCCAAGTCAGAAACAAAACAGTAGCTACAATCCACTTATTTCTGACTAATTTAAAAACACCGCTGTTGAAATTCATTTTATCCATTTCAGCAAAAATAGTTGATACAAAAGTAAATTATTCAGAAGTCAAAAAAAAGGGTGTTGAATTGTTTCAACACCCTTTTATAAACAAATTATGGTTTATTTTATTTTATGTCCGGTTGAAAATTTGGATAAGTATAATTTTTAGGTGAAACAAAAGTTTCCTTAATTGTTCGGATTGAAGTCCAACGGAGCAGGTTAAATATTGAGCCTGCTTTGTCATTTGTACCAGAACCGCGGGCGCCTCCAAAAGGTTGCTGGCCAACAACCGCACCGGTTGGCTTGTCGTTTATGTAAAAATTACCGGCAGCATTTTCAAGTCGTTTTGTAATTTTTTCGATGTTATACCTGTTTTGCGATATCACAGCACCTGTTAAAGCATAAATTGATGTTTTATCAAGAATATCAAGAGTCTCGTCCATTTTTTCGTCTTCGTAAACATAAATGGTTAAAACCGGACCAAAAAGTTCTTCCTCCATAGTAATGTACTTTGGTGTTTTCGCCTGAATTACTGTTGGCTCGATAAAATATCCTACCGACTTATCACAATTTCCTCCAAAAATCACTTCGGCATCTTTGTCCTCTTTGGCTCGATCGATAAAACCTTTCAACTTATCAAATGAAGCTTCGTCGATTACAGCATTAAAAAAATTGGTGAAATCTTCAGGTGGTCCCATTTTTACCGTCGCCAGTTCGTTTCCGAAACGTTCCTTTACTTCAGGCCAGATACTTTCGGGAATATAGGCTCTTGACGCAGCCGAACATTTTTGTCCCTGGTATTCAAAAGCACCACGCAACATGGCTACTGCAAGTGCCTGTGGATCGGCAGTGTTATCGGCAAAAATAAAATCCTTGCCACCGGTTTCTCCCACAATTCGTGGGTACGATTTATATTTCGAAATATTATCACCTATCGATTTCCAGATACTATTAAAAACACCTGTAGAACCAGTAAAATGAATACCTGCAAAACGGGGATGGGTTAAAACCATATCGGCAGCAACCGGTCCCGCAGCATATACCAGATTAATTACACCATCGGGTAAACCAGCTTCACGGAAGATTTCCATAATAACACCGGCTGAGTATATTGCTGTTTTCGATGGTTTCCAAACAACAACATTTCCCATTAAGGCCGGTGCTGCAGGTAGGTTTCCGGCAATTGATGTAAAATTGAAAGGTGTAAGTGCAAAAACAAAACCTTCAAGCGGACGAAATTCGTTGTAGTTCCACATTCCCGGTGCCGATTCGGGTTGTATTTTGTAAATGTCGGTCATCACTTTTACACCAAACCTGAAGAAATCGGCCAATTCGCAGGCAGCATCAATTTCGGCCTGAAAAGCATTTTTCGATTGCCCAAGCATAGTTGCAGCATTAATTTTTGCCCTGTACGGACCGGCCAGCAAATCGGCTGCTTTTAAAAATATTGAAGCCCGGTGCTGCCAGGGTAAATTTGCCCATTGTTCTCTTGCAGCAAGTGCAGCATCAATCGACATTTCAACATGGCTGGAATCTCCCTGGTTATAGTATCCCAATGTATGTGCAATGTCGTGTGGCGGAAACATTCGTACCTTGCGATCTGTATAAACATCCAAACCACCAATAACCATAGGTAAATCTACTTCGATAGATCTTAACTCCTCAATTTTTGCTTTTAACGCAATTCTTTCAGGAGTTCCCGGAGCATAACTCAGTACAGGTTCGTTTTTGGCAACCGGCACATTAAAAATTCCTTTTGGCATAATTCTTCTATATTAATTTGTGTAATTTCATTTCCGACAAAATTATGGATTCAATTTTTGCAAAATCATAACAAATATCAGTGACAAAAAATAGTTCAGCTATAAATATCATATTTTCCCTTTTATGCTATTTTCACACTCTGAAACGTAACAATCATTAGTTTGGGTTTCTACACTTATTATACATTCAGTAAATTGAATTATATTTGGTTGGCTCCTGATAAAATTCGTTATTTTTTAATTTTACATTATTGATTAAAGATTTGCATCATATATTATCCGACAAACACTGGTTTGGTCAAACATCCCAGAACAAGAAAAAGCTTTTACATTTACTGATTGCATGGACGGGTGTCGAAATTTTTTCGATTGTATATTTCATAAATTCTGTATTTTTAAATTCTGAAAGTACTTGTTTAGTCTGCAACATTCTTTTGGTTACAATGGCTGCGCTTCCAATAGTTTGTGCTGTTAACGGGCGCATTAACTGTTCGGTAAACAGTATTTTCATACTTCCACTGGTTTTGTATTCTTTCTTTTTTTCCGATTTTAACCCGGGGGCACCATCATCAGAAACTATCTTTATTACAATTTTCTGGTTACAAACCGGATTAATCTTTTTACTTTTCTTTTCTGAGACCAACAGCAGAATCATAATTTATTTTTTAATCGGCCTTTTTACTGTGGTATTTCAAATGCTGAAATCAAACCTCCTGATAATTACTTTCTCTACGTACAAACCAGTTATTACGCATCCGTTATTTGTTTACACTGCACTTTTTGCAGTTAGTTATGCTTTGCGCTTATATTATATGGGAACTATAAAAAAACTTGAAAATCAGATTTCTGTTATTAACCAGGGAATAACAAAAGTTTTGCAGGATGCGGCTTTTTCGATAGCACAAATAAGAGCAGAGCGCGACGAAGCAGGTAACATTGTTCAGTTAATGATTGAGAAAGTAAACAATACTTTTGAATCTACTTTCAAAATTAACCTTTACGAAGTACAGGAACAGAAAGCTGATTATATTTTCGATTTAATTTTTAAAACCGGATTCGATTTAAACAAATACATCTACAACCCTTCGAAACAAAAAAAATGTAATGAATACCATGCAGTTAATCTTGAACGATGGTTTAACATTCATATTCTTCAACCGTATTACAACAAATTTTATATCATTTTCGAAGACACAACGAAGACAAAAAGGCGAATTTCGGAACTCGAAGAAAGCAAGCGACGTTACAAAGTTCTGCTGGAAGCTATTCCTGATATGTTTTTTGTGATAGACAAAGATGGAACTTACGAGGATTTTTTAATAAAAGAAAGCGAACTGTTTAAAGTTGAAGATGCCAACATAATCGGGAGTACAATTTTTGAAGTTGGTTTTCCTGAAAATATGGCCGAAAAAATTTACGATTGCATACAAACATCAATAAAATCGAATTCTATTGAAACCATTGAATACCAAATGAACACACCAAACGGTACTTTCATTTTTGAAATGCGACTGGCCAAACTAAGTTCAAATTCGGTTATATCGATAGCCCGCAACATTACAAAAAGAAAAACAGCTGAGTTTAAACTTGAAAAGGCACTGATTCGTGCTGAAGAATCTGACAAACTAAAATCGGCATTCCTGGCAAATGTGTCACATGAAATAAGGACACCAATGAATGTTATTACCAATTTCACCAGAATTTTAGCTGAATCGGAAATAGACAGCCAGGAAAAGATGGAATTAACGGATGCCATTCTGTTAAACGGGAAACAGTTGCTGAACATGATCGATAATACCATTCATTTATCGAAAATTGAAACTCAAACAGTTGTTGTTACCAATAAATTTTGCAACATAAATAGTTTATTGCGTGACACATACAACAAATATCTCGTTTTAATTCCCGATTCGAAAAATGTTAAACTGAATTTAAAAATTGATGTTCCGAATAAGGAATTTGGATTTGAAACCGACCCGCTTATCCTTGGTGAAATTCTGTCGCTTCTAGTAGATAATGCGGTAAAATATACGTTAAAAGGAGAAATTAACCTCAAATATGAAATGGTAAGAAATGAGTGGGTAAAATTCACAGTTTCCGACACCGGTATCGGTATTCCAGAAGATGAATTTCAGCATATTTTCGATCGGTTTTACCGAGTAAAAAACCAGATTAACGAAGCTACATCAGGTTCCGGACTTGGGTTGCCTATCGTACAACATTATGTTGCATTACTTGGTGGCGAATTTGAGTTTGAATCGGTTCACGGGAAAGGCAGTTCGTTCTGGTTTTCGTTACCCTTTAAAAATGGCAGGGGATTTTTATCGTTGGTAGTATAAATACAAATTTTACTGCTCGCTTGAATTAAAAAGCCTAAATCCAACCAACCTGTCATATCTGGCTGAAAAATCACTGTAATAAACAAACAAAAGATAGTCGTTTTCAGTTTCCCAGAAACTTCCTTCGATATTTGCATGGTCGGCAACAAGCGAGCCCTGAGGTACATAAACATATTCGTAATTGTAATAACCTTGTTTTAAAAGCAAAGTAAGTTCGTAGGCGCTGGTATTAAAATTCCATGTCATTTCGTTGCTTTTATTGGCGTTCCAACCTGTGCAGGCACCAAAAACATTAATCGAACCTCCCAGCAAAATCGATGGCAGTGGCAACGTAAAATGAACAAAAGTATAATCACATTCAGTATCGGGGTCGCGTACTTCCTTATCCTGACTTTCGATTGTAAATTTTCCGTTCATGTCTTTGTACAGAAAAAAATCTTTGTTTGCCCTGACCTCATCTTTTAATAAAGTTTTATGAAAATAGGGCCGGTGAAAATCGGTTGAGGCCACATATTCGCCGTTAAACTTGTTTGAGCGGTTATCGAAATATCTGAATTCGTTACCTGCCTGAAAAACATTTTCACGCTGATAATCGTATTCCAACCGGTTTTGACGAATAAACAGAGGTTTCAAATTCCGGATTGCATTATCCCACCTTCCGTTTTGCATCAAAACTACTTTCACATCTTTAAGTGGATTTTCTATTAAAACATCGTTATGCGTTATTACAAAATCAATCTCATGATTGGTACCTTCAAACGGATCGTTTGTTGCCCGGCGAACTGTTCCCTGAATATCAACCTTTTGTTCCACAACATAAAAACGCTGGGTAATAACCACTTTTGCCTTATCGTTATCTTCATAAACTACCAGTACATAATTCCCCGAAAAATTAAACTTCATATTATCGTTGGGTAATAAAAGCTGGTAATTTGAATAGTTGAAGGTTGTATTAAACGACAATTTATAGTCAGTCAGCGGATTCTCAGGAAATCCATTAATATATTCCGTTTGGCTGATATAACTTTCATTCCAGTTGGCATCGCAGTGAATAACTGTATAATAGTAATCCTTTGCCACATCCGTCATATCATCGAATTTAAAAAGTAGCTGTGCATCTTCGTTTAAGACGAGCACCGGATATGATAATTCAAAACCTGCACGGTACATCTGAACTGTTTTAATGTTTTCGCTGTAAACAGCATTTTCGTAATAAAATTTATTTTGCTGAGCAAAACCTTGCGAAATCGTAAAAAAGAATAAAACTACAATAAGTTGAATGTATTTCATATCGGAAATTATTAAATCAAACGTGGTTGTTTTACTACTCTATTTATTTAACGTTAAAAATGCCAATTTAATCTGTATTTCTTAATATTTCCTAAAGTTTAAGTTTGCTTTTGAAAAATTGGTACAACACAATAAATTATTACTTTTGGCACACAAAAATAAACAACACTATTTGAGTTAAATATGTCAGAAACTATCAAGTTAAGGAAAGGGCTGAATATTAAGCTAAAAGGAGGTGCCAAAACAGAATTGGAAACCATACAGTTACCAGCAACTTTGGCACTGAAACCTACCGATTTTCCGGGACTAACTCCAAAACTCAAGGTTAAAACAGATACGATAGTTCAAGCCGGCGAAGCTTTATTTTCGGATAAATATCATCCCGAAATATTGGTTACAGCGCCAGTTGGTGGAAAAGTGGTATCGGTTAACCGTGGAGAAAGGCGTAAAATTCTGGAAGTTGTTATTGAAACTGATACACAAGCTGGTTCGGTTGAGTTTAAAAAAGCTGATCCAAATTCACTTTCAGGTGATGAAATCAAGGAACTACTTTTAACCAGTGGAATGTGGCCGTTTATTAAGAAACGTCCGTACGGAGTTATTGCTTCGCCTACCGAAAAACCAATTTCGATTTACATATCAACATTCGATACTGCACCCTTGGCTCCCGATTACAACTTTGTTTTAAAAGGCCAGTTGGGTAGTTTTCAGACAGGTATAAATGCTTTGGCAAAATTAACTGCTGGAAAAGTATATTTGGGCATTAATGCAAATTCGTCGTTTACAGCTATTAAAAATGTTGTAATAAATACATTCGAAGGTCCACATCCTGCCGGAAATGTGGGTATTCAAATACATAACACAAATCCGATAAATAAAGGCGATGTGGTTTGGACAATCAATGTTCAGGACGTACTTTTCATTGGCAGACTATTCGAAACGGGTAAAGTTGATTTTAGTAAAATCGTCGCTTTGACCGGATCTGAAGTTGAAAATCCAAAGTATTTCAAAACCGTTTTAGGAGTACCTGTTGCTATTTTAACCGATCGAAAACTAAAAAAATCTGATTACAAACAGCGAATCATCAGCGGAGATGTATTAACCGGCACAAAAGTAAAAACACCCGGATATGTTGGTTATTACGATTCGCAGGTATCGGTAATTCCCGAGGGTGATGAATATGAATTTATGGGTTGGGCAACTCCCGGGATTGATAAATTTACTGCATCGAAAGTTTTTCTTTCAAAACTGTTTCCAAAGAAAGAGTACGAATTAAACGCCAATTTACATGGTGGCGAGCGTGCTTTTGTTTTAAGTGGGCAATATGAAAAGCTGGTCCCAATGGATATTTTACCTGTTCATTTGCTGAAAGCTATTTTGGTAAACGACATCGATAAAATGGAACAACTGGGAATTTACGAAGTAATTGAAGAAGATTTTGCCCTGTGCGAATATGCCTGTACTTCCAAAGTTAAAGTTCAGGAAATATTACGAACCGGAATAAACACAATGATTAAAGAACTTGGATAACATTTTTCCTGAAAATTAATTGGTTATTATAAAATGAAATTCATAAAAAACATATTCGAAAAGACACAACCTTTTGTTCAGAAAGGAGCTAAATATCATTGGCTTCATTCTGTTCACGATGGTTTTTTTACATTATTCTTTGTTCAAAAGAATACTTCAAGATCGGGCACTCATATTCACGATTTCACCGATTTAAAACGCACCATGGGAATGGTAGTTCTTGCATTGGTTCCTGCCATTTTATTTGGTATGTACAACACCGGTTTTCAACACTTTAAAGCAATTGGAGAACTTGCATCAACCGGCTTTATAGACATATTTTTATTTGGATTGATAAAAGTACTTCCGGTAATTGTGGTTTCATATGTAGTTGGATTGGGAGTTGAGTTTGTTTTCGCCCAAATACGGGGCCACGAAATTCAGGAAGGATTTCTTGTCTCCGGGATGCTGATTCCGCTGGTAATGCCCATTGAAACTCCACTTTGGATGATTGCCCTTGCAACAACATTTGCAGTAATTATTGGCAAGGAGGTTTTTGGCGGTACCGGTATGAATATATGGAATCCCGCACTGGTTGCCCGTGCTTTCCTGTTTTTTGCATATCCTGCACAAATGTCAGGCGAATCGGTTTGGGTGGCATTAAAAGATACAGATAAAGTAATTGACGGATACTCGGGTGCAACTCCAATGGCTGAAGCTGCCGCAGGAAATATCAACTTTAGTGTTTCCGATGCTTTCTTTGGATTTATTCCGGGTTCGATTGGAGAAACATCAACTTTGGCCATTTTACTGGGTGCAATTATTTTGATTGTTACCGGAATTGGTAGTTGGAAGATTATGGTTTCTACAGTTGCCGGTGGTGCAGTTATGGGAATTATTCTGAATATTTTTGCGGGTGACAATGTTTACATGTCACTTCCTTTCTGGCAACATTTAATTATTGGTGGTTTTGCTTTTGGTGCAGTTTTTATGGCCACCGACCCTGTATCAGGTTCTCAAACTGAAAAAGGAAAATGGATTTACGGATTTATGATTGGAATTCTCGCAATTCTGATACGAGTTGTAAATCCGGCTTATCCGGAAGGAATGATGCTGGCGATTTTGTTAATGAACACTTTTGCCCCGCTTATCGACCATTACGTAGTTGCCGGTCATATTAAACGCAGGCTGAAAAGAGTTAAAATTTCTGCAAACTGAAATATCAGAAATCATGAATAGAAACGGTAATACATACACAGTTTTATATGCAGCGATTATGGTAACCCTGGTTGCTGCAGTTCTTGCATCGGTATCGATGGCATTAAAACCCAAACAGGTTATGAATACTGAGATTGAAAAGAAACAAAGTATTCTTGCCTCGGTTAACATAGAAAGTACAGCTGCTGATGCTGAGAAAATCTATGCTGAAAAAATTGTTAAACAATACGTGGTAAACGTGAAAGGCGAACAGGTTGAAGGCGACGCATTCAATATAGATCTTAAAAAAGAGCGGGCTAAAGCACACGAAGACATGCTACTTCCTGTTTTTGAATGCCAAACCAGTGATGGATTAAAATATATTCTGCCATTACGTGGAACCGGACTATGGGGACCTATCTGGGGATTTATTTCGGTTAACGAAGATATGAATACAATTTACGGAGCGAATTTCGACCACCAGGGAGAAACTCCTGGATTAGGAGCTGAAATATCAACCCCAATGTTTGAAGACCCTTTTGTTGGAAAGAAAATATTTGATGAATCGGGTAAACTGGTATCCATTTTAGTGGCAAAAGTCGGACAGGAAGCTCCGGCTGAACACAAAGTAGATGGCATTTCAGGAGGAACTATCACAAGTAAAGGTCTAGAGAAAATGCTACTCGATGACTTTACCAGTTATCAGGAATTTTTTAAAAAGAAAAAATCATAAGCGATGAGCGATCCATTATTTTCAAAGAAAAACTTAAAACTGCTGTCAGACCCAATTAACAGCAGTAACCCTATTACCGTTCAGGTGTTGGGTATTTGTTCTGCACTGGCAGTCACCGCACAGCTAAAACCGGCAATTGTAATGGCAATTTCAGTTACAATTGTGGTTGCACTTGGCAATGTTATTATCTCTCTTTTAAGAAATACAATTCCAAACAGAATCAGAATAATTGTACAACTTGTGGTTATTGCTGCGTTGGTAATTTTGGTTGACCAGGTATTGAAAGCTTACGTATATGATGTAAGTAAACAACTCTCGGTTTTTGTTGGACTAATTATTACCAACTGTATTTTGATGGGCCGGCTTGAAGCCTTTGCACTGGGAAACAAGCCATGGCAATCATTCCTCGATGGAATTGGAAATGGCGCCGGATATGCAGCTATTCTGATAATCGTTGCTTTCTTCCGCGAATTATTGGGTTCCGGAACATTACTTGGATTTAGGATAATACCCGAAAGCTTTTATATTGCAAATGGCGGGTTTTATGCCAATAACGGTATGATGATTTTACCACCAATGGCGCTAATCACCATTGGTATAATTATTTGGGTGCAACGCAGTAAGAACCGGAAATTAATTGAAAATTAATAAGCCAAAACTGAGATAATTATGGAAAACCTGATTAATATATTTATCAAATCGATTTTTATCGAGAACATGATTTTTGCCTACTTCCTCGGCATGTGTTCGTATCTTGCTGTTTCGAAAAAAGTGAGTACAGCCGCAGGTCTTGGAGTTGCTGTTATTTTTGTTTTGGTAATAACGCTGCCTGTAAATTACCTCCTCGAAAAGTATGTTTTGGTGGAAGGTGCCCTGGTTTGGTTAAGTCCTTCATTTGCTACTGTCGATTTAAGCTTTTTATCTTTTATTATTTTCATAGCTGTAATAGCCTCCATCGTTCAGCTTGTTGAAATGGTAGTAGAAAAATTTGCGCCTGTACTGTACAATCAATTGGGTATTTTTCTTCCATTGATTGCTGTAAACTGTGCCATATTGGGAGGGTCGTTGTTTATGCAGCAAAAGGCTTTCCTCAACATTGGCGAAGCGTCAGTTTATGCACTGGGCTCGGGTGTTGGCTGGTTTTTAGCAATTGTTGGGATTGCAGCCATCAGGGAAAAAATTGAATATTCGAATGTGCCTGCGCCATTGCGTGGACTTGGAATTACATTTATTGTTACCGGGTTAATGGGATTGGCTTTCATGGGATTCATGGGAATTAAATTATAAAATACAAAAATCAATAACCAATGATATTGTTATCAGCACAAACTACCGTTGTAATTACCAGTGTGGTGGTATTTCTGGGAGTAACTATTTTACTGGTTGCCGTTCTGCTTTATGCCAAGAAAAAATTAATGCCAACTGGAATAGTAAAAGTTGACATTAACGAAGGTTACCTGGAACTGGAAGCTGAACCCGGCGGAACTTTGTTATCAACATTAAGTAACAGCAAGATATTGTTGCCATCAGCTTGTGGTGGTGGTGGCACATGCGGAATGTGCCGTTGTAAAATTGAAGAAGGCGGTGGTTCGATTTTGCCAACCGAAACAGGTTTTTTTACCCGAAAGGAACAAAACGACAAATGGCGTCTGGCATGCCAGGTGAAAGTAAAAGAGAATATGAAAATCCATATTCACCAGGAAATTTTGGGTGTCAAAAAATGGGAATGCGAAGTGGTTTCAAATAACAATGTGGCCACATTCATTAAAGAGTTTGTTGTTAAATTACCCGAAGGAGAGACGCTTGATTTCAAATCGGGTGGTTATATACAGATAGATGTTCCTAAAATCGATGTCGATTTTAAAGATATGGATGTTGATCCAAAATTCAGGGAAGAATGGGATAAATTCGGCATTTTCAATCTTCAGATGAAAAACCCGGAACCTACTTTCCGTGCTTATTCAATGGCTAACCATCCAGCAGAAGGAAACATTGTAATGCTCAACATTCGTATTGCAACACCACCATGGGATCGCGCCAACAATGCATTTAAAAAAGTAAATCCCGGAATTTGTTCTTCCTTTATTTTCTCGCGTAAACCTGGCGATAAAGTAATGATTTCGGGTCCTTACGGCGAATTCTTCCTGAAAAAGAACGACAACGAAATGATGTTTATTGGCGGTGGTGCAGGAATGGCACCAATGCGTTCGCACCTTTTCCACCTTTTCCACACAGTTAAGGAAACCAAAAAGAATGTGACTTTCTGGTATGGAGCCCGCTCGTGGAAAGAGGTTTTCTATTACGAACAATTCCGCGAAATCGAGAAAAATTTCCCGAATTTCAAATTCAACTTGGCACTTTCGGAGCCGCTACCCGAAGACAAATGGGAAGGTCCAAAAGGATTTATACACCAGGTGATTTACGATAATTACCTGAGCAAACACGAGGAACCTGAAGAAATTGACTATTACCTCTGCGGTCCGCCAATGATGAATGATGCAGTACAAAAAATGCTGTATAACCTCGGCGTTCCGAACGAAAACGTACTGTTTGATGATTTTGGAAGTTAATTACTGAAGAAATATATTCAAAGAAATTTAAAAGCCACTTTGGGTCAACCGACTGAAAGTGGCTTTTTTATTTGACAAATAATCCGGTTTTTAAACGGATTTGTAAGTCTTTTATTTTTTCAGTAACTTGGTTTACAATTTTTCAGACATGAATGTTGAATTATTTACAGATAAAATAATCCAGACATACAAATCGTCCATTCGATTCAGAGTAGGATTTGCAGTGATGATTATACTTACCGGTCTGGTTATTATCCTGTTAAATGCGCTCAACATTTTTTCCTTTCCCAGCGAATTAAAAAGTATTATCGGCATTTCCGGAACACTGGTTTCTTCAATTTGTGCATTTCCGATAAAGGAAATTGTTGACCGAAGAAACCAGATAAAACTGATTAACGAATTATCAGTACAGTATAAATTGGCAGATGGTGCCGAGAAACAAAAGCTCGAAGAATTAATCTGGAAATTAGTTGAGAAAAACGTAATTGGATAGCCATGAAAGATCAAAAGGAGAATATGATTGAAAAATTTCAAAGGGAAGAACAAAAAGCAAAAAAACGTATGTTCTGGTTTACATCAATCCCTTTGATTTTAACATTGATATTAATAGTGATATCGATAGTTACTGTTGATAATGCAAACAAACAAGTACAGGAACTTGAAAAACAAAAACAAAGTCTCGAGGTTACCATAAACGGGTTAAACAATGATGTGAGTTTAAAAAACGACAGTTTAACTGAAATGAAAAAGGTAATGGAACTGGCACTTACATATAAAGACAAACGATTTGAATTCGATTTTTCAAGAGACAAAGAGCTTTTCTCCCGTTATCCGAACCAAACCATATTAATTGAGGAAATGAGAAGAATGATTGATGCAGGTGAAGTAAAATGGCATTTGGGCGGTTATTCGCCTGAAACAGGGTTCGATTCACCTAGTTTTGCAGCTTTTATGATTAACAAATATTCGAAAACAAAAATTTCTGCCGGCGAGCGGTATAAACTAAGGGAAATTTTGACTGCTACCACTCAACCCGCAGTTGGTGATATTGTTTTTTATGAAGGTGGTTATGCTATGTTTTATTTCAAATACCACAATCAACCTTTTGTTATTGGAATGACTCCCGTTGGACTGACCTCGCTAACATTCGATTTTGGACCCCGACAGATTGGTTTCGGGAAAGTAAATTATTAAGAATAAAATCATAAAATTATCCAGGTAACTTTTCATTTCCCCGAAATACTAATACCACCCGGCATCCCTTTCAAAATATTATTTGTAATTTTCGCCCTCAGAAACAAAGTTTAAAAAAACAGAAAATGAATCGTTTTAAAATTGTCTTGATATTATTTTTAGTTGTTGCATTTACAAATTGTAATAATGATGATCCAATTGAAGAAACTCCCGATGTAGTAATCAATGAGTTACTTCCAAAAAATTCGCAGAATGGTTCCGACCAGGATGGCGATTTCGATGATTGGATTGAATTATACAATCCGGCAGATGAAGATCAGGATATTTCGGGATATTATCTTACCGACAGCAAAAAAAATCCGACAAAATGGAAATTTCCGACAGGCACTACCATTGAAGCAAAAGGATTTCTGATTATTTGGGCCGATGAAGATTCAACACACGTTTCAGGATTGCACACCAATTATAAATTATCTGCCGATGGCGAAAACATTGTTTTGTTGTCGCCAACTCAGGAAGTAATTAATTTAGTTGAATATCCGGCCACTGTGCTTGAACAGTCGTATGCCCGAAAACCTAACGGAACAGGTGATTTCCAGTGGGCGGCACCAACTTTTAACAAGACAAATGATTAGGTTTTTCTATTCAATTAAATCCCGGATTTCATCATTGTAAAACCGCCCTGTTTCAATTTTTGTATTGGCAATATCATCGATAACGAGAATATATTTCCCGCGGAAATACTTTCTGAATTCTTTAATGTAATCGGTATTTACTATTACTGAACGTTGAACTCGTTTGAAATTGTCAGGCAATCGTTCTTCAAGTTTTTTCAGACTGAGTTCGGTATTGTGTTTTTTCCCATCTCCGGTAAAAAACTCAACGTACTTTTCGTTTGCCAAAAAATAGGTGATTTTTTCAGGCTTTACAAGAATTACGCGGTCGCCAATTTTATGTGGAATCGAGTGCAACTGTTTAATCTCGGTTTGTTGATGAATCAATTCCAGCAAAGCGTTTAATTGCGGATACTGGTTACCCTGTTTCAACTGTTTCAATTTATTTACAGTTAATTCCAGTCGTTCCTTTTCAACTGGTTTTACCAGATAATCAACTGCCACAGTAGTAAATGCCTTTAAAGCAAACTCTTCGTAGGCCGTGCAAAAAATTACGATGGGGAAAACCGTTAATTGCTGCAACATTTCAAAACCAGTTTTCCCCGGCATTTGAATATCCAGAAAAATGAGGTCGGGTTTTAAATCTTGAATCAGAGCCAAACCCTCATCGCCATTTTTTGCTTCGCCAACAATCTCAAAAATATCGTTAAAATCATGGAGTAACCGGCGCAAACGGTTTCTGGCAATTTGCTCGTCGTCGATAATCAGTGTGGTATATTTCGACATAACTATTCCAATTTAAGTTTTACTTGTTTTACCGGTTCATCTAAAAAACTCATTTCAAACCTGTTTGAGTAAAGAATTTCAAGTTTATCGTAAATACTTTGTAATCCAAATCCGGGTATTAAATCTGCCGGAAAAGGATGCCCACTGTCTGAAACTGTTATTAAAATACTACTCCCCTCTTTGGTAATACTTACTTTTATTTCTCCACCTTCAACTAAATTTGAAATGCCATGTTTTACCGCGTTTTCAACAAGCGGCTGAATAATAAAACGGGGAATTTCGTGTTCTTCCAGTTCTTTCGAAATGTTAACCGAGTAAGTAAGGCGGTCACCAAAACGAACTTTCTCAACATCGAGGTAAATCCGAACCATTTCCAGCTCCTCTTTAAAAGTTGTCCAATCCGATTGCTCCTTGTTGATTGAATACCTGAAAAGTTTAGATAACGAAAGTGCCATGTGCTCGGTCTGGTCGGCATTTTCGTGCGCCAGGCCGGCGATTGAATTTAACGAATTGTACAAAAAATGTGGATTGATTCGGGAATGTAAAGCATTTAATTCTGCTTTCGATTTTAATTCGCGAAGTTTTGAAAATTTGGTTTCGTTTTCGAGAATCATGTCTTTTTCTTTAAAGAAGAAATAGCTGATTAGCGCCCTGAAACTGCCTATTATTAATCCGCCCAGAAACAAATATGATAATCCTTTAATCTCTGGTGAAGAAAAACTTCCATTTAATACAAATGAATAGATCGCCAAAATTGCACTAAATGGAATTAATCCGGTTGACATAAATATTAATACAATCTTTGTACTTTTCAATTGCGTGTTTTTATGAATGAAAATCTCGATAAACCGAATCATGTTCAACGAAAATAGACCTATCACAACTGAAAGTAAAGTACCGATGATAATTCCCTTGACAGGAGGTATACTAAAATGCCCCCATCTTATTTTATATGACAATGTGAAATAGAAATAGCTTATTATCATTACA
The DNA here is from genome assembly GCA_041737765.1 of Draconibacterium sp. Classification (GTDB taxonomy): domain Bacteria; phylum Bacteroidota; class Bacteroidia; order Bacteroidales; family Prolixibacteraceae; genus Draconibacterium. Next base: position 1,374 of record JBGSRA010000073.1, on the reverse strand, counting down.
ATCAAAACACCGATTAATCCATTAATATTAAACCTGAGCAAAACGTTTTTTACTTTTTGAGCAATTTTTTCGGAAATTTTCATGAAAAGGGGAAACAACAGAAATAATATGATTCCAAAAGGAAGAACCAGGAACGCATAAGGATTAACCTTTAACCAATTGGGAACAGAAATTGAAGGTTGAAATTGTTTTTCTCCAATGGCCAAATTTTTATTAAAATTAACCGAATAAACCTCAGTCAGCAATTTAATATCAAATTCCTGCATCTCCTTAAAATAGAGCTCTTCACGTTTATCTACTAAAGATTCATGGATACTTTTGGGAACATAATCCTTTCGATTTTTCTCGTAGTAATCATTATCCGTCCAATAAACCGGATAAAGGGCAAATGCGAGTGTATTGGTAAGATAATTTTGTTTGAATTCATCATTGATCAACTCCGTATTAATGGTATAAGTAAAAAGACTTATGGCGTTTGGTTTCAACATAGTAAAGCTCCATGGAGCTATCATGTCACTGGTCAGCGATATGAAATGCGCATATTGCAAATAATTTGTACTGTCTAAAAAATACATCTCAAGATTTCCTCTTTCCTGGTTGGATAACTTTAATTGAATAGTTTCAGTAAATCCGTTCAGTTTTAAAATAGCATTTTCAATCATCAATGAGTCTGAGGAAGTGAAATTGCCAAACAGCTTAATGTTTATATCAGTTCTCCATAAACATATATTCTGTGAATGATGTGTTTTAACAATAGTCTTCCACGGAATTTCAGGCAATTTTTCAGCTTTCTGGGAAACGCAATTCAAACTAAAAAGAATTATCAGCAAAAAGGTTAATAGGTTTTTCATCGCAATAAATTTAAAATTAATACTGCCACAAAAAAAGGTTATCATAAATAACTCAGCTACTAATTTCCGATAAGGTGGTTTATGAGCAGGATAAAGTGGCTAACATTCGGAATACTAAAACGAATATGAACAAAAAAACCGCTTCTTTAAGCGGTTTTTTTGTCGTTAATTGTAATATTATCCGGCTTATTTCACATTTAACTGCCCATCAGGATTGGCTTTGGCCAGATTTCTCACACCCGTTGTTCCACCACCTTTTAAGGTAATTTCAAACGGTTTGTTTGTTTTCCAGGCACCACGGGTAAAATCAGGTATTTCGATGGGTGCCGAACCGTTGGCAATCGACCACTCACTGAGCGGAGTAATGCAACTCCATGCAGCAGCATCATAAACATCCATGTCCATTGGCAAACCGTTTCGCAAACAATCGATCATTCGCCAGTCCATCATAAAATCCATTCCGCCATGACCACCGACCTGTTTGGCCATCTCTCCCATTCGTTTTACAATTTCGGGCTGATAT
>JBGSRA010000069.1:0-4800 GCA_041737765.1 Draconibacterium sp. | reverse complement strand
GGTTGCATAAAATTCGTCCGGCATGAATTCATCATCGAGTTTGAATCTGTACTGGCGGATTTCGTTGGGTACAATTTCCACACCTCCCTTTTGGGTGAATGTTTTTTGGAACGGTTGCACCAACGAGTGGAAGGTGGCGTTAGCCAGACGGAAGATGGTATCATCCGTTTTAATCGGGGTAGCGTATTTTACAATTTCGCTTCCCTGGGAGAGCATGTTCAGAATCCTTTTCTTATTCTGTCCTGCGTCAATGTAATAAGCACCGTATTCCTGTACGATTGCTGTTGTGGTAATTGCCATGATTGATTTTATTATTAAGAGTTTTCGTCAACGTCGATATTGTGTGGAAGGCTGTTGATGGCATCCCAATCTGTTTCGGTGCTTTTTTTAGCGGTAGGATCGCTGGTTTCAAGGTTGCCTTCGATTTTTACTCCAGGCTTTGCTGCCAGCAGTGTACGAACCGCCTGGGCTTTTGCTTCGGAGCTTTCAGCACTGGCTATGGTTGGATCGATTGCATCAAATGCAGCAACTGCATTTGCAAGTGAGGTTTGGGCGGTGACAAGTGCAGCTTTGGCAACATCCCTCTGGGTTTCTGCCTCAGTCCTTGCATCTGCAATCGTCTGGTCATTCTGAAGTAAAGCGCTTTCGACAAGCTCCAGCTGCTCTTCGTTCATACTGACCGCTTCATCCACTGATTCGAGGGCATCCAGCCCGAGAACAGCATTTAATTTTGCAAATTGTTTCATTGAACTTGTATTTTTTAAATTGTGATTTGAATTTTCTTCTTCCGGATTGGTGAGTTGATGTGCTCGGACAACGGCATCGGCAAGTGTGCCGATGGAGTTGACAAAAACACCCATAACGTCCCTTGCAAAAAATACCTTGCCTGTAAGGTGTTTGTCCTCACAGTTGGGGAAGTTTTGTTTCAAGGTGTCCATGAATTTCTTATCCAGCGGGTCAAGAACTTCTTTGATATAGGCATCATAGTTGCCTGCCCTGAGTTCTTCAAACATCTTGTTTTTATCCTGGCTGGTACTTGCGGTTATCGTATGAAATACCACACCTTCTTTTTCCCAGTAGGGCTGCATATCTGCAAAGCGCATGATAACACCAACGCTGCCGATTTCGTCGGTGTCGGTGCTGGCAATGATTTCATTGGCAGCAGAGCCAATCCAGAGGGCGGCGCTGGCCATCAGTCCATCGACATAAGCAACGACAGGTTTTTGTGTGTTTTTGATGATGGTTGCCAGGACTTCTGTTCCGTCAACGGTTCCCCCCGGGGAATCGATGTGAAGAACAATTGCACCAATGTTATTGTGGGCATCTGCTTCCTGTATGATTTGTCCAATGGTTGCCATTCCAACCGGTCCGCAAACCATATCTTCTTTCATCAACGCACCTTTGAGCGAAATTACGGCAACGGAATTTCGTGGGGCAAGGTTAAAACCATCCCAACGCGAATATTTTGTGCCATTGACATCTTTTGCATCCACAGCATAAGCGGTAAGTGCATCCGGTTTTTGTTCATCGAACAGGGTTTGCCTGTTAATGACCGAGGCAATCAGTGAACCATGGGTAAGTGCGAAGTTGGGTTCTATGAGCCATTTGCCTTTAAGTATTGCAGAAAGAAATTGTATTGCATGCATATAATTTGCTTTGTTTCAGGCAAATTAAAGGCACAGAATTAGAGGTTTCAAGGACAAATTATACATGAAACAGCTGTAAAATAACCTTTATAAAAGGTTAGAAAGGATTATTAATAAATATGGCTCGAGTTTTTGTTTTTCCTGAAAACTGTATTAAACAACCGGCCAGTGAAGCTGTATCTTTACCTGTATTTAATTCACCGGTAAAGCGGAGAGGGTCTGTTTGATTGCCTGCGAGCTTGTAAAACCCATTGCCATCTATTAAAATCACTACCCATTTTCGGGGCTGGATATAAGCAATAGCTTCCTGAAGCATTGCGTTATCATGAGGAATAAACCCACTAAGGGTAGTATTGAAATGAGTACCTGCAGTTGTAAGTTCTGACGATTCAATGAATTCCATTGAATCGGGGGAGCAGTACATTTCCCAGATATTTGTCTGATTGGTGAAGCTGACGTTCATTCCGGATATTGAAAAAACGCTAAAAGGAACTGCCCATATTTTTAAAAGACCGCCGAGATTATCCTTCGGTTTGTTAATTGTTTTCATGATGTAATTTTGTTTGCTGCGAAATTGTCCCTAAATCGTACAAATTCCGCAATAAAATATTTTGCATTTTATTAAAAATATCACAATCGTAATCAATGATACAACTTGAACCGTTTCGGTAAAAATCTTTTTTTATTGATTGATATTGCCATATATCTTCGGTGAACCCAAAGTTGTTTTGGAATTTGCTAATACTTTTATTTATTGGCAGTCCCAAACCAACAAAAGTACCTACATGGTGACGCATCATGAATTTAACCCTGTCTTCATAGAAAGAGCCAAAGGCCACAGTATTTGTTTTTGTAAGTTCCCATCCATACCTGTAGAAATCTTTTTCACAAATCAATACTTCTACAATTTCTGTATAAGTACAGAAATTATCTGATATTTTTTTATCATTATGGGTAACCTTATGGGAAAGTAATTGACGAAAATGCTTATTGTGGTAAGCATGGTAGGTGAAATCAACCGGGAAACCGTAGTTGATTTCAAGAAATCTTTTAATGTAGGGCTTAACAGGAATAGAAACAGTAAATTTTTTTTGTACCGGTTTTTTAATCATGGGTTTGTATTAATAAAAACAGATGGAAAAAGCTAGTCAAAAGTAATATAATTATTGATTATTAGTAGCTTATGGGCTTACGAGATAAAAAAAAGGGCGAATGCCCCATTTTTTTAATAAACCACGCGATAATCAGGTGGGAAAAACTCTTTCAGATGCTCATGCACAGCGTTAATTGTCTGGTAGTAGAACTCTCTGAAAGTCAGGTAACCCATGTCGTAATTTGCATGGATTGTTACGATTTCAGATTGTTTTGCCTGTTCAAGAATGAAATCACGTACAGTCCCGGATGTAAAGCAGATTTTGCCGGTTGCCAGAGAAATGATTCTGTGTTTGATATCCACCGCGTAATCTGTTTTGTTAAAGTTTACGATTGGCACCTGGTACAGCCATTTACACTTAGCAACTTCCGGCGTACCGCTGAATTTTGTACCATCCGGTTTCATCAGTTGAGCTTTGCCAAATGAGTTGACATGCCACAACAAATACTTTTTCTCATTGTAACTAACGACACATCCTAAAGTTTTAGGGAATTCGTTCACAAAATTGATTTCCATTTTTTAGAGATTTAAATTATTATTTATTAAAAATTTATTTAAGAAAGAATTGAAAGAGGGTTAATAATTCAGTTTAGAAAGGAAGTTCTGTTTCGCTTTGAATTCCTCTATCAATACGATCCCTCATTCTTTGAAGTAAAACATCGGAAGATGCAAGGAAGTCGGTACTAAGCGGCCTTTGGCGATTTTAAACTTTCCGATAGCATTATCAAACAGCCAGCAATAGATGAAAGTAAAATGATTTGCAAACCATTTCAGGATACTGCGCTGATGTGTTGAAAATTCATTTTGTCCCCTGTGAAACCCAAGCGAATTCCAAAACATTTTAAGCTTGTACAGTGAATTAATTTTGGATTCCTTTGGATTTGAAAGCGCTGTATGCATAGTTTTGATAAAATAGTTACCACTAATTGCAGTCTCGCTTTGCATTAAGAAGGTTTTGTTTCTGTCTTTTGGAAACAAGATGTACTGAATAACGTGAGAGTTTGAACTGAAATACTGATAAATATCGAAATCTTCCGGAGTTTCAATTTCATTCAAAACGATTTTAACATCAGAATTAAAGTAAATCTTGTTAACCAGTTCATCCCACTTTTCATCTTGTATGCGAAATACGAATTCGTCCATTGCCTCATTAACAAAGTCCGGATTGAATTCATGCCACATAATAGATTCTGAATGAATCAGGTGCCGAAAGTTTGTGTCGTCAATTACCGTTACCATTTCAGTAGATTCATCGAATTGACATTTGAAAGAATTAAGATGTAATTTCATGATTCTAATATTTAAATTATTTGATTAAAAATTTATTTTTAAGAAAATTAATAGCCTATTACGCGAAGTTTAAGATTCATTGATTTTGCTGTTTCGATCATGTGTTTTGTTCCCACAGATGCACCATCCCAGAAACATATACAGGCATCAGCATTTTTTGCCATTTCCAGATTTCTTCCAAATCCGGCCGATTTACCGAATTGTCCCCATAGTGCCGGGTAAAAAGAAATAACCAAATTATTGTGACGTGCATATTTTTCACCAAGCATATCAGCCCCTTTTGCACAGCCTGAAACAATAACCACATTTTCTTTATTTGAAAGCAGCACGTCCAGTTTCTCCTTTAGCAGTTTATAGTCGAAGAAATCCCTTCCGCCTGCCACAATCACTCTAAATTTTTGATTTTCCATTTTTTTTAATTTATTTGATTTATAATTTTTATTAAAAACTCAGTAAAAATCCCCTAATTACATCGCAATGACATTTCAATGGTTCACAATAACAAATCAAGTTCACTTCACTTTTCATTGCTATTTTGTAAATCCTTCTCATCTCATTTAAAAACTCAGTATTTGTTTCCATTTGAGTTTTAAAATATTCTCTATATGCCTCAACAGCTTCGTCTCTGCTTGCCATTACAAACTTTGCACGCGTTCCTTCTTTATGTGAAAAAGGATTTCCAAGAACAGAACCTCTTCCGCAATAAACATC
>JBGSRA010000065.1:0-3853 GCA_041737765.1 Draconibacterium sp. | reverse complement strand
TACCCTTTTTTATGATTACTACAGATTTTTTGGACAGTATAACTCAATTTTAGGTATTCACATTAACCCTACTTTAAACTATAATGAAATAACAAAAAAGCCATTGACTAATCTTTTTTTAGGTATTATCATCCCTTTCGGAGACAAGGAAAAACAAACTTCTAAAATCAATGTAGAGGTTTTCTATAATAGACAAGATATTTTTAATTATATTAATAAAGAAACAAAAACAAGTTCAACTGGAATTAGAGCGACATTGCCAATAACCATAATAAACAATAAGCTATGATATACTATAAAGCAATTTGCAAATTGCATGGCTGGGAAAGTCCAGGACTATATCTTACTAGTGCCTCTGCTGTAAAAAGCGCTAGTGCACACAGAGCTAATACTCAAGGACCACACGATATAGTAATTTTGGAAGTTTACATACCTGATGACACTTTACAATTTAGGTCTGAGGTATCTATTTAGGAGCTGATACTGTCTTAGCCCCCTGAAAAGCTGGAGAAGAAATTAAAATCAGTTTAGGTCTGATTAATTAATTTTACAGCGATGATGATATTAATTCTGCAACATTATTGGTTTGTAAATAGTATCAAAGAGACCAAAATTTACACCCATGTTTAGCAAAGCTATTTCAACAGCTCTTATAAAACTTTGGTGTACCTTGACAGAGAATCGCTTCGAATAGGGCAACTTTTCATACCACCACCGTTAAAATTCAAATTCTTGTTGTTCAGCATAAGTGATAACTTCTTCAGCCAGTGCTTCCTGTTGTTTAGTGCCTAGAATATCATCGTCAGATTCATCAAATTCTGAAGTACCATTGTGGTTATATTTCAGATCGATGTTAAGTTCTTTATATCTAAAAAACATTGCAGTGGATGGTGTGCTTCCGTTAAATCGTATTTTTTTAGGATTCCCATGATCATCTTTAATATCGACGAAGGAAGATTCATGGGTAAGGTAGTTCTGCAGGGTGCTTTTATCGAGTATTTTTTCGTAGCGAAGTTTCTGAGCTTCCATTGCATAAGGCAAATGGAATCGGGCTAAGCGTATTGCAACCAATTTGGATATTTCGGTCTAATGTGCCCCCCCAGATTCGGAGTAAAAATTAGCTAATTTTTGCTTAAAAATCACCTGTCATTTCGGCTGATGCTGACCCCTTATTTGAGGTTTTTTAGTTTTTGGCTTGCTGCGCCGCGATACATTTCGGAGCAAGTTGACCCCTCTGTATATTTATTTGGGCAACAAATCCGACCGGCGGCGGCGAAACATTTCGGAGCAAGCTGACCCCTCTCACAGTTTTGGTTTTTATTCGTGGTTTTTTAAACCACAATATAAAGATTACAGATGGCAGGAAAACCAAAACGTATGGGACAGATAAAACAATTAATCCGTTTACACGGACAAGGGCTTGGCAAAAAAACGATTGCCCGGCAACTTGGCATGAGTAAAAACACGGTAAAAGCTTACCTCCAAAAAATCGAAACAGGGGAGCTCGGTGCCGAATCATTATTGTCGCTTGACGAACCGGTGCTTGAGGGCAAACTCTTTGCCGGAAACCCTTCGTACAAGCAAGACAGGTACGAGGGCATAAAAGACGAACTCGCCTATTTTGCCCGGGAACTGGCAAGGGTTGGTGTAACGCGCCGCGTGCTTTGGGACGAATACCGGCAAAGTAACCCCGACGGTTATCGCTACACGCAGTTTTGCCACCACCTGGGCCAGTATATGATGGTCAAAAACCCATCGATGGTTTTGCACCATAAGGCAGGGGAAAAACTGTTTGTTGATTTTACAGGAAAAAAATTATCGTATGTCCACAAGGAAACAGGCGAGGTTATCGAATGCCAGGTTTTTGTTGCCTGCCTGCCTTACTCCGATTATAGCTTTGCTATGGCAGTGCACACCCAAAGCATTGGCGATTTTATTTATGCACTCTCTTGTTGCCTTCATGAACTGGGTGGTGTACCTCAAACATTGGTCCCCGACAATTTGAAGGCAGCCATCATAAAAGTCAACAGATATGAGCCGTATGTAAACCAGGTACTGGAAGATTTTGCCAACCATTACAATACCACGGTAACACCTGCCCGTGCCCGAAAACCAAAAGACAAGGCACTGGTAGAAAACCAGGTTAAACTGATTTACAGCCGAGTGTATGCAAAACTGCGCAACCAACAGTTCTTCGACCTGCCTTCACTCAACAAGGCAATCAGTGAAAGGGTAAATGAACATAACCAAACCCGGATGCAGCAAAAAGGGTACTGCAGGCAGGAGAAGTTCCTTTCCGATGAAAAAAACATATTAAGCCCACTCCCTGAAACAGCCTTTGAAATCAAATATTACAAGGAGCTGAAAGTGGCCAAAAACAACCACATTTATTTAAGCGCCGACAAACATTACTACAGTGTACCATACACCCATATCGGCAGCAAAGCAAAAGTTATTTACACCCGTTCGATGGTGCGTATTTATGTAAAAGGAGAGCAGGTTGCTATACACCAGCGTAGTTACAAAACCGGTGGCTACAGTACAAGCAAAGAGCACCTCTGCTCACAACACCTACATTATTTAGACCGCAGCCCGGAGTATTACAAGAAGAAGGCGCTGGAAAAATCCAACGTATTTTATCAGGTTGTAGAGAGGCTATTTGACCAGGACAAATACCCCGAACAACTTTACCGTACCTGCGATGGGTTGCTGGGGCTGCAACGCAAAACCGACGAAACCCAATTCGAAAAAGCTTGCAACATGGCCCTCGAATATGGAAACTGTTCGTACGGGTTCATCCAGAATATCATCAAAAACAAGATGACAGAAACAATAGAAACAGTAAACGAAAAACCACTTCCTGTACACCAAAATATTAGGGGTGAAGAGTGTTTTAAATAACAATGAAAAATTAAAATCAATGCAAATGAACAAAGTAGAATCGCAGCTTAAAGAGCTCCGACTGCATGGCATGGCACAGTGCTGGCAATCGTTGGTGGAAACACGCAGGCACCACGAACTGCCACTGGCCGAAGGTTTGGAACTCCTGCTCCAGTCCGAGGGGCAACAACGTACAAACAACCGTTTTGAACGGCTCCGCAAAACAGCCCGGTTCCGTTACCAGGCATCGATTGAAGAAGTGATGTTCGATACTTCAAGGGGGCTTGATAAATCGCAGATAAGCGGGTTGATTACTGGGGAGTATATCAGTAAAGGGGAACCCGTCCTCATTACCGGGGCAACCGGTTGCGGCAAAAGTTTCCTGGCCTCGGCACTCGGCCACCATGCCTGTGCACAAGGCCATAAAGTAGCTTATTACAATGTCCAGAAACTGTTGATTAAAACAAAAATGGCTCGCGTTGATGGAACCATTTACAAACTCTTCGAACAGTTGGCAAAAACCGATTTGTTGGTCATGGACGATTTTGGCCTTACCCATTTGGAAAAACAACAGCAAATGGATATGATGGAAATTATCGAGGATCGTCACGCACGCAAAGCGACCATAATTGCGAGCCAATTACCAGTATCGAGCTGGTACAATATTATCGGTGAAGAAACAATTGCCGATGCTATTTTAGACCGGCTGGTACACACTTCGCACCGGATTGAATTGAAAGGGGAAAGTTTAAGAAAAAAGATGTAATATTGTCATGCTATCTGTTCTTTGAACCATTTTCTGTGAGGGGGGTCAATATCACCGAAATGGGGGTCAGCATCACCGAAATATCCATAACGTTTTGCAGCTACCCGAAGGTGGCGATTTCGAAGCACTTCACTGTCAACCAAGCAGAAACTTTGGAAGAAGCACAAAGCTTGATTTAACCACTGAACCGCCACTTTTGGGTAGGTG
>JBGSRA010000167.1:0-6231 GCA_041737765.1 Draconibacterium sp. | reverse complement strand
AAAAAAGAAGGCAAACTGATAAATGAGTCGGTACTGACGATTATCGATTTTTCGCAGTCGAGCAATAAAAAACGGATGTATGTTATCGATCTTTATAAAAAGTCGCTTTTGTTTAATACTTATGTTGCTCATGGCCGAAACACAGGAGACGAATTTGCCGAAAAGTTTTCGAATATTCCCGGCACTTTTCAAAGCAGTCTGGGTTTTTACCTGACCGAAAATATGGCCATTGGCTCAAAAGTTGGATTGTCGCTTATTCTGAAAGGATTGGAAAAAGGATTTAACGACAAAGCTCAGGCTCGCGAGATTATAATTCATGGAGCAGAATATGCAACCGAAGAATTTATTCAAAAACATGGAAGACTTGGCCGAAGTTATGGTTGCCCTTCATTGCCGCCCGACCTGATAAAGCCTGTCGCTGAAACCATTAAAAACGGAACCTGCCTTTTTATTTACAAACACGACGATAATTATATCCACAAATCAGCTATGCTGAATTAAAATATCTTTAATCTGATTTATTCCAGATTCTTCTTAATTATTTCCGGTGCAATATTTATCATTTCTTTCGCCTTTTTTTTCAGAAAACGCGGTGCAGTAAACCGATACCCCACAAATACCTGAAAATAAGTACGATTGGTTTTGGTATTTACAGAATTACTTTTATGTGTCTGGATGGCTTGTGTTAACGATATTTCGGCACCAGTATATAACCGGTTGTGGTTATATCCAATTGCTGCTTTTTCAATCATGCGAAAAACCGGATCTGTATATTTGGTTTCAATATCTCCATTCGGAGTGAATGTCTTAAGTTTTATATGCTGAAATCCACCACCCGATAAAATACCCAGTGAAGCATAAAAATCTGAACTTATCACAAAAGTGTACATGTAACCCAATGAGCCATTCAATAAAAAGTTTTTACTGATTTGACCTGTCTGCCGCGTTGTATCGATATTTTTACCCCGGTTATCGATTTTAAAAAAATCATAATTAAGTGCTGTAATAAAACTGCCGCTGCTTTTTAACTGTTTTTCTGTTTGCATGCTTATTGCTCTCAATGAAAAATCGGGATTGAATTTATAACCTGTTGCACCCCTGAAAGCTTTAATTCCCAGCTCAGGAAACTGGATATATGGATCACTGCCTTCATTCCAACCAGATCTGAAATCTCCAGTATTTTTAAGGTAAAACCCCTTTGTTTTAAAATAATGTAATTCCTGAAACCAATGTTTTGTATAACCTTGTACTCCGAATGAAAATGACTTTGTTTCGCCTTTCAAATCGTTATTGCCGTTGCCCGGAAGAAATGCAGGTTTAAACCCCGCATTTATTGTAAGATGCTGGTAACTAACTGATAGTTTATTCCAAAGATTAATGTTTGGCCTGATATCGTAATAAAAATCGTCGCCGGAAATTTTAAAAAAATCGAATTCACTGTTTACATTTAATCTTACGGAAATGAGTGTATCATATTTTAAAATATATTGGTTGGGAATTGACTTTAATTTTTCTTTTCCCTTCAAATCATCAGCGAATGCTGGCGCCGATATAGAAAAAAGTAACAGGCAAAACATAACCTGGAAACATGATTTTATGCTCACTATATAAAAATTTGCACTTGTGCTTTTTCCCCGAACTATTTTCATATTATTTTAACCTACGGCATTGAAGATTTTTTTTATTCTGTTAACACAGTTCAAATTTAATTCTATTTTTGTCATACTTATAATACTAATCATACACTTTGATTGTATTCGTCAAAAATAAAATGTAAATTGTTAAACAAATAATTACTTCTGTTGTTCTTTTTTTTAATTAAATTTTTAACTCTTTAAATTGTTCATTATGAAAAAATTATCTCTCTTTTTTGCTGTTATGCTTTTGGCAGTTGTAACAGGCTTTAGTCAGGTAACTATCAAACCGTCTATCGGTGCTTCTTTTAACAATTTCTCGGAAACTTCAACGGGAGATGTAAAAGGTCAGGTAGGCATGCAAATTGGTGGCAGTGTGGCTTTTGGAAAGAAGTTTTACATCGAACCAGGGGTTTATTATGCAACCAAATCAACCGAATTTACCTACACCAGTTCGCCAAACACTACTATTTCAGAAGATGCACTGATTAAAGGAATCAGGGTGCCGGTTGCTGTTGGTTTTGGTTTGCTTGGTAACGAAAAATCTTTGGCCAGTTTAAGGGTTTTTGGTGGTGGTTCAGGGTTTTTTGTAACCGGAGTTGGTGATGCTCTCGAAAAAGACAATATTACCAGCCCAACCTGGGGTGTATTTGCCGGAGCAGGAGTCGATTTCTGGATAATGTTTGCCGAAGCTTCTTATGAATGGTCGCTTTCAAATGTTACCACAGATGTTAGTAACATAGATTTTGGGAAAAGTCGTACATTATTTTTTACTGTTGGATTCAGATTCTAAAATTATATTTCATATAAATGGGGGTTGTCGAAAGACAGCCCCCTTTTTTTGGGACAAATCGCAAGTTTTAAAATATTTTTGGACTCGACAAGATTTTAGTTACTTTGTTATTTGTAGATTATTATTTACAAAAAATTAAATTCAATTAAACTTTAGTTACCGATTTATGAAAATGACTGGAAATAATAATATTTCGGGGGAAGCAACAAAAGTTGGGCGTTTCATCTGGCTGAATGAAAACAAGTATTTCGATTTTCATAAAAGCTATCTTCCTTTATTTCTGTTATCTAAAACGTTGTTTTTCATTTTACTATGTTTAACCAATTTTAGTGGTTATTCACAACCAGTTGAAACTGTTTTAACAACCACGCAAATCGATTCAACAACCCTTCAAAATGATTCAATAAATGTTCCCATTAACCTGCCACTTGAACAAATTGCAGCCACAGCAGCCATTAAAAGCCAGAATAATTATAAAAAGACCAGACAGATTCAAAAACAAAACCGGGTTTTTAATCAACTCAGAAACGAAATTCTAAATGCTGAAAATATCCTGAAGCAGGGTATCGATTATGCTGAATTTACAAAGGAGTTGGATGCAACAATGAAATATAAAGATGTGGCAATTACTGGAATACTCGCGACTGACAGCGAAAATCAGACAATCAGGAATCTTACATCAACATCAATTTTACTTTCAGAATTAAAAAACCGTACAGAAAATCAACTGAAGAAAATCAGGGAAAACAATCAGGCAATTACTGATGTGCAACATACAATCGACTCGCTGATGGCTGATGAAAGTGTATATGTTGTACCACGGGATTCAGCATCCGGTGAAATTTATCTTCAACGTTATCAGTCGCTTTATAATGATTTTGTTAATATAAACTTTCGATTAAAAAATGCCCTCGACAGTATTCGACACCTCGAGGTATTAAGCAATGCATTTAGGTTTGATTTAGAGAAGAATCGTACCGAAATCACCCTTTTACAGAAAAATAAATACAATAAAATTATCTCGTCTGAAGGTCAGGTTTTTAGCAGTTCCGACCTTAAGCAACCATCGCTTTTAGGTGCTTTTTTAAGCTCTTTGTTAAAAGGCATATTGTTGCTGATTTTTTACTTTTATAATCATTTTACATACATTATCATATTGTTTCTTATTTTTATAGCAATAGCCGCATATTTAAAGGTTTTAAAAAACAAATATATTCGTGCTAATCTTTATAATGAATTCAAATCACCGGTACAGATTTTTACACATCCGCTTGCTACTGCGGCGTTATTAAGTATAACTTTTTATCAGTTTTTCCTCCCTTTGCCACCATTTATTCTTACCGGAACATTGTGGTTTATTGCCGGGCTTGCTTTAACTTTTATTTTTAAAAGAACAGAAAACAAATTTGTTTTCAGGACATGGAAGGTGTTTTTTCTGCTGAACATACTTGCAATTGCAGATAATCTGATTTTAATCCGCTCCGTTGCCGAATCATGGTTTATTTTGTTTATAGCTGTTTCTTCCTTAGGTTTTGGAATTTTTACTATTTATAACAGATATCTTATTTCGAGTAAACCCAAAATATGGATAATAATGGGTATGGTTATCATGGAAGCTCTGGCCATACTGTTTTTACTGATTGGAAATTACAACACCAGTAAAATTTTAATGACCGGTGGTTTATATACTGTTTTGGTTGGTTATTTGCTTATAAATGCATTCAGGCTGACCCTGAATATTTATGATTTTTCTGAATACTTTAAGGAAACGGAGGAAGAAAAGCATTTGGATAGCCTCAAAAACAGGCCTGACAAAATCTCGCTTTTGAGTTTTTCTGTATTTGTAGCAGGCTGGGTAATACTAATCACCCGCAATTCTTATGGTTATCAGAGATTAGTGGAACCTTTGGAAAACATGATTTCAAAAACACGCGAGATCGGTGATTTTGAATTTTCATACCAGGGAGTATTTGTTTTTTTTCTTGTATTGATTCTTTCGGCTTTTATTGCAAAAATTGTTTCTTTCCTTGCCGACGACAACATAACCAAAAAGGAAGGTTCAAAAGCATCGGCACTTGGCAGTTGGTTATTGTTGCTTCGGATGGGTATAATTACAACAGGTATCATAATTGCATTCCGTTCGACAGGGATACCTGTGGACAGATTAACCTTAATCATAAGCGCTATTGGTGTTGGACTTGGTTTTGGAATGCAGGGTCTGGTTAATAACCTTATCAGCGGATTGATACTTGCTTTTGAGAAACCCATTGAAGTTGACGACATTGTTGAAATTGGTCAGAAGAATGGGAAAATGAAATCGATTGGCCTGCGCAGTAGCGTAGTTACCACCTGGGATGGCGCTGATGTAATTATTCCAAATGGCGATTTACTTGACAGTCATCTGGTTAACTGGACAATGTCTAACAGCAAACGCCGTTCAGAAATAATAGTTGGGGTTGCTTATGGCACCAATCTGAAAGAAGCAAAATCGTTGATAAATGAAGTATTGGTTAATAATAATCAGGTTTTGAAAAATCCTGCGCCGGTAATTTGGGTAATTAATTTTGGCGAAAGTTCCATCGATTTCTCGATTAAATACTGGGTAGCACATTTTGTTTATGCCAACGACATTAAAAGCGATGTGATAATAGCAATTGATGAAATTCTTAGGGAAAACAACATTGTAATTCCTTTTCCGCAACGTGATATTCACATTCAGTCTGAAGTGCAGTTATTAAAAGATAATGAAAATAAGGAGGAGGTTTATAATCAAAATCAAAAGAATTTTATCACTTAATCAGCAATTGTATCATCAACAACTTCTTCTGTTTTTTTAGTTTTTTGTTTTGGCTTTTTTGGAATCTCTGAAAAGAAAATGGCATAATTTCTTTGATTTTCATTTCCTTCCAAAAAAATCTTCCATATTCCGATTAACGGAATAAACAAAATCATTCCGGAAACTCCCCAAATCATACCACCAATTATGATAGCTACAAATACAGAAAAGGCATTCATCTCCAGTTTATCGCCAATAATCATTGGTCTGATTATGTTGTCCTGAACAAAATTAACAGCAAAGAGTGCAGCTATTATCATAACCGGAACAAACATGTTATCCATGGTAATAATTGAAAACAAAAATATAATAACCAATCCTATTGGATTGCCAACGAATGGAACAAGATTTAAAAGACCCAGAAAAACACCAAAAAACAAGGCATATTTCAATCCAAAAATAAGCATGACAACATAAAACATTACTGCCGAAATCAATGTCAGTAACATTATTCCATATATATAACTGCGCGTCAAAGTCAGCGATTTTTGAACTCTTGCCCTCACAACAACCAAATGTCTTTTATCTTTTACGTGGGCTGTAAAAAACTGGGGTACCAAATCTTTATAATAAAGTAAAAAGAAAAGATAAAACAAGATTAAAATGATGTTCCAGATATTTAAACCAAAGGCTGAAACGAAATTGTAAATGATGTCATTATGTTCGTTAACCCATTTGGTTATTAACGTTTTATCCAAATGATCGGGAATTGGAACACCCATGTTTCCAAACGATACAGAGAGTTCATGCAACCGATCGGATATTTTTTGTAAAAGGGTAGGTAAATCGGCAAATATTTTATGCAGTTCAATATAAAAAAAGTAACCTATCCCAAACAAAACCATTAATATAAAAATCAGGTACAGGAAAATTATCAGTCCCAGTGACATTTTAGTCTTGTGTTCAAACCATTCAATCAGTTTTAAACTCGAAAGTGCAATCAACAAACTCCATGTAAACGGAACAAG
>JBGSRA010000131.1:0-47236 GCA_041737765.1 Draconibacterium sp. | reverse complement strand
TTTTGCCCTTTAAAATCTAATGTTGTAATTTGTCTTTGCATAAGTCATTGAGTTTTATTGATTAATAGCTAATTCAAAAATAATGCTCTTTTGGCTTATGCATTAACTTCAATGCTCAATTACAAACATAGGGACTCCTTTGAGGAAGAAGGAGGGGAAATGTTCGTGCTGCATAATTATTTTGAATTTCAATTTTAGTTGGGGTGCCACTTTCTCCTCCCGCTTAAGGAGCCTGCCTGCCGGTAGGCAGGGAGTACTCCCGACTTGTCGGGAGGGAGGTGGTTGAACTATATTAAAGAAAGAAATACTCCGAAATTCTATTTCAACCCGCTTCTTTCAAGCAACGCATCAACTGTTGGTTCCTGACCGCGGAAACGTTTGTATAAAATCATTGGGTGCTCGGTACCACCTCTTTCCAGAATATTTTCGCGAAATGATTTCGCAACTTCCTTGTTAAACAAACCTTTTTCTTTGAACACGCTGAAGGCATCGGCATCCAGAACTTCTGCCCATTTGTAACTGTAATAGCCTGCCGCATAACCACCTGCAAACAAATGGCCAAACTGGGTACTCATACAAACTTCATTAATTACAGGAAAAATCCGGGTTTTCGCCCATGCATTTTCTTCAAATTCCTTTACACTTCCTTCGAAAGGTTTCTCAAGTGAATGCCAGGCCATATCGAGATAACCAAAACTTAACTGGCGAATTGACAAATAACCGGCAAGATAATTTTGAGCATCAACAATTTTCTTAACCAGTTCAGCCGGAATTTTTTCGCCGGTTGAATAATGTACCGCAAAGCGATCGAGAAATTCTTTTTCAACAGCCCAGTTTTCGAGTATTTGTGATGGAAGCTCAACAAAATCGCGGTAAACATTGGTCCCAGATAAACCCAGATACGTTGAATTTGCCAACATTCCATGTAGTGCATGACCAAATTCGTGCATCAAAGTTTCCACCTCATCGAAAGTTAAAAGTGCAGGTTTTGATTCAGTTGGTCGGGTAAAATTCATTACAATAGTAATATGCGGACGTGAATCAACACTGTTTTCTTTCCACTGACCTTTAAAATCGTTCATCCAGGCGCCACCCTGTTTCCCGGGGCGTGGATGAAAATCGGTATAAAGAACCGACAGGAATTTTCCGTCTGCATCAAAAACTTCGTACGGAACCACTTCTGAATTGTACCCCTGAATCTGATTGTTTTGTTTAAATGTTACTCCGTAAAGTTCGGTTGCCAGTCCGAAAACACCGTCGATAACTTTATTCAGTTCGAAATAGGGTTTCAGCATTTCATCGTTCAGGTCAAACTTTTCAACCTTAAGTTTTTCGGTGTAATAAGACCAATCCCACGGCATTATTTCGCCTTCAAATCCATTTCTTTTGGCGTAATCCTGTACTTCTGCTTTTTCCTGATTGGCCTTGTTAAACGAAGCTTCAAACAAATCGTCGAGGAGTTTGTAAACACCCGCCGGATTCATGGCCATTCTTCGTTCCAAAGCATAAACAGCATAATTTGAATAACCCAGTAATTGGGCCATTTCGAGTCGCAAGGCAGCAATTTTCCTTACATTTTCCTGGTTGTCAAATTCATTTCCTTTAAATGCCTTTGAACCGAAAGCCAAAAACATCTCTCTACGTAATTCGCGGTTGTCGGCATATTTCATAAATGGCAGATAACTTGGCATATTCAGGGTGAAAAGCCAGCCTTGTTTGTTTTTCGATTTTGCCAGTCCGGCAGCGGCTTCCAGCGTACTTTCCGGTAATCCCGCCAATTGACTTTTATCAGTAACGAGTAACTCGTAACTGTTGGTTTCTTTCAACACATTTTCATCAAAAGTCAGCGAAAGTTTTGAAAGTTCGGTGCTGATTTGCCTGAACTTCTCTTTTTGATTATCGCTAAGATTGGCTCCCTGCCTGATAAAATTTGAATACGTGTTTTCGAGTAAAGTCTGTTGTTCTGCATTCAAACCTAATTTCTCCCTTTCATCAAAAACACTTTTTACTTTTTCGAAAAGAACCGGGTTTAAACTAATATCATTGCGAAATTTGGTGAGCAAAGGAGAAACATCCTGTGCTATTTTTTGTAATTCATCGTTTGTTTCGGCATTCATTAGATTGAAAAAAACACCGGATGTACGGTTTAGCAACCAACCCAAATTATCGAGTGCAACAATGGTATTTTCAAATGTTGGTGTTGCCGGGTTGTTGAAGATTGCTTCAATTTCTGCCTCGCCCTGTTTTATAGCTTCCTGAAATGCCGGCATAAAATGTTCGTTTTTTATTTCATCGAAAGGTGCCGTTTGGTGTGGAGTTTTAAAATCACCCAAAAGCGGGTTGGTTTGTGCATTTATCATTATCGAATTCATTATAAATATTATTAGTGCAATTAATTTATTGTTCATTTTATCAAGATTTGATTTAGTAGATTTTTGAGAGTTGTATTGAATTTATTTATGCCACAGAATGCACCGATTAACACAGATTCAGAATACGATACCTGTGCAAATCCTTGAAAATAGTGGTAGTTATTTTTTCTTTTTTCTTTCGACCGACCATCCAAACTTGCCGATTTTTTTCCCCAACCCAAAATAATGACCATGACTGTAAACCAGCGGATTGGCTTTGGCAAAACTAAAAGCCTGTTCTTCGTTTAAAAATTCGTCATCAACCGAAACACTCACCACATCGGATACAAACATATGATGCGAACCCAGTTCAACAATATTTTTAACCTTACATTCAATATTTACGGGCGATTCGAGAATAATTGGCGCTTTAACAATTTTTGCCGGCGCAGGTGTAAGATTCATCATTTTCCATTTGTTGTATTTTCTACCCGAATTACAACCACACCAATCGGTTGCCTGTGCCAGTTTTTCGGTGGTGAGGTTGATAACAAATTCGCCGGTACGCTTAATAATTTCGTACGAATGCCGCCCTGGACGAACAGAAATATAACACATGGGCGGGTCGCTGTTGATGGTACCCGTCCAGGCAACGGTTAAAATGTTATATTCTTCTTCATTTTCGCCACAACTCACCATAACTGCGGGAAGCGGATAAATTATTGTTCCGGGTTTCCAATACGTTTTTGCCATTATTTAGAATTTAATTGTAAAATCGTTTACATTTAACAAACATAATCAATCCTGTTGATAATGAAAATGAAATCATTTTTTAACTGCGCAACCTGATGTTCAATATTTCTGTCATAGATTAAAACAGTTTTATGAAGAATTTGTTAAAAATCTTTATCTCCATTTTTGTGCTTTCATTGGTCATAAGTTGCGATAATGATGAAATTACATCAGAAACCGATTTTAAAATTGAATTTGGCTCAGTTTGTGGCTGGTGTGCCGGCGAGGAATTTATTACAGTTACAAATTCACAAATAGAGTATAACCGAAATATTCCATGTGGAGACGAAAAGGGAACTACGCATAAAAGTCGAAAAATCACAAATTCCGAATGGAATGAAATTATTTCGTCGTTTAATTATTCGAAGTTTAAAACGCTATCTTACAATACATGTAATATATGCGCCGATGGATGTGATGAAATTATCAGGATGACAAACAGCAACAATTTATATGAAATACGTTATTCGCCTTCCGAAGAAATTGACGAGGTTAAAAAACTGAGGCTGATTTTATCAGAATTACTCGAAGAAATGCGAGCAGCAGATTAATCAACCGGGTCTTTCCAGTCACCGTTTTCGCGAATAATCTGTTCAAGCTCTTCCACAGCATTTTCGTACGAAATATGGCGTTTTACCGGTTGCAAACCTTTGTATAAATTTACCTTATTGACAGCTGTTCCCACAAAACCATAATCAACATCACCCATTTCGCCCGGACCATTTACAACACATCCCATAATACCTATTTTAAGGTGATCGAGATGTTTAAAATGTTCTTTAATTTTCACCGTTGTTTCCTGCAGATTGAAAAGCGTGCGTCCGCATCCCGGGCACGAAACAAATTCGGTTTTCGAAACACGCATCCGGCTGGCCTGCAAAATTCCAAAACTTAAATCTTTCAGTTCGGTAAATGTAATGTTCTCACTATCATTCGACAAACAGATTCCATCACCGTAACCATCGAGAAATAATCCACCCAAATCAGCTGATGCTTTTATCTGCAGATCTTCAAGTTCAGGCTCGTTATACTTGCGGTACAGAATAACCGGAACTTTCCATATATGCGTTTCAAGTGCCATAAAAAATGCCCTTAATTCAGCCAATGGATTTTTATTGAAACTTTCAAGAATAAGCACTGTTTTACGGGTCTGTTTCAGTTTTGTAATTATTTCTGGGTGCTTGTCCATAAAACGGTCGAACTCCATTTTATCAGTGCGAATAAATTTCATTCTTCCCCAGCGGGTGCTTTCAAAAAGATATTCTTCGAGCGAAATTATCGGGTATTCCTCGCCTTTGATATCTAAAATTTTGTTTCCTGAAAGAAAATAATCGGGTATTAACTTGCCGCGAATCGGAATCATTTCGCTCAAACTTCTATCTCCCAAATCGGCAATAACTACCGGAAGTTGACGGTCGCCCATATTTAAAACTGGCCGGGTTGAACGTCGTTCATATTCAAACGGGTTGATTTGCGCAATCATCGGCGCTGTTATTGGCTGGTGATTCTCGTAACTTTTAAAATGATTTACCAGTTTTAATGCAACCGGAATTTCTTTAATCGGGTTTTCTGTTAACGAAACCCTTACTGTATCGCCAATTCCGTCGGCAAGCAAAGCGCCAATTCCAACTGCCGATTTTATACGGCCGTCTTCTCCTTCTCCTGCTTCGGTAACTCCCAGATGGAATGGATACTTCATATCTTCGAGCCGCATTTTATAATTCAGTAACCGGGCGGTATAAACCATTACACGTGTGTTGCTCGACTTGATGGAAACCACCACGTTATTAAATTCAACTTTTTTACAAATGCGTAAAAATTCCATTACCGATTCTGCTATTCCCGATGGTGTATCGCCAAACCTGCTCATCACCCTGTCGGAAAGCGAACCGTGATTGGCGCCAATTCTTAGCGCTGTGTTTGTTTCTTTCAGCAATGCCAGGAAAGGAATAAACTGCTCTTCTATTTTTATCAGTTCCTTTTTATATTCATCGTCAGAATATAATTTGTTTATGAACTGCGCACGCTTATCATAAAAATTTCCGGGATTTATTCTGACTTTGGAAATACTTTTTGCCGCAATCTCTGCCAGTTTCGGATTAAAGTGAATATCCCCGATTAACGGAGTATTATAACCCCGCTTAACTAATTCACTTTTAAGATTTTTCAGGTTTTCAGCATCAGGCAGCCCTTTTACGGTTACACGCACGTAATCGGCTCCGGCTTTAATTACCTTAATTAACTGCTCAACAGTTGATTCCGTATCTTTCGAATCGGTATCGGTCATTGTTTGAATGCGAATCGGATTATTTCCACCAACCGGCACACCACCAATATTTACCTCCCAGGTTTTTTGGCGTTCGTATCTTGTTAAATCCTCTATATAGTTGAAATGACGATCTTTCATTTTATTACTTTTGTTTGCTAAAAGTGCAAATTTAGTCTAATGCTTCTAATATAAAAAGAATAGACTATTTTTGTTTTTGATTTTAAATGTATGAGTGTAGAAACGAGACAGATAACAAAATTATTTGGAAAGCAAAAAGCCCTTGATGAGGTAAGTTTTTTGATAAAAAAAGGTGAATTAGTCGGTTTTCTGGGTCCAAATGGCGCAGGCAAATCCACGATGATGAAAATTATCACCGGATTTTTACCTCCCGACGGCGGAGAAGTAGTTGTAAACGGACAAAAAGTTGAGTCGAAAAACCTCGAAATCAGAAGAAATATTGGTTATTTGCCCGAACACAATCCGCTTTACACCGATTTGTATGTGAAAGAATTTCTGGAAATAACTGCAGGCTTCTACAAACTGAAAAACATAAAAAAGCGGGTTGCTGTAATGGTTGAACTTACCGGACTTGGCGATGAACAGCAAAAGAAAATTCGGGCACTCTCAAAAGGTTATCGGCAACGGGTAGGGCTGGCACAGGCGCTTATTCACGATCCATCGGTTTTAATTTTAGACGAACCAACCACAGGACTCGACCCGAACCAACTGGAGGAAATCAGAAACTTGATTCGCGAAATCAGCCGCGAAAAAACAGTGATGCTTTCGTCGCACATCATGCAGGAAGTGGAAGCAGTTTGCAACCGGGTAATTATTATTAACAAAGGTAAAATAGTTGCCGACGGCGGAATTAATGAAATAAAAGCAGGAAAAATAAATCGCAAACAGGTTATTGTGGTTGAATTTTCAGCACCTGTTCCCAAAAATAATTTACTGTCAGTGCCTGGAGTTCAAGATGCCGTTTTAAACGGAAAACACTGGGAATTGGAATCTTCCGGAGCAAATGACATCCGCCCGGCAATTTTTCAATTTGCTGTTGAGAGCAACCTAACCTTGCTAACACTCCACGAAAAACAGCAAAACCTGGAGAATGTTTTTCATCAACTCACTCAAATTTAAAAAATTCAAAAAACTCTTTTTTTATTCAAAATAAGAATATTACATTTGTCCCCGCTACGTGGAAAGATTTGAGATTGATTGCAACCACATGAAAAAAACGCTAAAACAATCGCATTTTTCAATATCAATCGAGCATCCCACAGTTTTATAAATCTAATGTTTAACATGCTGATTATTTTCAGCTTAAAATTCAGGGATTATGAGTTATTTATTTACAAGTGAGTCGGTTTCGGAAGGACATCCCGATAAAGTTGCCGACCAGATTTCAGATGCAATTCTGGACAAAATTCTTGCTTTCGACCCCAACTCGAAAGTAGCCTGCGAAACTTTGGTTACCACCGGTCAGGTTGTACTTGCCGGCGAAATTAAAACCGAAACTTACATCGATGTGCAGGAAGTTGCCCGCGAGGTAATTAACCGCATCGGTTATACAAAAGCCGAATACCGTTTCGATGGTGATTCGTGCGGTGTATTTTCCGCCATTCACGAACAAAGTCCCGACATCAACCGTGGTGTGGTGCGCGAAGACCCGATGAACCAGGGTGCCGGCGACCAGGGAATGATGTTTGGTTACGCCTGCCGCGAAACCGACAATTACATGCCGCTTTCGCTCGAACTTTCGCACCAGTTGTTATTAGAACTGGCCGTTATCCGCCGCGAAGGAAAAGAAATGACCTACCTCCGCCCCGATTCAAAATCGCAGGTTACCATCGAGTACAGTGAAGAAGGCGTACCCACCCGCATCGACACCATTGTTGTTTCAACACAACATGACGATTTTGGAAAGCCTGAAAACAACACGGTTACAGCTCAGTTAAAAGCTGACGAGGAAATGCTCGCCAAAATTAAAGCCGATGTAATCAATATTCTGATACCAAGGGTAAAAGCCAAATTACCGGCACGTGTTCAGGCATTGTTTGGCAGCGATATAATTTACCATGTAAACCCGACCGGAAAATTTGTAATTGGCGGTCCACACGGTGACACCGGACTTACTGGACGTAAAATTATTGTAGATACTTACGGTGGAAAAGGCGCTCACGGTGGTGGTGCATTTTCGGGCAAAGACCCGTCGAAAGTTGACAGGTCGGCAGCGTATGCAGCTCGCCACATTGCCAAAAACCTTGTTGCAGCAGGTGTTTCAGACGAAGTGCTGGTGCAGGTTTCATATGCCATCGGTGTAGCAAAACCAATGAATATTTTTGTAAATACTTACGGAAAATCGAAGGTAAATCTTTCTGACAGTGAGGTTGCTACAAAAGTTGACCAACTTTTTGATATGCGTCCAAAAGCAATTGAAGAAAGATTAAAACTCCGCAACCCAATTTATGAAGACACTGCTGCATACGGACATATGGGCCGCGAACCTAAAAAAGTGGTGAAAACCTTCACCTCCTCTTATTTTCCAACCGTAACAAAAGAAGTTGAATTGTTTACCTGGGAAAAACTTGATTTTGTAGAAAAAATTAAAGCATCTTTTGGGATATAATTCCTGGGAGAATATTGATAATACACCTGAAGAGCGGTACAATTTTGTATCGCTCTTTTTTTTTTATGATAAATTATGAAACCTATTTTCGTTGTAACCGAATAATTGAAATGAAACGAGCATAGTAATATTTTGCTACACAAAAGGATAATAATAATGCGAGTTACATCGAATTCCTTTAAAAATTTACAATTATATGAGATGAAATAAATGTTCAACTTAAAACTTAACGCCATGGAAGAAAAATTAATTACAATAGTAACGCTTCCTTATTCCAAAGCACAAATTTTAAAGATGCGTTTGATGGAAGAAAATATTGATTGCGATCTGGAAGAAATCAATTTAATTGAAGGTTCTGCTATCTCAACAGTCAGGGTAAAAATTCTTGAAAAGGATATTGAAAAAGCAATTCCCGTTGTGGAAGATATGTTGGGGGTAAAACCATTTATCGAAGAAATAAAACCTGATAAAAAAGAACAACATATTTTGGTACCGGTTGATTTTTCGTTACACAGCGAAAAAGCCTGTAAAATGGCGGTAAATATTGCAGGCCAGTTACACACAAAACTTATTCTGATACATTGTTACATAAACCCCGTAATTCATTCCATTCCGTTTAGCGACATTTATGCTTACGACTCCTCGTTACTGGCGAAAATGGAATATTCAGAAGAAAATGCCAACAAGGAATTTCAAAAGTTTGTTACTAAAATGGCCCAGGATATCGGTCAGGATAAATGGAAATCGGTATCTCCTGAATTTATTATCAAATCGGGTTATCCGGAAGAAGACATACTTGCATTTGCGCAAAGATATCAGTCGCAGCTGATTGTGATGGGCAGTGGTGGAATAAACGCTCCATACGGAACACTCGGAAGTATTGCTGCTGATATCATGTACAATTCAACTGTTCCGGTAATGATTGTTCCGGAAGAAACACCGGAAGAAATACTTAATAATTTTTCGAATATTTTGTATGCAACCAACTTCGATGAAAAAGATTTTGCGGTACTCGACAAACTGATGTTGTTGTTAAAACCATTTAAAATTAAACTGAAATGTGTTCATGTGGGTCAGCCACACGGTGATGGCTGGGACATGGCAAGACTTGAAGGAATGAAAGATGTTCTGTACGAAAAATATTCAGGATTTGAATTCGAATGCCGGTTAATTGTGGGAAGAGATATTCCTGAATCACTTGATAAATATATTCAGCAGGAGAAAGTTGATATAATTTCGTTAACAACGCACAAACGAAATATGATTACACGGTTATTTAATCCGAGTCTTGCAAAACGAATGATTTATCATACACATACACCGCTTTTAATTTTTCACGGGTAAAAAAAGTCCCTCTTGATCTCCTCTCCAAAGGGGAGTGATCAGAACGAAAAACTTATGAATTCTGCATATCCTGTTTTAAAATGGATGCGGTTTGTCTGATTGAATCGGGAATTGGTAAATAATTAAAATTCAGTTGCCTTGTAATTTTACTACCGTCGAAATTATTCACTTCCTTTGAAGAAGTAACTATTTCGCGACTAATCAACGGAAGTTTACGTGTTACAAGACTTGCAGTTTTAGCGGCTCTCCAACCCAATTCAAGCATAAATCGGGTAGCATGTATTTTTGGCCGGAGTTTTTCAAGGGCATCGGCAATCTGATAAAAAATATCCTGATAACTTAAATTTTCAGCACTTAAAAGATACCGCTGGTTTTTACACAATTCAAAATTTGAGTCATCCATTAATAAAACCATTGCTTTTGCAACATCTTTTACATCAACAAAACCGGTAATTCCTTTGGTGTAAAACTTCATACCATCCAAAACAGTTTTAAATAATTTTGAGCTGCCGGTTTCCCAGTTTGCAGGACCTAAAATTATCGACGGGTTAACAATTACAGCATCCAACCCTTCATGAATTCCGCGCCATATTTCAGCTTCAGAAAAAAACTTACTTTCAGAATAACCTGATATTTTTTTCGAGGGAACCCAGTTGGTTTCTTCTGTAACTGGTTGCTGATCGTCGAGTCTCCCAAGTGCAGCAACAGAACTGACATGACAAATCTTTTTCACCCCGTTTTCAAGAGCTGCATTTACCAGATTCGAAGTTCCCTCCACATTGCTGGCAATCATATATTTCCGATCGTTTGGATTAAAAGAAACAATTGCCGCACAATGATAAATTTCAGTTACTCCATCAAGTACTTTTTCAAGTGCAAAGTAGTCAAGGATGTCTCCATCAATCCATTCAATCTGATTAAAAAGGTCTTTTGGAGATTTTGAATAATACGAAAATGTTTTCAATACCTGCTGCAAATTGCTGGTTTTGCGCTTTAGTGCTTTTACCTTTTTTCCCTTTGAGGTTAATTCGTACAACAAATGCGCACCTACCAATCCTGTTCCGCCTGTTACAAATATCATCTGAATTAAAATTTACACGAATATAGTTATTTTAATTCCCGTCGAATTCCGATATTTGAAATCGAAAGGAAAACGATAGAAATGGATCAGACAATCAGGTTCGAAACCAAAGAGGAAAGCAACGAAAGAAGGATTCAGGAAGCGCTGGCCAGAACAGGTCATGAGCGGTTGCTTTTCTTTTTTCAGCTTTGCGAAGAACTACAGTATTTTGCAAAAGACGAACCACACCCAAACCATCTGAAAGGTAATTTGGTTCTTGTTCATCCCGATGACATAAAAATTTAACTATTCCATGGTTTAGCTGCCTTTGCACCAAATTCTTTAGCAGTTATTTTATCAATTGAAACTTTTATAATTCCTACATTTTCAATTGCCGGTTTACTGAAATTAAATTCACGGTCGCTGTATTGGTTCATCAGTAAATTCAGACATCGGGTTTTTTCATCAAAAGCTTCTACAAATTCAACCTTTCCTTCCACCAGAACCGATTTCGATTTTACCCGGTAACTGCATCCAACTTTCACATCCTGCCAGGCTAAATCTTCGCCCACAATCCAGTTAATGCAAACATTTTGGTTTTTTTTCAGCGTTTCCCACATTCTTCCGCTTTGCGCCGAATGCAGAATTACCGAATTGCCGTCTAAAGCAAAATTCATGGGCAAAATATACGGAAAATCATTATCCGACATTGCCAGAAAACAAGTTTTACAGGCACGGATTATTTGGTTAATTTCTTCCCTGTTTTCTATAAAAAGTGTTCGCATTTATTCAAATTAAATAATTGTTCTGTTACCCAGTTTATCTGAAAGTTCTTTTTTGATATGGTCGAGGTTTATTCGTTTTTGCATTTTATTGAGAAAATCTTCGGTAAACGGATTTTTACCAATTTTTTCATTATCCTCAACCAACTCATTTTCAAGTTTTGGCAATAAAATGGTTATCAGTCTGAGTTTGTATTCATTTATAATTTTTGGAACCAGTAAATCCAGAATATCTTCTTCCTGCTCGGTATATCCACCTCCTCGTTTCCATATTTTACTTTCGTTGTGTTTTTCTGAAAGCAAATCGGTTGCAAGTGCGCTGACCTCTCCGTTGGGATGGTAAATAAAGTGTTTCCAAGGATCGAAACTTTTATTTCCCAGGTTCTCTTCTACCTCCTGAAAAATTCTTCTGAACAATGCATTTTCCGATATCAAATCATCTTTTTTCAACTCGCTGATCATAAATTCGCCAACCGTTATCAATTCAATTTCACCGGGATTTTCACCTTCGAGTTCAAAAAGAGGAAAATTACAGAATTTCAACAGAAACCTCAGATAAACAAGTTCTTCCTCGAGAAACTGGTTTGGTTTTATTTCTTTTGGCGTTTCGGTTTGGCGCGCAGCTTTTCGGGTTTGCTCCCTAATTCCAATGATTTTTAAATCGTCGCTCTGTTTTCGCTTTTGTTTCTGAACCTCGGTATATAAAACCTCTTCGTTTACATCAAGCAATTTGCTACATTCTTTTATATAAACCGAGCGGGTAATTGTGTCGGGAATAACTGCCACCGAGCGGATTACATCGGATATCAGCCGAGCTTTCGCCACCGGATCTTTTTCTGTATCCTTTAAAAGCAACCGGGTTTTAAACTGAATAAAATCGGTTTCGTTATCGTGAATGTATTTTGCAAAACCCGAAGCTCCCATTTTTTTTGCATACGAATCGGGGTCTTCCTTGTCGGGCAAAAGCAAAACCTTTACATTCATTCCTTCCTCCAAAACCAGGTCAATTCCGCGAAGTGAAGCTTTTATTCCGGCCTCATCACCATCGTAAATTATGGTAATATTTGGAGTAAACCTTTTTATCAAACGAATTTGATCGACAGTTAATGCAGTGCCCGACGAAGCAACAACATTCTCAATTCCGGCCTGGTGCATCGAGAGCACATCGGTGTAACCTTCAACGAGGTAACATCTGTCGGTTTTCGAAATTTCGCGTTTTGCCTGAAAAATACCGTAAACAACCTTGCTTTTATGGTAAATTTCAGATTCAGGCGAGTTGAGATATTTTGCAGTCTCTTTATTTTCTTTCAGAATACGTCCGCCAAACGCAATTACCCGCCCCGCTAGATTGTGAATCGGGAACATTACACGGCCGGCAAAACGGTCGCGAATCCAGTCGTCACGTTTTATTGTTAATCCGGTTTTTTCAAGAAATTCAATTTTATAACCCTCTTTTTGGGCAGCATCGGTGAAAGGTGTTTTTCCATCGGGAGCAAAACCAACTTCAAACTTTTTCATAATGTCGTCCCTGAAACTCCGTTCCCTGAAATAGCTTAATCCAATGGTACGTCCTTCGTTTTCTTCCCACAAATACCGGGTAAAATATTTTTGTGCAAACCCCGAAACAATCATCAGGCTTTCGCGTTCGTCGTTCAGTTGTTTCTGTTCTTCGGTATCTTCGTGCTCAACCACATCGATATGGTATTTTTTTGCCAGCCATTTCAACGCTTCGGGGTAAGTAAGGCTTTCGTGTTCCATTATAAAATTTACCGAATTGCCCGCTTTCCCGCAGCCAAAACATTTAAAAATTCCTTTGGCAGGAGAAACGGTAAATGAGGGCGTTTTTTCATTGTGGAATGGACACATTCCCAACATGTTCACCCCTCTTTTACGGAGCGAAACAAAATCGGAAACAACATCCGAAATCTCTGCTGCATCTAAAATACGTTCTATGGTAGCGTGGTCGATCATGGTTGCAAATGTAAATAATTCCATGCAATCCTTCTGGTAAAATCATTTTTTGAACAGAATCAATTAAATTGTATTTTTAGAAAAACTTTTAGGCTGATGAAGAAGAAACTGGTTGTACTTTCGGGAGCTGGAATGAGCCAGGAAAGCGGATTGAAGACCTTTCGCGACATGGATGGACTCTGGGAAAATTACGATGTAAACGATGTGGCCAGTATTGATGGATGGTACCGAAACCCGGAGTTGGTTATGGATTTTTACAACCAGCGCCGGAAACAACTTCTGGATGTAAAACCCAATGCCGGGCACTACGGAATTGCTGAACTTGAAAAATGGTTTGATGTAGATATAATTACTCAAAATGTGGATGATTTGCATGAACGGGCAGGCAGTTCAAAAGTGCTGCATTTGCACGGTGAACTGCTGAAAGTGCGAAGTTCTGTCGATACTGAATTAATTTACACACTCGATGGCTGGGAATTAAAAATAGGTGATAAATGCGAAAAAGGGAGTCAGTTACGGCCAAATATTGTTTGGTTTGGCGAAGCAGTACCGGCTTTTTACGATGCAATTCCATTAGTTGAAAATGCCGATATTATTGTGGTTATTGGTACTTCACTGGCAGTTTATCCGGCTGCCGGTCTGGTAAATTATGCAAAACCAGTTGCACCTGTATTTGTTGTTGATCCCAACCGACCGGAAACTTATTTAAAAAATGCAGTTTATATCGACGAAAAAGCCGGGATTGGCGTGGAAATGTTAAAACTAAAACTTGAAAAACTTAAATAAATGATAAAAAAAATAATTATTCCGATTGTGTTTTTATTTGCGGCAAACATGGCATACTCGCAGCGTTTTGATGGCGGAGCACTTTTGGGTTTTAACGCATCGCAGGTTGAAGGCGATACTTACAAAGGATATAATAAGCCCGGATTAGTAGCCGGTTTTTATGTTGAAACCGATATTGCACCCGCCATTTTTGCCGCTATGGAAATTAAATATTCTCAAAAGGGTGCCAGAAAGAAAGTTACAACCAAAGATCCTACAAAATATATTATGCGCCTGAACTATATCGATTTACCAGTTTACATGGCTTTTCGAACCAGCGATAAAAGTGCCATAATTGCGGGGGTATCAACCGGGTTTTTAATCAGTGCGAAAGAAATCGATGAATATGGCGAGTTCCCAACCGAAGATCAAAATGATTTTAATACCATCGATCTGGAACCACTTTTGGGTTTTCAGTTCGACTTTTTGGATAATATAAAAGCTGATTTGCGATTTTCGTTTTCAGTTCTGCCAGTTAGGGGAAAACCTGTTAATACAAACTATTACTGGCAAAACAACCAGTTTAATAATGTAATCACGCTCTCACTTTATTATCAGATTAGCAGGTAAAAAATACGGAAAATGAAACGAAAAATAGTGGTTGCAGTTACAGGTGCAAGCGGCGCAATTTATGCCAGCGTACTTTTCAGAAAATTACTTAATATAAAAGATCAGCTTGATGAGGTAGCTGTTGTTTTTTCGACAAACGCACAGGAAATATGGGAATATGAATTGAATGAAAAATTTAAACCTGTTAATCCTTTTCGGTTATACAAAAAAACTGATTTTTACGCCCCTTTTGCTTCGGGCTCTTCAAGTTTCGATACTTTAATTGTTTGTCCCTGTTCTATGGGAACGCTCGGCAGAATTGCCCACGGAATTTCTGATGATTTAATTACCCGTGCAGCCGATGTGATGTTAAAGGAAAGAAGAAAACTGATTTTGGTTCCGCGTGAAACTCCATTCAGTTTAATCCATATAGAAAATATGAAAACTGTAACACTGGCTGGAGGAATCATTTGCCCCGCAATTCCTTCTTTCTACAGCAAACCCGAAACGCTTGAACAGGCTGTTGAAACTGTAGTTGAACGAATATTAAATCTCGCGGGCTTTGATATTAGTTCGTTTAAGTGGGGAGAATCTCCACTTCATCTTCCAGAAGCGGAGGGATTTTAAATGATCGCTTTTAAAAATACTTTCCGAAAGAAATCAAAACAAATTCTTTTCTGGGTTGTCTTTATTATTGACCGTTTTATAACAACTTTCAACTATGCAAAAAAGAAATTACATGAATCCCTATTTAGCTGGGGTTTTACTTGGATTGGTTTTATTGTCGGCTATGTATTTTTCGGGGCGTGGACTGGGTGCCAGTGGCGGACTGAAATATGCTGTTGTTGCCGCGGTTGGCGCGATTGATAAAACCCATGCTGCCGAATCGCCTTATTACAGCAAATATTTCGAAAATGGAGAAAAACCGCTAAAAAACTGGTTGGTACTGGAACTGTTCGGATTGGTTCTGGGTGGACTTATTTCAGGTGCTGTTTCGGGAAGATTGAAATTCAGAATCGAAAAATCGCCCAACATTTCGAATAAAACCCGGTTACTTTTTGCATTTCTGGGAGGCGTATTTTTTGTCTATGGTGCGCAGCTTGCACGTGGATGTACAAGCGGTGCAGCACTTTCGGGAATGGCAGTGTTTTCGGTGGCAGGTTTTGTGACCATGATTTCCATTTTCGGATCAGCTTATCTTTTTGCATGGTTTTTCCGAAAGCTTTGGATATAAGAGTTTAAGGTTTAAGGTTCAAAGTTCAAAGTTCAGAAAAATTCAAGCATTATAGCATTCACGCATCATAACATTAAAATACAGTTCTTCAATTTCTAATTTTTCATTTCTAATTTAAAATTTTAACATGGGACCACTTTCAATATTATCAGAATTTCCGGCATGGTTAGACCTGCTAATCGGTTTTATTATCGGCATTGGATTTGGGTTTGCACTCGAACAGGCTGGTTTTTCGTCGAGCCGCAAACTGGCCGGCATGTTTTATGGTTATGACACCACCGTTTTAAAAGTGTTTTTTACCGCAGCCATTGTTGCATTGGTAGGTTCACAGTTTCTCAGCTTTTTTGGATTGCTCGACTTGAGCCTGGTTTATGTTAATCCGTATTATATTGGTGCTTCACTGATTGGAGGCGTAATTATGGGCGCCGGTTTTATCATGGGTGGTTTTTGCCCGGGAACCGGAATCTGTGCGCTTTCAATTGGTAAAATCGATGCTTTTGTTTTCCTTTTTGGCGGACTGACCGGTGCTTTTCTTTTCGCTGAAACTTATCCTCTGATTGAACCACTTGCATTAGGCGGTTTCAAAGGGCCGGTAAAAGTAGATGAATGGCTGGGTATCTCACCGGGGGTTTTTACTTTGGTATTGATTTTAGCCGCTGCATTTTTATTCTGGATTGCAGAACTGGCGGAGAAAAAGTTTAGCAGACCGGAGATTACATCGGAGATTTAGAGAGAACAGGAGATTGATGGTGAATGATGGTGATTGGTGGTGATTAATGGAGACTGATTGTGATTGGGTGAGATTAATTGAGAATGGTAGAAATTAAAAAAGATTGAAATGAATGTTAGAATAAAAATAACGGTGCTTTTGGTGGGGTTGGCAGTTTTACTTGCATTTATGCCAAATCCGGCTTCAAAAACATTTAAGCTGAAACCAGAAGAACTGCTTGCAAAATCGGCTTCTGAAGAGATTTATTTCTCGGTTGACGAAGTTGCCCGGTTTTTAAATAACGAAGACAGCACCGTTCAACTGGTCGATTTGAGAAGCACAGAAGAATTCAGGAAATGTAACATTCCGGGGTCAGTGAATATTCCGATGGAAGATCTGTTGAATCCGGTTTGGTCGGGTTATTTTAACCAGAAAAATATCAGAACAGTTTTTTACGGAAACAGTGACCAGAATGCCAATGTTGCCTGGACAATTGCCACCGGGCTGGGAACTGAAAATTGTTATGTAATGAAAGGCGGTATGAATGAGTGGTACAAAACCGTGATGCTTACCCGTTTTGAAGGTGAAAAAATTACACCGCGCGAAAATGCATTATTTGAAAACCGGTACAAGGCAAGAACAGTTTTTACACAGATAAACAGCCTTCCCGACAGTTTGAAAACAAAATATTTCGATGCGAAAAGGTTGCAACAATCGAAACTAGACGGGGGATGCGAGTGAAAAAGAAGCCCTCTGTCCAGCGGACATCTTCCCGAGGGGAGAAACAGAAATAAATTCTAAAAATATTTGAACGGAATAAAATGAAACGATTGAAAGATTTAAAAATAGTGCTTTTTATTTTGTTGGTTGTTTTGATTCTGGTAATTGTAAGAACAACCGGCAAGAACCGTTTTAAACAGGATGCAAAAAATGCGATTGAAGCAATAACAAGTAATAGTTTCACTGTTTCATTAAACGATTTTAAAAATGCAGAAACCCAGTATTTGGTTGTTGATTTAAACGAATCCGGTTCTGCTCAATTTGAAAATTCAATGAAAGTTCCGTTTGAAAAACTGCTGGAAGTATCTACACTTCAACAATTAAAAGAAACACAAAGTAAAATACTACTGGTTTCAAATGATAATTCTCAAACCTCAAAAGCCTGGGTAATTTTAAACCAAATTGGAATTAAAAATGTGTTTGTTCTATCAAACGATGAAAATCCGGAGTTTTTAAAATATGAATTCAAACCTGACACATTTCAAGGAGAGAATTTAACTGAATGATTTTCAGAATAGATGGATTTATCGAAAATAATCCTTTTTTTCCATTTTCTTTTTTTCCACTTTTGGAGAACCTTATCCATTTGGATTTTAAATTTCTAAACCAAAATTTTTATGGAAAAAAACAAACCAATTTCAACTGCTATAACTGCCGAAAGAATTACTTCTGTTGACTTTTTTCGGGGCTTTATCATGTTTTTACTGATTGGAGAAAGCACCGGAATGTTTGAACACATCAATGAAATCGACAACGGTTTTGTTCATTTTTTTGGAATCCAGCTAACCCATCACGAGTGGCACGGGCTATATTTCTGGGATTTGATTCAGCCATTTTTCATGTTTATTGTCGGGGTGGCAATTCCGTTTGCAGTAGCCAATCGTAAAAGAAAAGGAGCTACCAACAAGTCGTTGTATTTTCATGCTCTAAAACGATCGGCTTTGTTGTTGTTTTTTGGTTTGGCACTTTACACCAGTGGTGAGGATAAAATCGTTTTCAGACTTCAAAATGTACTGGCACAATTGTCGTTTACTTATCTGTTGGCTTTCCTTATTTTGCAATGGAACTGGAAATGGCAGTTTGCATTTTCTTTGTTGCTGCTTTTGGGAATTGATTTGGCTTACAGGTTTTTCCCTGTTGCCGGATTCAATCAACCCTGGGAACCATTCCAAAACCTTGGTTCGTGGGTGAATAACTGGCTCGAAAACACTGATAAAGCAAGTATCTGGGCAAGTTTAAATGCAATTCCAACTACAGCACATACCATTTGGGGCATGCTGTGTGGCATGTTATTAATGAGTAAAAAATCTGCTAAGCAAAAAGTTCAAATACTTCTTATTGCCGGAGTTAGCGGATTGGTAATCGGTTTCGGATTGGATTTATTGTCAGTCACTCCGATTATCAAAAAGATAGCAACTTCTTCATTTATTTTTGCCAGTGGCGGCTGGGCAATTCTTGCGCTGGCGGTTTCGTACTGGATAATCGATGTGAAAAAAAATGTTGCCGGATCTAAATTTTTTATTGTGGTTGGAATGAACTGTATATTTATCTACCTGGTTTTCGAGGTTGGCGGATCTCGCATACTGGCAGATATTTACAAACCTTTTATATCTCAGTTTTTTTCGTGGAGCGGGCATTTATTTACCGGAATATTAATCAGTGCAGCGGTGTGGGCCTCACTCTGGTATGTTTGTTTTTGGTTGTACGAAAAGAAAATATTCTTCAAAATATGAGAAATAAAAAAATCCGGCTGAACAATTTCGTTTATCCGGATTTTTTATCACTTTCTTTTAAATAAAACTCTCTATTTCACTACCTCGAAATCCTTTGTTTCCTTTTCGGTGTAGGGTTGCCACGACATTATTTGCTCTTCGCGCAACATTTTGTCGTGCATAAAACTGTTGTTTCCAAACCGCAACGTTTTGGCATTGTATCCAAACAAACGCAAATATGCTGTTACAAATGCAGAGTTATGGCCCGTTCCGCAATAAACCACAACTTCCTTGTCAGCTGGAATGGTTTGCATTTCGGACACGATACCAAGTGTGCCCCCTGGTTTGTAACGAACAGCACCAGGAATATGTCCGGCATCGTATTTATCTTTGCGCTCGTAGTTGATGATATAATATTTTTCAGGATGACTGAAAACTGTATCAGCACTTATGGTAGCATTTGGATAATCGTTAAAAAGTGAGTCAATCCGGGCATCGAAAATTTCAGCTCCCTTGGTTTTAGCTGCATTCAGTAAAGGAAAATCTGACGGTGCAGCCTTTTCATAAGTTACTGTGTCGAGATGAGACTCGTATGCTGATGAAATTCCGGTAAGCCATTTGTTATCCATTTTCGGGCTCCAGCCACTCATTCCCAGCCTCATCGAATATACATTACCGTAACCCATTAAACGTAAAAGTGATGTTGCGTAACTCGAACTCTGTCCGGAGTAACAGGCAAGCACAATTTTATCGTATTCAAAAGGTTTTATTTTACTTGCAAAATAGTCGGGTAAAGCAGGCATTTCGACATTAACAGCGCCTTTAATGTGCCCTTTTGCAAAAACATCGGCTTTGCGCATGTCGATTACCAGTGTTTTACCGGCAAGTGCTTCCTGTGCTGCTTCAGCACTAATCATCGATGGAAACTGACGACTGTTCACATAATCACCGCTTTCAGCCAGATAACCTATCAATAATTTTGCTTCGTTATTTATCTCAACCGTTTGAGCAACTACAGCCTGGGCTTCAGAACCTGACTTATCCTGTTGTTTTCCACCCCCAGAACATGAAGTTAAAAAGGCAAAAACACCAATCCAGACAAGTCTGTATAAAGTTTTAAATTGAATCATTCTTTTAGTTATGAATGCGATTAACCTTTGTTTTCAACGGGTTTACCATCCTTATCGAAACGCAGTGTTTCAATCCGGCGACCAGCTTCATCATATTTAAACTCGGTTACTGCAACACCGCTGTTTGGATCATTAATCACATTCCGCTCTTTATCCATTGCAATTCTTTTAACAGGAGCTCCATGTTCATCATAAATGGTCTGTGTAACTGGCACTCCTTTGCCACCAAGGTATTCATCATCCTGGTCGAACATGGCAGTTTCGGTAACATAGCCGTTTGCATCAACCGCATTCACCCTTTTTGCCCAGCCCCAGTAAAGGTTTGAAAGGCGACCGGTAGTATTGTGCACAGAAAAGGTTTTTACATCTCCATATTCATTATTTTCAAAAAGGAAATATGAAACTCCCACTTCTCCACAATTTTCTGCAGTACAGTTGTACAAAGTATCACTATCGTAATTGGCCATGCGTGTTACATAACTGTTTGCATCATATGTAAATCGTAACTCGTAGAAAGGACAAAATGGATTCATAATCACCATTTCACCAGCAAGGTTGTAACGTTTTTCCTGAATCATTCCATCAGGCATTTCAGCCCAAACGTAATTATGAATGTTATTACGGTTTTCAACTGGTTGACCGGCTTCATCCAAAAAGCGCAAAGCAACTCTCATTCCTGTTGAGTCGAGCGTATATTCGAAAATGCTGACGCCATCATCCTTTGTTGGGGCATTTTTCGCATCATAAACACGTCGTACCTGCATATTTCCTTC
This sequence comes from Draconibacterium sp., assembly GCA_041737765.1. Taxonomy (GTDB): domain Bacteria; phylum Bacteroidota; class Bacteroidia; order Bacteroidales; family Prolixibacteraceae; genus Draconibacterium. The sequence continues at coordinate 26,329 of JBGSRA010000131.1, read as the reverse complement.
GTAGGTATAAACAGCTTTTGCTGCACCCATCGATGAATAATCGAGCAAACTGTCGTTGCGGTTATACTCAATCGAAACAATCTGATTGTTTTCGTTATAGGTGATTTTGTAGTTGTTGATTGTTTTGGCCTGCTCTGCAGTGATTTCGCGGCTACCTTTTTCCAAATCCCATGAAGTTTCGCTGAAAAGCAGATTTCTGTAATATTTAACATTTTCCTGTGCTACCTGCTGAGCTGGTTTCGGGCTGCACGAATAAAAAACAACTGCTACTAAAGCAAAAAATAAGAAGTTGTACAATTTCATTTTCAAAATTTTTATGGTTATTAATATATTTATTTCTATTTAAACACCTGATTATTAATAATGTTTAAACAACAAATTCAAAGTGCAAAGAAAAACTATTTTGAGACATTCTTTGTTGAATTTACCATCCATTTTGAAAAAACATCAATGTAATTCCAAAATGACAAAAGCACATTCTCGGGCAGATTAATACTCTGTAATACAGACATGTAACAATTTAACCAAACCTCACGACCTTCGGGGGTGATTCTAAATGGCTGGTGACGCTGATTCAATTTAGGCTGACCCCGATTTTTATTAAAATAATCGGGTCCTCCACAAATCTGGATGAAAAAATCGGCAGAATGTTCTTTAGCTTTTTCAAGTGCAATAGGATTTTTTGGAAATAATTCCTTGATCTCGCTTTCTACCAAAAGATCGTAGAAGTCGCTTACCATTTTTCGCATTCCCTCCTCTTTCAGCAATAAAAACAATTCATGCGAAGGAAGCGTAACCGGTGGACGAAAACCGGGGATATATGAAGTAATTACAAAATCCATTTTTGTTGTTTACTGATTTAAACAGCTAAAACGAAAAGATGTTGAATAAAAAACAAGTATGCTGTAATAAAATGAACTCTGAAACTTTTTAAAATACCCAGCCAATTCTGATTCCCCCAGTAAAAGCAACAGGAACTTCGTCATTTCCAACAATAAAACCGTAACTGAGTGTTTCATAATCATCGCCACCAAACCCATAACCGATGCCACCAAAAACATCGACCAAAAACGAATCATCAAAAACCCATTGTTTACCGAATTTTAGCATAATTGCCAATGCAAAGTTTTCTTTTCTCTCAGAATTATTTGCATAATTACTACTGGAATAATAGTAATCATAAAAATCAAACGACATATATCTCAAAGCAATTTCCGGTGCAATATAACCACCTTTTAAAATATGGGCGTAATGCATGCGCTGCAAATAAAAATCAGGGTCTTTCATAAATTTATAAGCAAATTTGCCAAAAACACCACGCGGATTATTTTCCTGAGGATCGAAACCCAACCCAATAATTCCAAGCGCAGTTTCCCATGATTTGCCGGGTTTCACACTTTGTTCATAAACCAATTCAGTGCTACCCATTAACGGTGAAGTAAAATTCAACTTAAAAGCATGTTTACCCTGACTGGCATAATATTCGGGATTACTGAAAGTGTTGTTTTCCATAACAATTACTTCGCCTGTTGAAAATTCAATTTTATCAACCAAAACCTTATCGATACCAAAAACAAGTTTAGGATTTTCGGTGTAATAATATTTTACCTCATCGGCAGCAATTTCGGTTACTTTACATTCAATAACTGCCCCGGTTTTTTTAATAATTTTGTCTTGAGCGATGGCTGAAAATGATAAAAAAGCAAGAAAAAAAATAGTTAAAATCTTCATGGTTTTGGTTTTTAAATTTATTTTCTGAATAAGTGATTTTCACACTTAAATCTTTACAAAAATTGCACCGAAAATTATGATTACTAAATCTTCAGGGATAAATATTTTCAGGATTTTAGTAATCGGCAAAAGCCAAAGTAGCAATACTCACTTTAACATTTTCGATTTGAAGCAGTTGAAAAGCGCACGATTCCAATGTTGAGCCTGTTGTAACCACATCGTCGATTAGCAGAATATGTTTGCCGCTAAAATCTTCAGGTTTAACAGCTGTAAAAATGTTTTCCACATTTTCCCATCGTTCGTAGCGGTTTTTACGGGTTTGGGTTGAAGTATGCAAATTTCGCCTCAGATTATCTGTAGAAACAGGTTTTTTCAAAGTATCAGCGATTCCTTTTGCAATCCATTCGCTTTGGTTGTAACCCCGTATTTTTTGTTTTTTCGGATGCAACGGAACCGGCACAATTACATCAACCGAACTAAAATCTGTAGATTGAGAAAGTGCTGCTCCAAAGCGCTGTCCGGTTACAAAACCCAATTCTTTTAAACCTTTGTATTTGATAAAATGAATGAGTTGCTGATATTTACTACCCTTGTTGTATGCAAAAAAGGCGGTTGCATTTTCTATCTGTACCCTCCCCCAAAAAAGCTGTGCAACTTTATTTTCGGTGTCGCGATGAAAATTGGTAACCGGCAAATCTAGCCAGCAATCAATACATAAAAACTTCTCTTGTGTTACCAGCCGCGATCCGCAGGTAACGCATAAAGTCGGGAAAAAAAGTTCCAGTAAATTGATATATCCCCGGGCTAACCTGTTCATAGCCGGAAAGATACTAAGAAATATTATATAGTTTACAAGAGTTTTAATTAAAGTTTAACCGAAGCTTAAACCCGTTGTAATGATTTCATTTTAATCTTGTACCATACTTTTTAAAGATTCTCTAGCTAAAATATAATTTTCTTTCCCTTCCCTTCAAATTAAATTTTGAAATTATTCCCGGGTTGTCTTTTTGCAAGACAACCTTTCTTCTTTATTTTTCACTCAAAAATATCTACCGGTTTTATTTAGGTATAAATCAGAATAAAAGCGTCATTTAAATGAAGTAAAATAAAGGTGTTTATTAATTTTTGTAATAAGTTTATTGTTTCTAAATACTGTATAAATCATTCATTTATTGAGAACCGTTTTAATAAATTGCTATTTTTGAGTTCAATTTTTAATTCAGTTTTTCTTAAAACTAAACGTTTAACATGCTGCAAAAAGTTATTGATTTTTTACGTAAAAAAATTCTATTGGTAATTCTTATCGGTTTTACTTTCGGAATTTTAGCAACTATATATTCAAATAAGGCAATAGAAGCCACTTCTACCAACGAATCGTGCGAAATTTGCCACGTTCATCCGCATGTTTTCGACTCGTGGAAACGATCGGTTCATTACGATACAAGGGTAGGAATTCAAATTGGGTGTGTCGATTGTCATTTACCACCAAAAGGACAGAACTACCTGATAGAAAAGATAAAAGCATCATCGAGAGATGCATACGGATATATTTTTAAAGACAGTGCCGACTTTAACTGGGAAGAGAAATCAACACTTGAAGTTGCAAGTCACCATGTATTTCAGGAATCGTGTGTTAAATGCCACCCTAATTTATTTCCACTAACGTTAACAAAAGATGGACAAAATGCACATCTTTATTACAGTCAGAATGAAAAGGAAAAAGGTTTGCTATGTATTAACTGCCACCTGAATGTTGGTCATTACGATCCAAACGCTTTACATGCAAAAAATGTGGCATTCGGAAGCACTGGCGGTGCAAGTAAGGAAAAATACACAGCACCTGCATTAGTTACCGGTCATAAAGATTTTACCGAAACCATACCAAATACAACCGTTTCATTCAACATGAAAGCAATACCGGGAGGTTCGTTTAAAATTGGAAGTCCGGAAAAAGAACCAACCCGTAAACCCGACGAAGGTCCGCAGAAAGAAGTTAAAATCAGCCCGTTTTTTATGGCTGAAATTGAAGTAAGCTGGGAAGTATATCTGGCATTTTATTCGGCTACTGCTGCCGAAGGCCGGTCAACCGATACAGAGGGAGCCCGCACCAAGGCTGATGTTGACGCAATTTCAGGTCCTACACCACCATACGGACAGCCCGATCAAAACTGGGGATTGGGTTCACGTCCTGCTATTACAATGAGTTACCACTCGGCTGAAACATTCTGTAAATGGCTGACCCAGGTAACCGGGAAAAAATACCGCCTGCCAACTGAAGCCGAATGGGAATATGCTGCCCGGGGAGGAAAAGAAACACCTTTCTTTTTCGCTGGAGACGTAAAAGATTTTGCTGAAAAAGGATTCTTTGGGAAAATGTTTGGAAAAGAAAACGATTCAATCAATAACTATGTGGTTTACGGTAAAAACAGTAAGGCAAAAACCCAGGAACCTGAAAAAATTAAGGCAAATCCATTTGGTTTGAAAAATATGTTGGGCAACGCAGCCGAATATTGTGCTGACTGGTATTCACCTGATGCATATTCACAACTTTCCGATGGAGTACTTGATCCAAAAGGTCCTGCCAGTGGTGAAGAACATGTTATAAGAGGTGGATATTTTAAAAGCGATATCGCAGATGTTCGGAGTGCATCGCGTGGTGCTACCCAAACTGTTGCCTGGCTGAAAACCGACCCGCAGATGCCTAAAAGTATTTGGTGGTTGTCAGACTGTAATTATATCAGTTTTAGAGTTGTTTGCGAATTTGATGAAAATACCGGAAAATAATAATAATTTTAAAATCCTAAATTCAACTAAAAATTTAACATTATGAGTAACAATCCGTTTTCAAGAAGAAAATTCTTAGCCAGCGCAGCAGCAGTTGGCGCAGCAGGTACAATGGGTGTGGGAGCTTTAACATCGTGTACTGGTGGTGACAAACCAAAAAATGCAGGATCTTATGACTGGGTGCCAACCGAGTATAAATTTCCTCCGATGCTTGCAACAGCTCCCGAAGGAAAAGAACTAAAAGCAGGTATTATTGGTTGCGGTGGACGTGGTTCAGGAGCGGCAATTGACTATCTGAATGCCGGTCCGGGTTTAACAATTACTGCTCTTGCCGATACTTTTCAGGACAGGGTTGACAGTTGCCGCGAAAAAATTAAAACTGAAAAAGGACAGGAAGTACCTGTTGAAAACTGTTTTGTAGGTTTCGATGCTTACCAAAAAGTAATCGATTCGGGTGTTGATATTATCATTTTGGCAACTCCTCCAAAATTCCGTCCCGAGCATTTTGAAGCTGCCGTAAAAGCACACAAACATGTGTTTATGGAAAAACCAGTTGCTGTTGATCCAGCAGGTATCCGCCAGGTAATGGCAGCCGCTAAAATGGCTGATTCTATGGGATTGAAGGTAGCTACAGGAACACAAAGAAGACACCAGCTCAACTACATCAATCTGTATAAAGAGATACAAAATAATGGAATCGGAAAAATCGTTTCGGCAAATGTTTACTGGAATGGTGGAAAATTATGGCACCGCGACAACAAACCTGAATGGACAGAAATGGAATGGATGATCCGCGACTGGGTAAACTGGTGCTGGCTTTCGGGCGACCATATTGTTGAACAGCATGTTCACAATCTCGATGTTGCCATGTGGTTTTTTGGTGATCATCCTGTAAAAGCCAATGGTTTTGGATCTCGCCAACGGAGACCTACCGGAGATCAGTTCGACAATTTTAGTATTGACTATACTTTTGGTGACGGACGTCAGATGCACAGTATGTGTCGTCAAATAAACGGCTGTACTAATGGTGTTTACGAAGTTTTTCACGGAACAAAAGCAATTGCTAAAACTGATGGAAAAGATCCTATGATTGTCGATACAGCAGGAAATCCTTTGTTTACTGCTGAAAAATCGGAAACCAGTCCTTACGTTCAGGAACACATTAACCTTGTGACCTGTATCCGTCAGGATATTCCATGGAACCAGGCAGAAGAAACTGCAATTTCAAATTTGGTTGCTATCATGGGTAGAGTTTCGGCATACACCGGAAAAGAGGTAACTTATGATGAAATGATGAACTCGGATATGAAATTAGGCCCTGAAACTTATATCATGGGCAATATTGGGTACATTGAAAAAGCTACAGTTCCGGTGGCAGGCACGTACGAAAGAGAAGCATAAAAGAATAAAATTTATCTCAGAGAGAAATTAGTTTTCTGATTTCTCTCTTTTTCCTATAAAAGGAATTAATCAATCAATTCGAATTTAAAACCATTCAGATGTCAACAGACGGAAGAATGGTTTTTTTATTTTATCAATTCGTCAAAAAACTGCTATATTTGCCCTGCTCCCAACTGATTATCATATAAAAATGTACTTTTGTACCCTTCAAATTGAAAATAAAAAAAGCATTAATAATATGCAATTGACTATGAAACGAACAAAAATTAAAGACATCCTGCAAAAAGGAAAAGCAAACGAAACTGTTGTTGCAAAGGGTTGGGTAAGAACAAAAAGAGGAAGTAAAAACGTATATTTTATTGCACTAAATGATGGTTCTACCATTCACAATCTTCAGGTTGTAGTTGATGTTAATAATTTTGACGAATCACTGCTTCGCGAAATCAACACCGGGGCTGCGCTTTCTGTTACCGGTAAATTAGCCGAATCGGCAGGAAGCGGTCAAAATATTGAACTTATTGCCGCAGAGGTTGAACTGCTTGGCGCTGCTGATCCTGACAAATTTCCGATTCAACCCAAAAGGCACTCGCTCGAATTTTTGCGCGAAAATGCACATTTGCGTTTCCGCACAAGTACATTCAGTGCTATTTTCAGAATAAGGCATGCCATGGCTTTTGCCATTCACAAATATTTTAACGAAAAAGGGTTTAACTACCTGCACACTCCGATTATTACCGCCAGCGATGCAGAAGGAGCCGGGCAAATGTTCAGGGTGAGCACACTCGATCCTAAAAACCTGCCATTAACCGAAGATGGTGAAATCGATTACAGCCAGGATTTCTTTGGAAAGGCAACCAACTTAACAGTTTCGGGACAGTTGGAAGGCGAACTTGGCGCAATGGCACTTGGAGAGATTTATACATTCGGTCCAACATTTAGGGCTGAAAACTCGAACACAACCCGCCACCTTGCCGAATTTTGGATGATTGAACCAGAAATGGCTTTTTACGATTTGAAAGACAACATGGATTTGGCTGAAGAATTCCTGAAATCGCTGATTCAATATGCACTCGACAATTGTATGGACGACCTGCAATTTCTGGCATCCCGTCTTCAGCAGGAAGAAAAAGACAAACCTGCAGATCAGCGTTCGATGGATTTAATTGAAAAACTGAATTTTGTTTTAACCAACGATTTTGTCAGAATTACTTATACTGAAGCAATAGAAATTCTGAAAAACTCGACACCATACAAGAAAAAGAAATTTCAGTTTCCGGTTGACTGGGGTGTTGATTTGCAAAGCGAACACGAACGCTATTTGGTTGAAAAACATTTTAAATGCCCGGTTATTCTCACCAACTACCCAAAAGAAATTAAGGCATTTTATATGAAACAAAACGACGATGGTAAAACTGTTGGCGCCATGGACGTTTTGTTCCCGCAAATTGGCGAAATTATTGGAGGATCGCAACGTGAGGAAAACCTTGAAAAACTGGAAACCCGAATGAAAGAAATGCACATTCCTACAGAAGAAATGTGGTGGTATCTCGATACCCGCCGTTATGGTTCGGTTGTACACAGCGGGTTTGGTCTGGGTTTTGAACGGTTTATACTGTTTGTTACCGGAATGGGTAATATTCGCGATGTAATTGCCTTTGCACGTACTCCAAAAAATGCAGAATTCTAACCTTTGTTTAAAAAATTTACTTCACAAAAAAAATAGTAAATTTACGGAGCAAACTTAAGGGATATGAAGCAAAATCTTTCACTGCAACAAAAATTGCTACAAAAGCTTTCACCTCAGCAAATTCAGGTGATAAAGCTTTTGGAGATCCCGACTTTGCTTCTCGAACAACGCATTAAAAAAGAACTTGAGGAAAATCCTGTACTTGAACTTGAATCAGAAGGACAGGAACCGGAGGAAGATAACGAAACCCGCGATGATGCTGACACCTCTGATGTTGATAACGAGGAATTTACTTTCGACGATTATTACGACGAGGAAGAAGATATTCCATCGTATAAATTAAATACCAATAACTATTCAAAAGACGATGTATATGTCGATATTCCTTTTTCGGTAGGTACAACATTTCACGAATTTTTGTACGAGCAGCTGGGTATGGTAAAACTTACCGAAGAAGAGCATCAACTGGCTGAATATATTATTGGGAATATTGATGATGATGGTTACCTGCGGCGCGAACTGATTGCAATCAGTGACGATTTGGCCTTTAATATGAATATCGAAATTTCAGAAAAAGAGCTTCTCAGGATTTTAAAAATAATTCAGGATTTTGATCCGCCGGGTGTTGGAGCCCGCGATTTACGCGAATGTCTGTTAATTCAGCTCAACAAATGGAAAGGAGATAAAAGTTATACTCCTTACAAAATTGTGGATGAGTTTTTTGATGAATTTACAAAAAAACATTACTCCAGAATTCAGACCAAACTGGAACTTTCGGATATTGATTTAAAAGAAGCCATCGATCATATTTTAAAACTCAATCCAAAACCCGGCAGTTCATACAGCAATCCGTTAAATAAGTCGAATCAGCACATTGTTCCCGATTTTATACTCGAAAATATTGATGGCGAATTAATACTTTCGTTAAATCAGCGAAATGTACCGGAATTGAAGATAAACGAGGCTTACCTGGGGATGCTCCGCGCTTTGGGCGATAATCATAAAAACAAAAACAAAAAAGAGGCCTTGCACTTTGTAAAGGAAAAACTCGATTCGGCCAAATGGTTTATCGATGCTTTACAGCAACGGCAAACCACGTTATTGCAAACCATGTCGGAAATCATTAATTTTCAGAATGAATATTTTCTGGATGGCGATGAAACCAGGTTACGGCCAATGATTCTGAAAGATATTGCAGAACGTACCAACCTCGATATTTCTACCATTTCGCGCGTTTCGAACAGTAAATACATTCAAACCCATTTTGGAATTTACCCTTTAAAATATTTCTTTTCAGAAGGGTTACAAAAAGATGACGGAGAAGAAGTTTCGACCCGTGAAATTAAAAAGATACTTCAGGATTGCATTGATAACGAAGACAAAACCAAACCTTTGACCGACGATAAACTGGCGTTGATTTTGAAAAAGAAAACATACAACATTGCCCGCCGGACAGTTGCAAAATACCGCGAACAACTGGGAATACCGGTTGCCAGGCTGCGAAAGGAGCTTTAATATGTCCGAAAAAATTGCAAAAATCGTTTCCATAATTTTTCACCCTGTAATTTTACCTTCTTTAGGATTTTTGCTTTTGTTTAGCTCAGGATTTTACAATTCGATGCTAACCACCGATGCCAGAAACTACGTTTTACTGGTTATTTTTTTCAGTACAGCCACACTTCCGATGTTATCGGTCGCAATGCTGGCGCTTAATCCAAAATTCGATGTATTAATGCCTAACAGCCGCGACAGAATAATTCCGCTTTTGTTTGCTGCTGTTTTCTACTACATCGGATTTGTTTTACTGAGTAGAATTCATTTTATTCCTTTGTTCAAGCTTTTTATGATTGCTTCGGTACTCCTAATTGTGGCGTTGCTTCTTATTTCATTTAAATGGAATATCAGTATCCACATGGCTGCAATTGGAGCGATAACTGCAACATTTTTTGCTTTGTCGTTTCGTGGTGGTGTAAACCCGATTATGGCAAATGTTGTTTTAGTTTTTATATCGGGACTAATTGGAACTGCGCGATTAATACAAAATAAAAATAGCCTGCTACAAGTTGCAGCAGGCTACGTTTTAGGTTTCATTATTTTGTACCCTGTAATTTATTTCCTTTGAATATTATTCCACAAATTTATAACCAATTCCTTTTAAAGTTTTAATGTGGTCGTTACCAATTTTTTCGCGTAACTTCCTGATATGAACATCGATAGTACGATCACCCACAACCACATTTTCGCCCCAAACCGAATGGTATATTTCTTCTCGTGTAAATACTTTTCCCTGTTTCGAAACCAGTAACGACAACAATTCGAATTCCTTTCTCGGAAGAACCATTTCAATATTATTGATTCTAATCAGGTACCGCTCTTTGTCGATTACAAGATTTCCTACACTTACCGTATTTTCGTTTACCAAAACCGGAGCAACAACGGCTTCGCCCGTGCGTTTCAGTAATGCTTTAACGCGGCTAACCAAAACTTTTGGTCTCACGGGTTTGGTAATATAATCGTCGGCACCAGCTTCAAAACCGGCAATTTGCGAATAATCCTCACCGCGCGCTGTTAAAAAAGCAATTACAGTATTGTCGAGCGCCGGAATTTTACGCATTTCTTCGCACGCTGCAATACCATCCATTTCGGGCATCATTACATCGAGAATAACCAAATGCGGAGTATTTTTTTCGGCTGATTTAATCGCTTCAATTCCGTTTTTTGCAGTGAAAACTTTGTAACCTTCTTTTTCGAGATTGTAACTTATGAATTCAAGAATGTCTTCTTCGTCATCAACCAGCAGAATTTTAAAAATTGTATCATCCATAACTAATCGTATTAAATGGAATGTAAATATATGAGCTACATATTAAAGCTTTATTAAAAGTAGCTTAATTTTAAGTTAAGCAAAGTTAGGTTATTATTTGGCTTTTTCAAGTGTAAAGGTAAATGTGGTTCCTTCGTTAAGAACACTTTGCACATTAATTGTCTGATTGTGTGCTTCAATAATGTGTTTTACAATCGAAAGACCCAGCCCGGTTCCTCCCTGTTCGCGCGATCTCGATTTATCGACACGGAAAAAGCGCTCGAATATCCGGGGTAAATCTTTTTTGTCGATTCCAATTCCGTTATCCGAAACTTCAATCACAATTTTGTCATCGAAATCGTAAAAACCCACTTTTAAAAATCCGTTTTTCTTGCCATATTTTAATCCATTCACAACCAGATTCGTAAGCACCTCGATGATTCGTTTTCTATCGGCTTTTACCATCAATGGTTTATCGGGTTTATCGGTAAATGTCAACCAAATTTTCCGCTCTTTCGAAAGTCGTTGTTCCATTTCAAAAACATCCTCAACAATTTTAACGATGTCGAAAACGCTGTACTGCGGTTTCAATTCTCCGGTTTCAAGTTTGTTAATCGATTCAAGGTCTTCAACAATCGAAATCATCCTGTCGATGCTTTTTTCAGTCCGAGTAAGGTAAAGTTTGTTGATGTTCGGGTCTTCCAACCCTCCTTCAAGAAGTGTAAGAATATAGCCCTGAATATTAAATATCGGCGTTTTTAATTCATGAGAAACGTTACCTACAAAATCTTTTCTGTACCGCTCCAGTTCCTTTAAGCGTTCAATTTCCTGAAGTTTATCGTGTGCCCAGTTTTCAACATCCTGTTCAACATCCGAAAGTTCAACAAAACCGGGTTTCAAATTAAGTTTTAACTCCTTTTCCTTTCGAGGCACAAAATCGATGATTTTATAAATGGGCCTTATTTTTTCGAGTATAAATTTATTTATGGCAAACTGTATAATGTAAAATGCTACCATAAAAAACAGTACCAGCCCAATAACCATAAACCAAAACAAGAACCCGGTAATCATTAAATAGTACCAGCCCAATCCAACAATCGCTGTTAAAATTAATGCTAAAAATACGACAACCTGTCTTGATGAAAGTTTATTCATTATTATCTTTGTTAGTGGTGTAAAAGTAGGAAATAAATGTTATACATTGATTAACAGTAAATTCACTTTGGATTAATGTTTTTTTAATGTTAAATTCGGAATTTATTACTTACTTAACGAATAAATTAGCAGAGCTAAACTATTAACCGAAATATGGAAAATTTTTACATTATAATCGTTGTAGTGCTTTTCGCACTGGCAATTTCAGATTTGGTGGTTGGTGTTGCAAACGATGCTGTTAACTTTTTAAATTCAGCAGTAGGTTCAAAAGCCGCACCAAAATGGTTGATATTTTTTATGGCTGCTTTTGGGATTTTAATCGGAGCAGCATTTTCCAATGGTATGATGGAAGTTGCCCGGAAAGGGATTTTCCATCCCGACATGTTTTTCTTTTCTGAAATCATGATCATTTTTCTGGCAGTTATGATTACCGATGTAATTATGCTCGACTCATTTAATGCACTGGGGATGCCAACCTCTACAACAGTCTCAGTTGTTTTCGAATTACTGGGTGCAGCAGTCGCAGTTTCAGTTGTTAAAATAAAAATGGCTGGCGGTTCTGCTTTTCTCGAACTTTCGCAATATATTAATTCTGATAAAGCCCTTGCAATTATTACCGGAATACTGGTTTCGGTTGTGATTGCCTTTACGGTTGGGGCATTTGTACAATTTATAGCACGTCTTATTTTTAGTTTTAATTATCGCCAACCCATGAAATATTTTGGTTCGATATATGGTGGCCTGGCCATTACTACTATAACCTATTTTATGCTGGTAAAGGGAATCAGCGATTCTTCTTTTGCTGAATTGCCCGTTGAAGGAGGTAAAGAAACATTAAGCGAATGGATAAATAACAATATACCAACTGTTTTAATGATTAGTTTTTTGGGATGGACCATTATAATACAAATTTTAAAGTGGCTGTTTAATATTAAAATATTATCATTTGTTGTTCTGATTGGGACTTTTGCACTGGCCATGGCATTTGCGGGGAATGATTTGGTTAATTTTATCGGAGTTCCGCTTGCCGGTTTTAATTCATTTCAAGCCTGGGTTGCTGCAGGAAATCCTTCTCCTGATTGTTTTTCAATGGGAATGCTGGCCGGCAAGGTAGATACTCCTGTTTATATGTTACTGATTTCGGGCCTGGTAATGATTGCCACTCTTATTTTTTCGAAAAAGGCTCGCTCTGTTATTGCCACTTCCGTCGATTTATCGAGGCAAAGTGAAGGAACCGAAAAATTTGACTCATCGATTCTTGCAAGGGTGATAGTTAGATCAACAACCCAGTTTAATAAAAAGCTGAATAGAATAATCCCAGCCGGGATATTGCGGGCTATCGATTCAAGATATACTCCTTCAGATTACGGAATTCCAAACGATCCCGAACCGCCTGCTTTCGATAAAATCCGGGCTTCGGTAAACCTGGTTGTTGCGAGTATCCTTATTGCGCTTGGAACATCTTTAAAACTGCCACTTTCAACAACTTATGTAACGTTTATGGTTGCAATGGGCACTTCTCTCTCCGACCGTGCCTGGGACCGCGATAGTGCAGTATTTCGTGTTTCGGGAGTAATGGCGGTAATAGGTGGCTGGTTTTTAACTGCTGTAATTGCTTTTACGGGAGCTGCTGTAATTGCCCTTATCATTTCTCTTGGTGGTAAAATAATGATTTTCGTATTTGTTGCAGTTGCCATTTTTATGGTTATCAGAACTCACATGCTTTTCAAAAGGCGGAGTCAAAAATCTTTAGCAGAGCAGGAAGATTTAATTGATGCAAAAGACCCTATAGAAGTCATTATTTCAAAAAGTTCGAAACAGGTAGTAAAATCTATTGTTTCCTCTAATTATATTGTTTCACTCGGAATTGAAGGTTTTTTAAACGAAGACAGTAATAAACTGAAACTGGCTGAAAACGCCAGTATCGATTTCTCAAGAAGATCAAAAAGAAATAAAGAAAAGGTATATTCAACTGTCCAGGTGTTATCCGGAGGAAAAGTTGATACGGGCCATTACTATGTGCAAATGATGAATTACAAGCGAGAAATAGCCCATGCTGCGCATTTCATTATCTACCCGATAGTTAAATATACCGATAACAACCATAAACCATTCTCACCCGAACAAAAGGCTGAACTGGTTAAATTAATTGCACTAATCGATGATTTTTTCAATTTTGCGTTGCACACAGTAAAAGATAACAAATTCGAAAATATTGAAACTTTGATTTCTGATAGGGAGAAAATTTTTGAAGTATTGGAAAAACTTGAAAAGAACCAGATAAAACGTATAAAAAATAAGGAAGTTAACACCCGCAACTCGTTATTGTATTTTAAAATAAATTCGGAAACTAAAAACTTATTACTGCATACTGTAAACACATTAAAAGCCCAACGCGATTTTATTAATTTTACCAGGCAGGCGCTACAATAACGGTGTTTTAAAATTGTATCAGGTTTCTTTTTGAACGAATATTTCAGTTTAAAAATGATTTGAATGAATTACTCTTTACTGACTCTTTTTATAATTTTTGCATCAGACAAAAACGAAACACCTTGTTGTCCATATGTACTAATCATTACCGATTGAATCAAAATCTGGTCAGCATATTTGGTAGCTGCCCAGTCGATAATAAAATTGGCGCCTGCTCCTCCTTCACTTTCCTTTTCTTCCACTACCAATTCGATAGATTCGAGCGGTGAAAGGAGTAAAGTGGAATCGAGATACGAACGAATTATTTTCCCGTAAGAATCATAGTAACTTGCCGATAAAACATAAGCCGAATCTGTAATTGAAGTATTTCGGATGCTTACAGTAGCAGTAATAGGAAATCTTTTTGTACCGTCCTGGTAATAAATATCTGAATATACCGGAAGGTAATCAGTTTCAAAATATTTCAGCAGGGTGGTATCAATTTCAACAAAATTATAAAGGTGGCTTGGATGACTGCGCTTTTCTTCTTTAACCGCTTTTTTGTCATTTACATTGCAACTGGTAAAAACGACAAGGAATAGCAGTATGCTTTTGTATTTCATTTTTTTCTTAAAAATACGAAAAACACAATACTGTTTATACATCATTATTCATTTAATCTACGAATAATCAAATTGTCCTGATTTCAAAATAAATTGAAAATATCCGTAATTATTTGCTTAACAATTTATTAAACGTCTGTTAACCAAATATTAATCGTTTATAAATTGGGGTAAAATGTAATAGTCGTAACTTTCGCTCACAAAACTATTAAGTCATGAAAATCAAAGAGCAATTAATTTACCAATCCACCTGTACTTGTTTTCATACCAAATTACCGGTGTACTTTTATGGTCTTTCCAATGGGAAAATGGTTGTATTGTATGCGTGTAATAAAACCGATTTTGCATTTGATACTACCCTGAAATGGATATTGGCTGAACATGAGGATTTCTCGTACGACTATGAATCGAATACAATATTTACAAACGGCTCTGAAGTTGGCATGGCAGAATTTATGGAACTTACAGATAATCTTGAACAAAGAGTAAAAATACTTGCAACTTTTGGCAATTTTTTAACCAATACCGAAGCCCAGCACTATTTTAATCTGAATGCTATTAACATGCTAATCAGCCAAAATCAAATGCAGGAAGAAATGGATTATTATTAATTTCATTTTTATTTTTGCCGCAAAAAACAGAATTAACTTAAATATATAGTAATCAGCAACTTTTATATTTTAAACGATGAATGCAATTTTTTAAGGTAATTGGATAGCAAAACCAACAGTGTAAAATTCAATTTTCAGTAATTGCAAGTTTAAAGTTCTCTTATAAAAATCGTAATAATCAACTTCATTTTATTTGCCTGTTAATTTTTAAAATCCTTTTAACAAAATTTAAACTTTCGATCAATAACTCATAAATTTTTTTGTTATACATTTGTTCTTTAATAAGAATTATTCTTATTTAGATATTTTTCAAATGAATATTAGTCAGGAAGAAATCAAGAACAGGTTAGTTGAAAAAGGATTAAAAATTACTCCACAACGAATGGCGATACTTGAAGCCATTTACGGATTAAGCAATCACCCAACAGCCGAAAACATTATAGAATATATAAGGCAGAAACATCCGAACATTGCAACCGGTACAGTTTATAAAGTACTCGAAACGCTTGTAGAAAGCAGGCTTGTAAAAAAAGTAAATACCGACAGAGATGTTATGCGATATGACGGAATTATAGAAACTCATCATCATTTGTATTGCTCTGAATGTGATTTAATAGAAGATTATCATGACAACGAGCTGGATGAACTTCTTAAAAAATATTTCTTAAACAAAAACTTGTCCGGATTTAAGCCTGAAGAGTTTGTACTTCAAATTAAAGGAACATTTGATAAATGCTGAAAATTAATGGCTTCACACAAGTCAAATCAATAATGTTTAATTTTAAATATCAATAACAATGGAAGAAAATCAAGTTTATGCCATGCCACGAATTGGCGACAAAGCGCCTGTTTTTAAGGCAGTAACAACACAGGGCGACATTAATTTCCCCGCCGATTACAGCGGAAGTTGGGTAATTTTATTCAGTCACCCGGCTGACTTTACACCGGTTTGTACATCGGAGTTTATGACTTTTGCCTCCCTCGAAAAGAAATTCAATGAAGCCAACTGCAAATTGGTAGGTCTTTCGGTTGACGGATTGTATAGCCACATTGCCTGGTTGCGCACCATCAAGGAAAAAATCGAGTACAAAGGAATGAAAGATGTGGAAGTTACATTCCCGCTCATCGAAGACATTACCATGGAAGTAGCAAAAAAATACGGAATGATGATGCCTGGCGAAAGCAACACAAAAGCTGTTCGCGCTGTATTTGTAGTCGATCCGGTAGGTGTTATACGAACCATTATTTATTACCCTTTGAGTTTAGGCCGCAATTTCGACGAGCTTTACCGGGTAATATTAGCACTGCAAACTGCCGACGAATTTAAAATTGCCACTCCTGCCGACTGGCGTCCGGGCGACGATGTAATTGTTCCGCCGGCAGGTTCGTGTGGTATTGCAAAAGACCGTATGGATGGGAAAGAAGAAGGAGTTGAATGTCACGATTGGTTTTTCTGTACCAAAAAACTGGATAAGCAAACCGTACTTGACAGGATTCTAAAGAAATAATTGTATTTGGAAAGTAAGAATTAAACGGGTTGCAGTTATAAAGCTGCAACCCGTTTTTTTTTAAATAAAAAAATTAAGTGATAATAATTCCGGTGGTTTTTATCTCTTAATTTTTATCGATTTTTATATTTAAATAGTAGAGAATACGGTTATAACGCCATCACCTTCACTGCTGACTACAAGAATACTTTTCCCCGAAGGGCTCTCATTTGCAGGAATAAACAACAACCCTTCCGGTGCATCGCCACAATCAAGCCATTGCAGAAATTTAGGCTTTACGGGGTTGGAAACATCGTAAACCGCAACACCATCAACCCGCTCCAATCCTACAAATAAAAGATTTTTGTTACCCACTCTGCCTGTTTCAATGCCTTCCGGTTCCGAACCTTTGTCATCGCTTCTGTCATCATCATAATTATTTTCAGTAACAGCCTGTAAATCCAAATCGTTTCCGCTATCGAAAATTTGTTTACCAGTATTTCCGTTCCAAATACTGAATGAACGTGCTCCAAAAGAAAAAAGCCGGTCATAATCACCATCGTTATCTTTATCACCCATTGTCGATGTAATTTTTAGCCTTCCTAAATTTGCATCATCTTTAAGATTTACCCCATCAGGAAATGCAGTTGGATCAAGTGTTACATCTTTCACCCTTTGTTCTTCAGAGAATTCATCATAATC
This sequence comes from Draconibacterium sp., assembly GCA_041737765.1. GTDB lineage: Bacteria > Bacteroidota > Bacteroidia > Bacteroidales > Prolixibacteraceae > Draconibacterium. Next base: position 8,933 of record JBGSRA010000131.1, on the reverse strand, counting down.
CCTGGTATCACCTTCATTTGCTGTAAAAATAAAAGGCACGTTGTTATTACTAAGAACAGCAATTCCATCAGGCAGATACATTCCATTTACCGGCCAGGCACCAAAATTTATAGTATTTTTAGGTTTATCGCTTGCATCAATAGAATTCTGTTCCAGATTGTAATTTTTAAATCCAAGGGGCATTATTTTTACTATGAGCTGGAGAGTCAAATCAATTTCGGCTATTGCATTGTTTTCCTGCAATGTAACCCACGCTTTTTTTGAATTTTGTGAAACGGCGATATATTCAGGTTCTATATCCTGCCCAAATGTTGCACCGGGCCCAAAAATACGAAGTCCATTCCTTTTTAAATAAGCTTCCTGCAATTCAAACCTACTAAATCCGAGTGTTTTAACTGAATAATTATTTAGTGTATTAATAATGGAAACTGTCCCAGCCGGATCAATTGTGTATTCAGAATTTGGTTCACCTTCATTAGCCGAAAGGATATATTTTCCGTCAGGTGAAAATGTCACCATATCAGGCAATGCACCCACTTCAATTTCGGCTATTACAGCATAGTCATCTGTCTGAAAAACAATCACCTTACCGTTATCGGTTTTAGTGTCTGCTTCTACTGCTGCGGCGAGTCTTCCGTTATTTACATGCAGGCTGTTTACCTTACCTCCGGTAATATCAATAATGTCCGATTTTACAGGAGAAGCCGGGTTCGAAAAATCGACCACTTCAATCTGGTTAACAAGCACTACATCATCGTCATCAACGGTATTGTTTACTACAAACAACTTTTTTGTTAAAGGGTCAAAAGCGCTTATTTCAGCAGCTCCCGTTTCTCCAACATCCAGCGAACCTATTAATTCAAAATTTACAGATTCGTGTTTATTCTTTTCAACATTGCCCGATTTTAATCCGGCTTCATCAATCGTATCTAACTGTTCATTACATGCAGTTAAAAACGCAATACCCAAAAGGGCAAAATAGATTTTCTTCATATTGATAAATCTTGTTTTTTGTAATTTTTTAAAATTAAAAGACAAATAAGTATGCAATATAAATTGAAAAAGTATTGCGATAAAGATTGTTACATTGAATTAACCGAATATTAACCGGATTGCAATCTGTTGCAATTGCAATTCTTAGTTCAATATTGAGGTTTTCAGATAGCCTATAGTTAAGTTTACTTATTAATCTTTAACCCTGCACAAGGCTAATGGACATTCATTAATGTAAGCTAAATTCTGTCCGGAAATTCAATCGAAATGGGAAAGTGATTTCAAATTTCAAACCTGTTCTTCTTTTTCAAATAAAATGTAACCGTTAAATAAAAAAAAGGACCTGTGGCAATAAAAACAAGTCCCCAAATTACAACTCCAACTGACAGTGCTTCAATCAATTTATAAAGCGAATCAAGGTTAATGGTTAATAATTTGCTTTGCATAAAAATAACCTGAATATCAATCTTTTTGCCAAAGAAAAACCAACTTCCAAAATTTATAAATGGATAAAAAAGCAGAAACTGAACTGGTGACAAGGCAATATTTAATCCCTGTACAATTAAATGATTCAGTTTAAAAATTAATGAAACCACAAACCCGAGAAAAGTAGTCATCCCGATTACCGGGAACAATGCCATATAAAAACCAACAGTCATCGAAACAGCTTGTTGCCGGGTATTTCCACTCTGAACATTTATCAAAGAAAGTAATTTGTTTAAACCTCTGATTTTGTATAATTTAAACATATAAAAACTCCTTGCCAATTAATTTTCAAACTTAATTAATTCAAATAAAATGAATATTAACAAACGATTAAGGGACTGAAAACCAGAATAAATTTTCAATATGAATTATGGAATGTAATTATTTTTAAAGTAATTTTTTTGCAACATTTAATTAATAACTAATCTGCTAATTTGAAGCATGTTAGTTGATTAATTATGATAGTAAGAGATATTGAGGTAGCAGTTATTTCGGATGTACATCTTGCCACACACGCCTGCAAACCTAAAAAAGTATTGAAATACCTCAAGTCAATTCAACCGAAAACATTGGTTTTGAATGGCGACATCATCGATTCATGGCGATTCTCGCGCAATTATTTTCCCAAAGGTCATTTAAAAGTAATCCGCCAATTGTTTAAAATGATGGAAAAAGGAATACAGGTTTATTATATTACCGGAAATCACGATGAGTTTTTACGTAAATTCAATCATGTTCAAATTGGAAACCTCAAAATTGTAAACCAGTTAATACTCGACCTCGACGGCAATAAAACCTGGATTTTTCACGGTGATATTTTCGACCTTATAATTCACGAATCAAAATGGCTTGCAAAGGTGGGAGCCGCAACATACGGTTTTATTGCAATAATTGATAACTTATTGTCTCCTGTTTTTAGAAAACTTTGGGGGAAAGAAATTGTTTTATTCAAAAAAATCAAAAATCATTTCATTCGTGAAAAACCGGCTCCTTCAGTTTTTGAAAAGAAGATTGGAGAAGTTGCTACGCTTCAGGGATATCAAACTGTAATATGTGGACATACACATATCCCCCGGGAAAAAACAATTGATACCGGTGGAAAAAAAATCCATTATATCAATTGTGGCGACTGGCTTGAAAACTTTACCGCTGCAGAGTATTCAGATAAAAAATGGCAGTTGTATTATCAGGACGAAACCGAAGAAGATATTCTGAATGATGAACCCGATATTCAGGAAGGAAAGCAGTTATATCAATCGCTTGTAAAAGAACTAATGTATTCGAATATTTTGTGAACTATGAAGATTCTTTACGCAATACAAGGAACAGGAAACGGACACCTGGCCAGGGCCATGGAGATTATTCCTATGTTAAAAGAAATGGCAGAAACCGATGTTCTGGTAAGTGGTACCCAGGCCGACCTTAAACTTCCGTTTGAAGTGAAATACAGGTTGTACGGAATGAGTTTTGTTTTTGGTACCAATGGTGGCGTTGATATACGAAAAACCATTGCACAAATCAGGATATTCAGGTTTTTAAAAGATATAATTACCTTACCTGTTCACCAATACAATTTAATTATTTCCGATTTTGAGCCGGTTACAGCCTGGGCATGTAAAGTACAACGTAAAAAATGTGTTGGGCTAAGTCACCAGAATGCCGTTCTGCACCACCATGCCCCAAAACCGCATAAAACAGATTGGTTTGGCAAAGTAATTCTGAAAAGATATGCTCCGGTTTCTCTGAAATACGGTTTTCATTTTAATCAGCTCGATAGTTTTATTTTTCCCCCGGTTATTAGAAGTGATGTCAGAAAAGCCAAAGCTTTTAATAACAATCATTACACGGTTTATTTGCCTTCGTACAGCAACGAGGAAATCACAAAGGTTTTATCAGCAATTAAGCAGGTTCAGTGGGAGGTTTTCTCAAAACACAATCAGGAAACATACCAATCAGAAAACATTCTTTTTCAACCTGTGTCTTTTGAACAATTTAATAAGTCGTTTACAGGTTGCAAAGGAATTTTATGCAATGCCGGGTTCGAAACACCTGCCGAAGCATTATACATGGGTAAAAAGCTTTGCGTGATTCCAATGAAAAACCAGTACGAACAGGTATGCAATGCTGCATTTCTCTCTGAAATGGGAATTACCACACTTTCTGATTTTAAGGAAAGTGTTTATGATATCAGTCATTGGGTTGAAAATGGCAAACCTTTTCAGATTCAATACCCCGACAGAACCAAAGAAATACTTGAGAAAATATTATTACGTAACGAAATTTAAATCATTTATCTGCTATGAAAACAAAGGCAATGTTACTCTATAAATCGTATATGACTTATTTTCCGACTTCACTTCCGGTGTATTTTTACGGGATGCCGGATGATAAGATTTACTTAATTTATGCACGGTTTTATGATATTAATTTCAATAAATCAAGTCTTGAATTTGTTTTTGCCGAGCAGGAAGATATTTCTATAAATTATGAAACAGGACAGATAATCACGCGCGAATATCTCAAAATTGATTTAAACGATTTCAAGGAATTTGTTGATCGCCCCGATCCACGACTGAAAATTGTAAATGTGTTCCGAAACCTTGATACATACACTGAAGCGCAGGTGATATTAAATGAACTTGCTGCCAAAATGGGGAAGGTTAATAAATTGGCTAAAATTTAGAGTTAAAAAGCAATAAAAAACGCGCCCCGAATCAGAGTCAAACCGGAACACGTTATATTTTCAATTCAAACGGTTATTCAGCTACACTTTCTTTAGCTTGCTCCCGTTTTTCTGTCTTTTTCTCCTTTTTACTTTTTACTTTTTCCGATTCTACTATTTGAATTACACGTGCTTCCACATATGATTTGTAAAAATCAGGACTCGATTTTTCAAATATGGATACGAGCAAATCCATTTTATTTTCCAGTAGCTTTTTATTCTTTTTTATAATTGTTGCAATTTGTTTACCCATTTTATCTTTGTCCTGAATGGCTTCATGCAATGCCAATCGTGTCTTACTAAAATCATTTACAGCAACTTCCAAATCAATAACCATTTTTTCGGTTAATCCATAATCTTTAATGCTAACCTTTATATTATCTGAATTTTCCGCCTCACCTGATGATTTTTTGTAAAGTTTTTTAGCGGCTTTATAAATGGTTTTACACTTCTCAATTAAATCTGTATCGTTTGATCCTGCCAATTTATTTTTATTGAGATTCAATTTTTTAAGAAGTTCTTTTTCTTTTTTATCATGGGCATATGCTAAAATTATATTTATGATTGGGGTACATAAAATTATAAGTGTTTCTCTTTTTTCAGTCATGGTATTAAAAAAAGATTGTAAATCTTTTTCCTGTTCGGTTTTCAATTCAGTTAAACGGACAGTATTTTCTGTAAATTTCTCAAAAACATTTTTTAACTGAAACACTCCTGTCCATACTTCTTTATGGTCATTCATAACACCGAAAACGGTATTATACATATTCAGCTTGTTTTTTTGTTTCGTTTTCATATCGTTGGATTTTGTCTGTAACTGTTTAATAATTAATAAACACCGCAAATATAACTGATTTATTTTTTCGATTCCTGTGCAGAAAATGCTGAAAGCTCCAACTTTAAAACTTCAATAGAATGTATTATTAAACAACACCCCTAAATAGCTTATAATCAGCAGATAATACAAATGCTTATATACACTCTCAGGTGTTTATACATCATTTTTTAATATTCAATTAATTTTTTTGTAATACCAAATGCGATTCTAAATCAGTCCAAAGCCATTCTGGTATAATGCCGATGAAAAGAAATGTTAAGGCCAAACGAGTGTGCGATCCCGATGTACATCGGGAGGACTGTTACATTTCTTCAATCGGTATAACAGGTCTTCAGAATGTTATGCCATTTTTACCTGGCACTAAATCATATAATTTTTGCTACGAAAAAAGTTCTGCGAAGCACAATTTTCTATGGTTTCTGTGAATTATTTAACCGGCAATGGCACAATAAAAATTAATCTTTTTTCTTCTTTACCTTTTTCACTTCTTCATCTTTTTTTGCAGCTTCCTTTTGAATTATTCTGCTCTCCGTGTACTTTTTTAACAATTCAGGATTTGAAGTTTGGAAAATGGAAATGAGCAAATCAATTTTATTCCGGAGCAATTTGTCATTTTCTTTCATTTTCGAAGTTATTTGCTGATTAACCAGGGTTCTATTTCTAATCGCAACTTTTAATACTGAAAGTGATTCAATAAAAGCTTTGTCTGCCATCTCAATCTCTTCGAGCATTTCATCATTTAACCCGTAACCAAAAAAATCTATTGTATTATCTTCTACTGACTCTTTGGTTTCCAACGACTTCATGTAATATTTATGTGCTGTTTTATAAATCAATTTACAGTTTTCAATTAAATCCAAATCTTTTGATTTTGTGAGCTTGTTTCTGGAAAAATTCAGCTTTTTTAAAAGGTCTTTATCCTTAATATCATGGCCATAAGCAAGTAATACATTTAAAGCGGGTAATGAAGAATCAATTAATTTATTCCTTTTGTCAAGCTTAAATTTCAATAATGGTTTTATATCTTTCCCCTGTTCAGATTTTAATTCAACAATTACGTTAATATTTTCCGAAAAGATTTCCATAACGTTTTGTAATTGCGGAACTACCATCCAAACTTCTTTATTTTCATTCAACACATCAAGTACAACCTGTTGCATTTTCAATTTAGCACTTTGTTTTGTTTTCATCCTATAACTATTTAATTATTAATATAAGTGCAAAAATACGGGATTTTATTGTATTTACAATTTCCAGTATATCTTTTTCAATTTCCAGTTGTACAATTTCATTTTCCATCTTTAAAAAATACCCTGAAAAGTATTTTTTAAATTTGCAGCCCGGTTTTCAAACACAAAATGAATTTTATATTTCCCGGTATTAAGAATCATTATAAATACCACTATTCCAACAATTTATGAAATAATTTTGTAACATAATTTTATTGCTGCTGTAACATCTGTTCAGTTTTCTATCCATATTTTAGTCGCCATAAAATCATAAAATTTATACTATGAAAAAAATTCTACTAAGTACGTTAATCTCAGTTTTTGCGTGGATGATTTATCCTGCAATTGCACAACAAACATTAACCCTTAAAATTATCGAAACAGGAAAAGACGGCGAAACTTCCATCTCTTTCGACGATGGAGAATATGAAAACGATTCGATAGATAAAATGAACGACGACGATTTAGACATGGGTTGGGAAGGTGAAGACCTGAATATAATGACATCTTTCACACGCTTCCAGAATGTTACCATTCCTAAAGGTTCAACCATACATTCTGCCAAGCTTAAAATTTATGCCCACGAAGATGAATCGGCTGAAGCAAGAGTTACCATTTTTGCCGATGACTCCGACAACTCACCTTTGTTTACTGAGACCGAAGCATTGAATGACCGCGTAAAAACCAGTAATACAGTCCGTTGGGTTATCAGCGAAAACTGGACGATGTGGCAGCCTTACGAATCTCCGGATTTGGCATCTGTAATTCAGGAAGTTATCGACCGCGATGGTTGGAAATCTGGAAATGCTCTCACGCTTTTCCAGATGGGTGAAGATCAGGGCGCAAGCCTGCTCGATAATGCGCGCGACTTTGAATCGTTCGAAAACATTGAAGACCCCGATGATGGTGGCGACGGTTTACATCATCCGGAAAGAATTCCAACGTTGGTTATTGAATTTACACCTCCAACTACAAATCAACTGGTACTTAAAATCATAGAAACCGGGAAAGACGGTGAAACCTCAATTTCTTTCGATGATGGGGAATATGAAAATGATTCGATTGATAAACTGAACGACGACGATTTGGACATGGGTTGGGAAGGTGAAGACCTGAATGTAATGACATCTTTCACCCGCTTCCAGAATGTTACCATTCCTAAAGGTTCAACCATTAATTCAGCCAAACTTAAAATTTATGCCCACGAAGACGAATCGGCTGAAGCAAGAGTTACCATTTTTGCCGAAGATTCCGACAACTCACCTTTATTTACTGAGACCGAAGCATTGAATGACCGCGCAAAAACCAGTAATACAGTCCGTTGGGTAATCAGCGAAAACTGGACGATGTGGCAGCCTTACGAATCTCCGGATTTAACGTCTGTTATTCAGGAAGTTATTGACCGCGATGGTTGGAAATCTGGAAATGCTCTCACGCTTTTCCAGATGGGTGAAGATCAGGGTGCCAGCTTGCTAGACAATGCGCGCGATTTTGAATCGTTCGAAAACATTGAAGACCCCGATGATGGCGGCGATGGTTTGCACCACCCTGAAAGAATACCGACACTCGTTATTGATTATACTCCGCCTCCATCGGAACTCAGGGAACTGGTTCTCAAAATCATTGAAACCGGGAAAGACGGAGAAACTTCTATCTCTTTCGATGATGGAGAATATGAAAATGATTCGATTGATAAAATGAACGATGACGATTTGGATATGGGTTGGGAAGGTGAAGATTTAAACATTATGACAACTCTCACCCGCTTCCAGAACGTAACCATTCCAAAAAGCGCACAAATTGATTCAGCTGTTCTCGTTATTTATGCACACGAAGATGAATCGGCTGAAGCCCGGGTAACCATAACTGCAGAAGATATTGATAATTCACCTATGTTTAAAGAAACTGAAGCATTGACTGACAGAAAGATGACAAGTAATTCGGTTCGATGGATTATCAGCGAAAACTGGACAATGTGGCAACAATATCATTCGCCCAACATTGCATCGGTTATTCAGCAGGTAATCAACCGCCCCGGATGGCAATCGGGAAATGCACTTACACTTTTTCTGAAAGGAGAAGACCAGGGAGCCAGTTTACTTGACAATGCGCGTGATTTCGAATCATTCGAAAACATTGAAGACCCCGATGATGGCGGCGATGGTTTACATCACCCTGAGAGAATTCCAACTTTAAAAATCTACTATACTGAAAAAACCACTGCTGTTTCTGATATCAGAATTGGTGTTGACCAACCGGAAACACTTAATTTATTTCCTAACCCCGTTAAAAACGGCCGGTTAAATCTGTCGCACAAATCAAAAGAAATCAGGAAAGCCGACTTTTACAACATTAACGGCCAGTTGGTAAAACAATTCGAAATCAACAGTAAATCAGCACTCCTTGAAGTAAACGATTTACAAAACGGAATTTATATGGTTCGGATTACACTTGAAGATGGTGTTGTAAGTAAAAAATTAATAATCAATAAATAACCAAACTTTTGTTTTGTATGATTAAAATAAGAGGCTGTCTAAAAAGAGTTCAGTCTCTTTTTTTGTTTGTAAATATTTCATTTAACATTGATGTAAATCGTTTATATTTAGTATATTAACGTCATAAAGATAAACGGATTCAAAAATGTCGAAACCAGTTTTCAAATTAA
>JBGSRA010000094.1:0-13906 GCA_041737765.1 Draconibacterium sp. | reverse complement strand
TCCAGTTCCTGAACTCGCTTCTTTTTAAAATCTAAACTGAAATAACGGTTTTGTTTAAGTCTTTGTTCTTCATTAAAAAATCCATTTCCTTGCATCTTGTTAACCTTTTTTTAGGTCAACGTTTTTCAGTCACAGACAGATAATGGATAATGGATATGATTCTGGATACTCGATAATGGATAGTGTCTGGTTGTTAAAACTTTTTTATTCCTTATTCCTTATTCTTACCATTCTCGCATTATGGCATTCTCGCATTCTCGCATTTTTTGCTCCCGACTTCCGTCTCCCAATTCAGACAATCACATCTTTTTATTAAATTTCATTAATAAAATATACTGGTTTGTTTTCATTTTAAAAAAATATTTTGATATTTGCAGCGAAATTGAAAGTAAAACATGAATTTTAAATTCAACATATCTTCACTCAGCCTTCTGTTAGGTATTATTCTTCTCATTAAGAAGAACTGAGAATGGTATGTAGATAAAAGATATTTGTAAAAAAATAGAGCCATTCTCAGTAAAAGAGGGTGGCTTTTTTCGTATAGAAAGTTGGAAGACGGAAGTCAGAAGTCGCGAGAAGGAAGTAGAAAATCGGAAGTAGCTGGTTAGAATAAAAAAAATGAATAGAAGTAGAAGAAGAATGTATATAAAACAAACGAATATAGAATTTCTGTTGTGCCCGGGTTTTCGACTTTGGTATTCTTTCTTCGGACTTCAGACTTCAGACTATTTAAAGAATTAATCAATAAAAAATAACAAATAAAAATGAGTAACAGACTTTATATTTTCGACACAACTTTGCGCGATGGTGAGCAGGTGCCTGGTTGCCAGCTGAACACAGTTGAAAAAATTGAAGTTGCCAAGGCATTACAGGATTTGGGAGTTGATGTAATTGAAGCAGGATTCCCCATTTCCAGTCCCGGCGATTTTGAATCGGTGGTAGAGATTTCGAAAGCGGTAACATGGCCCACCATTTGTGCCTTAACCCGCGCAGTTCAGAAAGATATCGATGTTGCAGCCGAAGCGCTCAAATATGCAAAGAAAGGGCGAATCCACACCGGTATCGGAACATCGTATTTTCATATTTACCACAAGCTAAACTCCAATCCCGATGCCATAATAGAACGAGCCATCGAGGCGGTGAAATATGCAAAGAAATATGTTGAAGATGTTGAATTTTATGCAGAAGATGCAGGACGAACCGATAACGAGTACCTTGCAAAAGTTGTTGAAGCGGTAATAAAAGCAGGGGCTACAGTTGTCAATATTCCTGATACGACTGGCTATTGTCTTCCTACTGAATTCGGCGAAAAAATAAAATATTTATACGATAATGTAACCGGTATTCACAAGGCAACTATTTCAACACATTGCCATAACGATTTGGGAATGGCAACTGCAAATACCATTGCCGGTATTATGAATGGCGCACGTCAGGCCGAAGTTACCATCAACGGAATTGGTGAACGTGCAGGTAATACTTCGCTCGAAGAAGTAGTAATGATTTTGAAAAGCCGGTATGCCGCATTAGGAATTGAAACCGGAATCAACACAAAAAATATTTATCGCACCAGTCGTTTGGTTTCAACTTTAATGAATATGCCGGTTCAACCCAACAAAGCAGTGGTTGGCCGCAATGCTTTCGCGCACTCTTCCGGAATTCATCAGGATGGAGTTTTAAAAAACCGCGAAAATTACGAAATCATGGATCCAACCGATGTTGGAATCAACGAATCGGCTATTTTACTGACTGCCAGAAGTGGGCGTGCTGCCTTAAAACACCGTCTTGAAATACTTGGTTTTGAATTGACTAAAGAGAAACTGGATTTGGTTTATGATGAATTTGTAAAACTTGCTGATAAGAAAAAAGACATTCGCGATGACGATATTGCACTGCTGGTTGGCGATGCAACCCGTTCTGAACGCCGTATAAAACTCGATTTCCTACAGGTAGTTACCGGTAAAGGCCTAAAACCAATGGCTTCTGTTCGATTGGATATTGCCGGCGAAAAATTTGATGCGACTTCGGCTGGAAACGGTCCGGTTGATGCAGCAATTAAGGCTGTTAAACAGATAATTCACCGCCAGGTAACCATCGAGGAATTTCTGGTTCAGGCAATTACCCGTGGCAGCGACGATATTGGAAAAGTGCACATGCAAATTGAATACAACAAAACTATCTTTCATGGATTTGGTGCAAATACCGACATTATTACAGCATCGGTGGAAGCCTTTTTGGATGCGGTAAACAAATTACCGGTTGCAGAATAAATAATTTGATTATGAAACGAATGGTAGAGACGCACAATTGTGCGTCTCTACAAACACAAAACACATATAATTTTTATGACAGCAAAAACATTATTTGATAAAATCTGGGATGCCCACGTGGTAAAACAGGTTGAGGGTGGTCCCGATGTATTGTACATCGACCGTCATTTAATTCACGAGGTAACAAGTCCGGTAGCATTTCTGGGTTTAAAAACGCGCGGACTGAAAGTTTTTCGGCCTGAAAAAACCACGGCAACTCCCGACCACAATGTACCAACCATCAATCAGCACCTTTCAATAAAAGACGAACTTTCACGTCACCAGGTGGAGATGCTGAAAATGAATTGTATTGAACATGATATTGTTTATCACGGGTTGGGAACCGAAGGACACGGTGTTGTGCATATTATAGGACCTGAAATGGGGTTGACACAACCGGGAATGACCATTGTTTGCGGTGACAGTCACACTTCTACTCACGGTGCATTTGGAGCTATCGCTTTTGGTATTGGGACCAGCGAAGTGGAAATGGTTTTGGCCAGCCAGTGTATTATGCAACCCAAACCAAAAAAGATGCGGATTACCATAAATGGGAAATTAAGTAAAGGTGTAACTGCAAAGGATATAGCTCTTTACATTATTTCCAAAATCTCAACCAGTGGAGGTACTGGTCATTTTATAGAATATGCAGGTTCTGCAATTACAAGTCTTTCGATGGAAGGTCGTATGACACTTTGTAATTTGAGTATTGAAAGCGGTGCCCGCGGTGGAATGATTGCTCCCGATGAAACAACAATAAATTATATTAAAGGTCGTGAGTTTGCTCCTGTAGGTTCGGAATGGGAAAAAGCTGTCGCTAAATGGAAAGAACTGCAATCGGATAAAGATGCTGTTTTCGATACTGAATATACCTACAGTGCAGCGGATATTGAGCCAATGATAACCTACGGAACAAATCCGGGAATGGGTATCGGAATCTCACAAAACATTCCATCAACTGAAGGAATGGAAGGCAGCGACAAAACAACTTTCGAAAAATCGTTAAACTACATGGGTTTCCATGCAAGCGATAAAATGAAAGGTAAACCAATCGACTTTGTTTTTCTGGGAAGTTGTACCAACGGCAGAATCGAGGACTTCAGATTATTTACATCATTTGTAAAAGGAAAGAAAAAGGCAGATAATGTAACCGCATGGTTGGTTCCCGGATCGAAACAGGTTGAAAATCAGATTCGTGCCGAAGGATTGGTTGAAACACTTGAAGAAGCTGGTTTTGAACTCCGCCAACCCGGTTGCTCAGCTTGCCTGGCAATGAATGACGATAAAATTCCGGAAGGAAAATATTCTGTATCAACTTCAAACCGTAATTTCGAAGGCCGTCAGGGACCCGGTGCAAGAACATTGCTTGCAAGTCCTTTAACAGCTGCTGCAGCCGCTGTAACCGGAGTGATAACCGATCCAAGGGAACTTCTTTAATTTTTTATTGATTAATGATTATTGATGATTTATGGATAAGAATGAATTGAAAAACAGGACTAAATTTTTTGCACATCAATGTGTAAAAGTTGCAACTGCACTTCCTAAAAGCAAATTGGGTTTACATATTGAGGGTCAGTTAATTCGATGTGCAACTTCTGTGGCTGTTAATTACAGGGCTGTTTTACTAGCTCATTCAACTCCATCATTTGCAGCAAAATTGTCGATAGTTATTGAAGAGGTAGATGAATGTGATTTCTGGTTGGAATTCGCTTTGGATGAGAATATTGTAACCAGTGAATTCGCAAATCCTTTAATGAAGGAAGCGAAAGAACTCACTTCAATTTTTATTGCCTCGAGAAAAACGATTCAATCAAAAAATAATTAATAAATAAGCATTAATAAATAATCAATCATATGGCATACGATAAATTTTCAATTATAACTTCGCCGGCGGTTCCGCTGCAAATCGAAAATGTGGATACTGACCAGATTATACCGGCTCGATTTTTAAAAGCAGTTGAACGCAAAGGTTTTGGAGACAACCTTTTCCGCGACTGGCGTTACAACAAGGACGGAAGCCCAAAATCTGATTTTCCGCTAAACATTAATAAATACTCAGGCAAAATTTTGGTTGGGGCAAAAAATTTCGGAAGTGGATCAAGCCGCGAACATGCTGCCTGGGCAATTTACGATTATGGTTTTCGGGTAGTTGTTTCCAGTTTCTTTGCCGACATCTTTAAGGGAAATGCATTAAATAATGGTTTGTTACCAGTTGTTGTTACACCTGAATTTTTGCAGAAAATATTCGATGAAATTGAAAAAGATGCGGATTCAACTTTCGAAGTAAACCTTGAAAAGCAAAAATTTACAATAAAATCAACCGGTGAAAGTATTGATTTCGAGATAAATCCGTACAAAAAACATTGTTTACAAAATGGACTGGATGACATTGATTACCTGGTTGAAATGAAAGAACAGATTACAGCTTTTGAAAGAGGTTTATTATGACAGGCAAAACAGTTGAAATAGAAGGAAAACTGCTCACGATAATGGACACCACCCTTCGTGACGGGGAACAAACATCGGGGGTTTCGTTTAGCGAAGGCGAAAAGTTAAGTGTGGCTAAAGTACTTTTGGAAGATGTTAAAGTTGACCGCATTGAAATTGCCTCAGCACGTGTTTCTGAAGGAGAATTTAAGGGAACAAAACGGGTAATGCAGTGGGCAGCGCAAAAAGGGCTCCTTCATAAAGTAGAAGTGCTTGGTTTCGTTGACGATAAAATTTCGCTGCAATGGATTGCTGATGCCGGTGGAAAAGTAATCAACCTGCTTTGCAAGGGCTCGTTAAAACATGTAACCCAGCAACTTCGGAAAACACCCGAGCAACATGTTGCCGACATAAAAAAGGTATTGAAAAATGCCGGTGAAATGGGAATAAGTGTAAACATTTATCTCGAAGACTGGTCAAATGGAATGCGAAACTCACGTGATTATGTGCATTTTATGGTTAAAAATCTGAAAGATGAAAATATTGTGAGAATAATGCTTCCTGATACACTAGGAATTTTAGATCCTGATGAAACCTATAACTATTGCAGGGAAATGCTGGAATCTTTTCCGGGAGTAGAATTTGATTTTCATGCACATAACGATTATGATCTTGCAATTGCCAATGTTTTTCATGCCATTAAAGCCGGTATTCGCTGCGTACATACAACTGTGAATGGTTTAGGCGAACGAGCTGGAAATGCCCCGCTTTCGAGTGTAATTGCCACTATTACCGACCATTTAAAAATGAAAACCAATGTTAACGAAAGCGAACTTAACAAGGTTTCACGTCTTGTTGAATCGTATTCAGGAATCCGGATTCCTGCCAACAAACCATTGATTGGAGATTTCGTTTTTACTCAATGCAGTGGAATTCATGCCGACGGTGATAGTAAAAACAACCTCTATTTTAACGAGTTGTTACCCGAAAGATTTGGAAGGATAAGAAGTTATGCTCTTGGAAAAACATCGGGAAAAGCAAACATAAAAAAGAACCTCGAGGATTTGGGAATCGAACTCGATCCGGAATCATTAAAAAGAGTAACTGAGAGAATAATTGAATTGGCTGATGAAAAAGAAACCATAACAAGTGAAGATTTACCATACATTGTTTCTGATGTTTTAGACAGCGATTTTGTAGAACAAAAAGTTAGGGTAATCAATTACACCGTTACCAATACAATGGGACTCAGACCTGTAGCTAATGTAGCAATTGAAATTGATGGTAAACAATTTGAAGAATTCAGCGATGGCGATGGCCAGTATGATGCATTTGTAAAATCGCTTCGGAAAGTCTATAAAAAACTTGGCAAAACGCTGCCAAAACTGGTTGATTATGTGGTTACTATCCCACCGGGAGGAAAAACTGACGCACTCGTTGAAACCGTAATCACCTGGAAAAACAGCCGCGAATTTAAAACCAAAGGGCTAGACCCCGACCAAAATGCAGCTGCCATAAAAGCTACCATCAGGATGCTGAATATATTTGAAAATGAGTTTAAATCAGGATCAATTGACAGAATTCAGAATAACATTTCATGAGATTATACTTGCTGATTACTGCTTAATATTGGAATTTGCTATTCATTGGTTTTTACTATAATTTTGAATCAAAAAATCATTCGAAATGAATTATTTGAATAGAATAACTGTCAATCCTGAAATTTGTCATGGAAAACCTTGTATCAGAGGAATGCGATGGCCAGTTGAGATTATAATTGATATGCTGGGAGCAGGAATGACAAATGACCAAATTCTGGAAGATCATCCTGAATTGGAAAAAGAAGATATTATAGCCAGTTTAAATTATGCAAGACTTAATTTATCGGGTAACCCAATAAAAGATGTTGCCTGATGAAATTTCTGTGTGATGTGCACATTTCGCATAAGTTGGTGAATCATTTAAAGTTATTGGGATTTGAAGCAATTCATATAAATAATATACTTGATAGTTGGAATACATCGGATATAAAAATTTGTGAATTTGCCGACCTTAATGATTTTATTGTTATTACTAAAGATTCTGATTTCAAAAACAGTTTTTATATAAAAAAATCTCCTAAAAAGCTTATCAAAATAAGTCTTGGAAATATTTCAAATGTTGATTTGATTCAAATCATTTCGGAAAATCTAAAGCATTTTGAAACGTTAAACAATCAATCTCCTTTTATTGTAGAAATCGATAAATCATTCATTCAATATAATGTTATAAAAAAGGAAAAAAATAATTAATCGAAATAATAATTTTAAAATATGAAATTAAACATTGCTGTACTTCCCGGAGATGGAATCGGTCCCGAAATTATTGAACAGGCCATGAAAGTAGTTAAAGCCGTAGTCAAAAAATTCAACCACGAATTAACTTACGAATATGCTTTAACAGGTGCTTGTGCCATCGATAAAGTTGGCGACCCCTACCCCGCTGAAACCCATGAATTGTGCATGAAATCGGATGCTGTATTATTTGGAGCTATTGGCGATCCTAAATTCGATAATAATCCAAAAGCCCCGGTACGACCTGAACAGGGACTACTTGCCATGCGCAAAAAACTTGGATTGTATGCCAACATTCGTCCGGTTGAAACTTTTGATTCGCTCATACACAAATCACCATTACGCCGCGAATTGGTTGAAGGAGCAAATTTTGTTTGCATCAGAGAACTTACAGGTGGAATTTATTTTGGCGAAAAAGGCCGAAAAGATAACGGTAACACAGCTTTCGATACCAACACTTATACCCGGGCTGAAATTGAACGAATTTTGGAACTGGCATATCAGTTTGCTGCTAAACGAAACAAAAAACTCACCGTGGTTGACAAAGCCAACGTATTGGAAACTTCGCGTTTATGGCGGGAAATTGCACAGGAGATGGCTCCTAATCACCCCGACATCAAAACCGAATACATGTTTGTTGATAACGCAGCAATGCAGATTATTCAGTGGCCAAAAAACTTCGATGTAATGGTTACAGAGAATATGTTTGGTGATATTTTAACAGACGAAGCCAGCGTAATTACCGGTTCACTCGGATTATTACCATCGGCATCAATCGGAATTCACACTTCAGTTTTTGAGCCTATTCATGGTTCATATCCGCAGGCTACCGGGAAAGACATTGCCAATCCGGTTGCAACTATTTTGTCGGCTGCAATGATGTTTGAATATGCTTTTAGTTTAATAAATGAAGGTAAAGCAATCCGTGATGCAGTTACAGCTTCCCTTGAACAGGGATTTGTAACCGAAGATATCTCTAAGGACAAAGCATACAAAACTTCGGAGGTTGGAGATTGGATTGCGCAATACATCGAGAAAAATTAATAAAGAAAAAGAGCGGCTCAATAGCCGCTCTTTTAAAAATGTTAACCCCCAAACACACATTTGGCCGAATGGCCAATGCATTTCAAATATACAAAATTTCGTTTAAATATTTAACTCCTACTGAAAAATAATTTAATCAATTTTTAATTCATAATAACCACCAATATTTTAGCAATTTAAGAGTATCAACTCACTCAAAAAAAATGCCGCAAAAAAAAGTATTGCTTTTGCGGCATTTTATTATCAATTATTATTCGAAAAGTATTATGTCCAAATCCGAATTGTAATTGTTTTTGAATAAATTTTATTTCTGTCCAAGGTATTTATAAACTGCACCTGCAGCAATTGCGCCAAGAACCGGAATTACTATAAACACCCAAAGTTGCGCCAATGCCCAGTCTCCTACAAACAATGCCTGACTGATGCTGCGGGCTGGATTCACAGATGTGTTTGTTACCGGGATACTTATCAGGTGAATTAACGTCAGGGCCAAACCTATTGCAACACCTGCAAATCCTTGAGGTGCTTTTTCGTCGGTTGCACCAAGAATAACAATAAGAAACATGAAAGTCATTACAAATTCAGTAACAATGGCAGCAGTCAAACTATATCCACCGGGTGAATGTTCTCCGTAACCGTTGGCAGCAAAACCACCAATATCAGAACCATTGCCTGTAGCAATAACGTATAAAACTGATGCTGCAGCAATACCACCCAGTATTTGCGAAATTACATAAGGTAAAATACTACTGCCACTTACTCTTCCACCAGCCCATAAACCAATGGTAACCGCCGGATTTAAATGGGCACCCGAAATATGACCTAAAGAGTAGGCAATTGTTAAAACGGTTAAACCGAATGCAAGAGAAACACCAACCAACCCAATTCCGATGAATGGTTGTGATGCAAAATTAGCAGCTAAAACAGCGCTTCCGCAACCTCCCAGCACAAGCCAGAAAGTTCCAAAAAATTCAGCCAGATTTTTTTTCATGTTTGTTTTGTTTTAAGTTCTCCTACTCGTTAGGCTTTTCGGTTCCGCCCTGTTGATTAAACAGATATTTGATGATATTAAACCATTGTCAATTTATATTGTTCAAAACAAAAAACACAAAATATCAACCTTTTAGATTTCAGTCAGATTTCAGACTTTAAACCTGAGATTGTAATCAACCTTCAAAATTTTTATTTTAAAAGTCAAACAATTTACTGATTTAAAATGCTTCAGCAAAATTGATGATAAAAAATTGTTGATCACTGCTGATTGCATAATCGAACCGAAGATTGACATTGTTTTTGCTGTCAACTTTTACTCTCAGTCCAAAGCCATAATTATAGTGGAAGTTTTTAAATGCCAGTTTGCTGTATGAAGGTGCAACCTGCCCGATGCTGTTAAAAACAGTACCTCCAAATATCCAATATACCGGAAACCGAAGTTCCAATTCGGTCAAAAGCGATACTTTATCGCGGTAACGACCAAAATAAGTTCCCCGGGTTGAATAATCGCCCCCCAGAAATGCAAGCGACTGCACAGGAACATCGCCTTGTTTTGATTCAGTTTTTAATTGTGTGGCAATTGTGATTTTTCTGAAGGGTGTAACATAATACCTGATATCTCCATGAAAATAATTGTATTTAAACTCACTCCCTATTGCTTTTCTGAAAATGTGATATCCGGCTTCGAAGTACAAACCCGATTTTGCATTTAACCGGTTATCGCGTCCTTCCATCTGTACTTTTATACCCAATGCGCCCTGATTTCCCATATTATTCTGGAGATTTACACTGTCTGTTGGTAATTTTTGTTCCCCTTCGTCGAGTTCAACTTTATAATAATCGTAAAAATCAAATGAAGGACCAACATACCATTTTCGCCAGGTTTTAAACAAATAGCTGGTACTGATTTGCCAATCCGAAGTTATTAAAGTTCTCTTGTCTTCGGTTTTTGTATTATTACCAACACCGTAATATTGCAGTGGGTAGTTGGTAAGGTAAAAATTCATGGTCCACAATGCTTTATTGTTTTTAAACATTAAGTTCGATTCGAGCGCTATTTTTTGCTGGCTGTTCAGTGTAAAATAGCCAAATGCATTAATGCTCGATGGCTGGGTAATCGAATCGCTTTTATCTCCTTTATTTAATGTAAATGCATTGTATTTGCTAACCCCAAATAATAAGTTGGTTTCTGAACTGTAAGAAACATACGGAACAGGAAAGTATTTCATATACCATTCTACGGCATTATTAATTTTATTTAACTTATCAATTGTACTTTTCGACTGAGATTCGGGAATGGAATCAAAAAACATAAGACTATCTGAGGATAATTGACCCTGTTTGTTTTGATTTTCATATTGCAATACATTATTTACAAATTCATCCGACTGATTTTCAAATGATTGCGCACTGACATTTACAATAAATATAGCAACAAAAAAGGTGGTTGAAATTTTGGAAAGCATTGACAGATAAAATTAAGTTAATACGTTCGATTTATGTTTTGAAATTACGACAAATCCATAAACAAAACTGAGGTTGAAAAGTTGAAAATCTGATGGTTAATTACAATGTTTTTTGATATATCCTGTAACGTTTATATACCTGTCCGCCCATTTTTTCCATTTCTGCCCTAACTTTTACATTTGCTTCGAGTTCAAGATGCGAGTCAATTACAACTTTACCAGCTTTTTTAGCCGATTCAATTAATTTAATTCCCATCATAACATCAAGTCCGCGCCCCTGATAATCAGGATCAATTCCACCAAGTAAAAGGTTCAACTGTTTGCTTTTTTTACCGGCAGTCAACAACGGAATAAAACCCCACGGCAGCAAATATCCCTTTGATTTTTTTATTCCTTCGCTAATATCTGACATAGCAACCAGAAAAGAAACTACTTTGTCGTTATTATCAACAAAAATCTTGATAAACCTTGGATTAATAAGATAAAGGTAACGGTTTGCAAAATCATCCATTTCTTTTAGGGTGAATGGTACAAAACCATAAATTCCGGCAAAGGTTTCATTTAAAAGGGTCAACACTTTATGAATATAAGGTTTTACCTGGCTTCTTGTTGCAAACTCTTTTAAAATCGGGTTGTTTTGGCGGCTTGTAAATCGTTTATAAATACTTTTATAAAATTCGGGAAGTTCATCAGGAATCGGAACACGGTAAACAACCAAATCAACCTCTTTGGTAAAAGATAAATCTTCAGCCATCTTGTTGATATATGGAAAATTACAGTTTGTTGCGATAACTATAGGTTCGTTGTAACCTTCAATAAGCCATCCCTGCGGATCTTTATCCGAAAATCCCAGTGGCCCCACCATCCTGTTCATTCCGTTATTTTTTGCCCAAACCGAAAGAGCTTCAATTAAAGCATTAAATACCTCAGCATCTTCATAGGTTTCGAGATAACAAAAGCGAACATCGGTTATTTTGTGAGTTTCGTTATATTGATGGCTGATTATTCCCATAATTCTGCCCACAATTTCACCGTTTTTTTCAGCTACATATAAAATTGTGGTACAATGATCGAATGCGCGGTTTTTCTTAGGATTAAAATAGGTCCAATCGTCCATGTATATCGGAGGTACCCAGTTTGAATGATTTTGATGAATTTTTGCAGGAAGGTGAATAAATTCCCGTATCTGTTTTCGTGTTGTAACCTCCTTTATTTCGATTGTCATACTCTAAATTTATCGACCAAGATATCTATTTTGTAAAAAAGAACAATACCTTGATTATTTTGATTTTAATAAAACTAATTATCTAACCTATATATACACAAATTAAAAATCTGTAATCTGTAACTTTTTCTGTGGTTAATCCAGTTTTTTAATTTTGATGTTTCTGAATTCAATCCCCTGTCCTTCAGCCTGAAGTCCGATATAACCGCCAGTTAATGGTTTTCCTTCAATTTTTAAGGCAGGATTAAAACCATTTGCAACACCGCCTCCTATCTGAGGCTTTGTATATTCCAATACTTTTTCACCATCAACAATATGTATAACCAGCGAATCGCGGTAAACAATTAATTCACCGGTTACCCACACATTCCACTCGTAAGTTTTTGATGAAGAGTTTATACAATGCTGCGGATATTTTTCTGCTTTAAAAAATACTTCGGTCCCGGGTGAACACATGTTTCCGGTAGGTCGGGGTTTACCATCACCGGCACCGGCTAAAATCTGGTATTCAACCGAAATGGGCCAGTCCTGTTCTTTTAATATAGTTTTGGGGTCCTGTGAATGAAACATGATTCCACTGTTTCGATAAGTGTACGACGGAGCATCTTTCATCCATTGATCGGTAAATTTGTATTCGAATTTCAGATGAAACGATGAAAATGGTGTTTTATAAAATAAATGTCCAAACCTGTTATTGAATTCTTTATAATTATCATAATTTACATGTATTTTACCGTCAGTTACCTTAAAAGTTCCGGCATAATTATCACCCAAATCATGATGATAAAATTTTGCAATCCAACCATCCAGATTTTTACCATTAAACAGATTTTGCCAGTTATCGTCTGGGTTTTCCGAATTTTTCGGAATGAATGAAACACTTGCTAAAACAATTATTAGTACAAGCAGTATTTTAAATTGGTTCATTTTGTCAGGTTTTTAGTAGTTAATGAAAACTGAACAATTTGCGAATGTAATAACTTTTCAGAATTTTTATAATACTTGTTTAAGGTCATCCTTTTTACAGGAATTTATTATTTAACCAGCTCATAAAAATAAGATGGAACTGCAGTTTCAAAAATCATGGTTTTCTTTGAAAACGGGTGAGTTAAAGTAAGAGAAACAGAATGAAGTGCAAGCCTTTTAATCCCTTTTTCGGGAACCCCATACATTTTATCTCCGGCAACAGAATGACCTTTTTCGGAAAAATGAACACGAATCTGGTTTTTTGTACCTGTAAAAAGATTAATTTCAACCATACTGAAATTCGAATTCTCCTTCAAAACTTTATATCCTGTTTTCGAAAATTTCCCTTTTTCAGGGTTATTTACCGAATACATTCTGCCCATACTATTCTCGACTAAATAAGTTGTAATATTTCCCTCTTTTTCTGACATTTGGCCGTGAACAACTGCAACATATTTCTTCGAAAAATCCTTCCAGTTGTCCTGAAGAAATCGCTTCACCTGTTCCGATTTTGCAAAAACCAACACACCCGAAGTGTCACGATCGAGCCGATGAACAATAAATAATCTGTTTCGCGAACGCTGATTTCCTTTTCGAACATAATCTGTTAAATGAAAATAGGCAGTATTTTCTTTTTCCCTGTCGGTGCCCATGGTAAGAAGCCCGTTTATTTTATTAACTACAATAATATCCTGATCTTCATATAAAATCGTTAGTCCTTTGGGTTGGTGCTTAGTGGATGGCGGTTTAAATGGCAGATTTTCCTGTGTCATATTCATTTATAAACATCAAATTTAAATTGTTTATTTAATTGATGAACTTTGAAAAAAGTAATTTGTTAAATTAACATTCAAAAATTTCAGAATTTCAGTGTAGTAAATAAAAAAATCAATTTTAAAAATCAATTGCCTGATGGAAACTTCTGATAAACTTTTAAAAATTACTGCCCGGCTTGTTCTGGCTACATTAATAATTACAGTTCTTGTAATCGGAAAATCATTCCTTGTTCCGTTTACATGGAGTTTGTTGATTGCACTTTCGAGTTTAAAACTGATTGAATGGTTTGAACACAAGACTAAAATGTCACTGGGACTGATAATTTTCCTGTACCTGATTTTTATATTAATGGTTTTGTTTGGGATA
>JBGSRA010000093.1:0-97564 GCA_041737765.1 Draconibacterium sp. | reverse complement strand
TCCAGTTCCTGAACTCGCTTCTTTTTAAAATCTAAACTGAAATAACGGTTTTGTTTAAGTCTTTGTTCTTCATTAAAAAATCCATTTCCTTGCATCTTGTTAACCTTTTTTTAGGTCAACGTTTTTCAGTCACAGACAGTTCAAAGTTCAAAGTTTCGGGTTTAAAATTTTTTATTTTTTATTCCTTATTTCTAATTCTTTCATTCTCGCATTCATGCATTCACGCATTGTCAACCTCTCATCGCCTGCGTAATTTTCAGTCTTCCAATGTTTCGTAATGGAAAAATTGCGATAAAAACACTGATAAAGAAAACCAGAATCATCTGGCTGTAAAAAATCGAGGCTTCCATCGAAAAGTACATGTAAGGCTCCATACCATACATTTCGTAGGCCTTTGCCATTTCACCTGTAAACTCAATAGGATTGTAATAAAAGTAAAGGCAGAATAAAATGCTTATGAAAAGTCCGCTTGCGCAACCTATCAGTCCTATAAAAAGAGTTTCGAAAAACACCACAACTCCGAGTTTTTCTTTTTGCATACCAATGGCGTGTACAATTCCAAACTCGCGCCGGCGTTCCTTTACCATCATAATCACCACGCTAAACATGCCAAAGGCAATAATCATATACAAAACACCCAGCATGATATACCCGCCGCCACGGTCGCTTTCAATCATCTGCACAATTTCGGGCTGCATTTCCTGCCAGGTCATTACTGTTGTACCTGAGGGAATTACTTTACCGGTTTCACGTTTCAGGTGGCGGAGATGATCGTGGTCGTCAGTCATAATTACCAGTGAAGTGGAAAGATTCTCGGCTGAATAGAATTCGCGTGCCGCCAGGATATCCATATAAACCATTCGCTTGTCGAACTCAGGATTTGGGTGCGAAACGATGCCTTTTACAGGATAAAGACCGCTGGCACTGATTCCGCGGTAGCCCTGGCTTATCATCACAAGCGTGTCGCCAACACCCAGTTTCAGGTATTCCGACAAACCTTTTGTAATGACCACACACTTGTCACCTTTTTGAAGAAAACTGCCGGCTTTTATTTTTTGCGACAATTTTGTAATTCTGTCCTCAGCATCGGGTTCAATGCCCATTACCATGGCAGGTTTACTTTTCAGATGGTTGGCTGCCAGCGCGTACGATTCGAGCCGGTTCGAAACCAACGAAACATGCTCAATGGCGGCAATCTTTTCCTGCATTTCAGCTGATGTCTCAAAGGTATTTTCCAACGTGCGTTCGTCCCAGTAAGCTGTGTCCTGCACCTGCAAATAGCCTGAGTAAAACTTCACAACATTGTCAATCATGCTGTCGTACGAACCTTCCTGCATCGACCGCATCCACGATGCCAGCAGAACACTGAAAGTGATTGAAGAGATGGCGATAAGTGTTCGTCGCTTGTTTCTCCAGAGATTTCTCCATGCGAGGATGAAGTTGGTTGTCATAGTAGTCGAGTTGTCGTTGTTATCGTTGTTTTCATCGTTATCTTGTTTTTAAAAAGAAAGAGATTGATTGAGATTAATGGAGATTTATCGTTAAAAAATCAATCTGCAATCATAAATCGTTAATCATCATTCGTTAATCCTTTTTTCATTCACGCATTCTCGCATTATTTTATTTTCTTCATGTTTTGTTGCGAAAAAAACGATTCATCAATTTTGATGTCAAAATCCATCTTTTCAAAAATCATTATGGTTTTCTGGCCTGGTTTATCCGCAGGAATCATTTCCATTCGGGTGGGCATTTCGCGGTTGTCCATCATTTTTATATCCGACATTATTTCTGTGTTCACCAGAATACCGTCTTCATCGTAATACTCAGCTTTAAGCCAGTGATATTCGTTTTTCGACACCCACATTAAAATTTTCCCCCAAACAACGGGTGCATCGTCGTGCGGAATTAATTCAACTTTAAAACAGGTGTAGTTTTCTATTTTTTCTTCACCCTGCAGTTTTTTATGATAATCCTTAATCAGTGACGATTCGCG
This sequence comes from Draconibacterium sp., assembly GCA_041737765.1. Lineage (GTDB taxonomy): Bacteria > Bacteroidota > Bacteroidia > Bacteroidales > Prolixibacteraceae > Draconibacterium. Next base: position 95,571 of record JBGSRA010000093.1, on the reverse strand, counting down.
CACCAAATCATCGTTTGTAAAATCAGAACCCATCCACGACTGCATCATCATCGATGGCGGAATTTTAATCATCCTTTCAATGTTTGGCACCCAGTTCCACATCTCTTTGTGACGTTTCAGAAATACCTGTCCTTTTTCTTTTGCCGGTGCGGTAATGTAAACCAACGAGTAATCGTTCCCCAAAGTCCAGTTTTTCATTGAAATCTCGCGCGACCAGGTTGGGCGTTCAATAATCATGGTAAACTCTCCCTGACTTGAATTTCCGCGCATTTTTTCATCGGCTTTTTTTACTATTTCCTCCACATTCTGTGCTCCGACAGAAAAGCCGGTAAATAAGAATACAATAGCCAGTATTTTATCTTTCATATTGATTTTATTTCTGATTGTTTAAAAGTTTGAATAATGCCTCAATTATTGTTCCTTCCATTTTTTCGGGTGGAAAAAAGTCGGGTGTCGAAACTGTTGTTATATAAGCCCCTTTCAGCAATGCGCTAATGACAAGAATATCGCTTTCCGTATTTTTGCTTCCCCTGCCGGCTACAAACTGGAAAAGCTTTGAGTACAGGTTTTTGGATGTTTCGCTGTAATCATTTTGAAACGACTCTGCAACTTTTGGCTGAAACAGAAGCGAAAAATACAATTTCCAGAAACGGTTGTTTTCGCGAATTAACCGAAAGCTTTGTTTGATAAAATAGATGAATTCCTCTTCCGTTAAAACTCCATCCTGGTTGAAATCAAAATTGGAATAAATCGAATCGAATCCAAACTTTAAAATTTCATCCAAGATCTCTTTTTTACTCTCGAAATAGTTGTAAGTGAGTCCTTTTGAAATTTTGGCTTTTTTGGCAATCTGACTGATGGAAGTAGCATGAAATCCATTTTCAGCAAATAATTCAAGTGCAGTTTCCAGAATAAGATTCTTTTTTTCTTTCCTGATATTATCAATTTGTTTTGCACTTCGTGGTGACATAGTTTTTTAATTTTATGACTGAACGGTTGGTCAAAATTAAAACAGAAATTTAAAAAAAGCAATAGATAAATGTTAAATTATTTTTAAAAATGACCAATTGGTCAATGCTTAATATAACCATATTATTCATGCTTTTGTAATCGTTAAATTTCCCTGATCCAAATATTCCGGTAATTCACTTTGCTTCCGTGAGATTGAATCATTAGCGGAAGTTTTGTTTCATGAAACTGGTATTCAGTAAAATCAGTATGTACCGTTGGTCCGGTTAATTCAGCATGGTTTTGAATAAGAACTCCATTGTGAAAAACTGTAATGAATGCAGGTGATTTAAGTGATTTGCCGGCATCAAAAACAGGAGCCGTAAAAACAATATCAAAACTTTGCCACTCGCCGGCAGACTTCGAAACGTTTACCAAGGGACTGTGCTGCTTGTAAATACTGCCTGCCTGTCCGTTGTAATAAATCTTGTGAACATCCTGGTACGAATCATAAATCTGAACTTCATAAAGTCCCATCAGATAAATCCCGCTGTTTCCCCAGTTCAGGTTGTTGTGGATTTCGTCATCCGGAATTTTCCATTCGACATGCAACTGGCAGCTTCCAAAACTTTGCCGGGTAAATATATCAGGTTCGTTAATTGTTACAGAAAACTCATCATCAAAAATATTCCATTTTGGTTTTTCTCCATTTGCATATTTCCAGTTATCCAGGTTGTTTCCACCAAACAAAACAATTGCATCAGAAGGTGGTTGGCTGTTTTCAGCCGGAATAACCAGTGCAGGTTTGTTTTTCCAGTCTTCAAAATTGTTTTTTTGCTGAGCTTTTGACGAACCAAAAATCATCAAAACCATTAAAAACAGAAATATCTTTTTCATCACTGAATTCCGTTATTATTCAAAAAGAAATGTGACACTAAAATTAGCAGAATTTCGATTTTAATTTAGGCGGAAATTAATAATTTTGAAAGCAAAGATTTTCGGAAAATAAATCAACCTAAATCAATAAAATGAAATGGTTCAAATTTTTGCTTTTTCTTCCCTTTTTACTCTTTAACAATTTAGTTTCCGCACAAAGTTTTAATCCTCCTTTTTTTGTTTTCGAAGATGGGCTGTGGAATGCCAAATCTGATTCTACTGATTACTGGGCCGACCTGGTAAAAAAATCAGGTTTCGATGGGATTGAACTAATTGGTTTGGACAAACTGGATGGCATGTTACCGGAACTAAAAAGAAATGATCTTCAGCTTTTTACACTGTACATTCAAATCGACCTCGAAAAAGAACAACCTTACGATCCGAGGTTGAAAAGTTACATCGAAAAGCTCAAAAATACCGGTCTACATTTGTGGGTGCACGTTCACAGCGAAAAGTATTCTCCATCAGATCCCGCAGGTGATGTAAAATGCACAGAAATAATTGGCGAACTGGCTGATTATTCCCAAAAATACGGTGTTAAAATTGCTTTCTATCCACATTCTGATTTTTGGGTCGAAAAAGTGGATGACGGGGTTCGGCTGGCAAAAAAAATAAACAGACCAAATGTGGGAACCGTTTTCAATTTGTGCCATTTTCTTAAAAAAGATGAAACCGAAAAACTGGAACAAAAACTGAAAAATGCCATGCCTTATCTTTTCCTTGTTTCCATTAACGGAGCTGATAAGGGTGACACGCACCAAATGGGCTGGGACAGGTTAATACAACCTTTGGGCAGAGGAGATTATGATGTTTTGAATGTGCTGAAAATACTAAAAGAGTTGGGGTACAAAAATCCAATCGGATTGCAGTGTTACAATATCAAAGGACAACCTGAGGAGTTTTTGCCGGAATCAGTAACCGCTTGGAAGAAATATATTAATGAGTTGAATCAGTAGGCAGTGATTAGTAGGCAGTGGCAGTATGAAGTAGGCAGTAGGCAAAAAGACAAAAAAAGCAAAAACCAATATCAAGTATCAAATATCCAGAATCCAGAATCCAGAATCAAATATCCTGCATCCAATGAAAAATCAATTAAACAGAAGAAATTTCATAAAGAATACAGCGCTGATAACCGGCGGAATTATTGCTGTTCCAACCATTATTCCATCGTGTGCAAAAGGTGCGAACGACAAAATTACATTGGGCATGATTGGCACCGGTGAGCATGGCACTACATGGAATATGAAGCATTTTTTTGAAGTGCCCGATTGCCGGATTGTGGCTGTTTGCGATGTGGATAAAGGCCGGATGGTGCACGCAAAGAAAATTACAGATGAAAAATATGGAGATAAAAGTTGCAAAACTTATTCCGATTTTCGCGAACTGCTGGCACGAAAAGAAATCGATGCAGTTCAGATTTCAACGCCCGACCACTGGCACGTGCACATGGCAATACTGGCGATGCAGGCCGGCAAGGATGTAAGTTGCGAAAAACCAACATGGACCATTGACTTGGGACGTAAACTTTCCGACTATGTAAAAAAATCGGATCGTGTTTATGCGGTAAGTCTCGAAGATCGTTCACTGGAATCCTATTACAGAATGGCAATGCTGGTTCGCAACGGCTATATCGGTAAAGTAACCAAAATGCGCACTGGTTTGCCCGGCGAACATTCCATGAGAGGTTTGAATGATACTTCTACACAACCTGTTCCCAAAGATTTCGACTGGGAAATGTGGCTCGGTCCGGCGCCTTATTCAGCTTATTCTCCCGGTAAAACGCATTTCAATTTTCGCTGGTGCGATGATTATTCGGTAGGTAGTATTGCCGACTGGGGTGCCCATATTATCGACGATGCGCAATGGTGCAACAGCACTGAAAAATGGGGGCCGGTTGAGGTTGAAGGTGTAGGGTCGATGCCAGCTACAGGGTATTACAACACTTTTAATCAATTCAAATTGAAATACCGGTACGAAAACGGACTTGAACTTGATGTACATGGCGATAAGGTTGAAATTTATGTTGAAGGCACCGATGGCTGGCTGCTTGTGGAAGGTTGGAATCAACCACTGCAAGCCAGTAATCCCCAACTGCTGAAACTCGATTTAACAAAGGAAAAAGTCCAGCTTTACACAGCTAAAAACGAACAGTTTAATTTTATTGAATGTGTAAAAACCCGCAAGGAACCTTACCATCCGGCGGAAGATATGCACCGTTCGGCAACAATTGCCCACATGGGTGTAATTGCCATGAAGTTGCAGCGAAAACTGCAATGGGACCCGGCAAAAGAGGAATTTATTAACGACTCTGAAGCTAATTCAATGCGTTCGCGCGAAGAACGTGAGCCGTGGAAGCTTGAGAATTTAATGGTTTAGTTTTTTTGTTTAAAAACTACCTGTTTTTTTCAAGAAATACCAATAAAATCAAATTGATTAAAAGTATTTTTACTGACTCAAAAAAATAAAAAACAGTTAAAAGATATTTTCAAATGAACTTTAACAGACGGAAATTTATTAAAAATACTGCGGTTGCTACTGCCATGGTAAGTGTTGCACCATCCATTTTAAATGCCTGTGCTTCTCCTTCAGAAAAAATAAATGTTGGTTTAATTGGTTGCCGCTCAATGGGGTGGAGCGATTTAACCAGTTTTTTAAAGGAAGGAAACAATGTGGAATGTGTGGCTTTGTGCGATGTTGACTCCAAAATTCTGGAAGAAAGAGCAGCTGAAGTTGAGAAAAGCACAGGGAAAAAACCACAGACTTACGCTGATTTCAGAAAATTACTTGAAAATAAAGATATTGATGCAGTTATCATAGGAACACCCGATCACTGGCATGCCATAATGATGATGATGGCTTTGGAAGCAGGTAAACATGTTTATGTTGAAAAACCAATGGGACACAGTATTGAGGAGTGCAATGCCATGGTAAAAGCCGCAGCAAAACACCCAAAACTGAAAGTTCAGGTAAACATGTGGCAGCGCAGCTCAAAACACTGGTTTGAAGCGTCGGAAGTTGTAAAATCAGGAATACTGGGCGATGTTCACCTGGTAAAAGCATGGATTTACAAAGGGTACAATACACCTTACCCTTTTCAGCCGGACAGCGAAGCACCTGCACATGTTGACTATGATATGTGGCTGGGTCCGGCACCAAAACGCCCGTTTAACGCAAACCGTTTCCACTATAATTTCCGTTGGTGGTGGGATTATGCTGGTGGCGCAATGACCGACTGGGGTGTTCATTTGCTCGATTTTGCGCTTTATGCAATGGATGCCAATATGCCGCAATCGATTTCTCCCGGTGGCGGAATCTATTACCACGAACCAGGAACCATCGAAACACCCGATATTCAGCAGGCTATTTACAGCTACCCAAAACATACCATGATTTGGGAATGTGGCCTGAATCCAAGTATTGGTCCGTATGGAAAAGGACATGGAGTTGCCTTTATTGGGCAGAAAGGAACTTTGGTAGTTGATCGCGGAGGCTGGGAAACCATGCCCGACAGGAATAACATGGAAAAGAAACCCTACTTTGAGGGCAAAAAACAAAAGGAATATGGAGATGGAATGGACGAGCATGTAAAGAATTTCCTTGAATGTATCCGCAATGGAGGCACTTTAAATACTCCTGTTGAAATAGGTGCAAAAACTGCCATCGTTTCCGAAATGGGTAACATTGCTTACCGCACCGGAAAACGCATTCATTGGGACGATACAACCAAAACCTTTGCCGAAGAAGAAGCAAATCAGATGATTAAGCTTAATTACAGCGAAAACTGGAAATTGCCGGTGGTGTAACTGTATTTTGAGAATAAGAAAAAGGAGCCAGTTTCAATATTTGGCTCCTTTTTTTTTACCTAACATCAGTATTTAATTGTTTTGCCTTATATTCAATGATTGCCATAATCCCGAACTTTTCAAATGACTTAAGCCGTTTAGATGACCCGGCATTAATAATTCGCTTTCTTTTGTTAATTCACTTTTTTGAAAATGATATACTAATGTAATGTAGTTATATTTTGAAGGATTAATCCTTGTGTTGAGGAATTCATCGGAAAGGGAAAGTGCACCTGTGTTTGTATAACTGTAAAGATCTTTAACCGAAAGATTTTCACTTTCATCAAATTCCAGGTTGTTTTTTGTCACTATAAACATAAAACAACGATAATAACCGGGGTTAGTACTATCCATCATGCCGAAATAATTTTCAATCGAAAATCCATTTGAAAAACCGGCAGTTTCTGAAATTGGCCATCTGAATTCTTCACTTTCAGGCTGACCATTAAACTTTATCTGCTCCAAACGAGAAACCAATATAAAACCATCAGTTTCACCGTTTGATCCCTTTAAATAAAAATACGAAAACTCGTTATAGCCATTTTCTATTAGGGCTTTTATAAAAATTTTGTTTATGCCTGAAAAATTTGAGAAGCTGCTGAAAACAGATTTGTCAATAACGTAATGTCCTGAAGGAACCGGAATTGGCTCAGTTTTTAACTTCGTAAATACAGATGGACATCCATTATTTCCTGTTGTACCTGATACATTCGGACAATCATCTTCACAGTCGATTACTCCATCTGCATCAGTGTCCGTCGGACAACCGTCAGAATTAACAATACAACCATTTGTCGTGCCAGGGCATTTATCAATATTGTCTGATACTCCATCTTTGTCGGTGTCCGGGCATCCCTTGTATTTGAATAAACCTGCCTCCAAAGGACACAGGTCATTTTTGTCTGGCACCCCGTCGTTATCAGAATCAGGACAACCATTAAATGAAGTTTTACCCGGTTGGTCAGGGCAATCATCTTTAAAATCTGCAATACCATCACAGTCAGAATCTATTGGACAACCTTTTTTATCAACTGCAACGCCTGCTGGTGTTTCCTCACATAAATCCCTTTCATCTGCAACTCCATCTCCGTCAATATCACTTTTCGAAAGCTGATTATATACTAAACACGAATTAAAACCAATTAAAAAAATGCTTATAAACAGCACGTTAATTAAACCATGAAACCTGAATTTATGAAATACCGGATTTTTCATTTTTGTTTTTAAAAACTCAAATTACCTTAAAAAAAGTAACCATTTTACCACGGAGTGAGTTGGCGATGTTCCAAAGTTGTTGTTGCAGTTGTTTTTTATGATCTTCTGACATGTGAGCTTACCCGGTTTTTTTAATTGATGGCTAAAAATAGAAATTTTATTATAAAGCAGCAGAAATGGCTGAAAAAACAGGATGTAATTTTCAACACAAATTTCAATATCTTTGAAGGAAATAGTAAGAACTAAATCAATAACAATGAACACTAACCGCAGAAATTTTATAAGAACCACAACCCTTGCAACCGCAGCATTTGGCGTATTTCCAACCATTTTAAGAGCTGGCTCTGCAAATGAGAAAGTTACCTTTGGATTGATTGGTTGCAACGGAATGGGTTTTAGTGACCTCACTGCATTTTTGAAACAACCAAATACTGAATGTATCGCTTTGTGCGATGTTGACAGAAATGTACTTGAAAAACGAGCTGCGGAAGTAGAAAAAATTCAGGGCAAAAAACCTGTTCTTTATGATGATTACAGAAAATTGCTGGATAATAAAGATATAGATGCTGTAATTAATGGAACGCCAGATCACTGGCATGCTTTGATTGCCATAAATGCCATGGAAGCGGGAAAAGCGCTATACACTGAAAAACCGCTGGCAAACAGTATTCAGGAGTGTAATTTAATGGTTGCCGCTCAAAAACGATACAAAAGTGTGGTACAGGTAGGGCAGTGGCAACGCAGCGACCCGCACTGGAAAGCGGCTGTTGAATATTTACACGCCGGAAATATTGGCCGAATCCGTTCGATACGTGCCTGGTCGTATGTGGGCTGGAAAAGTTCGATTCCGGTTTTACCAGATTCTGCGGTTCCTACAGGTGTGGATTATGATTTCTGGCTGGGACCGGCTCCAAAACGACCGTTCAATCAAAACAGGTTTCACTTTACTTTCCGCTGGTACTGGGATTATGCCGGAGGATTGCTGGCCGACTGGGGTGTTCATTTACTCGATTATGCATTGTTTGGCATGAATCAGTATGTTCCGAAATCGGTAATGGCAACCGGAGGAAAATATGCATTCCCGAACGATGCGATGGAAACGCCAGATACCTGCATGGCAGTTTATGATTTTGGCGATTTTGGTGTTTTGTGGGATCACACCATCGGAATTTATGGTGCCAATTACGGAAACCGCGGACATGGTGTGGCTTTTATTGGCGAATGGGGAACTTTAATTGTTGACAGAAATGGCTGGGAAGTAATTCCTGAAACCACTAGTATGTCAGCGAAAAAGGATTTTAAAGGAATGCCGCTGCAAAAAGGAACCGGACAAGGTTTGGATTTACATGTAGCCAACTTTCTCGATTGTATAAAAACCAACAATAAACCCAATTGCGATATTGAAATTGGCGCTCACATTGCACGTATTTCGCATCTTGGAAATATTTCGTACCGGCTGGGGCGCAAGGTTTTCTGGGATCCGGATAAACAGGAATTCAAAGATGAAATGGAAGCCAATGAAATGGTAAAAGCACATTACCGTGCTCCGTGGGCGCTACCGAAAGTTTAACTTTTGGATATCAATCAACAAGTGAAAAAGGTTTTAGATTGCGAACTGTTTTAAAATTTTACAAGAATGAAAACAATATTTATTTCGGTGTTTGTATTCATGATTATCGTATCATGCAGTAACAAAAAAGAGTTGTTATTTAATGGTGAAAACCTCGATGGCTGGACAATTTTTGTAAATGATTCAATAATAAGTCCCACCGATTTTTTTTATGTCAAAGATGGAATGATAGAAACAGTGGGAGTCCCGATGGGCTATCTGAGAACTGTAAAGGAATATTCGGATTATAAACTGCATATCGAATGGCGTTATCCTGAAGAGCCCACAAATAGTGGTGTATTTCTTCATACAAATGGGGCAGATTTAATTTGGCCCGGCCATTACCAGGCGCAGTTGAAACACCAAAATGCCGGCGACGTAATTGTTCACGGAATTGGAATGAGTGCAACTATTCGTGATACAGTTTATACATCAGGTGCCGAAAAGAAACCGCTTATCGCCAAATTAAATCCTACAAACGAAAAACCTGCAGGTGAATGGAACAGTTACGACATTACGTGTAAAGGCAACACCATCGAGATCAGGGTGAATGGTTTGCTTCAGAATACAGCCTCAAATTGCTCTGTTACCAAAGGTGGTATTGGTTTGCAGGCTGAAGGCTCAAAAATACTGTTCCGTAATTTGTGGATTGAACCACTGAAATGAACTTTTCCGGTTGCTAAAACCGAATCAAAACTTTTCCTTTACTCATGTTTTTCTTGTAGGTATAGATAGCTTCCAGAATTTTTTCGGGTGGAAATTGCTGGTGTATGTTTGTTCCCAGTTCGTGAGTCAAAAGAGACTGAACTTTTCGGATTGCCAAAACAGTTTGAAACATACCTTTTTCATGCAGCCAGTTGGTCAGCCAGAAACCCTGAATCTGGTTTCCGGTAAAAATCAGATCCCCCGGAAGAATCTCACAGGCATCGGGTGACAATCGTCCGTAAACAAACAATTTGCTGCCTTTGGGTGCCGCGTTGAGCAACTGCTGTGGCATATTTCCTCCAACGGCATCAAACAAAACAGTTGCATTTAACCTATGGGAAAGTTCTTTCAACTTGAGTTCAAAATCAGGATCGGAGCTGTTTATAACATTTTCAGCACCGGCCGATTTTAGCATTTCAACCTGTTCTTCACGACGAACAACCGAAATCACCGGAATTCCCTTTATTCTGCCAAGTTGAATTATCATTCTCCCCAAAGCACTTGCAGCAGCAGTATTTATTATTCCCCTTAGTTTTTTGGTTGGATTTGGGGTGCTTTGATAAACGTCAAAAAAAGCAATTGCAGTCATCGGATTTACAAACATCATTGATCCCTGTTCCATCGAAATTTTTTTTGAAAGCGGAACACACGAAGCTGCATTTGTAACCATATATTCAGCCCAGCAACCATTGAGTTTTGGTGAGGCAGCACAAGCTACTTTTTTTCCCAACCAGATTTTTGGTAGTATTCCTTTACCGGCAGCAACAACAGTTCCGCTTCCCTCGAAACCGGGAACAACCGGGAACGGTTTTTTTATACCATAACCACCAGCCAAAAAAGCCAAATCGGATGGATTAATCGGGGAGGAGTGCATTTTTACAAGCACTTCGCCCGGGCCCGGTTGTGGAACCGGAATTGTTGCGATCGTTGGCTGTGCACCGCTTTCAGTAAGCACAACTGCCAGCATTGTAGATGGAATATTTGTTTTCATATGGCAAAGGTATATTAAAATAAATTGAGTTTGGAAACTCAAAAGGAATCGTTCTCTCATTGGTAAAATGTCTGTAGCAATGATTTCTTTTTATTTGATTTTATCACGAAAAAAACGGTTCTCTTATATTCGCATGAAGCAGGAAAGTCCGAAGTTTATGGGGTTCAGGTCATCTTCAGTTTCAAAACCAAAAAACTTTTACTCCAATTTGTTGTTTACATTATCGAAACAAATAAACAAGATTAAAATGAAGAAAATAGCATTGATTTTTAGCATGGTTTTAGCAGTAACAGGTGTTTTTGCACAACAATCGTTTTACGACTTTAAAGTAAAAGATATTGACGGGAAAGATTTTGATCTCGCCTCGTTAAAGGGGAAAAAAGTTTTGGTTGTTAACACAGCCTCGAAATGTGGATTAACTCCGCAATATGAGCAATTACAGGAGTTGTACAAAAAATATGGAAGCGAAAATTTTACTATTATCGGTTTCCCAGCCAATAATTTTATGAAACAGGAACCGGGTACAAACGAGGAAATTGCAGAATTCTGTCAAAAGAATTATGGTGTTACATTTCAGATGATGGAAAAAATATCGGTAAAAGGTGACGATATGCACCCGCTTTATCAGTGGCTGACACAAAAAAGCAAAAATGGTGTTATGGATTCGGAAGTGGGTTGGAATTTTCAGAAGTACCTGATTGACGAAAAGGGAAACCTGGTAAAAATGGTTGCACCAAAAGTAAAACCCGATGATGAACAGATTGTAGCCTGGATTACAAAGTAGTCTATTATATTTAATTTGTCTGAAAGCCGCTGGTGATTAAAAGTCTTCAGTGGCTTTTTTTATGATTTAAAGATTTGATTTTTAACCGACGATTCTCTGACAACCAATTTTGTGGGCAAAACCACTTTTTCGGCAAAATTCTCTCCTTTTTCAATACATTCGAAAAACAATCGTGCCGCTTCTCTTCCCATTTGCAAGGTAGGGTGGGTAACCGAAGTCAGCGCCGGTTCAACTACGGTAGAGTGAAATTCATCAGTAAAACCAACCAGTGCAATATCTTCAGGAATTTTCAATTTATATTTCTTTATCTCTTTCATTGCTGCAAAAGCAATGGTATCGTTTATTCCAAAAATGGCATCGGGTATTTGTTTTAAACTCAGTAATTTTTGGGTTGCAACGGTTGCTTCAACTGCATTCAAATTACATTCAACCAGTAAATCAGGGTTAAATTGCAAACCACATTCCTGTAATCCCTTTAAATATCCCTCTTTGCGGTGTTTCGAGATATTCAGATGTTCAGGACCTGAAATGTATGCAATTCGGCGACAACCGTTTTCGTAAAAGTGACAGGTAACATTTTTAGCTGCTTCCGCTCCATCTACCGTAACCGAAGGAACTTCAATAGATTCAACAACACGGTCGAAAAATACCAGTGGAATTTCATTCTGAATCAGAATTTCGAAATGCTCAAAATTACTGGTTTGCTGACTGATGCAAACTATCAATCCTTCAACCCTCGACTTCAACAGATTATTTACCGATTCCTTTTCTTTTTCCAACGATTCATTTGATGAGGCAATGATAATATAATACCCATTTTCTTTTGCAACCTCTTCAATTCCTGAAATAATTGACGAGTAAAAGTGGGTAACCAAATCGGGCACAATCACGCCAATCATTTTTGTTTGCTGCCGCAGTAAACCCATTGCCAGTGGATTGGGAATATAATTTCTTTCCTTGGCCAGTTTTTTAATCTTTTCGCTTAATTCGGGACTAATAATCGGGTTGTTTTTGAGTGCCCTCGAAACTGTTGAAATAGAAACACCCAGTTCGTCAGCAATATCTTTTAATGAAGTGTGTCGTTTTTTCATTTTTCATACAAGTAGTTTTGCAAAAGTAACCAATTTAAATGTTTTGCAACATAAATTTTTTAATGCAAAGCTTTGCGCAAAGCTTTGCATAAATATGCACAAATACAGGCAGTTGCGTGGGTTAAAAAGTTTCACAACCTTTGCAGTTGAAATAACAAATTAAAACAGAAAAAAATGAAGAAAAGAGCATTGGTAGCAGGAGCAGGCGGCTTTATCGGAGGCCATCTTTCCAGGAAACTAAAAGATATGGGATATGACGTTCGTTGTGTGGATAAAAAACCACTAACGAATTGGTACCAGTTACACGACGATTGCGATAATCTTGTACTTGATCTCAATCTGAAAGAGAATTGTTACACAGCGGTAAATGGTTATTACGAAGTATTTAACCTTGCTGCCGACATGGGTGGGATGGGATTTATTGAAAACCACAAAGCCGATTGTATGCTAAGTGTACTGATTAACACACATTTGCTGATGGCAGCACGTGATTTGGGTGTTACCCGTTTCTTTTATGCTTCGTCGGCCTGTGTATATAATGGCGACAAACAAACCGATGTTGACAATCCGGGATTAAAGGAAGAAGACGCTTATCCCGCACTGGCAGAAGATGGTTACGGCTGGGAAAAACTTTTTTCGGAAAGAATGTGCCGTCATTTCATGGAAGATTTTGGATTAACCGCCCGTGTTGCCCGTTTTCATAATGTTTTCGGACCATTCGGAACCTGGGATGGTGGCCGCGAAAAAGCACCAGCTGCCATGTGTCGTAAAATTCTTGAAGGCGAATTGTACGGAAAGGACGAAATTAATATCTGGGGTGATGGCGAACAAACCCGATCATTTATGTATATCGACGAATGTGTTGAGGGAATCCTGAAAATAATGTACAGCGATATTGAAGAACCAATTAACCTGGGTAGCGACGAAATGGTGTCAATTAACGAATTGGTAGATATTGTTGAAAATATTGCCGGTTACAAACTCAAAAGAACATACGACTTGGATGCACCAAAAGGAGTTCGTGGAAGAAACAGCGATAATACGCTGATTAAAAAATACCTGGGCTGGGCACCTTCTTACCCGTTAAAAGACGGAATGAAGAAAACCTACGACTGGATTAAAATTCAGATGATTAACAATACCAACCGGTTTTGAGTTAGGAGTTCCTGATTCGGAGTTTAAGGTTTAAAGGATGTTCCTTCTCCAAAAAATCAAAAATATAATAAATGCCACTAAGACACCTAAACACTAAATAGCACTAAGTATAGAATATCTGTTATATATTTTTAGTGAAACCTTCGTGACTTTGTGTCTTGGTGGCAGAAAAAGACTTGAAAAAGTGGACTAAAGTATAATACTCAATATCAGATTTTCAAAAAAGTAGTCATCCTGTTTTTTTTAATTACTTTCTGAAAATAGATTTTAAATTGAGATTTGCATTTTGAGATATGTAATTTGTTTTCAATGGAGAAAAAACCAATTATTCAGCCAAATAAAAAAGAAGTTTTTATGAGCGCAAAAACAGTGATGGTCAGCGGTTGTTTTGATTTGCTTCATGCAGGGCACGTTGCATTTTTTAAAACTGCTGCACAATATGGCAAACTACACGTATTTCTTGGACGCGACGAAAATCTGAAGCAACTAAAAGGAAAAGCGCCCTATTTTTCGCAGGAGGAGCGCAAATATATGGTTGGTGCGGTGCGGTTTGTGGAGCAGGCACACATTGCATCGGGAATGGGAATGCTCGATTTTGCTGATGATATGAAGGCGCTGAAACCTGATTATTTTGTAGTGAATTCAGATGGTTTCACCCCCGGGAAAAAGCAACTCTGCGATGAAGTTGGTGTTGAACTGGTGGTGCTTGAACGAATTCCTGAAGAGGGATTGCCAGCCCGTTCAAGTTCCGATTCAAAAAAAGAACTGAAATTTCCATACAGGGTTTGTCTGGCTGGTGGCTGGATCGACCAGCCGTGGGTTTCGGAGCTACACCCTGGTTCAGTTGTGGTGGCACAGATCTGGCCAACCATGGAATTTAACGACCGTTCGGGAATGGCTACCAGCTCACGCAAAGTGGCAATCGAACTTTGGGGCGATCAGTATCCCGGTGGTAATCCGGTTCGTAATGCACAAATGTTGTTTGGCGCCGAAAATCCTCCCGGAACCGAATATATTTCAGGAACTCAGGATCACATTGGATTGTTGGTTCCCGGAATCAGCCGTTTGGAATACAAGGGTAAATTCTGGCCCAGTCACATTGAAAATACAATCGACAGGGAAACCTGTGAATGGTTATCGAATGTTTTAAATTTTGCCCCGCTTCATCCTCGCCCGGAAGGTTACAACCCAATTTTGGAAAAAAATCTCGATCCGGCATTGGTTAAACGTTTGGGAGCATCCGGAAAAGTATGTTTCAATGCCATATTGAAAAAGGATGTAAAACTGCTTGGAGAATCGATGAAAGAAACATTTCTGTGCTGGAGCGAAATGCTGCCATACACCGTTCCCGATTGGGTTATGGAGGAGTTGCAAACCAGCTATTTCACAAAATATTCAGGAGCAATAACTTCGGGCAGCGGGGGTGGTTATGTGGTTTTTCCTTCGGAAACTGCAGTAGAAGGAGCAATTAAGATTAAAGTCAGATTTTAAAGAATTATTATTCAATTAAAATAACATTTAACTGAAAACCAATTATTTAATTAAGGGAAATTTCAACTAGCGGGGTTTATTTTTATTACTTTTGATCGGTAAATAAATATTTGAGCCATGAAAAAAATAATTGTGATTTTCATAGTTTTTTGTGTTTTCTCGTTGATTTCGATTCATACTTTTTCGCAGGAAAGAATAATTCAGGGACGGGTATTTACATTCGACAGTATTCCGCTGGTAAATGTCAGTGTAGAAGTAAAAAGTACAAAACAGGTGGTTAAAACTGATACTTTGGGGTTTTTCTCAGTGGTCTGCAATCCTGAAGATTTATTAAAAGTTTCAGCAAAGGGTTTTTCAACGGAAAAAGTTAATTTGAAAAGCAGCAATAAACTGGCTGTAATAAATCTGAAATTAAAACCGGGTGTAAAAAATCGTGAAATTGCCATTGGCTATGGCCATGTTTTGGACTCCGAAAAATTAAATGCAGTATCGACCCTGAATAATAATGATATCGATTTCTCTCAATATTCAAATATGTACGAACTGATTCGGGGCCGATTCGCTGGTGTTCAGGTAATAAATGGTGAGATTATTATTCGCGGCGCAAATTCAATAAACAGCAGTAGTGCTGCGCTAATTGTACTCGATGGTGTTCCGGTTGACAATAGTATTTTAACCACCTTACCTCCAATTCAGGTTAAAAGTGTAAATATTATAAAAGATGGTAGTGCCGCAATTTATGGATCGAGGGGTTCAAATGGCGTTGTTTTAATCGAAACAAAAAAAGCTGGTGATTAATTTTGGGTTTAAATTTGAAATTTATTTTAGTTTTTTAAAGATCTTTCACACTGTTTTCTTTCTATTCAAAAACTTAATTACCCTTAAATCGTTTAAATTCATAGAAATAAATTTTAATAGTATTTATAATGATTGAGGGGAAAGCAAAAAATATTGAGACAAATGCTTGGGCTAATTTCACGAAAAATGTGGCTCATTATCAAACTCCCGATGTTTGGAAAAGTATTTGGCAAATAGCAAATACTTTTATTCCGTATGTAGGATTATGGATTTTAATGGTTTATAGTTTATCTGTATCGTATTGGTTAACAGCTTTTTTAATTGTTTTGGCTGCAGGGTTTCTGGTAAGGCTGTTTATAATTTTTCATGATTGCGGACACGGGTCGTTTTTTAAATCTAAAAAAGCCAATACCATAATAGGTGCATTTTTTGGGATACTGGCATTTACACCTTACCATAAGTGGCACAAAATGCATATGCAACACCATGCTACTGTTGGAAATCTTGACAAACGCGGTGTTGGAGATGTTTGGACCATGACCACAGAAGAGTATCTGAAAAGCAGTAAATGGAAACGATTAAAATACAGACTTTACAGGCATCCGATAACCATGTTTGGAGTGGGAGCGCTGTATGTTTTTGTAATTCAAAACCGTACTACAAAAAAAGATATGGACAGGAAAGAAATGCTGAATGTTCATTTTACCAATTTTGCATTGGTTGTTATTTTTGCTTTAATGAGTTGGTTAATTGGTTTTTGGACATTTATAATAATTCAGTTTACTATTATTTATCTTGCCGCAATTGCCGGTTTGTGGTTATTTTATCTTCAACATCAGTACGAAGATGTGACATGGGTTAGAAGCAAGGACTGGAATTACCGCGAGATTGCATTGGAAGGAAGTTCGTTTGTAAAATTTCCGAAATTACTGCAATGGTTTTCTGGTAATATCGGTTTTCACCACATACACCACATCAATGCCCGTATTCCAAATTACAAGTTGGAAAAATGTTATCACGAAAATCCAATATTTAAGGAAGTGGAACCGGTTACTTTTATGAAAAGTCTGAAAACTTTAAGGTTGAGGTTGTGGGACGAGAAAAATCAACGGCTTATTGGTTTCAAGGAGTTATTCCGAAACAGAGTAACCGCCTGAAATTGGTTTGGAAAGCTTCAATTATGTTCAAATAAGTGTTTTGAAATATTTTTTTTGACCCCCCTTATTATTGAATAAATGATAAGTTTGCAAATTATTTTTACACAAAACCAACAATTATTTCTTAAATTTATACTCTTATTGTAAGCCTTCTAAAATTTTGAAAATGAATACACTTAGCCATTTGGAACCTCAACCCCTTTTCAATTATTTTGAACAAATTTGCCAGGTTCCGCGACCCTCAAAAAAGGAAGAAAAAATAAGAACTTTTCTAATTGATTTTGCTGAAAAAAATGGTTTGAAATCAAAAACAGATGAAGCAGGTAATGTTTTGATTCTGAAACCGGCAACTTCCGGAATGGAAAATTCACCAACCATAATTTTGCAAACCCATATGGACATGGTTTGCGAAAAAAACAGCGATAAAATATTCGATTTCGAAAACGATTCAATTGAACCGGTAATTGCCGGTGAATGGGTAAAAGCAAACGGAACAACATTGGGCGCCGATTGTGGAATTGGAATTGCTGCACAACTGGCAGTGTTAACTTCGGGCGAAATTAATCACGGGCCAATTGAATGTTTAATTACCGTTGACGAAGAAACCGGATTGACAGGAGCTTTTGCGTTACAACCGGGATTTTTATCAGGTTCAATTCTGATGAATCTTGATTCGGAAGATGAAGGTGAAATGTTTATTGGTTGTGCCGGAGGTATTGATACTCTTGCAACTTTATCATTCGAAAAAGAAGAAATTCCTGAAAATTCTGCTGCGCTTAAAATCATGGTTTCCGGATTACTAGGCGGCCATTCAGGCGACGATATTCATAAAAACCGTGGAAATGCAAATAAAATTTTGGTTCGCATTTTAAATGAAATATCAAAAGTTTCTGAATTCAGACTTGCTGCGTTCAATGGTGGAAATCTTCGGAATGCCATAGCGCGCGAGGCTTTTGCAGTGATTGTAATTCCAAATTCGAAAAAGGAAGTTCTAACATCGCGGTTTAATATTTTTAGTAAGCTTCTGGAGAACGAATTTGAGTTTTGTGAACCAAAGCTTAGATTGAAAATCAGAACCGAAGAAATGCCATCTGAAATAATAGATTCACGCTCACAAACCAACCTTTTGGCTGCTTTAACCGCTTGTCCACATGGGGTTTTGGAAATGAGCAGCCGGATGGCGGGAATGGTTGAAACATCCACCAACCTGGCTTCTGTAAAATTTATTGCTGATAACAAAATACAGGTAACAACAAGTCAGCGAAGTGAAATTGAAAGCCGTAAATATTTTGCTGCAGAAATGGTAGAAACTGTTTTTAAAATGGCTGGTGCAGAAGTGGTTCACTCCGATGGTTATCCGGGCTGGGCGCCAAATCCGAATTCTGAGGTATTAAAAGTATTTGTTTCTTCTTATGAAAAATTATTTGGGGTAAAACCTGTTGTCCGGTCAATTCATGCTGGTTTGGAATGTGGGCTGTTTCTCGAAAAATACCCGCAACTCGATATGGTTTCTTTTGGGCCAACCATTCGTGGCGCACATTCACCCGACGAAATGCTTAATATCGAAACCACTCAGAAATTCTGGAAACATTTGGTTGATGTGTTGGAGAATATAAAGTAGTTGCTGGTTGTTGGTTGCTGGTCAATTGTTTTTTTCTAAAAAATGTATCAAGTATCAAGTATCAAGTATCAAGTATCCAGCATCCAGTATCCAGAATCCAATCTTTTTATTCCTCTTCCTTCGGAACAATATCTTCGAACCTGTTCAGCATAATTGCTTCGATTAATATTTCCATGAATTTTGGAGTTTCAATCAGTTTAAGGTACGAATGATTTGAATTTTCGCGTTTTATCCAACGGTTTCCTCCTGTATCATCAGCCTGGCAATATCCACCGGAAACTTTTTCCCAAAGTATATCCACGCCGCCATTAACAGCATACAAAACCGCAGTTTGATCAAATGTTGAATTGTCAAGGATTTTTCCTTTAAACTGGTCTTTTATCCACGGTGCGTGTCCGCTGAAATACAGAAAACCCTGGTAAAGCGGAGTATCTTTGTCTATGTCGTTGAAAATTGCACCGGTTTTTATGGCAGAACCAAGTTCGAATCCCGAAAAAACAATCGGAACCTTCAGTTTGTCAATTACATACTTTGTTACCCCGGGCATATTCCCATTAAAATTCCATTCATTTTCTCCTTTCGGAAACTGTCCTCCCATCATAACAAACTCTTTTACTTTTTTCGAAATCAGGTCAGAACCAATTAGTTGTGAATATTTATCTGCTTTCGACTGTAACAAACGCTGAATATTCAGGAGCGGACCAACTGTTACGATTGTTATACTGCTGTCAGAAGCAGAAGCAAGTATTTTTCGGTACAAATCAACTGCATCGGGAACATCGTTGTAAGTTAATTTGTGTTCAAAGTTATCGGCAATCACTTTGTTGTAATTGGCTATGTCGGTGTAGGTTGGATCTTTGCGGGTGCCAATCGGAATATCCGGGTGAAGATAAAAACGGTTAATGGCATCAACTGCCGGAACAGCATATTCATCTGTGGTCCAGAGCATAATTGCCAAAAGTTCGCAATCACCTCGTTTTACGTAATTGTGTAACATAGCAAGTGCTCCCAAATCGTCAGCGTCGCCGCCAATATCTGTATCGAAAATAATTTTAGACTGCGAAACTGAAACCAAATTCGATAAAACAAAAAACAGGATTGTAAAAGTGAATATTTTTTTCATGTTAAATACAAAAATTTAAGGGTTTAAAAATGGCCAAAATATCGATTCAGCCGGCAAATCAGAGGTTAATATTTGCTAAATGAAGGGAAACGCAAGCTATTTGAAGTTGGATAAAAAAATACGGAAAATTGTGAATATTTTATTTGAAAGATTAAAACTAATCAGCGATGAATTGTTATTAAGAAATTGAAACAAGCGCAAACAAAAAATTGAGGCTACCTGATGAATCAATATTTCTTAACATTGACATAATATTTCAACTATTGTGATATTTTTTAAATCAACTATCGTCAAATATTGTCATTTTGATTTTTACTTTGTTATATTCGTGTATTTATGAAAGATATTATATGTGTTTATTGAATTATTGTAAGGTAAAATCCATAAAAACAAACATTGAATAATATGAAAGAGCAAGCGGATGGAATTTTAAATTCTTACAGGATGGAAGGCTCCCATTTTGATGAGGTTTTTGTTAATATGAAAACTCCGAAGGAGCATTATCAAACAATTGTTGAGCGCTTTAATCAATTGAGCCTGGCTGATTTTGAGAGAATATACAATGAGGTAAAAACAGCTTTTTTCAACCAGGGAATTACTTTTGCTGTTTATTCAAACGATAAAAAAGCCGATGAAAGGATTTTCCCTTTTGACCTGTTTCCTCGGATTATATCAAAACAGGA
Organism: Draconibacterium sp.; assembly: GCA_041737765.1. Taxonomy (GTDB): domain Bacteria; phylum Bacteroidota; class Bacteroidia; order Bacteroidales; family Prolixibacteraceae; genus Draconibacterium. The sequence continues at coordinate 75,422 of JBGSRA010000093.1, read as the reverse complement.
ATGGCATCAACTTGAAACCGGTGTGATTCAGCGAAATAAAGCCATCAATCTTTTTCTGCATGATATTTATCATAAAAAGCTGATACTTAAAGATAAAGTGGTTCCCGCCGACCTGATATTTTCATCGAAAAACTATTTGAAGGAAATGATAGATTTTACGCCGGAAGGTGGAATTTACACTCATATTTCAGGTACCGACCTGATAAAACACACTGACGGACAGTATTATATTCTTGAGGATAATCTGCGTTGCCCATCGGGAGTGAGTTATGTTTTGTCGAATCGGATGGCGCTAAAAAAATCGTTGTTCGACCTTTTCGATAAACTCAAAATTCAAACAATTTATCAGTATCCTGAACATCTGCTCGAGATTTTAAAAACTGTAAAACCTCAAAATACCGAAGATCCTACTGTAGTTGTAGTTACTCCCGGAATGTACAATTCTGCCTATTTCGAACATTCGTTTTTGGCTCAGAAAATGGGAATTCCATTGGTTGAGGGTCGCGATTTGTTTGTTGAAAAGGATTGTGTTTATATGAAAACCATTCGCGGCCCCAAAAAGGTGGATGTGATTTACCGCAGGGTCGATGATGAGTTTATTGACCCGCTTTGTTTCAGACAGGATTCGATGCTTGGTGTGGCAGGTTTAATGAATGCTTACCGTGCCGGAAATGTGACTCTCGCAAATGCTCCGGGAACCGGAGTTGCCGACGATAAAGCCGTTTATAATTATGTACCCGATATTATTAAATATTACCTCAATGAAGAACCAATTCTGAACAACGTGAAAACTTACAGGTGCGAAAAGGAAACCGATATGAAATATGTTCTCGAAAACGTTGATAAACTGGTGGTAAAACCGGTTGACGAATCGGGCGGATATGGAATTACAATTGGCACAACACTTACAAAGGATCAGATTGAAGAAGTAAAAACCCGGGTAAAAGCCAACCCCCGTAAATATATCGCACAACCCATCATGAGCCTTTCGGTACATGCCACTTTTATTGAGGATACTAAGGAATTTGAACCACGCCACATCGACCTGCGTACTTTTAGTTTGATGGGAAAAAATACTGAATTTATTCTAAAAGGTGGTTTAACACGAGTTGCACTGCGACGGGGAAACCTGATTGTAAACTCCTCGCAGGGCGGAGGTTCGAAGGATACATGGGTTTTGGGTTAACATCGTAAAACGTTTTATTTTAAAGGGAAAAAAATATGTTATCAAGAGTAGCAAACAATTTATACTGGATGGGGCGGTACATCGAAAGGGCCGACCATTTGGCGCGATATACAAAAGCAATTTATTTTTCATCGCTGGATGCACCCATTTTAAAGACATACGATCGGCAATTTGTACTCGAATCGATGCTTTATATGGCTGGTATTTTCGATATGGAAGATATCAACGAAAAGGATGTGCTTTTTAAAATTGGCAAGGACACTGAAAACTCAAATTCAATAGTCAGTAATATTAGTTTGGCACGCGAAAATGCCCGTGGAGCGCGGAATGCAATATCAACCGACCTATACGAAGCCATCAACAAATATTACCATCTTGTAAATAATTACCCTACAGAAACTTACCTAACCTCAGGACTGTATGAATTTACACAAATGATTTCGGACCAGACCTCCATTGTAAGCAGTAAAATTTATGGTACTTTATTGCACGACGAGGAATGGGCAATTATTCTTATTGGAATGTACATTGAGCGGGTGATTCAAATAATACGGATTATAAATTCCAAACTGCACGACATTTATAAAATTGAGCAGGCCGGACATCCGGTTACCGAAATGAGTTTTGAATGGACAAATCTGTTGCGTTGCCTCGAATCGTTTGATATGAATCGTAAATTTTACCGCGCAATTCCCGACCGCGAGCAGGTACTCGAATTTTTAATGCTTAATCCGCATTGTCCGCGTTCGATAAGCTATTCGTTAAATGGAATCAGGAGGTATGAACAAAAAATCAGTCGCAACGAACATCAGGATTTAAACACCATCAGTTTTAAAATAGGGAAAATTTACGAACAGTACCGTTATCTTTCATTTGCCGAATATAAAGACGATATTTACGGCCTTTTAAACAGAACTCAGGCTAAAATTCTCGAAATAGGAGAAGAGTTGGAAAAAAAATACCTTTCGTTCTGATGGAAGAATTTAATATTGAATATTTTATCGAAAATAAATACGAGTTGCCGGTAAGAAAGGCAAATTTTCAGCTACTGGTTATTCCGGAATCAAATCAGCAGCAGAAAGTAATCGATTTAAAGATTTTCTGTTCTGAAAATCAGGAAATGCACATCTCGAAAAATATTTTCGGGTTCGAAATTATTACTTATTATATTTCAAAACCTTTTTCAGATTTCAGGTTTAAACTAATTGCTCAGGTTCAGAAACAGAAATTTAACCCGTTTAAGGTTAGTCCGTTATTGCCTGAAACAGAATATGAAATCATTAATTCAGAGGATTTTCTAATCGATAACCATCTTTCCCTTTCAGAAACTGAACTTACCAGGATGCCTGTTTTAGTAAATTACTCATTCCCTGAATACAGGGGAGAAACTCAAATATTTGATTATTTACTGAATTTAAAGGCTTTCATTTTTCAGTTGCTTGAATATTCACCCGAAAGTACAGATGAGAAAACACCTATTGAAGAGGTTTTAAAAATCAGAAAGGGTGTTTGCCAGGATTTTGCGCATGTTTTTATTTCAGTTTGCCGGCAAAACAAAATACCAGCCAGGTATGTTAGTGGATATCTGAATCAGGGTATTGATTTTATTGGTACAAGCCAGCTTCATGCCTGGGCAGAAGCTTTTATTCCTGAACTGGGCTGGGTTGGTTTCGATTCAACAAACAATCTGCTGGCAGATTACCATTATATAAAAATTGCACATGGAACCGATTACCGGGATTGCAGCCCAATAATTGGTGTGCTCGAAACAACAGGAATGCAAAAAAGTACACATTCAGTAACCGTAACAAATCAGTAAATAAATGACATTTTGTGTTGCAATAAAAAGTAAAACCGGGGTGGTGGCCCTTTCTGATACCCGAATTAGCAGTGGTTTGGGGGTTTCAACTTCAAAAAAAATAAAGACTTACCAGGAAAACGGGAACTCATTTTTTATTATGTCGTCGGGGTTGCGCTCCATTCGCGACAAAGTGATTAATTTGTTTGAAGAAGAATTGGCAAATGTTCCGTGCAATAAATTATACAAAGTTGCCAACTTAGTTGGAAATGCAGTTAAACAGGCCCGTGCAGAAGATCTTGAACAATTGCTGCAAAGTAAATTCTTTTTCGATGGACATTTTATTGTTGGTGGTCAATGCTCGAATGACAAACGTTCCACCATATTTTTGGTTTTTCCTGAAGGGAACTGGGTGGAAGCGTCTGATGAATCGCCTTATACAATTATTGGTAACACAGGTTTTGGGAAATCGATTTTACGCCGGTTGCTGCACGAGAATATCACCTTTGATCTGGCTATCAAAGCAGCATTTCTCTCGTTCGACGCCACCTTTAAAAACGCCAGCGATGTTGATTTTCCGGTTGATTTTGCCCTGTATCGGAATGGAACTTTCGATATTCAGGAATTGCGCAAAACAGAAGAAGATATGAAAGAAACCTCAGTACGCTGGAACAAAATGCTGCTCGATGCCGCCAACGACCTGCCTGATTTTCTGCATTTTGATGAATAAGAATTGCCAGCAAGGAACGAAGACCAGATAAAATAAATGTTATATGAACTTTGGTTTTAAAGGCACTTCTTTCTGTCGCCGCGATGCGGCTTTGAATCTCAATGGTAATTTTATCTACCATATGATTGCCGTTAACACGGCTTGATAAGATTTCCCATTAAAATTGATGTTACTATACTTTTGTCGTCAATACAACATGATGAACAAGCAGCATAGCTGCAATAGTATGGTAGAAATGATAGATTGATCATCGCCGAAAGCCGCATCGTGGCGATATTATTCCTCCTGATTATTCGTAATATTCGAAAATGTACATTTCATCATATTCAATTTCGAATTTTTGCAACATCTCCAAATATTCTTCTTTGAATGATTTCCTTTTGTGATGAAGTTCTTGATTTATAATATATTTGATTACATTATCCCTTTGACTTCTGGAATAACTAAATCCTCCATATCCCCTTTGCCATTCGAATTTTCCCGGAACAAAATGGTTTTCATTAATCCATTTTGATGAATTTGCTTTTACTTTCTCCATTACATCAGAAACAGAAGTAGAGGGATTCAGCTCAAAGAAAATATGGACATGGTCTTTATCTCCATTTACAGCCAATGGATATTGTTTTATCCCTTTCAATATACCCGAAATGTATTCGAAGAGTTTTATCCTGAAATTCGAATGAAGAAAATTCTCACGGCCCTTTACCGCAAAAACAGCCTGTACATTTAGTTGAGTATATGTGTTAGCCATAATTAAAAGGTTTTTAATCAAAAATATAAAATTCAATAGTAATTCTAAATGTTGGTATTGAAATTAAACAGGAAATGAACCAAAACATGTTGAAACAGATCCTTGCTTCTTCTATTTATTTCATTTTGTGACTTTTCTGTCGCCGCGATGCGGCTTTTAATCGCCAATGAAAATATTATCTACCATATTATTGCCGTTAACACGGCTTGATACAATTCTGTATTGTATTCGTGATCACCATATTTTCGCCGTTAAACCGGCTTGGTAATTAAGCAGCATAGCTGCAAAAGTATGGTAGAAATGATAGATTGATCATCGCCGAAAGCCGCATCGCGGCGACATTATTCCTTCTGATTATTCGTAATAGTCGAAAACCAAAAAATAAACCATTGGTTAATTAATTGTCATGAAACCAATTTTAGTCACAACCTTCCCAAATTCCTGCATTTTGATGATTGAGAATTATTTCAATTTATACTTTCTTAAATCAAACGTGTGCGGATATTCCGGATCGGGTTCAATAATTTTTGGAGTTATTACTACTCTTTCATTTGTATCCTGTTCTTTTTCAATAATATATCTGCGGATTTCGGTGCTGATTTCTTCTTTGGGTGTGAACACTCCCTGTGTATGGTTTTCGTTGTAAAAACGGGAAACACGCCTTCCTTCAGCTTCAAAACTGTTGACTGGAAAAGTATCGTAAGCCCGGCCTCCGGGATGGAAAACATGGTAATTGCAACCCGCTACTGATTTGCCAACCCACAAATCGAAAATATCGAAAACCAACGGTGTATCGATGCCCAGATTTGGATGCAATGCCGATGGTGGCTGCCATGCACGATACCTGACAGAGGCAACATATTCGCCTTTTGTGCCTGTATTTGCCATCGGAACGCGCATCCCGTTACATAAAACTGCATATCTTTCACCAGTTAAACCGGTTGCTTTTAACTCAATTCTTTCCACCGACGAATCCACAAAACGAGCTGTACCGGAACTCGACATTTCTTCACCTAAAACATTCCACGGTTCAATGGCAGTGCGCAAACTCAGTTCAACATCTTTAAATTTCACCCTTCCGATGTGTGGAAAACGGAACTCAAAAAACGGCTCCAGCCAGTTGATGTCAAAAGCATAACCAGCTTCATTTAGCTGGCTGACAACATCTTTTAAATCCTCACGCACAAAATGGTGAGTGAGGAATTTGTCATGCAATTCGGTTCCCCAGCGAACCAGTTTCCCTTTATAGGGTTTTTCCCAGAACCACGAAACCAGCGTTCTGATTAGCAGCAGTTGCACAAGGCACATTTGTTTGCTGGGCGGCATATCGAAACCGCGCAGTTCCAGAATTCCCAATCGTCCGCTGGATGAATCGGGTGAATACAATTTGTCGATGCAAAATTCAGCCCGGTGCGTGTTTCCTGTCAGGTCAATTAACAGGTTTCTGAACAGCCTGTCAACTAACCAAAACGGAACTTCGCCTTCGCCCGGATCGGGAATCTGGTCAAAAGCAATTTCAAGTTCGTAAAGCATTTCCTGCCGGCCTTCGTCAACCCGCGGCGCCTGGCTGGTAGGCCCAATAAATGCGGTGGAAAACAAATAAGACAAACCCGGATGATGTTGCCAGAAAGCAATCATACTTCGCAACATATCAGGTCGCCGCAATAATGGCGAATCTGCCGGAGAAACTCCTCCAAGCGTGATGTGGTTTCCGCCGCCGGTTCCGGTATGTTTTCCGTCAAGCATAAACTTTTCAGAACCCAACCGGCTTTCCAATGCAGCCTCGAAAAGAATATTGTAATTATTCACCACTTCCTGCCATGTTTTGGCGGGATGAATATTCACTTCGATAACACCCGGATCGGGAGTCACCATTAATTTTTCGATGCGATTATCTTTTGGGGGTGCGTATCCTTCAATTACCACCGGAATTTGCAACTCTTCTGCAGTCAATTCAATGGCAGCCAGCAAATCGAGGTAATGTTCAATCATTTCCACCGGCGGTAAAAACAAGTGAATTTTTCCGTCCCTGATTTCTGCAACCAATGCAGTTTTTATGGTAAATGCATCATAGAGTGGTTTGAATTCTTCCTTTTTCTCTTTTTTTTCCTGAAAAGGCAAATGCTTTCCTTTGTTCTTTTTGTCGTCCTCCTCATCCTTCAAGTCATATTCTTTCGGAAATAACATCTCTTCCGGAATAGAATAATCAGGTACTTCATCCGAACGAATTTCTACACTACCATGAAAATCATCAAGAGTTTCTGATTCTTCGAAAAGGCTGCGTTCTGCAGGTTTTGGTCTTTTCGATTCAGGAATATGAGGAAGCGAATCAAGCGGCAAACGGTAACCCATTTGCGAATTACCCGGAATCAGCATCATTTTTCCACCCCTGAATTCCCACTCGCAACTAATCCAGCCATTTTTTTGGTAGGCCCACTGCAACGGAAGTATATACCCGGCAGGATTTTCAAGACCACGATCCAGTTGCTGCATCAGCGTTTTGCGTTCGAGCGAATCTTTTAAGTCGATGTTGTGTGGGTCGATATTTACCGGGAGTTTGCGTTCTGTCCACAAGTAATAAAAAACATCTTCAAATCCGGGAATGATATTCAGTTCGTCAACACCAAGTTTTTTGCTGAGATGCGCCATAAACTTTCCAGCATCAGTGTAGTTGTAACCGTAATTTTTGCTGAAATCGGCGAACAGTTTCCTGTTTTTCCAGATGGGTTGACCATCTTTTCGCCAGTAAAGCGCCATTTGCCAGCGCGGCGTTGGCTCTCCCGGATACCATTTTCCCTGTCCGTAATGAAACAAACCACCCTTACCAAAACTCTCGCTGAGTTTATGAATCAACACATTCGAAAGATTTTGTTTTTCAGCACCATCGGCTGCTGTGTTCCATTGTTCCGATTCCATATCGTCAATCGAAACAAAAGTGGGCTCGCCACCCATCGTCAACCGCACATCGCCCGCTTCAAATTTTTGGTCAACCTGATCGCCCAAAGCCATAATTTCAGCCCACTGCTGATCGCTGTATGGTTTGGTAACTCTCGGATCTTCGTGAATACGAAATACTTCGTTGCTGTGGAAAAACTCCACTTCACATTTGTCAATTGCTCCCGAAATGGGCGCAGCGCTTGATGGGGCAGGGGTACAACACAACGGAATATGACCTTCGCCAGCCAGCAATCCTGACGTTGGATCGAGGCCAATCCAACCTGCACCCGGAACATAAACTTCGCACCAGGCATGTAAATCGGTAAAATCCTTTTCAGTACCGGATGGACCGTCAATCGCTTTCTGGTCGGCTTTCAGTTGTACCAGATATCCCGATACAAAACGGGCTGCCAATCCCAAATGACGCATGGTTTGTACCAGCAACCATGCTGAATCGCGACACGAACCCAGCTTTTTTTGCAACGATTCCTCGCAGGTAAAAACACCGGGTTCCAAACGAACTGTATATTCAATTTTAGTATTAAGTTCACGGTTTACTGCCACCAGGAAATCAACAATATTGATGTTTTTAAACCGGTCCAGTTTTTTGATCCACTCTGTTAAAAGTGGGCCATTTTCCATAATTTCGAAATAAGGTGCCAATTCTTTTGTGTCCTGAATTTCATACTGAAACGGAAATTTTTCAGCATATTCTTCAACAAAAAAATCGAATGGATTTATCACTGTCATTTCAGCAACAACCTCCACTTCCACCTTAAATTCCTTCACTTTATCGTGCATCACAACTCGTGAAAGGTAGTTTCCAAACGAATCCTGCTGCCAGTTAATGAAATGTTCTTTCGGTTCAATATTCAACGAGTACGAATGAATTTTGGTGCGGCTGTGAGGGGCAGGTTTCAGCCGGATAACATGAGCACCCATGTTAATAAGGCGATCGTATTTGTAATAAGTGTTGTGCCTGATTGCTACAATAATTGCCATATTTTGAATTATAACAGGTTAATTTCTTGTAAGTTTCATGCAATATAACTGATATTTAAGATAAGGTGAAATATTGGCCTCATCCTGTGTCATTACTCTTAATTTGTTAACACTGAAATTAGTAAAAGGTATTTTTTCAATCTTCCTTAAATCCAGCAACCCGCAAAACTTATAGTTTAATTATATAGGTTTGCAGAAATTCACAAAAATCAAATAACCAATGTTAAACAAAATGTAAAGCACGGTGTTTACAAATTCAAAAATAATAACATGAGCAAAATAGTAAAATTTGGAGAAGAAGTTAAGGAATACAGTATTCCGGTTTTGAATGAGCGTGAAATACGAGCGGCAGCCGGAATATTGTTTTTAATGATGTTAATTTCAATTATGACTGTAATCATGAAAGGCGATTTTACCTTACTGAAATATGCAGTTACCATTTTCCTTACCGATATTATGATTCGGGTTTTTGTTAATCCAAAGTTTGCACCAACATTAATTATTGGCCGTTTGATTGTGAGGAACCAGACACCCGAATATGTGGGAGCGCCACAAAAAAAGTTTGCATGGATAATTGGTGTTGTATTGGCGGTTTCGATGTTTGTTTTGCTGGTACTTGTTAATTCATATAGTCCGATAACAGGGTTGATTTGCTTTGTGTGTCTTATTTTCCTTTTTTTCGAATCGGCTTTTGGAATTTGCCTCGGGTGCAAATTTTATCCACTGTTTTTTAAAGGAAAAGTACAGTATTGTCCGGGCGAAGTTTGTGAAGTAAAAGACAGACAGGAAATTCAAAAAACATCGGTAGTACAATTATTGATTGTTTTGGCATTTGTCGCATTGATAGTTCTGACTGTATTTCTTTTTAAAGATTTTTATGCCGAAAAGCCATTCGATTTGTTTGGTTTGGAAACACCTGCAAAAGTTGAATAATCAACAGTTTAAAGATTTTACTACTTCACATTTCCGCGTTTTTAATAAAATCGTTTATCTCTTTCCATTCCCGGTCGTAACTATAATCGGGCATTGGTTTTTTCGCGCGCGAATACCAATAGGAAGCATTCATTAAATCGGGTTCTTTTCGGTGAAGGAATGCATGAATCCAATATGCGAAAGGGTGGTGTAAATCCTGAACCATTTCGTGTGCCTTGTTCCAATCGCCATTTTTCTCAGTTTCAAGGGCTTTTAGCAGTATTTCCTTTGAAGCCATCGTTTTATGTTTTACAACTCTAAACGATAAAAATAGCAAAAAATAATATCACCGAATAAAATACTTTTTAAACTTTTATTTATTTGTTTCGTTATATATTAACCTAACATGCAGATTGTTTAAAAATCTGATTACAAACATTATTTAGTTTAATACTGGCACGTTTTTAACTTTAAATAATGATGTTTAAGAAAAGTTTTTACCCAATTTCGAAAAATCAAATTTTGTCAACTTCGGCATTATTTTGTCTTTTTTTCATATTCCCGACAATTGTCAAAGCTCAAAAATTAATTCTACCCTTGAACAATAATATCACTTTCGTGACTGGAAATCTCAATAGCAATTGGCTTGTTTACCTTGTATATGCTTTGTCGCTGGGTGTTTTTATTTTTTTTATCAGACGGTATGAAATGAATAGAATTAACCTTCGAAACCAGTTAAAAATTGAAAAGGTTTCATCCGATACATTGAGGCAACTCGATCAATTGAAATCACGGTTTTTTGCCAATATCTCGCATGAGTTTCGAACGCCGCTCACGCTTATTTTAGGTCAGACTGAAAGTGTAATGACATCGGGGATCGACATAAAAGAAAAGGTAAAACTTCAGGTCGCTGTTAGAAATGCCCGCCGTTTACTCACCTTAATTAACCAGTTGCTCGATCTTTCAAAGCTTGAATCGGGTAACATGGAGATGGAAGTTTCTCAATACAACATCGTGTCGTTTCTGAAAAATCTTTTGTACTCGTTTGAATCGATGGCTGCTGCAAAAAAAATTGATTTGTTGTTCGAATCCGAATCGGAGAATATTCAGGTAATGTTTGATTTGGATAAAATGGAAAAAGTCTTTTTCAATCTGGTATCAAATGCAATTAAATATACCGGTGAAAAAGGGAAAGTGGCAATAAGCGTGGAAACCATTGACTCGCTTGATGTTTTGATTAGGGTTGAAGACACAGGTACAGGGATTCCGGAGAAGTATATTCCTTATATTTTCAACAGGTTTTACCAGGTTGAAAGCTCGAGCACACGCAATTATGAAGGAACTGGTATTGGCCTGGCACTTGTAAGAGAACTGATTGATTTGCATAACGGAAAAGTTACTGTTAAAAGTCAGGAAGGATTTGGTACCCAGTTTCAGGTTAGGCTTGCCTTGTGCCACAAAAATAAAACTGAAAATAACAATGAAATTATCAATGTTAACAAGGATTTGGTAACCGTTTATTATCAGGAAAAAGGAGTAAATGAGGTCGTAAATGTAAATGGGGAAGGGGTGAAACCCGAAAAAGACAACCGCGAAATTGTACTGATTGTTGAAGATAATAAAGATGTGAGGGCTTACCTACGCGAGCAGCTGGAAGAAATCTACCAGGTAAAGGAAGCTGAAAACGGAGAAACGGGCAGGATTGTAGCTTTTGAAACAGTACCCGATCTTATACTTACCGATGTGATGATGCCAAAAGTGGATGGATTTCAGTTTTGTAAAGAAATTCGCCATGATGAACGAACCAGTCATATTCCAATTGTAATATTAACAGCAAAAGCTGATTTCGACGATAAAATTGAAGGACTTGAAACTGGCGCCGACGATTATATTACAAAACCTTTTAGCGCAAAAGAGTTAAAAGTGAGGATAAGGAATCTGATTTATCAGAGGAAATTACTGCGAAGCAGGTTTAAATCGGCAACGGTAATAAAACCTTCAGAAGTAACAGCCATTTCTATCGATCAGGTATTTCTTACAAAAGTTATCAAAACCATAGAAGCCAATTTCGAAAATCAGGATTTTACTCCCGAATCGCTGGCTGCATCGGTAAATATGAGTATTTCGCAACTCAACCGGAAATTGAATGCATTGATTGAACAACCTGCAGGCCAACTGATGCGCTCGTTGCGATTACAACGCGCTGCCGATTTGTTAAAACAAAAGGCTGGATCGGTTTCGGAAATATGTTACCAACTTGATTTTAACGATCCTGCCTATTTCTCGCGAGCCTTCAAAAAGCAATTTGGCTGCAGTCCGTCGGAGTTTGTAAAGAATTAAAATTACTCTAAAGCAAACGCTACGATTTTATTTCCTTTTGGCGTTCCCAGTTTTTCACCGCCGCAAGCCAAAACAATATATTGTTTGCCATTATAACGATACATTGCAGGTGTGGCAAACGAAGCAGCCGGAAGTTTTGTTTGCCAAAGCAATTTTCCTGTAAACCTGTTAAAAGCCCTGAACATGCCATCTTTTGTTCCGGCAATCAGAATTAATCCATTTTCAGTAATAACCGGTCCGCCATAATTTTCACATCCGGTTGGATTTGTATCCTGATCGGGGAGACCAGGTGTGATTCCCAAAGTTGTTTGCCAAATGTGTTTGCCTGTATTTAAATCAATAGCAGTTAGCGTTCCCCAGGGGGGCGAAATTGCAGGCAACCCATTATCATCGAGGAATTTGGTGTATCCAGTAAATTGATATAAATCCTGTTGTTCAGTCGTTCGATGTGCCGAAACTACTTCAGTTTTTTCAACACCAAATAAATATTCAGTCAATTGTTGTTTCTCTTCTTTCGTGAGATTGGGAAACCCGGGCATTTTTGCCTTTCCTTTGCTGATGATATCGATAGCATATTGCATATTATGCTTTTGTGGGAGAGTTGATAAGTCGGCAGTTCCGCTGGCAGCATTCCCTTTTTTGTCGATACCGTGACAAACAGCACAATAAAGCCGGTAAGTTTGTTCGCCTCCTGATATTTGGTGTTCATTATCTGCAGCCTTTACTTCTTCTGTTTTCTCCATTCTTAAAAACCATGCCATTTCATTTGCATTTACATAGATTATTCCATTATCCGGATCTGCTCCGGCACCGCCATATTCGGCTCCACCATCATAACCTGGCAACAACAGTACTGCAGTTGTATCGGGCGGTGTGAAAAATCTTTTATCAGAATTCATCAGTATTTTTTTTAGTTCTTCTTTATTTCCGGCAAACGGACTGATGTCATTTTCAGATAATTGATGAGCTTCCCTGGCAAATGGTTTGGGTAACGAAGGAACTGGTTGCGTTAGCCAGGCTTGTTCGCCATTTAACAATGATTGAGGCGCTGCAACTTCATCTATCTTGAAAAGTGGTTCGCCTGTTTCCCGGTTAAAAACGTACACGTATCCCTGCTTGGTTATTTGTGCAACAGCGTCAACCTTTTTTCCGTTTTTTGTAACGGTAATCAGGTTCGGTGGAGCAGGTAAATCCCTGTCCCACAAATCGTGGTGAATGGTTTGAAAATGCCACTTATATGTTCCATCGGCAGCATTTAGTGCCAGCAAACAGTTGGCATATAGATTGGACCCGATTCTGTTGCCACCGTAAAAGTCGGGTGCGGCAGATCCCAACGGAATAAAAATGGTGCCGGTTTTTTTATCCAGAGCCATTCCCGCCCAGTTATTTACGGCGCCTATATTGATGTTTTTATAGGCTTCTTTAGGCCAGGTTTCATAACCGGGTTCTCCGGGGTAGGGAATGGTGTGAAATGTCCATGCCAGTTTTCCAGTACGCACATTAAAAGCCCTGATATCGCCAGGGGCCGCGCCGGCATCTTCACCAACCCTTACCGGCATGATAATTAAATCGTTATATATTGTTCCCGGAGTTGTACCTGTTATGTATTTATCTTTTGCTGAACCAGGCAACCCCGTGTGCAGGTTTACTTTACCATTTTCACCAAATGTTGGTACGGGTTTTCCGTCATTTGCATTTAACGCGATTAAATTTGTACCCACCGAATAAAAAACCCGTTTATCTGTACCATCTTCCCAATAGGAAATACCTCTGCTTGTACCGCTTGATGAAGCAGAATCCGTGTATAACCAAATTTCTCGGCCTGTGGCAGCATCCAATGCAAATGCCTTTAAGCCTGCTGTTACACCATAAACTATTCCGTTTACCATAACCGGGTTCATTTGCATTTGTCCGCTATCGGGAGATTCATAAGTCCATGCAATTTTTAGTTGCTGAACATTATTTGTATCGATATCCGCAAGCGTTGAAAAATGATTCCGGTCAGGACCTCCCAAATATTCAGTCCACGAATCGTATTTTTTTTCATCAAAAGATGCACACCCTGTGAGTAAATAAAAGATAATCAGTGTAGATAACAGCTTCATAATTTATCAATTTGAAAGGCTAAAATAAACAAGTTTGGCATTAACGGGGCTTTATAATCTGAATATTTGTCGGGATCAAGAGAACCGTTCTTTCCGACTTGAAGCGAAGAAAGAACGGTTCTTTACAAGTTTATAATAAAAATTAAGAAACCCTTCCGGAGGAAAAAGAACGGTTCCCAAAATATTTGGCAGAAAAGCAGAATGAGAACTGAGGAATAATTTGAATTACTCACTCAGTCTCAAATCTGGTTTTGTGTTACTTTTCTTTCGCGTCGTTGTTATAAATATCCCTGATGCAGACGTATTTACCATCACGTTTTTCCCACACAGCCATATATTTACCTGTTGAAATTACTTTTCCGGAGGCATCTTTAACTGTTGAACTGCCTACTTCGGTAACGAAGTTTTCGTCGCCAAATACGTCCTGCACTTCATAAGTAACTGTGGTACCGGCGGCTTTTTTTGCAAAGCCTTCTGTGATATCCGCTAAAATGGCGGTTTTACCAGCTATTGTAGGTTTATCATTTGACATGCTCAGTGCATCATCGGCATAAAAAGCTGCAACTGCATTTGCATCGCGGGCATTATCTGCCGCTGCCCAACTGCTTTCCAAAGCCTGTATTTCAGCTTTTATAACGGTCATGTCTGGCTTGGTTTCAACTTGTAAGGGTGTTTCTACAGGTTTTGGTGATTGTGTGTTGCACCCGGAAACAAATACTATTAATGCAACAAATACTGTTGCGATTACTGAATTTTTCATTTTATTTTTATTTTTTATTTAAATTTTAATTAGTTCTACAAGTTTTTATTCAGCAGTAATCGGGTCAATAATAACAGATACTTTACTCACTGAATTTGCGGGAAAACCTCCCTGTTTTGCATGTTCACGAACCATTTCTTCATTTGGTGCATTGTAAACACAGTAGATTTTGTCAGTAGTTACATAGCTGTGAATCCACTGAATCTGCGGTCCCATATTGGATAATACTCCACAGGAAACCTGTGAAATTGCTTTCAGATTTTCGGCAGATAATTTCCCCGCTCCCGGAATTTCCCTTTCAATCAAATACTTTGGCATAATTCTGAATATAAATTTATTTGCCTACTCTTCAAGGTTTTCGGCTTCCCCGTAATTTATTTTAATTACTAATTTTTGATATGTTTCATTTGATAAGAAATCTGAAAATCATAAACTATTGGTTGAATCTTGCAACAATTGCCGGCATACCAGTATTTTTATTTGGACATTACCTGTTTATTTTAAACTGTCAACCGGAATTGTGTTTTTATAATCCCAGTAAGAAGCTACACTAACAATTTTCCACATACCATTTTGTTTTTCCATTAGCCGTGTTTCCTTGCTGTGAGTGTAAATTTTAACTAACTGGTCACTGTTGTACTGATCCCAAATCAGAAATGCCACATCCTGATTATAGAATTTCCATACCATGTTTCTTCGTTCAACTTTCGGATGACTTGCCGAGCCCGGAGCAACAGGATTATTACGAATGTAATTTCCAATTTTCTCATCTACCTCGGGCCAACCCACTTTTGCATCAAAGGTTCCATCGCTGTTGTTCCATGCCTGAAATGCATACTCTGATTGGATGTAACTCTTTTTCCACCCCTCATAATCACGTTTGTAAAAATGTTCGGTTTCACTTGCAATCACGCTGAGAATTGCGCTTTTCTCTTTTGTTTCGTCGAAACTTTTTCCTGCTTGACAAATCCCGGTCAACGTGCTGCAAATTAATAAAATGATAACAGTTGGTCGTTTCATAATTAAAGAAATTAAGTTAATTTACTCTTTTATAATATTAAGGAATAAAACTGACTTTATCATAATCATTTTTAATTTTTTTTCTGAATAATGATTTTCCGTGAATATTGTTTGCCACTGACATTTGCTTTCAGCAGATAAATTCCGGGAGAAAATGAGGTTAGATTTATTTCGGTGTTCATTTGTATATTTATATTGTTCATATTGAACACTTTTACACCGGAAATAGAATAAATGTCAATGGAATGAATAGTTCCCGATGTGGTTAATGTAAACCGGCCATTTCCCGGATTTGGATAGACAATAAACTCACCGATACTACTTAAATCATTTGTTGCGGTTGGCACCGAACCCAGTTTTGCAACAAACATATTGAAACCTCTTTCGCTGTTTAATCCGGTTGAACCAATCGTCAGCGGTTCACTGCTAAAAAATCCGGTTATAATCACATTTCCTGAATTGTCTGTTGCAACCGAAATGGCAGATTCTCCGCTTTTCCCGTCAGCTGTTTGTTTGATTGCCCATTTTGCATTGCCGTTTGTATCACAGTTTAAAAGGAAGAAATCTGTAGTTCCATTTACAATTAATGTGCTTGAACCATATTTCAGGGTATCGGCATTAAATTGTCCGCTGACATAAATGTTGTTGTTAAACAGTGCCAGGTCTTTTGCTTCACAGTCGCCCCCAATTCCCTTTGCCCAAATTACATTACCGTCGGTATCATATTTTGCAATAAATGAATTATCAATGCTGTCATTTGGAATAACCACCTGTCCAAACGAAATTGAATCGTTGGTGAAAAATCCGGTTATATAACTGTTACCCAAAACATCGGTTTGCAATCCTGTTGCGCGGTCATCACCTTTTCCACCGGCGCTTTTTGCCCAAAGTACATTTCCGTCAGGGTCATATTTGGCCAGAAACATATCGGAAATACCCGCTGAGGTTAATTTAACTGACCCAAAATTAGAAGGTTGTGTAAAATACCCGGCCAAATATATATTTCCTGAAGGATCGGAACTGAGGGAATATCCTTCATCATTCGAACCACCTCCTGCTCCTTTTGCCCATAAAATTTCTCCGGCAGAATTGTATTTCACAATAAAAACATCCATGCTTCCGGCCTGTAAAAGGGTAGTTGTGCCGAAAGTTATTGAGTTACTCGAAAATCTTCCGGCAACAACAATATTGTTATTATCATCGATATGAATTGCATGAGGTATTTCGAGTGCTACCGCACCTTCCCTTTTTGCCCATAAAACTTTACCCGAACTGTCGAATTTGACGATGAAAATATCACCGACATTACCGGCATTTTTTAAGGTGTCAGTACCAAAAATAATGGTTGGACTATAAAAGTAACCGGTTAGAAATACATTCCCGTCATTGTCGGTGGCAACGGCTGTACCCCGGTCGTTGCTGGTCCCACCAAATCGTTGCGCCCAGAGTAAGTTACCCAACGGATCATATTTGGCCAGGTAACCATCGTTAAAACTTAAACCCATGTTTTCAAGTAAAACTGTGCCAATTGTCATGTTGTCGCTGGTAAAATACCCTGAAACATAGATATTCCCGAATGAATCGGTTGTTACTGTGCTACCCTCAACAGAACCATTTCCAGTACCACCTTTGGCCCAGTTCCATGCGGGCATCTGTCCAAAACTGATTTGAAATGAAAAAACTATCATAACGATTACAATTCCACTTCTCTTGCCTTTTGTAAATAATGTTTTCATAATGACTTGTTTTATTTTGCCTACTATTCCCGGTTATCGGCATTCCCGTTTTTAACTTTTTATCCTCTCAATAATTACGAATAGTTGAATAGTTCAGAGAGCTAATCAGGGGCGCCGGAAAACGAATCTCTCCGTTTAACCAGCGCACCCTTCAAGCATCTTTGCAATAAAGCGTAAGATTTTATACATCAACCTGCACCGACATGATAATTGGTTCCATTACAGTATGACGGGCTTTTATTTCTTTGTTTTTTGGATCATTAATAATTGATCCAAGCAATTCCAAATTAGTAACTTCCATAACCAAAACCACTGAATTTGAATTATTCGCATCCTGAAATGTTTTAAAACCGGTTATTGCCGGAGCAAATAATTCAACCCGATCCTGATGGCCTTTGAGCCAGGCATAAATGTCACCTACTTTGTGTCGAACTACAATCGTTGCCATAATTTTACTTTTTAATTTTTTCGCCTACTCTGCGCGGTTTTCGGCAACTCCGTTTGTTTAATGGTAATGATGTTCCGAACTTTGATAATGTTCACGGATTAAATCGCGGCCAAAATCACCATCAAAATCGCGCCAAACCGAATGAATATGATTGGCGTTGTTTTGTGTATTGTCAAACTCAATTAAAAATGTTTTTCCCTGAATTCTATAATAATGGCCTACACCCGGTTTTGTTCCTCCGGCCCAACCAAAACTGATTTCATTAATTTCCTCAGAATTCAGTTTTTTCATTCTTTCATTTGCGAGATCAACAGGCATCGTTGCCAGGTATTCATCAATTAATTGAAATAGAATTTTTTGCTGCGAATCGTTTAACTCTTTCAATTTTATCCCGACAGATTGCAAGGGACTGACTTCGACAGAATTGGTTGTAACAATATCGTAAAATGCTTTGGACTGAAAAATTGCTTTTTTCTTTTGAACCTCCGAGCAGGAGTTAATCAGTTCAAATCCCAAATCTTCTTCTGCAGCGAGTGGACGTTCTCCTTTTCTGCTTCCTTCTTTTACAGTAGCCGGATTGGCACCAAAAAACCTTGGAGCAATGGATGTTTTGCCATTTATAATAGTAAAACTGAGCGAAATGTGATGCCCCTGAAACGACCATGCCCACAAACTGTCAGTTGAGGGGTTACCGTAAAAAGCAGTATGGTATTTTTCGGGATCCCTGTAAACATTACTTCCTGATAAATCAGCCAATACTTTTTCAAGACTGATAATTTGCCTGGTTTTGGCATAACCTGTTTCACTTAATGAGTTACTTAACAAATCAAAAAACTTCTCTTTTTGAATATTATTTAACTCGGCAAGTGAAATACCGGGACGCGAAAAAGTAACTGCAGGTAAATAATGCCAGATGTATTTTGAGTCGTGATTAAATATGTACTGAGTTTTACTTTTTTGTTCCTTGTTTAAAGAATTCAGGAATTCTGATGCGCGTGAAATCTGGTCTGACTGAGACTCAGAAAAGTAGGCAACCATTAAAAAAATATTTATAAGCAGAAATTTTTTCATACAATTTTAACAGTTTGTTTTCCAGAAAGTTTCATTATTTCAAAAATGAAATAAACATCCAATCCATACCTTTTGGAATAATATTAAATCCATATATATTGTTCAGTGGCATAAATTGTAACGAAAATTGAAAGTCATTTTAACATTGAAACATAACTTCAATTTATCATCTTTTCGCGGTTTCAGTAATTCATAATTACATCTGGTCGGGTGGAATAGGCTGTGGCACAACATTAACCACCGGTTTTAAACTTTTCAGGTAAGCAAATATTGCACTGGCATCTTCATCTTTTAATTGTGTGAAGTTAAACCAGGGCATGGGCGGCAAAAGCATTCGTGTACCATCAAGTCCTTTAAATTTACCTTGCATAAGCGCTTTTTTGAACTGTTCTTCTGTCCATGTGCCAATACCCGACTGGTCGGGAGTTAAATTTGCAGCAAACGAAACTCCCCATGGGCCGGCTGCTGCTGTTAGATCGGGATAAAACATTCCAAATCCTTCCTTGAGCAAAGGATCATTAAATTTTACGACTGGTCGGTCTGATGGATAGCCCGATAACAGTAATTCAGGAATAATTTCTGGTCCGTTTTGCCCCATTTTTTTTGGTGAATGACAGTCGTTACATCCCATAATGGTAACAAGGTATTCGCCACGTTTTACAATATCTTCGGGAGAAACTGCTTTTACTGCCGAATTGGTTTCGACTGATTTTTGATTGCTGTTTGTGCAGGATGTGACAATAAGTGCAAAACAAGTTGCGGCTAAAAGCACACTGAAATAGTTGTTTCGTTTCATTGTAATATAGTTTTTAGTTTTCCTACTCGTTAAGCCTTTCGGATTCGCCCCCGATGCATTACCTCATCGGGACAGGCCGGTTTTTTACAGTGGTTGCCCGTTTCCACTTTATATTGATTTTTAAGCTGTTATCCTAATATTTTCAGTAACTGGTATTAATTCCTCATCATCTTTGGCCAACTGCATTGTTTCCAGCCGGTTTACTTTTATCAGATGACTGTCGAAATGAATATACCTGATTAACACCAACATTACCGAGGAAAAAATGACAACGGTCAGGATTACATTTTCCCAATTCAGATTTTCGGTTAACGGGCCAAGTAATCTCGCCCCGGCAGCTAGCCCCAGGTTTGCAATTGCCATAAACAAGGTGAATTGTGTTGCCGAAATTCGTTTCCAGCATAATTGCATGGCGGTGGCAAAAACGGCAATGGTTATAAAAGTGTCAAGAATATAGAATCCAGCGAAAAAGCCATAAACAACAAATTCATTTTGCCAATGGTTTTTCATCAGTGCCATTACCAATACAACTCCAATTAAACAAAGTAAATAAATGGTCATCATTCTGATTTTGCCAAAAAAGTCGATAAGTGCGCCAGCTATAAACATTCCAAGTACTCCGGAAATCATATTCACAGTGGCAAAAGTTTGTGAATAACTGACATCTGTCCAGCCAAGTTCCTGCACCGTAAACACCGGCAATACAGCCCTAATCAGACCTCGGCCAATGGAGTAGCTAAAAACTGCCACCCCCATAATAATGCTAACCCGCAGGAAGAATACCTGGTATAGACTTTTTAAAATGGCTTTCCAACTGTGTAATTGCAACTTGCCCGAAATTTCAGAAGTTTCTCCTTTGGTCCACGGCATTATTTTTTCACCCGGACGTTCCCTAAGGAAAACCGGAACAATCATTATCAGTAAAACAATTAACGACAATGCTGAAATCGCATAAAAGAAACCGTATGTGTTTATGATAAAACTGCCCGCAGCAACCGAAGCTGAAATGCCGAGTGTTTTGGAGCCCCACATCAAACCGTTTGCCCTTGCCTGCTGATCGACAGGTAAAATTTCGATGGCCATTCCATCGACAGCAATATCCTGAAAAATGCTAAACAAACTAACCGAAAAAGCGGCAACCATTAATAACGTTAAATTATTCAAAGGGTCAGGAATAAATGCCATCGATAAAAAACTGGCTACCAAACCGGACTGGCCAAAAATAATCCATGGCCTTCTTCTTCCCATTGGCAGGTATGTAAATCTGTCCATTAACGGAGCGGCTATAATCTTAAAACTCCATGGAAGAAGAGCCACTGCGGTGAAACTGCCTATTTCAGCCGGGCTTTTTCCATTCATGGCCAGCCACGCAGGTAAACCAAAAATTACCATTCCCTCGGGTACTCCCTGTGCAAGGTAAAGTGCGGAAAACGACAGGTATCGCAATACTGCATTTTCTGAAAGCGCAGGAAATTTGTTCGTTATTGAATTTTCTATTTGCATCAATGAATTTTTTGCAATTATTTGTTTTCTGTTTTTAATCTGAAAGCCTGCATTTTCTGATAGGTCAATGATCGCCAAATCCACTCGGCAGGGCCATACTGAAAATATTTCAGCCAGATTGGACTTACTATTAACTGGAAAATCCAGATACCGGCTACGATATAATACAATTCAAAACGCTGCAGTTTTCCATACATCGAAAATCCGTCGCCATAAAAAATGATTGATGTTACGATGCTGTGAGTTAGGTAATTTGACAAAGCCATTGTACCGACAGCCGCAAGCGATTTTTGCAAAAACCGAAGAATACCCGATTTGATGAATAACATAAATAAACCAACATGCCCCATTGTAGTAAAAAGACGGCCTGCCTGGTAGGTTTGGTCGGCTTTGTACATTATAACGGCATCAAAATTATTGTCGAGCACCATGCGGGTTTCTATATAATTTATTGACAAACCCACCAAATACCCGGTTACCAGCATGACAAGATAAAAAAGCCGTGTACGTTCGCCATGAAAAATGCGAAGCTTGAAAAATGCCATTCCAATAAGCATAAAACTCAAAATATCCCATGGCCAAATCCGATACGGGAACCAGGTTTGCATAAACTGATTCGATTCTACTTTAGCCATCATTACTTCAAAGTAACTCTGGTGCATTTTTTCAATCTCCTTGTTTACTTCCTCCTGCGTGTGTTTTGTTTTTAATTTTTCCCATTCGACAAGAGTGTCCTCCTGTTCTTTGGTTAAAACTTTACCCTGTTCTTTAAGAGTTTGAAATTCAGTTCCTTCTTTTTGCAATTGAAGTTTATTGTGATAATCGCTGATGTCCCATAAAATGCCGATTGAGATTAAAATTCCGGCAATAAGAAATAACTTTTTCACAGATGCATTACGAAAAGGAAACAGCATCAATCCGAAAATGGCGTATGGATACAGAATGTCACCATTCCATAGAAGTATGTACACATTGATTATTCCAAACAGCAGTAACCATAAAATACGCCGGTAATAAATATCTGCAGTTGTAATTCCTGCCCCGTTTTTTTCCAAACGCGAAGTCAATAAAATAACGCCAGCCCCAAATAGCAGTGTAAACAAACCCCGCATGGTGCCTTCGAAAAGCATGTTATTTATTATCCATACTTTTAAGTTCAGGCCATCGGATCCACCTGCAATCGTTGGGTCGGAATATGAAAAGGGAAGTCCCATTCCGTTGATATTCATTAAAAGGATACCCAGCAATGCAATTCCCCTAATCACGTCCAGAGCGTTAATTCTATCTGCAGATTTAACTGGCTTAAGAATAGCAGTATCGGCTAAAGTTTGATTCATTATTTAAGTAATTGTTTGTTTTTTATTCGTTTAACCAGTGCTCAAAACTTTGATTTCTTCCATTTTCCGGATAATTCCAGTCGGGTTTCAGCCTCAATCCACCGGTGTCGTTATGAATGAAATCGATTACTGATTTAATGTCCTCTTCGTGAACTACTTTAATCAGATAAAAACTATTTTTTGATAATTCAACATTCACAATTTCCACATCTATTTTTTGAACTTTCAAAGCGTTACTTATTATATCCGCCTGACAAATACTTTTCGTAGCCCATACAAATCCATCAATTCCTGTAATCAGGCTGTTTAAATCGATTGAAACCGAAAACTCTATTTTTATTTCTGATGATTTTTCCTGTAGTTCTTCATTTTGGGTTTTCCCCTCCAATGTTTTTCCTTTCGAAAAAACAATCTCTCCATTTTTGTTTAATCTACCCTTTATGTTTAACATTTTCAATGTTTTAGTACTTGTTTTAGTGGAATAAAAAAATCAATTTTTAAATTGATTTTTTTATAACCCACTATAGAATTGATATTGCAAGTTTGGAGAGATTTTTAAAAGAACACTTTCTTTAATTCGCCGGAGTGTGGCTCAAATCGTCCATACGTTTGTACAAATATGCCCACGAATTTTTAAGCGAACTTCTGAATGATGCACGTAATTTATCGGTTTCCTCTTTCCCTTTGGAATTTTCAACCATTTTCCAAACACCATCCCTTTCAACATCAAGGGAAGCAAAATTTTTGTATGGTGTGACTACATAAAAATCAGCCGATTCCGGACTACCTCCATTGCTAACATACCATACATTTCGTTTGTCACCTTCGGCTTTTTGTATGATATCGCTTGTTTCTTTTACAACTTCCCTGAATAATACACTGTTTTCGACCTGAAAAAAAGAAACCCATATTACACCCCATTCTGAAGCGCCGGTTCTGCTGTATTCGGGAATTGATGTTGCAATATTATCTTCCGTACTTTCAACATGCGGTATAATTTTATCCATGGCAACCTGCCAGCATTTTTTTCCGGCTTCATCATTTTGGTCATCCATTTCAGCCCATTTTTGATTAATCGTGGATAATAAATAAACCGAACCTTTTCCATTGTACCTTTTCCAAAAAGTCCATGTCCATTCACCTTTGTTTTCATGATAACAGGCTTTCCATGCCTTAATTCCCTCTTCAAAATCATGTTCATGGCCTGATTTAATAGTGAACTCGGTAGTTGACAGAATAAATTTTTCAGGTGCCTGGGCAACACTGTTCATCGATAAACCTGTAACAATGATTAAAACTACCATTGTCATTCGAATTGTTTTTTGTACAGATAATTTCATTTTAAAGATTTTTTATTAACGCTTACTCTGTTGAATATGGATTTTCAGCATTCTCCTGTGATTCAGTTAAATCAAGAATCAAACTTACATCAGTAAAAAACCTTCCTCTTGGATTTTTTGCGCAAAGACTTGTGTTTTTCGGTTAAAATCAAGCAGAAAATATTAATATGTTAATTGAAAGCTGAAAAGAGACAAACAACACCAAAATCACATATATTTGAAAAACAAAATCTTTGAAAAGATGTATTATGAAATCAGGTAAAAAACTAGGTGATTATGGATTAATGGACAATAAAGTAATTCATTATGCAGTCCAATTACTTGCCCTTTCCCTTTTGATTTATTTTTGCTTCCAGATAATAAAACCCTTTGTAACGTTAATGATTTGGGGTTCGGTACTGGCAATTACCTTGTATCCTTTACACAAAAGGTTTACCCTTTTAATGAAAGGTCGTAAATGGATATCTGCCTCGATAATTACTTTGATAATGTTTTTGTTAATCATTGGACCGGCAACTATGCTGATGCTGGCTACTGTTGATGAATTTAAGGTTCTTAGTGCGGCGTATGCTGAAGGAAATCTGCAAATTCCTCCACCCAACGAAAATGTAAAAAACTGGCCAGTTATTGGAAATGCATTATTCGAACAATGGTCGGAGGCATCTGATAATATTACTGATTTTATTGCCAAACACGCCGAAACAATAAAACCAATTATACTAAAATTACTTGATCTTTTATCGAGTGCCGGGATGGGAATTCTTTTATTGATGGCATCGTTTCTTGTTGCCGGTATTTTAATGGTTTACGGCGAAAGTGGAGCCGAACTGGCAAATATGTTTTTTGCTAGATTAGTTGGCAAACAGGGTGAAAAAATGAAAGAATCGGTTGCTATTACTGTACGGAATGTGGCAAAAGGTGTAATTGGTGTTGCATTTATTCAGGGAATAATGGCCGGAACCGGAATGGTACTTGCAGGTGTTCCGTTGGCCGGATTGTGGGCATTGTTGGGTATGATTTTATGCATTGTTCAGATTGGAATGATGCCCGTTTCTGTTGGGGTGGTTATTTTTATATGGAGTACCGGAAGTACAACCACTGCGATATTGTTAACCATTTGGATGCTTTTTATCGGAATTATCGACAACATATTAAAACCATTGATGATGGGAATTGGTGCGCCAGCTCCGATGCTTGTGGTTTTTATGGGTACAATTGGCGGATTTATGTTTAATGGTTTTATTGGTTTGTTTACCGGGGCAATTATACTTACCTTGGGTTACCAGTTAACAATTGGCTGGCTGAAACCTAAGTCAAAAGAAATTAGTATTGACGAAACTTTAGTAAATACATAAATGTTTATATACCGTAAAAAACAATTTTAAAAAATTAAATCATGGAAAATCAAGCAGAAAAAAGCAAATTAAAAGAACAGCTAAAGGAAGAAATCACAAAGTGGCAAACTAAAATGGATGAAGCGAAACTTCAGTTGCATTTGGGTGCCAAAGAAGCGCAGGACAAAATCGATCCTTATGTAAAAGAACTTGAACAGAAATACGAACAGGCAAAGAAAAAATGGGAAGAAATTGATGATGCATCGGAAAATGCCTGGGAAGATATTAAGGACGGTTTACAATCATCGTTTAAATCGATGAGCGAAGCTTTTGACAAAGCAAAAAAACATTTCAAGGAAGACAATGAATAGCCCATTGTCATTATAAAGAATTAGGGTTGAAAGACTTGTTTCGATTGAAAAATACCTAATGATAATTACCTTTTAAGTTATTTTAATAATTGATGTGAATATATTTTTAAATTATATTTACCATTGAAATATATGACGTTAAAATGAAAACGAGATTAAACATTTATCAAACAATTTAAATTTAAAATCATGAAAAAGTATCTGTTTATTTTGATTCTGTTCGCTTTTGTGGGTTGCTCCACAGTAAAGGTTGCTTACGATTACGACAAGCAGGCCGATTTTAGCAAATACAAAACCTACATTATTAGTGAAGAGACCACTAAAATGGCGGGCGTCAATCAGCTTAACCGCGATCGTATTATTGCTGCAGTAGAAACTCAAATGGCTGCCAAGGGATTTACAAAAGCCGAAAATGCTGATGTAATTCTTGATATTCGTATTAAAGGAGAAGAAGTTCAAACTGCAACTGCCACAACTTCAGGAGGATATGGCGCTGGTTATGGTTATGGCCGGTGGGGTTATGGTGGAGGTTTTTCAACTACTACTGTTAATTACGATAAATATGTTGAAGGAACCTTATTCGTGACATTAATTGACAAAGCAACAGAAAAAATTGCATGGCAGGGAACCGGTACAAAAACCGTTGATGAAAATGCCAGTCCTGAAAAAAGGGAACAAAACATTGATTACGCTGTATCACAGATTTTTACCAACTATCCTCCCGGAGTTAAAAAATAAGGTTTAAGTTCTAATCAGCAACTTATTAGCTTCTTTTGAAATGACCACAGGTAACTTTTGTTAACGGTGGTCATTTTTTTATTTCAGTACTTTGATTATTCAATAAAAAAGGAAGCTTTTTGAGCTTCCTTTTTTGAATATTGATTATTCTTTATCCCACGAAATATTGTAACCCACAGAAAAATACATAACATGTGATTCAAGTCCGGAGTAAGGTTTTACACCATCCGATTGTGTGTAATCCTGGTTGTGAAATTCGCTCAGGTAATATTTGAATTTTACGTTAAAACCATACGGAAATTGCACACCGGCAAAAAATCCATGTTGAAATGTTTCCTGCCTGCTGCTGAACCAATCAATATTCGAATCAATTTTATCACCCTGATCAAAGGTTTTTTCCTTGTGAACAAACGGAAATTCAATTTCGTATCCTCCATAAAAAAACAGATTGTCCATATCTCCGATTTTTATTCCAACCGGAGCACCAATATTGTATGTCCTGAATTTCTTCTTGTACCAGTTTCCCATTTCACCTTCAACAGCAGTTCGTTCCTGGTAATTTTCATAAATATAACCTACGTTATGCAATCCCAAACCAGTGAATATTCCAATGTTTTTACTTAAGTCGTAATTGTATCTTCCCTGAAGGTTGATAATTGGAGCCCAACGCAGATTTGAACTTTCATCAACTCCCTGGTCGGTGATGTTGGCAAACGAGAAGAGCATTTCACCTCCTGACGACCAGTAACCTTTCGACTGACTAAAACCTGAAACTGCAAACAATGTGCAGAAACTGAATACAATAATTAAGTGTTTCATAGATTTAAAATTTGTTTAATAATTAGACTTTAAATTTTTTGTTATTCTACTTTGTACTTTTCGATGCAAAATATGTCTTTTTTTTGATACACAAAAATATTAAAAATTGACAACATCAATACTTCTAAGTTTGTTACGATTTCGATTATACCTTTCGAAATAAAGTTATTTGAATACTAAAAATGTAAGTTTTACTTGTGCAAAATCAAAAATGAGAGGTATATTTAAACACTAAAATCAACGAATTAAACCGGTCGTAAAGTAACCAGTTGAATATCATTAATAAACAGAAAGAACTATTTGAATTTAACAAATAAGATAACCTCATAATATGTTGGAAAAAATAATAGATTTTAGTGTAAAAAATAAACTCATTGTAATCCTTTTTACACTTAGCGTTGCAGCTTTTGGACTGTATGCGGTTCTACAAATACCAGTTGGAGCTGTTCCCGACATTACCAACAATCAGGTTCAGGTAATTACTACTTCCGGCAATTTATCGACTCAGGAAATCGAACAGTTTATTACCGCTCCTGTGGAAATGGAAATGGCCAATTTGCCGGGAGTGAAGGAAATACGTTCCATTTCAAAATTTGGTATTTCGGTGGTAACTGTTGTTTTCGACGATAAACTGGGAACTTATCTTCCACGCCAGTTAATTGCTGAGAAAATTAAAAGTGCTTCGGAGAATATCCCCGAAATTTATGGAACCCCGGCGATGGGCCCCATTACAACTGGATTGGGAGAAATTTACCAGTACATTGTTGATGTAAAACCCGGGTACGAAGGAAAATACACAGCAATGGATTTGCGTACCATTCAGGATTGGAACATAAAACGGCGGTTATCGGGAATAAACGGGATTGTTGAAATTAACAGCTGGGGCGGTTATCTGAAACAATACGAAGTCGCGGTGAATCCTTCATTACTGAAAAGTCTCGGCATTAATCTGTATGAAGTTTTTAGCGCTCTCGAAAAGAATAACAGTATTTCAGGCGGTTCATATATTGAAAAAACTAATCAAAGTTATTTTATCAGGGGCGACGGTCAGATTAAAACACTTGAAGACATTGAAAACATTGTTGTAAAAAATAATGCAGGAAAACCAATTCTGATAAAAGATTTAGCAACTGTACATTTTGGACACGCCAACCGTTTTGGAGCAATGACAGCCAACGGTAAAGGAGAAACGGTGCTGGGACAGATAATGATGCTGAAACATGGCAATTCGAAAGTAATAATTAACGAGGTAAAACAAAGGGTTGAAGAAATTCAGAAAGGATTGCCCGAGGGTGTTTTTATCAATCCAATTCTCGAAAGAAGCGAACTGATTTCGAAAACTTCGTTTACGGTGGCGGAAAACCTGATTTTGGGTGCAATCATTGTATTATTTACAGTTGTGCTTTTACTGGGTAATATTCGTTCTGCGCTCGTGATTGCTTCAATGATTCCGCTGGCTTTGCTTTTCACAATATCGATGATGTATATTTTCGGAATTGATGCCAATCTGATGAGTCTGGGAGCACTCGATTTTGGAATCATCATTGATGGAGCAGTGATTATAGTAGAGTTTATTGCCATAAAAATGACCCTTCAGAAGGATGAAATTTATGGAGTTTCCGGCGACGAAAGACAGACTTTAATGGATACAATTTCGTTTGAAGGTGCCTCAAAAATGATGAATTCGGCCATTTTTGGACAGGTAATTATCCTGATTGTTTTTATCCCGATACTATCGCTTAGCGGGGTTGAAGGGAAAATGTTTCGTCCGATGGCATTGTCGTTTTCGTTTGCAATTGTTGGAGCCATGATAATGGGTTTAACCTGGCTGCCCGTTGCATCTTCGCTATTTCTAAAACCAAACCGGAAAAACAAACGCAACATTTCAGACTGGTTAATGGACATTGCATACAAATCATATTTACCATCCATAAAATGGTCGTGCGGCCACAAAAGAATTGTACTTGGGTTGGCGCTTATTTCGTTGATTTTTACCGGATTTTTATTTGGCAAAATGGGTGGCGAATTTGTGCCAACTCTCGATGAAGGCGATTTCGTTATCCAACCGGTATTGAAAACCGGAACATCATTGACTAAAACTGTTGAGCTAACCACAAAAATGGAAAACATCCTGATAAAGGAATTTCCCGATGAAGTTCAGCAGATTGTATCGCGCATTGGTGCTGCAGAAGTTCCCACTGACCCAATGTCGATGGAAGAAATTGATATGATTATTAAACTAAAACCCAAAGATGATTGGAAAGCCGCTGAAAGCAAAGAGGAATTAGCCGACAAATTTAAAGAGGCGCTTACTGTAATTCCCGGAATTGAATATGAGTTTACTCAACCCATAGAAATGCGATTTAATGAGCTCATTACAGGTATTAGATCTGATATTGCCATAAAAATTTTTGGTGAAGATCTCGATTACATCAGCAAAAAGGCAGCCGAAATTAAAAATCTGATTGCCGATGTGCCGGGAGCCAGCGACATTATTCTTGAAAAAACATCGGGTTTACCTCAAATAAAAGTAAGTTACAACAGAAGTAAAATAGCTTATTACGGCGCCGATATCGAAAGTTTAAACACGTATCTGGCTGCGGCTTTTGGTGGGAAAATAACCGGTGTTGTTTTCGAAGGCGAAAAACGTTTCGATATGGTGATGCGGTTCGATAATCAGGATCGTACGGATATTCACGATATCCGCCAGCTTCAGGTGCCGGTTGCAACAGGTTCTTCGGTTCCGTTTTCAGAACTGGCTGACATTGAATATACTGAAGGCCCGGCCAAAATCTCTCGTGATAATACACATCGCAGGGTTGTTGTGAGTGTTAATGTTCGCAACCGCGATTTACAGTCGGTAATAGAAGATATTCAGAAAAAAATTGAGGCAGATATCAAACTTGCACCCGGCAACTACATTCAGTATGGCGGTCAATTTGAGAATTTGCAGAATGCTACAAAACGGCTGATGATTGCGGTTCCGGTGGCCTTGCTTTTAATTTTTATATTCCTTCACTTTGCTTTTAAATCGTTAAAAGATGCGGTAATGATTTTTACTGCAATTCCTTTGGCTACCGTTGGCGGGGTTTTCCTTTTGTGGTTGCGAGGAATGCCGTTTAGCGTTTCTGCAGGGGTTGGTTTTATTGCACTTTTTGGTATTGCAGTGTTAAATGGGATTGTTTTAATCGAGCATTTAAAAGAATTGAAACACCAGGGCATGACCAACTTGCGCGAGATAATAATGCAGGGAACAAAAAACCGGCTTCGTCCGGTGATGTTAACGGCTGGCGCGGCTGCAATGGGATTTTTGCCAATGGCAATATCGACAGGTGCAGGAGCCGAAGTTCAAAGACCACTGGCAACGGTTGTTATTGGTGGACTTGTTACTTCCACTTTGCTCACAATGATTGCGTTGCCATTGTTATTCGAGATTTTTTACAATATCAAACGAATCGAATTTTTCCCGTTCAAAATTATCCGTTCATCGGGTGTAGTAATTCTGTTAATCCTTCTTTTTTCGTCGGTTTCAGTTACCGGCCAAAATTCAGAGTTGAAGTTAAATGATGCCATTGAAATTGCATTGCAAAACAACAGGGAAATTGCGGCTTACACATTAAAAGTAGAGGAGAGTAAAATGTTGAAAAAGACCGCTTTTGCACCCGGGAAAACCAATTTTACTTATGGTACCGACCAGAATAATATTGCCGAAAACGGACATCCGTTGAATGTTTGGGGTGTTGAGCAAAATTTTAACTTTCCAACCCTTTATTCAGCCGAAAGTAAATCGAGGGAAATTGAGATTGCAATTGCCGAATCACGCCTGAACATTCAAAAAAATGAGGTTATCCAAAATGTTTCAAATGCATTTTTTAATTGTCAGCAGTTACAGAATAAAAGAAATTTAAATAAAACACTCGACAGTTTATACGCTGAACTGCTTACAAATTCAGAAAAAAGAGCCGAAAAGGGAGACATAAGTCATTTGGAAGTCCTGAATATCAGGGCGAAAAAAAATCAGGTTTCAATTTTACTGAATTCTTTAGATCTCGACATAGGGAATGCTTTCAAAAAACTGAGGGTAATATTGAATTACGAGCCGGAATTTGCCATTTCAGAATCGATTGAGCTTTTGCCTGACAAGCAGCTAAACCTTGATTCGCTTCCCGTATTTCAACTATTAAAACTGGAAAACGATTATACTAATTCACTTATCAGGGTTTCAAAAAATAAATCACTTCCCGATTTCTCGGTCAATTATTTTTTAGGTTCAAATAAATTCGAGAATTCAAAATACTACCACGGTTTTCAGGTGGGAGTGGCTGTGCCGTTGTTTTTTGGCAGCGACAGGGGCCGTACTCAGGCAGCTGAAATCTCAGGTAAATCACAAAACCTGATTTCTGAAAACGAAGCAAATCTTGTTTTAAACCGATTGAACGAGTTAAAGAATGAACAGTTAAAATACAAGGCATTGCTCGATAATTACAATTCATCGGGGAAAATTTTATACGATGAAATTATGCGTACTGCATTAAAATCATACCAAATCGGTGAAATTGACTTTTACCGGTTTGTTAGTAGTTATGAAACTGCAGCTCAGATTCAGCTCGAACACATCGAAAACAGTTTTATGTACAATATTTCCACAACCGAAATCAATTATTTTTCAAAATAAACCCAAAGTTATGAAACGAAATACAACATGGATATTGCTCATTTTAAGCGTGATGTTATTTTCCTGCAAAAATAAACCAGCCGAAATGGTTGAAACCAGTTCAGGTTTTATTGAAATCACAAAAGCCCAGTTTGAATCAGAAAAAATGGAATTTGGTGAGCCGACACTTTCATCTTTTTCCGATTTGGTTCATTTTACCGGAACAATTATTCCAGCAGTAAATGGCCGGGCACAAATCAGTTTGCCAACGCAGGGTGTAATTTCCAGAATCTATTGTAAACCAGGGCAGTTTATGAGCAAAGGTGCTATTTTATTTGAAGTTTCAGGGAACGAATTTATCGATTTGCAAAGAGAATTCGCCGAATCTTCAGCCATGCTTCAGCGTTTAAAAAGCGAATACGAACGGTTAAAGGAATTGAATGCAGAAAACATTGGCACAAAAAAGGAGTTGATACTTGCCGAAAGTACTTATAATGCTGAGAAAGCCAGGTTGAATGCATTAAAAATCAAGCTTCAGAATATCGGGCTCGACATCACAAAAATTGAAGAAGGTACCTTTTTTAGTTCATTCCAGGTGAAAGCGCCGATAATGGGACATATTACAGGTATTTATACAAATATTGGTCAATATGTTGAATCACAGCAAAACATCGCCGAAATAACTGATTCTGAATCGTTTCAGTTAAAGTTATCTGTTTTCGAAAAAGATATCAGCAAGGTAAAAGCAGGGCAGAGTGTTGAGTTTTATTTGTCGGGAAGCAAAACTGAAAGATTTACGGCTAAAATAGTTTCAGCTGGCAAAATGATAAACATCGAAACAAAATCGATTGACTGCTTTGCCGAACTCGAAAATTTTGAAAAAGAGCAGTTGGTTAGCAATCAATTTGTTGAAGGTGATATTGTTGTTGACAGTGATTCTGTTTTTTCCGTTCCGGAAGCTGCTGTTTTGAAATCGGAGAATGAAATTTTTGTTTTGACTTTTGAAAAGGAAAATGGGGAACTTATTTCACTTAGTAAAACTCAAATCAGTGCCGGGCGGACGCATAATGGATATGTTGAATTGCTGGAGGTACCTGTCTCGAAAAAGATTCTTGTGAAAGGAGCTTATAATTTGAGGATTGAATAAATGGACAAAAACGGGAGTTGAAATCTTCAAAACAAATAAATTAAACATTTCTGTTTTCATTTAAAAATTTTCTAAATAAGATATTGTACCTGATTTTTTTTTGAAATCAATCAAACTGAAAAGCTGTGTAAAACAGTAACTTATAAATTGAATCATAAATTCGTGCTGTGGCCTTTTTATAAAATGGATTTTCAATAACAAATTTTGATTGTTTTTCCCCATTATATTCTTAATTTCAGACCAATGAAAACCTTGAAAAATGTTCTGGAATAAAACAGTAATTTTTTTAATGTTGAATTTTTTAACAATTTAAAAAATGCAAAATTCTCAACTCGAACATTCCGGAAAATCTGAAAATATAAAATTTCATTTGGGTCTTGATATTGGTTCAATATCAGTGAATGCCGTTTTAATTGACAAAAGCAAAACTATTCTTTTAAACCGCTACGAATATTGTTACGGTAAACCTTTTGATGTATTATTAAGAGTCCTCGATGAAATTGTAGAGGAATATGGTTTCGATTCAATCGGAAGTATTGCCTTTACCGGTTCGGGTGGTAAACAGGCAGTTGAACTTGCAGGCGGTGTTTTTGTAAACGAAATTATTGCACAGTCAACTTCGGTGGGCGAATTATACCCGCACATCCGCACCATAATAGAAATGGGTGGCGAAGATTCCAAACTCATTTTTATGGAGAATGGAACAACCACTGCATATTCTAGGCTTTCAGATTTTGCGATGAACAGTTTGTGCGCTGCAGGTACCGGTTCATTTCTTGATCAGCAAGCCAACCGGATTGAAGTATCGATTGAAAAAGAATTTGGTGAGATGGCTTTAAAATCGGTCAATCCTCCACGAATTGCAGGACGTTGCAGCGTTTTTGCCAAAAGCGACATGATTCATCTGCAGCAAGTAGCCACACCATTGCACGATATTGTTGCCGGATTGTGTTTTGCCGTTGCACGTAATTTTAAAAGTACGCTTGGCAGAGGAAAAAAATTCGAAAAACCATTTATTTTTCAGGGTGGGGTGGCAGCAAATGCCGGAATGGTTCGCGCTTTTCGTGAGATTTTTGAACTTGAAGATGGTGAACTGGTTATACCCGAATATCATGCGACGATGGGTGCTTTGGGTGCTATTTTTCATACACTTAAAAATCAAAACGGGCAGGTTTACTCATTTCGAGGAACCGAAGAAATTAAAAACTACCTGGAGAGTGACAGAAGTAATACTGCACGACTGAGTAGTTTGAAAATGTCGAATGCCAGTTACAATAAAACAATACGGCAAATTCCGAAAGTTGGCACCAAAACTGATGTTTTTTTGGGTATTGATGTTGGTTCGCTCAGTACAAATGTGGTTTTAATCGATAAAATGAACAATGTTGTTGCCCGCAGGTATTTGCCAACGGCATCGAAACCACTAAATGCGATTCAGCGGGGATTAAAGGAAATAGCGGAAGAAATTGGCGATCATGTAACTGTTCTGGCTGCTGGAACAACCGGTTCGGGACGATACCTGACCGGTGATTTTATTGGCGCCGACGCTATTCAGAATGAAATTACTGCCCAGGCAACAGCTGCAATTGCATACGATCCATCAGTTGATACCATTTTTGAAATTGGCGGACAGGATTCAAAATACATCAGTATCGAAAATGGGATAGTGGTTGATTTTGAAATGAACAAGGTGTGTGCCGCCGGAACAGGTTCATTCCTCGAAGAACAGGCTGATAAACTCGATATTAACATTGTTGATCAGTTTGCCGATTTTGCATTTAACTCTGAAAAACCAGTGAGGCTGGGCGACCGATGTACCGTTTTCATGGAATCTGATTTGAATTCGCACCAGCAAAAAGGCGCAGGTATTTCCGATTTGGTGGGTGGTTTGGCGTATTCAATTGTTCAGAATTATATTCAAAAAGTTGTTGGCGACAAACCCATTGGCGAAAAGATTTTTTTCCAGGGAGGAGTTACCAATAACAAAGCGGTTGTAGCTGCATTCGAAAAAGTGACCGGTAAATCAATTATAATACCACCACATTTCGATGTTACCGGGGCGATTGGCGCGGCAATTCTTGCACGGGACTCGATGGTTAAAGGACAAAAAACACGATTTAAAGGATTTAATATCAGCGAAATTCCGTTTACCATATCAAGTTTTACCTGCCATGCCTGTACCAACAATTGCGAGATTCAGCAGATAAAAATTGAAGGTGAATCACGAAAATTGTTTTATGGTGGCCGGTGCGAGAAATACGAACTCGATGAACGTAAAGGCAAAGGCAAAGATATTCCGAATTTATTTGAAGAAAGGTTGAGTTTGTTGATGGGCGATTATGTGGAAGAACCTGAAAACGGAAAAATAACGATTGGAATTCCTCGTGCTTTGATGGTTTTTTATCAGCAGTTTCCATTTTGGAGGACCTTTTTTGAACAGTTGGGTTTCAGGATTGTGCTTTCCGAACCGTCGAACCAGCAAATTGTTACCCGTTCCATCGAACTCATGGTTTCTGAAACCTGTTTGCCGGTTGAACTGATGCACGGTCATGTAGATAATCTTTTGAGTAAAAAAGTCGATTACATATTTCAGCCATTTATTGTCAATGCAAAAGGAAAAAAGGAAAATCCGACCAATAATTGCAATTGTCCGTGGATTCAGTCATACCCGTTTATGGTGCGCAGCGCATTTACCGACACAAAAATCCGCGATCTTTTCCTGACACCATCACTTCATTTCCGGTACTTCGAAAGAGCATTGAAAAAAGAACTTTCTGCGTTTATGAAGGAAAAATTTGGCATTCCTGAATCGATAACCAAAAAAGTGATTGAAATTGCCGATGCCGTTCAGGTAAAATTTGAAGAAGCTGTTTTGCAACGTGGAAGAGAAGTGTTGGCGAATCTGCCAAAAGATAAAAAAGCGCTGGTTATTCTGGGCCGGCCTTACAACACAACCGATCCGCTGTTGAATCTGCGTTTGGTGGAAAAACTCATCAATTTAAACACACTTCCCATTCCGGTTGATTTTCTGCCGTTGCAGGATGAAAATATTTTTGCTGATTATAAAATGATGTACTGGCCGAATGGTCAGAAAATTATGTCAGCCAGCCGTATTGTTCGTAAAACCGAAAATTTGTATGCGGTGTACATGGGTAATTTCAGGTGCGGACCCGATTCGTTCCTAACCCATTTTGTGCGAAAAGAGATGAAAGGAAAACCATACCTGCACCTAGAAGTTGACGAACACAGCGCCGATGCCGGTTTAATTACAAGGTGCGAGGCTTTCCTCGACAGCCTCGATGGTTACCGGAAAGTAAATACAGTGACTGTTGAAATTGAGAAACCAAAAGTTATCCATTCGAAAAGTCTTGATGGTCGAACCTTGTTTCTGCCATATGCAGGAGATACGGTTCACATGGTGGCTGCTGCCGCCCGTAGTTGCGGAATCGATGCTCAGGTGCTGCCAATGCAGGATTCCACCGATTTGGAAATTGCCCGCAAACACACCAGCGGACAGGAATGTTTCCCGGCAATTTGCACAACCGGAAATTTCCTTAGAAAATTACACGAACCCGGAATTGATCCCAAAAAAGTCAGCTTTTTTATGCCCGACCACAACGGACCCTGCCGGTTTGGTGATTACAATAAACTGCACCGTATAATTTTTGATAAACTGGGTTACGATGATGTTCACATTATGACACCCAGTAATGACAATGCATACGCTGATCTGGCAGGCGATAAATCAAAAATTTTTAGAAAAAACGCATGGAGCGGAATTGTTGCACTCGATATTCTTCGAAGGCTTGTACAGGAGCGCCGACCCTATGAACTGGTAAAAGGTGAATCGGATAAATTATATCTGAAGTATCGCGAAGAACTGGCAAACTCAGTTGCGAATGGTGCAAAAGATGTTGGTGTAGTTTTAGAAAGGGCAGGTAAGGCTTTTCATGCAGTAAAAGGGAATTTTGAAAAACGAAAACCAGTAATTGCAATAGTCGGCGAAGTTTTTATGCGCGATAATCCCTTTTGCAGCGGACATCTTATCGAAAGGCTTGAGGCGTTGGGGGCAGAAACCATTATTGCTCCATTTGGAGAGTGGCTGCATTATTCATCATATCGGTACTGGCGCGACAGCGTTTGGAAAGGTGATATAAAAGGACTTTTTAAATCGAAAGTGCAACAGGTTTATCAGCATTTTGTGGCCAAACAGCTAAACAGCAAGGTTATTGATTACCTTAATATGCGAAAAGATTTGGAGATCGATGAAATTCTGAAACTTTGCAGTCCGTACAT
Organism: Draconibacterium sp.; assembly: GCA_041737765.1. Classification (GTDB taxonomy): domain Bacteria; phylum Bacteroidota; class Bacteroidia; order Bacteroidales; family Prolixibacteraceae; genus Draconibacterium. The sequence continues at coordinate 38,291 of JBGSRA010000093.1, read as the reverse complement.
TCATAAAGATTACGACGGTGATCCGCCAATTGCGCTGGGTTCCGCAGCCGGACTGGTTGAAATGAATATTTCGGGAGTGGCTCATATTATGCCTTTTACATGTATGCCCGGTACTATTGTTTGTGCAGTTTCAAACGACTTTAAAAAAGACCACCATAATATTCCGTGGCTGAATTATGCTTACGATGGGCAGGAAGACAGCAGCAATGAAACGCGGCTTCAGGCATTTATGCATCAGGCAAAAGAGTTTTCGGCAACAAATAGTTTTGATAAACCTGTGAATTGGTTTAAAACTGTTGATAGCGTTAAATAGAATATCAGAATTGAATCTTGGATTTTAGGATTTTATATCTTGTTCTGTACACTTATGTTACTTAACTTTGTGTCAAAATAATAATTGAGTTAATAGTAATTTATAAATCAAATTAAATTCAAAAAAAAGGTATGAAAAAATTAATTCTTGTAGCCATTATTGCTGTTTTTGCTATGACTTCAAATGCACAATCAAATGCTGAAGAAGTTGCTTTAATGCAAAGTGTTTATGGTATGCAAAAAAAGGACCTTATTGCAAAACACATGAAAATTGAAGCAGGTCAGGCTGACTTATTCTGGCAAATGTATGATGAATACGAAATTGCCCGTAAGGAAATTGGAACAAAACGGGTAAAAAATATTGTACAATATGCCGAAAAATATGAAAATCTTACTGGTGAAGATGCTGATTTACTTGTAAAAGCATCAATGGATGTACAAAAAAGCTTTATTGGTCTTTGGGAAAAAACTTACAAGAAAATGGCAAAGTCGATTTCTCCGGTTACAGCAGCCCAGTTTATTCAGGTTGAAATGTTTTTTGAGAATATGGTTCGTCAGGAACTTTCAATGGATATTCCGCTGATTGGTGAATTTGATGTAAAGGAATAAATCATTTTCAATAAAAGCATAAAAAAACTACCGGTTGATATGAAAGCCGGTAGTTTTTTTATGCCAAAATTTTTAATATTTTATTCAAATTGTTCACGCTGACCAGTTGCAGAGAGTACAGCACTCCATCCAAGCCCGTGAATATCCACTATTTTATTCTTACTTGCCAGTAATTCAATCGGAACATGAATAAATTTATCATGTAGGTTCCCGATTACAAGTCCGGTTTTTCCGGCCATTGCCGCGTGCACAGCGTAACGGGCAAATAAGTCGCACAGTATTGAATCACCTGCATTAGCTGGACAACTTCTGATGATATAATTTGGGTCGAAATAGCGCATAATGATTGGTATTTGTTCCGACCTGAAATAAGCTTCTATTTTACTACGCATAAAATGTCCGATGTCTTTAAGAACAACATTCCCTGAAGCATCATGTTCAGTTGCTGTATTCTCCAGTAAATCCTGTCCTGCGCCTTCAGCAAGCACAACCAGCGCGTGTTTGCGATCTAATATACGTTTTTTCAGAGCTACAAGAAATCCGTTTTCGCCTTCAAGTTTAAAAGGTACTTCGGGTATCAGCGTGAAATTTACTTCCTGGCTTGCTAATGTAGCACCTGCTGCAATAAAACCAGCATGTCGGCCCATAATTTTCACCAGCGAAACTCCATTTTCAACGCTGCGCGCTTCAACATGGGCGCGATCCAAAACTTTTGCCGCTTCATCAACTGCTGTTTGATAGCCAAAGGTCCGGGTTACAAAGGCAACATCATTATCAACTGTTTTCGGTATTCCAACAACCGAAAGTGCATGACCTCGTTTTTTAGCTTCCTGAAACAGTGCATTTCCGCCACGCTGTGTTCCGTCGCCGCCAATGGTAAATAAAATGTTGATTCCACGTTCTATCAGATTGTCAACAGCACGGATTACATCTACCGGACCACGCGATGTCCCTAGAACAGTGCCTCCTTCTTTGTGGATGTCGTCAACGAATTCTGAAGTAAGAACAATTGGTTCCAGTTTACAATCGGGATCAAGTCCCTGATAACCACCCCGAAAGCCCAAAACTTCTGTAACACCATAAGCATGATTTAGTTCGAGATATAAAGACCGGATAACATCATTTAACCCGGGACACAGACCTCCGCATGTTACAATTCCTGCCCGCGTTTTTTTCGAATCGAAAAATAATTTTTCACGTGGACCTGCTAATTCGAAACTTAATCCACTGTCTGTTGAACTTGTATCTAAATTGTGAATGATGTGTTCAGAAACGCGAAGATTATCGCTGACAGTGCGCTTTATCGGAGACGGGTAATTAGCTTCGCCAAGGTGCGTTATATTCATGTTTTTATTTTTTTGAATGAACCAAAAATAGTAAAAAGTTGGATGTGGGTGCGATGTCACGAAAGCTTTCGTAACCAGTTCGCCGAAATAAAGAATGCGGATTGGAATCTTCATCGCCGGATTCATAAATCAACATACATTTCGGAAATAAGGTTTTGTATTTTGGTAAATCGCTAAGCCATTAAGGTTTAGAAAAATGAATAAGGTTTATTTTTGAATATTTCATAAACCTTTTTATTCCATTTTTTCTTTACTATTCTTTTTTCTTTTCATTCATGCATTCTAGCATTCACGCATTTCAGAACGGGAAGCCAATTGCAAGGTTGAGTTTGAATTTCGAAAACATTTCACCTGCATCTTCTACCCAATTACCATTTCCCTCATCATAAGGATATCTTAGCGGAAAGCCAAAGTCGGTGCGAAGGATAAAAAAATCAAAATCAAAACGAAGTCCTGCGCCCGTACCTACCGCAAGTTGATTTGCAAATGTTCTGAAACTAAATTGAGCCCCCGGACGGTTTTCATCGGGATTGAGCAACCACACATTTCCGGTTTCAAGGAACAGTGCACCATACAATATCTTTGACAATGGAAAGCGGTATTCACCATTCATTTCTAGTTTTATATCGCCGGTTTGGTCGATAATTCCGTTATAGTCTATCGGTTTGTAACTACCCGGTCCAAGTGAGCGGGCTGTAAAACCACGCAAACTGTTCGATCCGCCGGAGAAATATTGCTCAATATAAGGCATAACTGTTGAGTTTCCGTATGAAACTCCTGTTCCTGCATACATTCGAAAAACCCATCCTTTTTTGGTTGTGTAAGTGTAATATCGAAAATCGACCGATGTTTTAATAAACTGAGAATACACCTCGCCCAAAAATTTATACGGCATATCATTTTTTCCAATTTGATTAATCAGATAGAATAGGTTTCCCGAAGTGCTGACAGAACCCTGAAAATACAAACCATTGCGATTTCTGGCTGAGTTATCGTAGGTGAAATTATATTCCATTCCATAAATCGATTGTTCCTCGAAACTCTTTTTTACATAAGGATTACTATTCACAATCGAATCGAATTCAGCAGTTGTTTTTTGCAGCGAAACCATGTTGACTTTGAAAGGCAAGAAACTGTGTGCAACTTTTTGTTTCTTTTTCCACTGGTAACCAAAACTCATATTAAACGAAGTCATTCGGTAATACCGGACATTATTGACAAATTCGAATCCCAGTGAACCAACTGATTTTGCGATAAGCGATTTGTTTTCGCGAATCTTTTTAAACGGAACAACCATGCGGGGAAATATAAATGAAGAGTTTAAACCGGCGTTATACGAATTCGAACCTAAATCACTTTCACCACCTTTTCCCCATTGCCATTCGAAACCACCAAAAGCTCTTAACTGCAGGCGGTTTGCACCTTTGTTAATGTTGGCATGTGCCAGCGTAATTTCGGAAGTAGGACCTGCAAATCCCGACGATTTTGATTGCACTGCACCTTCAATATTAAGGCTAACATCGTTTTTGGGTGATAAATCAACAAGTAAATCCATTTTCTGGTTGGCACTGTCGCTAACTGTAAACTGCATTTTTACATATTCAAAAACGCCATAATTATTTAAAAGCGGAATTGTGCCTTTGTGTTTGGTTTCGGAGTACAGATTTCCCTGTCGAAATAAAATACCGCGGCTTATTGTTTCGGGTTTTAGGTAACCGGTTTGTCCGGTGATGTACAAGCCGTCATACTGCACAGTATCAGGCACTGCACCGGGAATATCCTGTAAATGTACCTCAACCCGGTTAATCGTATATTTTTTGGTGATATAAGGCGCAATTTGCTTGTTTTTGCGAACCAGAAGATTTATTCGGTATGGAATTTTAGAAGTGTCGGCGATGATTTCGATGTTTTCGGGACTGAAAAAGTAATATCCTTCTTCAACCAGCATTGAAGCTAGTTTTCTTTTTTCATTCCTGATGATTTCAAGATTGAAAATATCGCCGGTTTTCAGATTTAGTTTTTCCGTGAACCTGTTGATGAGTGTATCGATTGAATCGAGAGCGGGTGGATTCATAATTTTTTCAATCAGAAAAGGCTGGTCAACCTGAACAAAATATGAAATTTTTGCCTTTCGCGGGTTGTTTCGGGCAGTGTCGAGCGTGAACGATGTTTTGGAATGAAAAAACCCATTGCCAAACAATTCAGAATCAACTTTCTGACAGCGAAGGAGAGGGTTTACATTCGTAATCAGAATTGGTTCTTCCTTCAGTTTTCTGTAGAAAAAGCCTCCTTTTTCGCCGTCAGCCGGTTTTCTGTAATTGTAATACCATAAACCAATCGGAGGTAATACTCTTTTACCCAACAACGAGTTATTGGGTTCAGTAAAAGTTACTTCACTGGCTATTTCTTCGGCGGGTTTTACCACTTTACTTTTTTTGTCGCTGACGATATGTATTTTATTTCGCCCGCTGTACAACATCTGGTCACCGGTCAGAAACTTAGTATTCGAACAGGCATGCAGAATCAAAGCAGCTATGCCAAGCACGAAATAAGTTATGTATCGGTTTTTCATGGTAGTTTACAAATCACTTTTTAGTTTTGTTTTCTTTCAGTTTTTTATCACGTTGCCAGATATCCCTCATTTTTTTGTAATTTTTCCGGTATAAAAATCCAGCCCCGTATTTTACAACTTCGCCTTCAAGCATATCTTCGTAATCTTTTTTCTGGTATAGTTTCAGGTATTTCGAGTCGTTTTTATCGAGGGCATATTCAAATATAAAATTCTCGAATATACTGTTTGTCTGGTATGAGCCTTCGTTGTAATCGTTGAGTTTACCTGACAGTTTCACGGTTGCCCTGTCGTTCATAAATTTACGTTCCATTTCGTAGGTAAAACTTGTTTTTTCCTGCTGTCCGGAAGTAGTTGACTGGTTATATGAGTCAATACCAAATGACAGTGCAGTTTTATTGAAAGTTGTCTTTGTTAACGCGTTCAATTGCGATTCCCAAAAACTGGTCATTTGTGATGCAATATAATTGCTTGAACTTTCAATCCCAGGTAAATCAATTGTTTCGAAAAGAAGCAAATTAACTGCCTGCCGCATAATTTCGTCGGACGAAAGCGAACTTAAAACGCTTGTAATGTATTGGTCGGGGCTTTGTATGGCAAATTCAATTTCAAGTTCCGAAAGCAGGTTTTTCAGTTGCATGGAAACAATAAAATCAACCGCACGGCTTTTATTATCGATTGGGTTCAGGTACGAACCTTTTACCCGGGTGGTGGCCTCAAGATTCAACTCAGGGTTTTCCACACTGCCGTTCCAGCGAAGAGAACTGCCAGGGGTAATTTTAAATTCTTTTTGCGGCCAACCCGTAATTTTTAGTTTACAAAACCCACTTTTAATTTCGTATTTTCCATTCAGACTCATAGTATTATTGGGGAGCATGTTATAATTAAGCAATCCATCGCCTGAAATTGAAACATCGATATCATACAAATCTGAAATTTTAACATTAAAAATACTGCTTGGATCGATCCGTATTACAGTTTCAATTCTGGGCATACTGGTTGCCTTTTTCGTTTTTTCTGTAATTGGGTAAATAATTTGCATGCTGTCGGTTATTAAAGCAAATACCACATCGGTTTGCGATTGCTGCACCGAAAGATCCTGAATTAGCTGATAAGTAAGGTTGGTACCACTTTCGAGATCGATGTTTCCTTGAATCTCGGGGCTGAATACTGATCCTTTGATATTGAGACCTGAGTTTACGATAACCGACCCAAAAAACTCAGGATTATCAAGTTCAGAAGTGTTCATTACAAGTATTTTATCGGCATTTACCTTTAAATCTGCCCAAATATTTTCGCTGTTTTCAAATGCAATATTTCCATCCACTGTGAGTGGCCGTTGCAGGCTGTCAATCACCGTGAAATTATTAAAAACAAACTGGTTCTTCTTTATCTGTATTTTGTTGTCGGGAATAGTAAGCCAGGCTTTTAACGGTATCACTTTCAATCCAAAATTGTTAAATCCAATTTCGCCATTCATTTCTATCTTTTCTTCGGATTTTGCAAGTACAATTTCTCCACTCGAAGTACCGTGCAATTGATTGGCATATTCGGTTACAAATGGCTCGAAAAGTTGAAAATGTAACTTTTTGAATTTGCTTTTTACAAGAAATTCGTTTTTACTTGTATTCGATTCCATTTCAACCTGCAAAGAAAGCGAGTCGTCGGCAGAAATCAGGATTTTACTTTCCAGAATTCCGGTTGAATCGGCAATCAAATGCCCCGTTGCAGCAAGTCTGTTAAAATGAATATTACTCCATGCCATCTGTAGTATTTCCAGGTTTAGCTCCAGATTGTCATGTTCATTTTTGTTGTATTTTACATTCGCGTTTATTTTTCCATCGGGTACAAAACCAATTATCCCCGGAATCGCAAGGTTTAACAGCTCGATATTCTTTATGTCGAGTTCAATTTTATCTGCGCTGTTACCTTTTAACTCAATTCGTTTTTCACCTGAATGTAAATCAAGGCTTGCAGAAACGGTTTTCGCCGATTTGTTAAAAGTTAAAAACAGTGGGGGCGATAATTCCCAGGGAATCCGGTTTATCAACCACGATTCACCCGATGATTTAAAATAAACCTTGTCATCATCTCTTTCTGCAGCAAACCCGATTTGATGCAAAAGGCTGTCGTTTTTGTCTTCCACTTTAAATTGCCCGACGATAGTTGTTGGTAAAACTTCGAAATTAATCCCCGATTTACCAAATTTTACTTCCTGTGCAACAATGCTGTCGGTGTTAATACTAAAGCTCAACCTGTCGTGTTCAATTCGGGCTTGAATTTGTGGATTATAACTTTTAATCACATTGAATGAAACCTGATTAGTTGAAATTTTTGCTTCAACTTTGCTGTTTATATCAGCTTTCTGAATGTTAATTTTAATGTCGCTGAAATTCAGTACTGAGTCGTGATAAAACAGGTTGAAAATTGAATCATGACGGACTATTGCATTCAGGTTGAACTCTTCAAGATTCGAAATTGCATTCAAATTCAGAAAATTGGTGGAATCGAGATTTATAATCGTTTCCAGACGGGTTGAATCAAAGGCATTTTTAAAGTCCTCAAAAGATGCCAGGCTTTTAAAACGGGCAGTCAGAAATCCTGTTTCAAGTTCCGATTCGATTAAACTATCGGTGGAATTCAGTTCAAAACCAACTTTATCAATTGTAATTGTATCTTTTTTATTCCTGATTGTGAAATCAATCATTTGTGCCGATGCAGTAATACTTTCAGGTGAATAACCAAATCTGGCATCAATGTTTCCTTTGCTTGAAAATGGCTCGGAATAAAGGTGCATCCCAAACAAATCGATGTCGAAATTTCCTTCTAATGATGCACTATAAAATTTTTTGTCGTTTAGCTCAAAGTAGCCTTTAAAATTGCAGAAAACCGAAGTGTCGGCTGCATTTACTGTAAAATCTACTTTGTTGTTCGCAGCCAGAGCATGTAATGTAATGTTTTGTGTGTTTTTGTTTTTATAAAGAACCGAATCGATTTTGATAAAAGCTTCTCCTTCGGGCATGTTGCTGCTATTTACACCTCCATTTATTCGAAGTGTTCCGGTCAGTTTTTCGGGATAAATTTCTCCAAGCAGTTCGCTAAGCAAAATTTCGTCAAACGAAGCTTCCAATTCTCCACTTGTATTTTGTAAATTGTATTTGCCGTTTGCTTTAATATTTCCGGAGTTACTTTTCATTTTCAGTGTAAAAACCGGGGTCGCAAATGAGTTTTTTATGCTGCCAGATACAGTGAAAGGGAGAAAACGAGGTAGTTTTGTTTGCGGATTGAAATGTTTTACCAGCGCAGATAGTTGGCCGCGTGAAATAGTTCCGGAGCTAAAATGCAAATCGCAGTTTGAATTGGGTAATTGCATTGGTTGCTGTATCGTTCCGTTAATTATAAAACTAAGTCCCGACGAGGAAATCAGTTCTGTTTTTTCAATTTTTAAAACCTCAGTTGATCCAGATAAAACTGTTGTGAAATTAAGTAATGAATCTTTTGCAAACCAGCTTTTTTTATCACTGTTCAACAAAACTGCCAGTTCAAGTTTTAAACCAATGTTTTGTATTGAATCGGTATTGAAATTGACCGAACCTGATTTTATCTTTAGTTTATCTGAAAGGGCGAAGGATATTTTTTCGAGATCGATATTATACCCTGTCGGCGTTAATTGAATGTTGCTGAATAAAGCATTTAAATCTTGTACCGGCAACCAGGTCTGCAAAGTGTTTGATTCGTTGTTTCCTGATTGGGAATAGATAAAATTGCCATCTTTTATTTTAATTTTTTCAGTTAAAACTGTCCATGAAAATGAAGGTATGGAAAATGTTTCGGGTTCAGATTTCTGAACCTGTTTTGTGTTATCACTTTCTTCAACTGAAAAAGCAATCTGGGGTTCTTTCAGTTCTATTTTATGTACCAGAATTTTACGCGAAGCAAGGTCGAGTTTGTCGAGCGAAATATTTCCGGTTTTAAGTGCAACATCAATTCGTTGTTTGGCATCGGGTTGGTCAAGCGTAAAAAGCAAATCATTTATTTCCAAATTCTTTAAAGAAAATTTCCAGTCTGAAGGCTCGTCAGTTTCATTTTCTGTTTTTTCGGTAGCCTCCCAAACTGACACTAATCCAACTGGTTTGTCTATTTCTGCATTTCCAACATCAATTTGTTTATTAAGTAGTGAAAAGGTTTCGAAATCTATGTCGGCTTTGTCAAGTTTTTGTCGGACTAAAATACCGCCGGAAGAGTCGCTGTACTGTACCCTGATGTTTTTTAAGTGAATATTTTCAACAATTATTTCCCACGGTTTAGTGTTCTGTGTGTTAGCTGTTTCTTTTTCAGGGTTTTGAGATTCCCCGGCATTGGTATTAAAAACCGAAACAATATTCATTTCTCCGGTAACAGAATCGGTTAAAATATTGGCAACCACATCTGATAATTGAATACTTTTAATGACCAGTTTTTTTGATAAAAGAGGAACCGGATAAACATCCACAGTTGTTCTACCTGCATAAATTACAGTATCGGCGCCGGGTTTTATTATTTCGAGCTGGTAAATACCAATTTTACCGTTTAATAATAGAGTTGCTTTGCCTATACGAACCGGAATTCCTTTTTCGGCCAAAATTGTATTGGCTTTTTTTGTAATTAGTCGATGAACAAACGGAAGATTTACGGCAGCTACCAGTAATAAAAACAGCAATACCAGCAAAACAAACAGGTATTTTACAATTTTTATGGCTGATTTTACTTTTGGCGTCACATTGCTTTCATTTTATTCGACCGCGATAAAAATACAAGATAATTTTTGAACAATATAAAATTTTTAGTTCGGCAGAAAAATTAATACGTAAACTTTTTTACTTAGGAAACAGGTTTTTAATCTTTGTAATTCATTAATTAAAAACTTACTTTAAATCTCGAAATAGAAAGTAAATGCACAAGAAAATGAAAAAATTTGACCTGCTTCCAAAAATATTTATAATTGTATTCAGCCTGAGTACATTAATTGGTTATTGTCAGAAAAATACCGGACAGGATTCGGTACTGACAATAAATAATAATCACAATCCGGTTCAGGAAAAGTTTAACCGTAAAAATTCAATATCGATTAATATCACAAATCCTTTGATTCTTTCAATTCAGTTTCAAACTGTTGCGTACGAACGGATATTGAATAATAATCAGTCATTTACTGTAAGTATTGGAAAATTCTCGATACCTAAATTTGGTGATGATTTAGCCGACTCGCTGGGAATGAATACAGATTATGATGAAAAGGGATTTCATTTTGGTATCGATTACCGGTTTTATTTAAAAAAGGAGAACAAATATGCTGCTCCCCGTGGAATTTACATCGGACCTTATTATACCTACAATTATCTCGATCGTCAAAACTCTTGGTTAGTAGATGGTTTGGTTGACGATGTAACTACAAATCTTAAATTTAATATTCACACTGTGGGTGTCGAAATGGGTTACCAGTTTGTTTTTTGGGATCGCATGAATGTTGATATGATAATGATGGGGCCCGGAGTTGGATTTTATGGTATTAAGGCAGAACTAGGTACAAATATGGATCCCGCCAAAGAGGCAGAATTCTTTCAAAAACTAAACGATTTACTTGCCGATAAAATTCCGGGTTACGATAAAGTAATTGAACCGGGATATTTTAATAAAAACGGATCTTATAATACAGTAGATGTTGGTTTCCGATATGTCGTTCGCATCGGTTACCGGTTTTAAGATTCCAGTTAATACAATTTTAAACATAAACTAATTCGAAAAGTCTGAACTGTTTTCATATTGTTTTGTTTACTTTTGCAGCATTGTTGCATTTAGTTCAAAGTTGCATATGAAATCACAGGAAATACTGCATAAACACAACCTGGTTCGTACAAGTTGCCGGCAAAATATTATCGAAACGGTAGCCGAATCGGGACATGCTGTTTCAGAAGAAGAAATAAAACAAAAGGTAGAAGGGACCTACGACAGAACTACTTTTTACCGTTCTTTCAAAACTTTAATCGAAAACAACATTATTCATAAAATAGTGGTTGACAATCAATTGGTTAAATATGCATTGTCCGAAAACAATTCTATAAGCGATAAACACATTCATTTTTACTGCAACCGATGCGGAATTGTGGAATGTTTGCCCGACACAGAAATTAATATACCCCAATTACCAGCAGGTTACAGGCAGGTCGAAACCGAATTGATTGTAAAAGGTTATTGTAACAAATGTAATTAGTGCCTGATTTGATATGGCTTTCGGAATAAAATTATGATTTCATTTTTAAAGAAGTAGAAAAACAGTATGGGAAATGTTTGGATTGGAGCAGTGGGCAGCACGTTATTGGTTAGCCTTCTTTCATTTTCGGGACTTTTATTGCTGGCAATGCGTGCCACACAATTGCAGCGAATGGTTTTTATTCTTGTAAGTTTTGCGGTTGGAGCTTTGTTTGGAAATACTTTTTTTATGCTGATTCCCGAGTCGTTTGCTATAATTGAAAATACACAGCTCATTGGAATGCTCATTGTTTTGGGATTAGTTGTAATGTTTGTTCTTGAAAAATTTATACACTGGCATCATTGTCACAGTGTATCGCACGAAGATGATGCTGCTCCACTGGGTTATATTAGTTTGATAACCGACAGCTTGCACAACTTTACAGATGGGGTGCTGATTGCCGCAGCCTGGATGGCGTCACCCGAAGTGGGTGTTGCTACCACTCTGGCTGTTGTGGTTCACGAAATTCCTCAGGAAATAAGCGATTTTGGGGTTTTGCTTCATGCCGGATTTACTCGAAGAAAAGCACTTTTTCTGAATTTTATTGCTGCCTGTGCTGCAATTCTCGGGGCAATTATTACTGTAATGCTGGGCTCTGTAACCGAAAAGCTCATTGTTTTTATTCTACCGTTTGCAGCTGGTGGGTTTATTTATCTGGCCGGCAGCGATCTGATTCCCGAATTGCATCGCGAATCTTCGGTTCGAAAAAGCCTGATTCAGCTGGCTGCTATTTTAGCCGGACTTGCAATGATGTTTTATATCAGTCTTCATCACGACCATCAACATGCTGAGCCAGTTAAAAGTGAAATCGAAAATCATGACCATTCAGGTCACAATCATTAAAAGGAATTGGAAATCAGTTTTCGAAAAATAAAGTCACCAACGGAATTTGAAGACATTAAAAGTCTTTATTTGACTGCATTTCCTACTGCTGAACGCCGTGAATTTGCGGGGCTTATTCAACAACTTAATAATGATGAATGTATTATAAATCTGATATTTGCTGACCGGAAAGTTGCAGGGTTTGTTATTGTTTGGGATTTGGAAGAATTTGTATTTATTGAACATTTTGCGGTTGAACCAAATTTACGAAAACTTGGAATAGGAGAGAAGACACTTTCTGCAATCAGAATTCAATTTCAAAAAACAATTATTTTAGAAACCGAACCGCCCAATGATGAAATCAGTCGCCGCAGAATTGGTTTTTACGAACGAAACGGTTTTCAAAAACTTAGCCTCAAATATTTTCAACCCTCGTACGATGGAATTAAACCTGAAGTTGAATTAATTCTGCTGACCACCAATATCGATTTTACTGATGAAGAGCTTGATTTCGCAGTAAAAAAAATAAGGAAAAAAGTTTACATGGTGAATTAATTCATTGCGTGTAAAATAACATGTAATTCGTACTTTTAGGTATTGTAACTTAGTTTATCAAAATCCAAAATTATGATTCTTTCAGATGTACCCATTGTGCTAAGGCCGCTTATTCCAGCCGATAAATACCGTTTGGCGGAACTGGCAAATAATCCAAATGTTGCTGTAAACCTGCGCGATGGATTTCCGCATCCATACACAATTTCCGATGCTGAAAAATTTATAGAAAATTTTGGAGTTCAGGAGCCACAGCAAATTTTTGCCATCGAATACAATGGCGAATATGCTGGTAATATAGGTCTGCACAAAGCAACTGATGTTTACCGTTTGTCAGCAGAAATCGGCTACTTTCTGGGAGAACCATACTGGAATCTGGGGATCATGACCAAAGCAGTAAATCTGATTTGTGATTATGGTTTTAAAAATCTCGATATCATTCGTATTCATGCTGGTATTTTTGAGTTTAATCCGGCATCGATGCGGGTTTTGGAAAAATGCGGATTTAAAAGGGAATCAATAGCCGAAAAAGCAATCTTTAAAAAGGGTAAGGTTTGGAATGAATTTAAATATGTAAAACTTTTGAACTATGAAAAATCTTAAAAACATTACTATAACGGTATTTGTATTTTTTCCGCTTTACCTATTTGCACAGGATTGCCATGATACGATTATGATGCGGGCAGGATTTAAATTTGCGGTACAAGATGCCGAAACAGAAGTAGGATGGTACAAAGAGTGGCTAGATTATACCGGAGGAAAACAAGTATTGCCCGAAGCTTTGCCAAGACATGAAAAGTTAAAACATCCGTTTATGAAAGCCGGATATGTTGATGCGATGCACGAAGATGCGCGATCTACCGATGTAAGCAACGCTTCAGGTCCGCTACCTCGAAATGCAAAAGCACAATATTTTCATGTACTTGAAAAAAGCAAGGATTTTTCGGGTATGTGTCCTGCTTTCGATTTTATTGATGATTCAACAATGGTCACCCTTTCATTTGGGAGGGCTAATACAACACTTTTGCTACTTAGAGTTACTGACAAAATAACTCTGCTCGATGAAATTATGGTTCCGGGAAGAGGAACAAATGTATGGGAACTTATTGGTAAAAAGGGTCGTGAGAAAGTATTTCATAATACTGCAGGGGGTGCATACTCCTATTTATCGGCAAATGACCATTTTTACCTACCCGGCACAAACAGCAACATCATCAGGATTAAGATAAAAGATGGAAAGTTTGAAAATGAGTTTGTTGAATCGTTTAATATTAAAAACCAAATTGTTAAAGGCAACATTATTGATGAACAACTTCACGAAAATGATAAAATTAACCTGCTGACTGCATTAATGCCCGATATTCAGGGGAATATATGGTTTACATCGCGACACGGCATTATTGGCATGCTTCACCGAAATGAACTTACCGAAAATGGTTGCATGAAAGTGTATGCTACTTATATTGGATTTTTGGGAGGTGCTGAAAAAGTTGATGAACATTTTAAAACTGAATTTTCTGAATCAAAAGAATTTGTTGCATCGCAGGACGTTTCGACATGGACTGGTGAAATGATCGAAAAATTCCGTGAAATATTTATGACTACAGGCGATACAAGAGAAGATATACAAAATTCATTTTCAGTAGGGAAGGATGGTGTATATATAGTAAGTAATTATGCCCTTTATAAACTGCATTTCAACGAAGAAAAGAAAAAAATCGAACTCGATCCCAAATGGGTAAATTCATACAAAAAAGGCGATTTGATTTACGATAACGATCATCAGGTTAAACCTGGTCAGTTAAATAATGGCAGCGGAACTACGCCAACGTTAATCGACGACCGATTTGTTGCCATCTGCGATAACGACTCGAATCGTGTAAACCTGTGTGTTTTTTCTCAGGAAACCGGTGAACAGATTTTTAAATACAAGCTTTTCGGAGAATCGGGTGCAGCTGTTGAAAACTCGGTGGTTGCGTACCAAAACAGCCTAATCGTAGGAAATACATATGGTTATCTTGATCCTTTTAAAAACAATTCAACTCCAGGTGGAATTATGCGGTTTGATTATAATACAGAAAAGAAAACTTATGAGTATGTAAAAAACTGGCCGCTCAGTGGCATTTATGACTGCAAAACTGCAACTCCCAAATTATCGACAGCTGCAGGTATGCTGTATGTGTATAACCGCTCTGATGTGCCCGTAAACGGACACTATGACTGGCAATTGACTGGAATCGATTTCAAAACCGGACTGAGGGTTTTTTATATCAAACCCTTTTTCAATAAAGATGAATTCAACGATAATATCGGTTTGCCTATGAAATGGGGATCAATTGGATCGAAGAACTATGATCAGAAAGTATTCAATAACATCTGGGGAACTTTTACTTTTGGTCCCGGTAACAGTTTCTACATTGGAACATACAGGGGTTTTCTCAGAATATCTTCAGATCAATAATTTTTTGTATCAGTATTTAATAATACAATTATCTGTTTAAGTCAATATTTGCTTAGTTAAAAGCAATGGTAAAACATTCAAATTACTACTGCCTTGAAAAACTAAAAATCCAAGATGAAATAATGGAATTTACTACATCGATTATTAACCGAACTTTTCATTTGGTATAAATCGGAGTGTTTTTAAGCAAATGGGCCATAGCATCAACCCAACTGTCCTGGATGGCAAATGCTGGTTTCCGGTTTTGTGAATAAATTTTGGTGTTGTTTTTATAAATATCCAGATACACATGGTAATAATAGTATTTCAGTGTATTTGTATTGGTTGTTGAATAACCCGAGCCCTTTGTTTTATTATTATCATATTTGGTTTGCCCGGAACCGTAAGTTGAAGTACTTTGATTTTCTTTCATGGTGTACGATACTTTTGCCGCAATAATATGATCCACGCCCAAAATTGCAATCAAATCTTCAATTGGGGTATCCTCAACGTTTTTATAGTCGATACCAGCTTTGTGAAGCAAACTGTTTGTTGTTCTTATGTCTTGCACATTCAGTGGGAAAATGTTAGCCTGTTTGGCAAGAATTTTATTGTAAACATCATTTTGTGCAAACTTCGACATCTCTTCAGAGCTTGCCATATTATCGGTTTCAATAAACGGAACAGGCAAAATAGCAATCATATTTTGTTGAATCGTTGCTGTTTGTGAACCGGCAGGAGCGGCAGGTGCTCCGGCAGGTACTCCGGCAACTGCCTGAGCAGGTGCTGGGGCGGGAGCAGGGGCAGATTCAGGTGTTGCTTCAAATGTTTGTACTCTTCCACTGGCAAATTCAATTCGTGCAACATGAGCAATATCTACAGTATTTACAACAGTTTCATTGGGATAAGTAAATTCTACATTCGTTTCAGTCACTTTCGAAATCTTACCCTCGATAATCTGGTAGTCTCTTTTAATGATACGATCAAGTTTTTGAGCACTTGTGCTTTGCGCAAATGTTGCGATTGTTACAAAAGCAATAACAAAGATTGCAACAATTTTTTTTGTTTTCATTTTGGTTAAGTATTTATTCCTACTCTTCTGGCTTTTCGGAATTGCCTCGTTTTTTGTTTGGTTTCTGAGCTCCAAATTCAATAAAATCACTTTGAATATTTTAACCATTGATTTTTCACCTGAAACTTAAAAAACGGACTTATTGCTATTTTTAAAATTCCCTTTGAAAATCGTAATTTCAGCTTTACCTAGTTTTAACCTTAAATTGTTTATTGTTAACACATTTTAGTAATTCGAAAACTAATATAAATAAAAAAATTATGTCTTCTATGAACAAAGTTTAAGTTCAAAAGTTCAACTATGAGAATTAAACTAATTACTTATTTTGCAGATAATTTAGAACTAAATTAAGAGTAAGGAAAATTAAATTTTTACTGAGTTGCAAGTTTAAACGATGAATTTTTGTTTAATAATTCTTTTGCTTTAATGCACATCATTAACAAAAATATTTGGTGAATAAAAAAAGCCTCATATACCGGTTGCTAAAATCGATTCTGATAATTATCGTTATTTGCTGTATTGTCTTGATAATTGTATATGTATCAGCCATTCAGGTTCTTAAATCAAATGGTGTTACTTTCCAAAATAAAAATTTCAACTTTCCATCTGAGCTTCAGGTAAACGGATTGCACATCAAACAACCTGGTTTGTCGGTTCAAGCCGGCACTGTGGCGCTCGACTGGAACTGGCGGGCACTGTTGAAAGGTAATTTCTCCGGAAATAAAATCAGTGTTTCGGGTTTACAGGTGAAGCAGGAAAGTACTGCGGCTGAAAGCAACGACAGCACATCGTTTACATTACCATTGATTGATTACAAAACGATTGAAATAACCGACGCCACCATTCAGATTTTATCGCCCGATGATAGTTTGTTTTTGCAGATTCCCGGTTTGAAGGTGGGCGGTTTAAAAACCGGTGATGTTATTCATATCGACAGTATCATCAACAAAAACAGCTCGCTTGAAATGAAATATCATTCGGTTACAGATAAACCGGAAACCGAAAGCAGCGGATTTTCGATGGATGATATTCCTGGTTTTGAGATAAAAGAGTTTGTTTTCAGTGATTGTGATTTTTTGGTTCAATCCGATTCGGACCGGCAATCGGTTACTGGTTTTGGAATCGAATTGTCTGGGGTAAAAAGCAAAAACCTTTTGGGTGCCGACCTCAAAAAGCTGTCATTTGTATATCAGGATACTTTAAAAGTGCAGGCAAATCTCGATTCGGTTACCATCAACAATAAAAATACGGCACGTTTAACAAATCTCTCGTTCAATTTTCCGGGACTGCAATTGCAGATTCCCGAGCTGGTTGTCAACGGGTTCAGCTCACCCGAATTCGAAGTCAGGTTTGCAAATTCGGTGATACAAAACCGGTTCATGAAAATGTTTTTTCCGTCATACGCGTGGAAAGCTGCCGGTGATGAAACGCTTATTTTTGAAGGCAAACTGAAATATGCAAACAGTGCGATTTACATTCGTGATTTTGACGGGAAATTAGGACCAAAAACAAAGTTAAAAGGCAACGCTGACTTTGATTATTCAGGCGAACACAATTTTTTCGATTTTGATGTAAAAGACATTCACACATCGCTTTTCGAACTGACCCGTTATTTTGGATACAAATTGCCAAAAGAACAAAAAGAGATTGTTTTGGCAGGGAATTTTGAACTTGCCGGCACATCGCAAAAGTTTACAACAAAAGGATTGATTTTGGCCAACGGAATGCCGCTGAACCTAAATGTGCTGGCTGATTATACCAGCCAGGTTAGCAACTCATTTGATATTGGTTTAAAAGCCGGAAGGTTTGAACTGGCGAAACTTTATGTTGTCGATTCAATCGATTTTGAGGCCAGCGGACTTGCCCTGAAAACAACACTGAAAACAGATACACTCTGGAATTTGAAAAGCCTGCAACTTGCTTTAACAGGCGATTCAATGCGGGTTTATAACTACCCGGTTGAAAAACCCGACATTCAGCTTTCGTACAAACCGAAAAATAGCTGGCTTAAAGTTTCCACAGCCAGTGACAGTATCAGTTTGTATGCCGAAACCAAAGACAATGCACTGAACTACAAACAACTTTCGTTTGTCGGAAACCTGGCTGCCGATTTGCCTTTGCCCGATTCAATTACAGGTGGTTTTAAAAAGGTTTTCAGCAATTTCAGCGGAAATTACAATTACAGCGAAACAGCATTTTCAGGCAGTTTTAAACTCGATACCATCGGTTTTCAGCCCGACAGCGGTGCTGCTTTTATTTCGGCAGCCGATATTGAACTGAAATACGATACTGTTACTGGATACGAGATTGATGCTCAATTTGGCAAAAGCAGCACATTTTATGCAAAAGTTCCGGCTGATATTTACATGTGGATAAAAAATCAGAACCGTTTTTCAGAGCCACTTCCCGAAATTCAGGTTGCCTGTAAAACCGAAATCGACAGTGCGCTTGTTTATCGTTTCACCGGGGAAAAAGGCTTTTTCGATTTAAGTAAGTTCGAGATAAAAACAGATGACGACAAACTGGTAGCTAATATCGAAATGCCATATTTCAGGTTTGGCGATTATTCGGCCCAAAACCTCGATGTTGAAATTGATTTAAAGGAAAACCTGAACAATGCGGATATCAGGCTTGAATCGTTTTTGAATCCGTACGCCGAAATCAGCAATGTTTCGGTTAAATCGCAACAAAAACCTGATGGAGCAACTGCTTTTAATATTGCGATGCATTTGCCCGAAGTTAACGAAGATGTGAGTTTAACCTGTTTGTTCTACGAAACGGAAACGGGTTACAGGATTAATTTCGGGGAAATAAACAATTTATTACTCGGCAAGCGAAAATGGATTGCAACACAAAATAAAGGGCTTGATTTTAATAAGGAATTTAAATTGACAGACAGCAAGATTGAATTAACGAGTGGTGTGCAAAAGATTGGTTTTGAGTACGATGGAACAAAAATGCATTTTGTAACCGATTCAGTGGATTTAAGCAGTCTTTTTGCATTGTTTATGCCCGGGTACCCGATGCAGGGCACGCTGAGCGTGGATTACAACTACAATACCTCGCTTGATGAAATGAACTGGACAGGTGGAATTGCCGGATTAACATTTGACACTTTAATTGCAGGAAACCTGATTTCTAAAGGAAATTATCAGCATGAAATACTTGAAACCTATGCAGAATTAAAACACGACAACGGGTTGATTCATCTGGATGTTTCGGGGCAAAAGGAAGTGTATAAATTCGATTTAAGTCTGAGTGATTACGATTTGAGCTATTTAAACAGTTTCCCCGGAATTGCCGGAAATTTTGTTTTTGAAGGCAGGTTGAATGCATTTTTACATGGAATTTATGATGAAAAGCTTTTGTCGTCGGGGTTTGTGGCTTTCGAAAATAACCGGATGACAGCATCGAAAATAGGGCTAAATTTTGGTATTCCGCAAGATACGCTGTGGTTTAAAAACTCTCAATTGAGTTTGCATTCGTTTGAAATAGCCGATTTGCAAAACCACAAACTCACGCTCGATGGAAATATAAATTTTGAATCGGTTCCGGTTTTCAACCTGCGTTTGAGAAGTACCGATTTCGGCATATTTAACCAACCCGACAAAAAGCAGGTGTTTCATGGAAATATTTCGCTGGCATCAGACCTCACCATTTCGGGTACAATGCAAAAACCTGCTGTCCGTGGCTCTTTAAAAACATTGCCGGGTGGTTATTTGCATTACGCTTACCATAGTTCTGTGAGTCTCGACGACAGGGAAAAGGTTTTGACTTTTACCGATTTTTCGAACCCAGAAAAAACTGCGGAGATTATCAGAAACCGGCAAAAAGAGGTAAAAACCGACTGGAATGTGGATGTTGAATTGGGTACAACCGATGTTTATATTTTGATTGATGAAACCATGCAGGACCATGCCAAATTAACCGCTGTTGGGAACCTGCAATTGCGCAGCGGGGCAGGGCAGACACCATTGGTTTTTGGTTCGGTAAAAAGTACGGAAGGAAGCGTTTTTTACGATGCACCAATGGTTTCGGATGTAAACCTGAAAATCGAGAAAGCTGAAGTTGATTGGAAAGGTGATTTGGCAAAACCGGTGCTCACATTCAGGGGCAGCGAAGGTTTCAGAATCAGCGCTTCTGAAGTGCCCGGAAGCGGAGGAAATAAAAATGACAAAATTGGTGTAACAGTACTGGCTTTGGTTGAAGAGTGCACGCTCGACAATTTTATTCTCCGGTTCGATTTAAAAAGCAACAATGCAGGTTTGGCCAACTACATCAATGCACAAACGTCTGAAACACGGCAATCGATGGCAATCAATCTGTTGCTTTTTGGAACGCTCCAATCGATGGGTGGAATGTCGGGGAAAAGCGGAATGATGGGTTCTGTTATTGCAAAGCTAAACGAGATTTCGCGGAAAAACATTAAAAAAGCTGACCTTTCGTTTTATGCCGATACACAATCTGCGGAGGAAAAATTAACTCAGGAGACAATCGATAAATTTGGTTATACTTTTTCTGAAGGATTTTTTGATAAAAAAGTGAAGCTCACCGTTGGTGGAAATATTGATATGAGCGATGAGAAGGAACATGCAAAAAAGTTTAATCCTTTCGGTACTATTCAGATTGAATACCTGTTGAAAGAAAATCCGGAAATTAATTTGTTTGCTGCCCGCAAAGATATTTACAAAGGTGCGATTGACGGACAAGTGCAGGAATCCGGTGGTGGAATCAGTTTTAAACGAAAATTCCGCAACCTGTTTTCATTTCTTAAAAAACGCGAAAAGCCATGAAATTAAAGCTATTCGCCATATTAATCATTGGGCTTTTGATGGCTTCATGTTCGGGCACTAAAAGTTTGACAGGGGACGAAGTATTGTATAAAGGCTCAGGAATAAAAATTAAGAAGGACCAGGCCGACGGAAAGTGGGAGATGAAAAACTCCGGTGAGAAACTTACAAATTTGTACTGGGAGTTATGGGACATGCCCAACGGTTCACTTTTCGGATTGCCAAACATCAGGTTTATACCATTCAGGTTGATTATTTACAACTGGTTTTATAACGAAAAAGATTCAGGCGTATCCTACTGGATGAGAAATAATTTTGGCCAGGCGCCAAAAACAATTCAAATGATAAATCCCGAACTGAAAACCCAAAAGGCAGTAAATATCTACGAAAATTATGGTCATTTCGGAACAAAAGGCGAGTACACACTGAATTACAGCAAGAACCGGAAAAAGGCATATATACACTACAAATTGCTTATCCCCGAAGCCTATACGTACAGGAATGTTATTTTCAAAGCTGATACTGTGCTGCCAAATATTTCACTGATGTTCGAAAAATATCCATCGCTTTCGAAGCCGCAGCCGGGTAATGAGTTTGATTTAAAGAAAATCAGAAATGAAAAGACAAGTTTGTGGAACCACCTGCAGGACAACGGTTTTTACTATGTTTCTGAGAACGATATTTTAATTGAAGCCGACACAACCTTTGGAAAAAAACAGCTCGATTTGCGTTTTACCCTTTTAAAAAGTCAGTTTACTTTCGACGACCAACGGGTTTTGATTCATGATTTCACTGTTTTTCTCGATTCGGTGGAACAACAAAATACGCCCGGAAAATTTTACAGGTGGAGTGATGGCCGGGTAAAGAAAAAGCTGATGGATAAAATTGTGGAAGTTTCGGCAGGCGATACTTTTTCACTGGCCAAAACCAACCGTTCGGTGCGAAACCTTGCCGACCTTGGCATATTTTCAACACCCCGGATTACCTATGATGTTGAGGAGAGCGACTCCACACTTTTACATGCGCGCTTAACTGCCGACCCGCTGGATGCCACCACGCTTGGCCTCAAAGCTGAAGGAAATTACAGAAACACCGGTTATATCGGGCCGGCTATCGGTTTTAACCTCACACAGTTAAATGTTTTTGGCGGAGCCGAAAATCTGACCATCGACGGAAGTGCATATTACGATTTTCCGATTGGCGTTTTCAAGGAGCGGATTTCAAACTCTTCAGGTTTTTCAATTAACTCGCAATTATCGTCACCTTTACTGGATCCTCCTTTTAAATTTATCCGTTCAAACCAGGCAGTACCCAGAAAATTTACAGCTCTTAATTTCAACTATAACGACCGCAAAGATTATTTTACACTTTATGGTTTTAATTTATCGTACGGTTATACATGGCAATCAAGTCGTTATGCATCTCACAGAGTTGAATTGTTAAACGCAACTTATTCTGATATTCTGAATACAACACTTCGTTTCGACACGCTTATTGCCGAAAATCCATCGTTGCGCAACAGTTTGGTTGACCAGTTTATTTTAGGTTCAGGTTATAAATTCAGATACGACAGAACCAACATCGAAAACCGGAAATTCGGTTATTCTTTTGAGGGTGGCGTTGAATTTTCGGGCAATTTGCTTGGGCTGGTAAATTCGGTTTTAAATAAAAAGGATGCCGGAAACCACAAATTTTTGGGTGTGAAATATTCGCAATATACCTTGCTAAATTACGAATTCAGGGCGTACTGGAAGTTATCAGAAACTAGTCAAATAGCTTTCAGAAATCTGGCAGGACTTGGTCTTTCGTATGGAAACAGTACACAAATGCCCTTTATTAAACAGTTTTTTATTGGTGGTTCAAACAGTTTGCGGCCCATCAATGCGCGAAGTGCCGGGCCAGGAAGATACATTGAGCTGGACGAAGCAGAGGTGAACCAGGTTGGCGATGTTAAGTTTGAAACCAATATTGAGTTCAGAATGAAATTGGGCGGCCGGCTTGACGGGGCCATCTGGTCGGATATGGGAAATATATTTTTGCTGAACGAAGACCCCGCGCGCCCTTATTCACAAATCAGGTGGAACAAAATTATTCAGGATAGTTATCTCACCTCGGGAGCAGGTTTGCGCCTCAATCTTAATTTTCTCATTCTTCGTTTTGATTACGGTGTTGTTTTATACGCCCCGATTTTTATTGATGGCTCGAAATGGATTTGGCAAAATAAATTACCACTACATGGCCCTGTAATCGGTTTTGGGTACCCGTTCTGATTTGGTTGACATATTCGGTTCATAATCAAACTTTTTTAAAGGGTCTTTGTTAATTGATAAATGATTTTAGTTAAACAAGCCAAAGGTTATAAAAGATAATTTCATCGTTTACCAGTAAGAAAAAATTAAGCATAAACTAAAAACATAATTCAACTCAAATGAAAAAGAAAATTGTTAGTTCCGTAGTAATTTTTTTGCTGTTTACAGCAGTAACTATTGCACAAAACACACAAAACACACAAAGCAACATCGAAGTGGCAATCGACCTGGTTAAAATTTACAACGACAGGGTAATGGTAACAGCACAACCTGCTGAAATCACTGCCCAAGCAGTTACGTACCAGTTGCCGCGAATTATTCCGGGAACTTATTCAATTGCCGATTATGGCAAATATGTCGATGAATTTTCGGCTTTCGATAAAAACGGAAAGCCAATGGAAGTGAAAAGGATTGACGTAAACACCTGGCAGATCAACAACGCAGCCCAGCTTAAAAAGGTAGCTTATCTTGTTAACGATACCTACGATTCTGAAACAGGCATGGCTTTTTCAGGAAATGACAATACTATTTTTTCTCCGGCTGGAACCAATATTCTCGAAGGAAAACAATTTATGCTGAACATGGCTGGTTTTGTGGGATATTTCGAAAAACAGAAAAACATTCCTTACCGGGTAAAAATCAATCATCCTGCTGGATTAACCGGCTCATCAGCCATGAACGATCTCGACAAAAGTGATGTAGTTGATATCTTTACCACACCACGATACGCCGATTTGGTTGATTCGCCTGTAATGTATGCAGCTCCCGATATTGCTACATTTACAATAGATAACATGAATGTGGTTTTGCATGTTTATTCGCCTGCAAAAAAGGAAATAACTGCCGAAGCTTTAAAACCCGACCTGCAGCGAATGATGATTGCCCAGAAAAAATTTCTTGGACCGATAAATAGAACTGCAAAATATGCTGTACTGGTTTATGTTACAGGTGCTGGAAAAGACGATGCCAGTGGGATTGGCGCTCTTGAACACAACACTTCGACCACCGCAGTTTTTATGGAAACAATGACAAGTGCTGACCTTATTCATGTGATTTCGCATGAATTTTTTCACACGCTCACACCGCTGAATATTCATTCAAAAGAAATTCACGACTTCGATTTTAACGACCCGAAAATGTCGGAACATCTGTGGTTTTACGAAGGTATTACCGAGTATTTTTCTCTGCTTTTCCAGGTAAAAGAGGGTTTGATTTCGGAAGATGAATTTTTGAAAGAAATGGCGGTTAAAGCCATTAATGCACAAAAAATGTATCCGGCACAGGTATCGTTTACCGAAATGAGCAAAAACGTTTTAAACTCCGATATGAAAAAACTTTATGGTAATGTTTACGAAAAGGGTGCTCTGCTTGCGATGTGTATCGATATTATAATCAGGGAGAAGAGCGGGGGCAAAAAAGGAATTCTTGATATGATGGGGCAACTGGCACAATTGTACGGTCCGTCCAAACCTTTCGATGACAGCGAACTGATTCCGGCTATCACAGGAATTACATATTCTGAAGTTGGCGATTTTATCAATAAATACATCGTAAAAGGTGACTCAATTAATTATTTGGATTTTCTGGCAAAGGCAGGTATTGAAAGCTCAACCATTCAATTGCCTGTTGATATTGCACTTGTTGTTGATAATAAACCATACATGAAAATCGACCAGGTAAATAAGAAAGTGCTTGTTGTGGTACACGATGATAAGAATGTATTTATAAATACAATGGGTTTGCAAAACGACGATGAAATTCTGGAAATGAATGGCCATAAACTCGATGCTTCAGATGTAATGTCGGTGGCAATGGGAATGTATAAACTGGAAGAAGGTAAACCGATGGTAATAAATATTTTAAGAAATGGTCAGCCGGTTGAATTGAAAGGTAATGTTAAAATAAATCATTTTGACGCACCGGGATATAAAATCGCTGGTGCACAAAAGAATACTTTGTTGGAAAGCTGGCTTAATTAGTATAGCTGAAATTATTACTGATTTTGTTAAATTAGCGCTAATTAAAAAATGATATCATGGTAAAAAAAGTTATTTCTGTCATTTTTCTTTTTGCAGTTTTAATATCATGCAAAAACAATAAAGGAACCGGTACTTCTTCAATATCAGAAACCGAAAGCCCGGGCTTAACCGGAAATTATGTAACCAGCGAATACCAGAAACGAAGCGAAGGTTACGACTGGGTTGCAGTGAAAATAAATGAAGTTACAGATAGTATTTTACTAATATCGATCAGGTCGCGGGCTGATATAAAAAAACCAACATGTACCTTTGATGCAAAAGCTTTTAAAACGCAGGTATCCAACACTTTTAAAGCCAGTGTTGAAGGCTATAACATATTTTTTGTGTTTGATGCCGACAGTCTTTTAATATCTGGAGAAACAGAACAGGACAACCTGATGCTGGGATATTTTTGTTCGGGAGGTGGCAGTTTGGCCGGTGTTTACCGGAGAATTGCGGAACCACTTGACACAGCGCAAATAGATAAAGTAATTTTTAGAAAAGCGCTGAACTATAATCAGTATTCTTTTTTTATTGAAGTGTACGGTAATAAGTTAACCATTCAACCGGTTGGGCTTGAAATAGATAACGCAATTGTTGAACACGTGGTTGAAGGTACGGTTATTAATGCAGAGGTTGGCGACCTGAATATTGATGGTTTTCCTGAAGTTCTGGTTTTTATCCAATCTTCAGGAAGTGGTAGTTATGGCTCAGTAATTGGTTATTCGGTTAACAATGGAAAATCGATGAGTATGATTGCCAATTTACCACCTGTGGCAGAAAATTCTGAGGCTAACAGCGGTTACATGGGGCACGATGAGTTTGCTATTGTTGAGAGTTCGTTAATTCAGCGATTTCCTATTTATAAACCGGGCGACAGTAATGCCAAACCAACCGGCGGAACCCGGCAGGTGCAGTACAAATTGAAAGAGGGCGAAGCAATGCGTCAATTCGTTGTTGACCAAATTGTTGAATATTGATTTTTTAAAAAGGTTTGAGATAAAATTTTATTACTTAAGACTTTGAATCGCAAAAAACTTATAATTCTTATTGTATTTCTGATAGTTGCAGTTCTTGCATCTGTTTTTTATTTTTTTGCGGTTTACCGGATGGAATCTTCATTGCAAAGCCTGGTAACCAGTCAAAGTAAGGGTAAATTGCATTTCGAAGTAAAGAAAATCAGGCTCAATTTTTTTGATTTAACATTCGACTTTAATGAGAGTGAAATACTAACCATTGACAGTACAAATGCCGAAAGTGGCTATCGCATCAGGGCAGAACGTATTTCGGTTGATATGCATTCTGTTCTTTCAATGATATCAAAAAAACACCTGATTATCGATTCCGTAATTATTGAGTCGCCAGTAATTGAAATTACAAAATACAAGGATTTACACAAAGAGAAAGTTTCGTTACCCGAAGAAATCCACCATGTTTACCAATCGCTCGAAAATGCATTGAAAGTTTTTAATCTCAACTATTTACACATAGGCGATGCAAAATTTACAATCGACGATCGCTCAAATCCGGCTACCAAAGCACTTACACTTTCAAATATTAATTTTAGTGTCAGCAATTTTTCGAACGAAAATGAACCCGGTAAAGACAGGTTTCTGTTTGCCGATCGTATTTTGCTCGAAGTATTTAACCAGGATATTTTACTGCCCGATAAACTTCACGGCTTAAAGTTTAAACGTTTACGACTTAGCACAAACAGCAAAACTATTAAATTGGACAGTTGCTCTGTTTACGGATTGCCAGCCGATTCATTGTCGGGCGAATTCAATATTTATTTCGATTCGTTGCGTATTTCCAACCTCAATTTTAACCTGTTGGTTAAAAATAATGCTTTAAAACTGGATTCGGCAATTTGTTATCAACCCGATTTATACCTCAAATTATTCTTGAAAAATACAACTCAAAAAGTTGATTTGTTAAATGATGAAAAGTTCAATGGAAAATTAATTGAACAGCACCTTAAAAAGATGATTGGGAATCTTGATATCGGTCATTTGGGTGTTCTAAATGCTGATATTAAAGTTATTGCCGAAAAGGATGGGAAGAAAAATATTTTCAATTCGCAGCAAAGTAATTTTAACATCGGAAAATTTGTTGTCAGTACTGAAGATAGTATTCCGATTAAACTTGAACAATTCGATTTGGATATTAGAAATTACACCAGACATAGTCCTGACAGTTTATATGTAATAGGTTTTGAAGGAGTTAAAATAAAAGATAAAAAAATTCAACTCATCAATTTCAGCATCAATCCGACAGTAAAAAACAAGGATCCACACAAGAAAGTGGTGAAAATGCAGATTTTTGAAATCGATGAAATTAACTGGCCGGTTTTGTTTTACGAACACAGAATTCTGGCTGGACATGCATCTCTTATTAAACCCGAATTAAGCATTGTTTTACCAAAAGCCGGTAAAAATAAAAGCAGTGATAAAAACGAAAATCCTTTTGCCATTTTATCGAAAGTGCGTGAAAAAATCGGCATAAACAATTTATACATTGAAGAAGGAAATGTAAATATCAGGATACAAAACGGGCATGCCCTGGCTGTAACCAACTGTTATGCCGGAATCGATGTAAACCAGCTTTTATCGTCGGAAAATGCTGAAAGATTAATTGATGCAATCGATACTTTTTCATTTAATAAAGGATCACTGAAAAATCCGTCAATTCAACTTTCGTTAAATAAAGTACGTTATTCACGGCTTTTAAATTCATTGTCTGTTGGACTGATTAAAGAAAACAAAACCGATAAAAGTTCAATAACATCGATAAAGGATGCAAGAATTTACGGTATAAATATTCATTCGTTCAGCGATATTGAACTCTCAGGATTAAGTTGGGGCCAGGCAGAACTTTTTTTGAATTTACCCAAAAAAGCAGAAGGTGAGGGAAGTGCCGGAAAAACAAATTCTGACATGAAATTAACACTTTACAAACTTAACGGTGGTTCAACAATTTTGAGGCTTCAGGGCGAAGCTATGGAAGTTTCAACAAATGTCAGGCAAATTTCAACCGACGAAATTATGATTAAGCCCGATCAAAAACTGGTGATAAATAATCTGAACATTGAAGGTCATTCAATCAGCCTGGTAGAGGATAGAATTGATGGAAGTATAACTCTGTTTAATATCCGTCATCAAAAGGAATCGTCGATTGAGAATGTAAAAATCAATTTACCCGTGAATGGTGAAAAACTTTCTGTTTTTGTTCCGCGACTTGTATTTTCATCAGATATAAATCAAAGTGTTGGGGGTAAACTAACCGCAAGTTTTATTGAACTGCAAAAACCTGAAATTTCATTTTCGCCCTTAAAAAACAGTACTGAAATAAAAACAAAGAAAGGTGCCGGTAAAATACCACAACTGGATATTGGCAGTTTGGTAATTAATGAGCCACATTTTAAAAACTTTCCAGCTTCAATTTCGGAGAAAATGCAGGTTGATCCGGGAAAACTGAATATAAGCATTCGTGGAATTCTTTCGGGCAACGAATCGGTTACGGTTGATAGTATTCAGGTTTCATTATTAAAACCAGGTTTTGGCAACAACAAAATCAGGTTCGATAAAACAGGAAATGAATCTCTTTTTATAACGGGTTCCAATCTTATTTTCACACCGGCAAAAGTTAATTCGAAAGCTGAATGGTCGGGCAAAATCAATACTTTTAAATCATCAGGGATAAAACTCAATTTACTTCAAAACGATAGCGTAAAGCAATCGGTTACTATCGGCAGCTTTAATTTTAATAATCTGAATTTAAGCAGTTCGACAATTAAAGATTACAAACAAATTATTCAAAATAACCCCGATTTTAGTGCATCAAACGGAAATATTGTATTTGAAAACAACAAAATCCACGTTGAGGCCCGTAATATGGGAATTAACAGAATGAAAAAAAGTTTTACGGTTGACAGCGTGGCTTTTTACCCGACGATTGACCGTGATGCTTTTATGGCAACAAAAGAATACCAGTCGAATTATATTCAGTTGTACTCAGGCCCAATTGAATTGAAAAATATCGATTTTGAAAAAGCAGTAAACGACACGGTATTTGATATTAAAAAAATTATTGCCAACAACCTGCTTTTCAAAGATTATAAGGATAAAAGACTACCGTTTCAGCACAATGTGGAAAAACCGTTTCTGACCGAAATGCTTAAAAAAATTAAGCTTAAATTTTCTGTTGATTCTGTTGTTTTAAGAAATTCGGGAATTGAATACGAAGAATTTAACGACAAGACCGAACTTTACGGAAAAATAAATTTTACAAAAATAAGGGGAGGGGTAACCGGAGTGAAGAATTATGATCTTACCAAAACCGATAGTCTGAGGTTAAATGTTTATGCCCGGTTTATGGATGCCACCGATTTACGTCTGCGTTTTGAACAATCATATACCGACACTCTCTCAGGTTTTCATTTGAAAGTAATTGGCAGTTCGTTCGATCTCCGAAAGTTAAATCCTTTACTCGAACCATTTGTTTCGGCAGAAGTAAAAACGGGGTATCTTGATACCTTGAGGATGAGTGTAACAGGGCGCAAGTATGTTGCTTTTGGTGAAATGAAAATGCACTATCACGGACTAAATGTGCAGTACCTCGATAAAGGGAGTGAATTACATCAGTCGCTGAAAGCCAAAACAATCAGCTTTTTTGCAAACCGAATAGTTCATAAAAACAATCGTTGGGGAACAGGTAAAGTTTATGCAGAACGCGATCCTGAAAAGGGTTTTGTTAATTTCTGGGTGAAAATTTTGGTAGGTGGCGTTTTAACCAACACAGGAGTACGAACCGAAAAGAAGCAAATTAAGAAGTATGAAAAAGGGTTAAAAATGCATGATGTGCCACCTATTCGCGATATCCCGGTAGATTACTGATACATTTATCTGGCAAGATTTAATAATTCGTCAAATGATGTTTGTGAAATAACAACATCAGCGTGGTGGTTAACCAATTCATCTTTTGAACAGAAAGCAATTCCAAGTCCAGCTACTTTAATCATGCACAAATCATTAATACTATCGCCAATTGTAATGCAGTTTTCTTTTTTGATATTGTATTTGTCAAGTACACTTATTAAAGCATTTGTTTTGCATATTGAGTGTTTGCACAAACTGCCAGGATTACTAAATAAAAACGACGGAATTTTTACTTCACCGGTACAGATGCTTTTTGAAAATTCCAATTCATTTGAAAGCGAAAAATCCATTCCAAGTTTAATCCTGATGTGATTTGTAATACAATCATAACTGTCAGAAATGATTCCAACGATATATCCCCGGTTCTTTAATTCTGTCACGATTTCTTTTGTGCCGGCAACTATTGGAATAGAATCGGCAACATTTATAATTTCGTTAAATGATTTCCCCTTCAATAATGTGGCAATTCTTTTAGTCAAGGTTATTACATCTGTTTCCGATGAGCGAATTTCCATTAAATCTTCAGTAAAACCAAAAGCTGCAGCACCAATGTCAATAAATCGGCCACGCAAAATGGTATTGTCCATATCAAAAACAACCAGTTTGTTTAACACTCCACGATAGTTTTCCAATGCAAAATCCATTTGTGAGCGGATTTCAATTATTGCACCCAACTCTTCAAAATTATAGCGCGGATTTTTAGATGTTGCTGCTTTCATAATAATGGCCTGAGCTACTTCCTTACTCATTTTTCCAAGTGCCTGCCATGGTTTGCTCTTATTTTCAATATAACCAATTTCTACTTCTTTCATCCTAACATTCATCAGGTACATATCAATAAGTATTCCGATATCCACACCATAATCATCTCTGAAATCCAAATTTTGAAAAACCGATTTCTTCCCTGCAATCATACCACTAAGTGGTTGGTTAAATCTTTGTAATTCAGGAAAAAAAATGCCAAGAAGGGGTTTTGCAACCAACTCTGTTACTCTTCCTGCATTTCTGCTGAAAGATGATTTTACAAAATCGGCTTCTCCCAACAGAATCGGATCTGTTAAAAGTTTAACAGTGTAATGCGGATAAGGATCGATATCTCCATCGAGAAAAGCGATTATTTCATTACTGGCACAAAGTATTCCGTCTTTCATGGAAGCACCTTTGCCCAGTTTTGTACTGGTTATAACTTTTGCGCCATTTTGAAGGGCAGTTTTTACTGTTTGGTCTATTGATTTGTCATCAACTACGATAACTTCAGAAACATTGGGCTGGTTTTTAGCAAAATTTACAACCGATTCAATGTGTTCTTCCTCATTTAAAGTTGGTATAATTACAGTTATCATTTTGTTTGTTAATTACCTTTTGAAATTCAATTTGACTTTATGCTGACCTTATATTTCTTGAGAATAAAAGTGTTACAATTGTCCCTTTATTATCAGTACTCGATATTTTAATTTCAGCTCCATGTAATTCAATAACTTTTGATACAATTGAAAGTCCAATTCCAAAACCTCCAATGTAACTCACATTTGTTGCCCTTTTAAATGGTTTAAAAATATTGCCGATATCATCAGCCGGGATTCCTATCCCTTTATCAGAAACACTTATTGACAAAAAATCATCTGTATTTGAAACCATAACTTCAACTACTTCATTTGAAAATTTACATGCATTGTCGATGATATTTTTTAAAGCAATTTCAAGTAAACCTGAGTTCCCTTCTATAACTAAATCGTTTTCATTTTCAGAGTACTCTATTTTTGGTATTATAATTTTACCTGGGTACTTGATTTTTACTGACTGAATTGCATTAAAAACAAGTTCGTCAGCCCGTAACATCGTCTTTAAAATGGTATTGTCGCGGTTTAAATGGGCTAATTCGAGCAAACTGGTTAATAGAATATTTAGTTTGTGCAGGTCTTGCAGTAATCCTGACAAATGGTTAATATATTCTTTAATTGTCCGTTTATTGCTTAATACATAGTCTGTTTCGGCAATCATAATTGCCAGGGGAGTTCTCAATTCGTGAGAAGAATTGGAAACAAATTCATCCTGATTTTTAAAAACCTGTTCCAAATCGGAAAGCATTTGATTAAAAGTAACTGCCAACTGTTCAATTTCATCTTTTCGAAAACCTTCATCCAATCGGCTGTTTAATTTTAATGAGTTTATATTTTTAACGTTGGCAATGATTTTGGAAATTGGCCTGATTGCATATCTTGAGAAAAACAGGGATGAAATAACCGAAACCCCAACACCAAACAAAATGCTCCATAAAAGGATTCTTTTTAAATTCCTCAGATTTTCATGGCGGTATTTGTCATAAGCCAATGCATATACATTAAATGTTTGATTTTTCGTTTTGTGTTGATATACAACTCCATCTTTATCGGCAACTGAAAAATAATATGGACTTGGGTGATTGGATATTTTAACAAGAGATTCCATTTTCATGTAGCTCATGTTGTTGCTGTATAATAACTTACCCGAAGATGTGGTGAGTGCAGATTCTTCTTCTTCCAGTGATTTTGTTGTTTGATCGATTTTATTTAATAATGTGGAATCAACTTCCGCAATATCGATTAGCATAATTGCGGTATTTTGTGCCCTGCTGAGCAGATTATTTCTGAATTTGGTAAGTTGACTGGTATAGGAAAAGTAATATACCATAATTGAAAATATAAGCAGGATACCAAAAACAATCAGGGTAAATTGAAAAGATAACCGCGTTGTGATTTTCATCTCATTATAATTGTTAATTTTTAAAGGTATTCGATGTAACTCGCATTATAATGATCCATCTGTGTGGCAAATTTTACCATGCTCGTTTCATATTATAATTCTGTTTCGCTGCAATAAAATCCAAAGCCAAATTTTGTGTGAATTATTTTTGGTTCAAAATCTTTATCAATTTTTTTGCGCAAATAGTTCACATATACATCAATTATATTGGTTCCGGTTTCAAAATCGATATTCCAAACCTTTTCAATGATATAATCTCTTGAAAGAAGTTTATTTTTGTTCTTCAAAAAAATCTCCATAAGTGCAAACTCTTTTAAAGTCAGTTCTATTTTCTTGCCTCCGCGCACAGCGGTTTTGGTATCCAAATCCATCACAAAATCGGCTATAGAAAGTTTTCGTGACTCAGGTATTGAAATGTTAGACCTTTTTATAAATACATTTACCCTGGCAAGTAATTCCCTGAAATCAAATGGTTTTAATACATAATCGTCAGCACCTGCATCAAATCCTAAAAGTTTGTTATCATAAGTTCCTAATGCAGTTAGCATTATAATCGGAATTCGGGAATTGGTTTTTCTGATTTCCCTGCACAATTCATATCCATTTAGTAATGGTAAATTAATGTCGAGTATAATAAGGTCATAATTATTTTCCTCAGCCTTTTTTTTGCCTACATAGCCATCTCTTGCAATATCTGCCATGAATCCTGATTCCGTAAACTGCTTTTGCAGAATGTCCGCAAGCCGATGCTCGTCCTCAACTATTAAAATATTAATGCTCAATGTTATAATCTGTTTTATACAAAATTAAAATACTTTTAGTCAGAATACCTGTTTTAATGAAATTCTAATTAGTTTCTAATTGGTTTTTAACCCTCTTTTTCACGATTAAATTTCATATTTGTTTAATTAGAAATAACAATATGGACTGGAGAGAATTTAAGAATCAAGGTTGTCTGATGATGTTACTTGTTTTTGGAGGCACCGTTTTAGTAATGATTGCAGTTAAATTAATATTTTTCTGAAAATGTTCAATTGTTTTTTTTAGTGAAAAGAATTGTTTGATATAAAAATGGCAATACTCAATACAAAATAAAAAACAAGAGAAAATATTAATTGAAAACTGGATAAAGAATAGCAATTTTATTTACTTTTTAGACGTTAGAAACGAGATTAATTCGTATCATTTTTTTTGTGAGGCTGTAAGAAATTACAGCCTTTTTTCTTATTTTATTGAAAATATCCCTTATTTCATTTTCCCCGAATTCTTTTTACCTGCGCGTGCATTTACTTTCTTTTGGATATGAAAAAATATTCACAGTTCAATATTAGCGGTTAAAATCTGATCCTCTATAATCTTATTATCAAAAAAATTTCATACGAAAACAAACCGTATTAAATATATTTTGTTGATAGAATTGTTGATTACTAAATACATTCATAAATGCAATCAATATTAACAGTGTTACATTTGAAAATCAATTTTAAACGTCACTTTATGAAACGAAAGCTAATAAACGGGGTGAGTTACATCGGGTGAAAATGTGGATTAATGCAATAAAGTATAACCATCAATTAATTAGTAATATTAATAATTTTTATAGATGAAAAGGTTTTATCTGGTTTTTTTGATTGTCTCATCATCAGTTGCCAATATTTCGTGCGTACCAAAACAGATACCAAATGTAAAACAGGAGCTTGAAGTTCATCTCAGGGGAAGTATCAATCACGAAAGTAACATACCGTTCGACAGTACTGAAATTTCATCCTTTTATAAAAAGTATCCCGACCTCGAAAAATACGCCAAAAATGTTTTTGATATTTATCGTCGTTACAATTTCAGGCAAATTTGGTTCGACGAAAATGGTGTAGTTGAATTTGGCCATTCACTTTTTAGTAAGGTTAATGAGCTTGACAGAGAAGGAATTGTTTCCGTATTTCCGTATCAGGAAAAAATTGACGGTGTTTTTCTCGATGAAATTGATAATACCTTAACCAACACCGAAACCGATTTGATGTTATCCAATTTGTTTCTGTTTTATGCCGGAAAGGTGTACACAGGAGTTGATGATAAAACATCAACGGCCCTGGAATGGCTGCTCCCCAGAAAAGAACTCTCGTACGAAAATATACTCGATTCTGTTTTACTTAACCCAGGTTTGGTGCAAAAGGACAGCATCATAATGTTCAGACAGTATTTTAAATTACGCGATGTTTTGCAGAAATACCGGGAGTATGAGAAAAATGGAGGTTGGAAAACTGTTGAAGTAGAACCAAAAGTTAAGCCATACAAACCTGGAGATACTTCGAAAGTGATTCAGCAAATAAGGGAGCATTTTTTTATAACCGGCGATATTGCTGAAGATAATGGTAGCAATAAGTACGATGACGAATTGGTTGAAGCAGTTAAAAAGTACCAGTTACGACATGGCAAAAATTTACAGTCGGCCATTACTCCGGCACTCATTGCCGAAATGAATGTTCCGGTTGAGGAACGTATAAAAATGATAATTGTAAACATGGAGCGCTGCCGTTGGGTTTCGCCGGAAGTTGTAAAAGCCAGTGAACTTATTTTTGTAAATATCCCCTCATATATGCTTTATTTTAACCGTAACAATCAGCGTATTCTTGAATCGCCGGTTGTTGTGGGTAAAACTATGAATAAAACTGTGGTATTCAGTGGAAATATGAGTTCAGTTGTTTTCAGTCCGTACTGGAATGTCCCCAACAGCATTGTTGAGAAAGAAATTAAACCCGGTATAAAAAAGGACCCTAATTACCTGGCAAAACACAACATGGAATGGAATGGTGGGCAGGTGCGGCAAAAACCTGGTAAAAAGAATTCTTTGGGGCAGGTGAAGTTTATTTTTCCAAATTCGAATAATATTTATTTACACGATACTCCTTCAAAAAGTCTGTTTGCCAAAGAAAGCAGGGCATTTAGCCATGGTTGTATTAGGGTTGCAAAACCACGTGATCTTGCCATTAAAATTCTTGAAAATAACCCTGAATGGACAGTTGATAAAATTGATGCCGCCATGAAATCGGGTACCGAAAAATGGGTATCTGTAAAACCGAAAATTCCGGTTTACATTGGTTATTTTACAGCCTGGGTAGGGGAGAACGGTGAAATAAATTTCTATGAAGATATTTATAAACGTGATGAACGTTTGTATAGCATTTTGGTAGAGGGGGGGAATTAGAGTTTTGCGTTCAGTGTTTAGAGTACAGAGTTTAGAGCTCAAAGTTCGGAGTTTTGTCACTGGTCCTGCATTATAGCATTGTAGCATTGTAGCATTATAACATTCCTGCATTCACGCATTCACTCTTTCCCAAGTACATCAACACATTTGTAGAACCTGCGCGAATACATTTCAGAATTCAGTTCGCTGATGATTACGCCTTTAACTTTTCCTGAGGAAGAATGGATAAATTTCGAGTTCATTCCGTTTGCCTCACAAATAATACCCACATGACCGATTTGTGTTGTTTTGCGGTATCCGTAAAAAACCAGAACATCGCCAATCTTGAAATCTTCGGGTTTGATTTCGGTACCAACCGATTTAAATGCTTTTGAACTGTGGGGCAGTTCGATATTGAAATTCTTAAAAACAAAATGTACAAATCCCGAACAGTCAAAACCTTTTTCAGGGTCAATGCTGGCATATCGGTATGGGGTTCCAAGATAGTTCATGGCAAAGGCAACCAGGTTTTCCCTGATTTCTGATTCAACAAAACCTATTTTATTATACTCCCGGTCTGCCGTCAATTTACCAACAGCTTTTCCCGGCAAAACGGCAATAAGTGTAAAAAATATGAAAAGAATAATTTTTTGCATCTTCAATAAAATCTGACGGCAAAGATAGGTTCAATTAATTCAAAAGTCAAAATAAGTGTTTCAGGCGATTCAAACGGATGATAACTACCCTTCATAATCGAGCAGATTTTTGATGGTGTTAATCATAATTTCGTTGTCAGAATAGGTCATTTTGTAGAAGTTCGTTTTCTCAATCCATTCGAAAAATGCCTTCACAAATTCTGTTTTTGGATTTACCCAGGTTTCTTTTAACAACAGTTGCAGCGCCTCTTTTTTACTTACTTCATTTAAACCAAAACTACTTCCCTTCTGATATTCAACAAAAACAAAACCGGTTACAGGGATACCATTATTAACAGCCTCTGAATAATTGTGTACCGGCAGATACCTGACCATTTTTCCGGTTGCAGCCTTTTCCAAAATTTTATCTGCGAGTTCGGGATAATATTTAGAAAGTACTGCAAAAGATCCGTCCTTTACTGAAATGGAGGCGGGAAAAGGGTAAACATTTCCATCGGGGGTAGCAGCAATAAAATCATCGGAAATATAATCCAAACCACTGGCTTTCAGTATTGCCGATGTGGTGCTTTTACCACTGCCTGCTGCTGCCGAAAATACAAATGCCTTGTTTTTATAATGTACCCCAGAGGCGTGAAGGGTACACATCCAACCTGAAAAAGGTTTTTTATAAATAATACTGTAAACCAGCTGCGAAACAGCACCTTTGTAGTATTCCACTGATTCAGAATCAAAAGCCTCAACAATTTTATCGTTGTGTGTTAGAATTAAATATTTTTTTGAGTGGTAACAACGAATGTGGTGTTTTTGCACCGACCTTCCTGTTGTTTCAAGATGCATAAACGAAGGATGAATCAGGTGTTGCATCCACTCGTCGTGGTAATCTACTGTTAAAACAGTTTTTCCAAACCCGTATTTTCTGCTGAATTTAAAATCAACGTTTTCAGTCTCATCTTTTGCCTCTTTTCTTTTCGAAACCTGTATGTTTGTTTTTGAACTGTTATACTGGCGAATATACTGAACAATTTCATCTACAAAAGTGTCAGTCTCGGTTTTTAAAAGAGCGTAATCATCTCTGATTTTTTTTCTGATTTCAGTTCTTTTTCTCCCTTCAATAACCAGGTTCAGCACTTTAAAAGCAGGTTGAGCCAGAAGCATAAACGACCGGCTTTTTTTAAACCAAACTGCCCAGACATTTTCAAATTGGTGAATTACCAGTGGAAATTTGCCATTATTGTTTTTCGTGTTTTTCATCGGCCCTAAAAGTAAAAATAAACGGTAATACAGCAAAAAAGAAGTTGACCGGTTTTTGAAATCTCCACTGACCTGATTTGTATTTATGGGCAATACCACGGCAACCCTGCCCGTTATTTAGGGCTGTGACTTTTAACATCAGTATTAAATGATTTTTCAATTTTGTAGCATTAATCCATACAAAAACGACCCGGTTTTTACCAGGTCGTTTTTGTTTTTAATACATCTTTTTATCCCCAGCCGCCACCCGGACTGTCGGGGAGATTTGATTGTGCACTGCTTTGTTTTGTTGAAAGGAACATAATTGAAGCAGCAGTTAGCGCTGTAATACCAACTTTTTGTATCGCCTGTTTCCGTGTGATTTTCCTTTCGTGGGTATTATTTTTTGTTGTTTTA
>JBGSRA010000004.1:0-2653 GCA_041737765.1 Draconibacterium sp. | reverse complement strand
ATTTTTGAATCCGTTTATCTTTATGACGTTAATATACTAAATATAAACGATTTACATCAATGTTAAATGAAATATTTACAAACAAAAAAAGAGACTGAACTCTTTTTAGACAGCCTCATAGTAAGGTTAAACCAATACTTTTGATTTGCAATGAAAAATAAACATTTAACCTCGGTACAAAGGAACCAAATCGAGGTGTTATTAAAAACAAAAACTCCTGTTAAAATAGTTGCGGAACTTTTAAGTACAGATAAGAGTACCATTTATCGTGAAATTGACCGCAATATGGGAAAGCGGTCATATTCGGCAAAGTTTGCCCAGCAGCTCAGTACAGAACGAAAGGAACGGTTTGGCCGTACCCGGAAATTAACTCCTGATATGACAAAACTGATTGTTGAAAAATTAACAACAGAGCAATGGTCCCCTAAACAAATTGTTGGTTCTTGCCAGCTCGACAATCGCCCCATGGTATCGCATGAGTGCATATATCAACTCATTAGGCAAGACAAACAAAATGGATGGCTTCTCTGGACACATACACGACATAAATTAAAGCACAGGAAAAGACCATTGATTGGCAAGCAAGTCAATATTAAAAACAAGGTGTCCATTGAACTCCGGCCAGCCATTGTAGATACCCAGGAACGTTGTGGGGACTGGGAAATTGACACCATAATCGGTGAAAACAGAAAAGATGCCATCCTCACAATTACTGAACGGAAAACGGGATTCCTGTTAATGGAAAAGATGGAAAACGGGAAACAAGCGCTGGGTGTTGCCAGAGCTGCTGTACGAATGTTGATTGCATATAAAAACACCGTACACACAATTACATCAGATAACGGTCTTGAGTTTGCAAATCACGAGGTTATTGCTAAAAAACTGCAAGCCAGTTTTTATTTTGCACACCCTTATTCTTCCTGGGAAAGAGGTTTGAATGAATACACTAACAAACTAATCAGACAATATATCATAAAAGGAACCAATTTTGACCTGTATGATAAACAATATATAAAACTCATACAGAATAAGATAAACCGAAGGCCAAGAGAAAAATTAAACTTCCAAACTCCGTCTAAAATATTTTTTGCTTCTTTGAATTGATTTGTTGCATTTGTAACTTGAATCTAGGAATGGTTTTTCAAACTGTTGCCTGTATCGTTGTTCGCAAAATTGTCCATATCTTTCGAGCTGGAAAAAGTTGATTCGGCCTTTGATACTTAAGAAAAGCATAAAGACTTCAATTATAAAATCTTTTCGCCACTTATTGATATTTGTTGTTTTGTCTAACATGCTATATATTAGCTGTTTATAAGATATATACCCTTTGAGAATCATACTTGAAATGGATCTGGTAAATTCTCTTAAGATACTGACTATCAGGGGTTTTGCCAAATAAAAATCAAATTAATTTATTGATAATCAATTGTTTATATTAACATTTAACGGAGTATTGTATATAGCATGTTAGACAAAACAGCAAATATCAATAAGTGGCGAAAAGATTTTATAATTGAGGTCTTTATGCTTTTCTTAAGCGTAAAAAGCCGAATCAACTTTTTCCAGCTCGAAAGATATGGACAATTTTGTGAACAACGATACAGTCAACAGTTCGAAAAACCATTCGACTTTATGGAATTCAATAAACAATTAGCCATCTCAAACGGAAGCGGGCGATTTGTAATTGCATTCGACCCCAGTTATATCAGCAAATCAGGAAAGCTAACTCCTGGGCTTGGCCGATATTGGTCGGGATGTGCCCAAGCCTCCAAATGGGGACTTGAAATCAGTGGGATAGCTGCAATTATTTTGCGTTTCACCTCGAAGCCGTGCAGACCCCGGGGAGCAAAGGCGATCCCAACTCAGATGAAAACCTGTTGGATTGGTACGGCAATGTTTTATTTGAACGCAAGGAAGCTTTGGCCAAATTGTCATCTTATATTGTCGCTGATGCGTTCTTTGCAAAGAAACCATTTGTTGACCGGGTGCTCGCGATAGAAATGCATTTGATTAGCCGCTTGTGCGATGATGCAGACCTGAAGTACCTGTTTTATGGAGAAAAAACAGGTAAAAAAGGAAGGCCAAGTAAACATGATGGAAAGATAGACTGGGCCAATTTAAACCAGGATTATTTCAATGTCATTCAAATTAACGAATTGACAACAGTCTACTGTGCCATTGTTTATTCAAAATCATTCAAACGGAACATTAAAATTGCCTGTGAAATTACAACTTCTGATAAAGGAAAAATAACTCATAAAATCTATTTCTCAACCGATTTGGAAATGGATGCAGAAGATATTATCAAATATTACCGCAGCCGCTTCCAGATAGAATTTCTATACCGCGATGGAAAACAACACACAGGTCTGGAACATTCACAAGCCAGAAGCACGAATAAGCTGCACTTCCACTTTAATACCTCACTCACTTCTATTAACATTGCAAGGGTTTGCCATTGGCTTTCGCTGCCCAAAGAAAAAAGGGAAGCCTTTTCAATGGCCGACATGAAAACATTGTACCACAATATGTTACTCCTCGAGCGATTTATTGACGTGTTCGCTGTAAACCCAAACAAACTAAAAAATCAAGATATTGTCAAAGAACTTATATATTACGGTACTTTTGCCGCTTAAAACTTAACGGAGTATTG
>JBGSRA010000033.1:0-1766 GCA_041737765.1 Draconibacterium sp. | reverse complement strand
TTCCTGCCCGTTGACTTCACAGGCTGTGTGAAAACGAATGTACAAAATATTAAATTGAAGTTGTTGATAATTGGATAATAACGACTGGTAAAACATTGAATTTTTTCGGATAAGTTGATTAACTTGAAATCAAATAAAAGCAAGGAAAGATGCATTTTAAAGAAGGACAATACCGGGGACAAATGATGATGGTTTCATACGAGACCATGATTTTGCCGGATAATCCTGTCAGGTTAATTGATTTACTGTGCAGGAAATTTATAGCCGACAATCCGTGGCGTGAAGAGTGGAAAGGGAAAGAAGAAAAAGGCAGGAAAAGCTATCCACCGGTGTCGATGCTGGGATTGTTGGTTTATGGTTATTTTAACGGGATATCCAGTAGTCGTAAACTGGAAAGGGAAACCTGCCGGAACATTGAGTTGCTCTTGCTGATGGAAGGCATGCAGCCCGACCATTGGACTATTTGCGAGTTTCGCAGGGACAATGCACAACTGGTAAAAGATGTACTAAAAACCTTCCGCAGATTTTTGTTGGATGAAGAATATGCTTCAGGGAAGAAGCTTGTATTCGATGGGTCAAAAATAGAAGCCTATGCAAGCCGCGACATGTTGAACAGTGAAGGCATCCGGCATAAACTGGAGAACCTGGACAAATCCATAGCTGACTATTTATCCCAGTTGGAGGACAACGATTCAAACGAAGATTTTCTTGAAACTGCCCGGGAGGAAATAAAACAGCTCAAAGAAAAGATAGCAAAAATTGAAGTGCAAAAAGCAAAGTTGGAAGCAGTGGGAAAAACACTGGAAGCCAGTGGCAAAAAACAAATTTCCCCAAACGACACCGATGCCGCTTTGGTCAAGGGGCGCGATGGCAAATTTGCAGGTTACAATGCACAAACCGGCGTGGAAGCAAAAGGTCATTTTATCATGTACAACGAAGTAACAACAGACCCTAACGATTTACAACAGTTAGAAAACAATGTTGAAAAGGTTACCCAGGAAATTGACATTTCCCCGGAAGAAGTGCTGGCAGACAAGGGTTTTGGTAATATGACACAAATACTAAATATCGAAGAAAAAGGTATTCCGTGTTATATTCCCCTTCAAACCTCACACAGGGAAAAAGAAGAAAAGCAAGACCTTGTATTCAAATACGATAAGCAAACCGACACCTGCATTTGCCCGCAAAGGAAGAAACTCTACCTTTTATCAAAGGGTTATAAGCAACAAGGGGCAATTTATAATATTTATAAGTGCAGGGAGTGTGATGGTTGCCCAATGAGGATGAATTGCACAAAGTCGAAAACAGGGAGGATTTATAAACTGAATATCGAAAAAGAAAGAATAGACCAGTATAAAGAAAAGCTAAAGACCAATTATGCCAAGGAGAAAATAGCAGAAAGAAAAGGCATTGTTGAACATCCATTTGGTACGATAAAATGGCTGATGGGCAAGTTTCAATTTCTGCTGACAGGAAAAGAAAAAGTCCAGATAGAATTTAATCTCTACACAACAGCTTACAACATCAAAAGACTGATAAACTGTGACTCATCAACAGAATTAACACGCAAAATGATGAGATATAATTGGGCAATGGCTTAAAAAAACGCCATAAAAATCAATTTTGGGGCCGAAAAATAATAGTAGGACCAGAGAAGAACCATGAACAGGAAAAAGAAATAAATGAAAAACCTGTGAATAAAAATAAAGAGTTCACGTAAAATGAAATTAAAAACTCAATTTTCACACAGCCTGTTTAGCCAACGG
>JBGSRA010000026.1:0-11736 GCA_041737765.1 Draconibacterium sp. | reverse complement strand
TCCGGCAATACCATCTTCGCCCCAGCGATAAACCCGGCTGCGGGCATGGTCGTGTGGAAAAAAATCCCAGGCACTTCCATCAGCGCTGTAATCTTCACGTACCGTTCCCCATTGGCGTTCACTCAGATAAGGCCCCCATTTAAGCCACTTCTTTTTTCCTGAATAATGCTCGTTCAGGCGTAGTTTTTCAGCAGATATTTTTTTCATGTTGTTTTATTTTTATCTCACGCAAAGGCGCAAAGGATTTTTATTTATCCTTCCCTTATCAGACTGGCTGCGTATTTCTCTTATTATTAATGTCCGACATATTTAATATCTCGCAAAGACTCAGCAACACAAAGTTTTTGTTTTTCTCTTGCAGCTTTGCGAGCAATTTTTTACTTTATCCATTTTCGGTAAAACCCGGATAAAGCGTCATCCCACCATCAACAACAATAGTTGTTCCGTGAATATAGTCTGCTTCGTCGGATGCCAGCCAAACTGCAACTGCACCAATGTCGGTGGTTTGCCCGATTCGTTTGTAGGGAATTAGTCTATTCAGTTTTTCCAGGGCTTCGGGAGTTTCCCAGGCATCGCGGTTGATTGGAGTTTGAATAGCTCCCGGTGCGATACTGTTTACGCGTATTCCCTTTGGCCCCAGTTCCTGTGCCATCGATTTCATCAAAAGCATTACACCACCTTTCGAGGCTGCATAGTTTATATGGCCTGCCCACGGGATGATTTCGTGTACCGAACTCATGCAGATAATTTTCCCAACAGCGCATGAATAGTCTTTTCTTCCTCGTTGCAAAAACTCGCGGACTGCCTCTCGTGAGCATAAAAACTGACCAGTGAGGTTTACATCAATCACTAACTGCCACTGGGCAAGGGTCATATCTTGAAATGCTGCATCGCGCTGCAATCCGGCGTTGTTCACCAAAATGTCAACCGTACCAAAATGTTGTTTAGCAACGCGGAACATTTCCTGAACCTGGTCTTCCTTGCTTACATCGGCTTTAACAGCAATGGCTTTCGCAACCGAATCGCTTAACTCAATCTGATGCGCTACTTCTTCGGCGCCAGCCGGGTCGGTAACGTAATTCACTACAACGTTTGCACAATCGCGCCCCATCGAGAGGGCTACTTCTTTTCCTATGCCTGAATTTGCCCCGGTTACAATGCATGTCTGGCCTGCCAGACGATGGTGTGGATTTTGTCTCATTTTATTCTATTTAATTATTTTTTATTTCTCGCAAAAGCGCAAAATTATTTTGCTTTTTTTTCTCGCTGCTTAGCGGCCTGGCTTGGTTTTGTTATTTCAATCAATTGAATTAGCGCACTTACGGATCATGCCTGATTGATTGTACCTTTTCCATGGATTGGATTTTTTCCGTCGAATATTTCTGCAATGCCGTTGATACAACCATCTTCGTAAAAATGTTTTTGCAAAGCTTCAACGGATTCCTTCATTTTCTCAAAAACTTCCGGTGTCGGGCCGATAACATATAAACAAGCCTGAAAATAATCGACTAACAAGAACGGCCAAACAGTTCCTTGATGGTATGCTGTATCGCGTTCCCACGAATTTCCTTCGTAAACCGGGCGAAAATCCTTGTGTTCGGGCGAAAGAGTCCGTAATCCGTAAGGAGTAAAAAGGTCCTTGTCAACAATATTCAATACACTTTTTCCGGTTTCTTTATCCAATAACGGGAACGAAAGGCTGAGTGTATAAACCTGGTTGGGACGAATGGCA
Organism: Draconibacterium sp.; assembly: GCA_041737765.1. GTDB lineage: Bacteria > Bacteroidota > Bacteroidia > Bacteroidales > Prolixibacteraceae > Draconibacterium. Next base: position 10,004 of record JBGSRA010000026.1, on the reverse strand, counting down.
TCGTCTGCCGACTTATCTTCCTGCACCACATCATTCAAATAACCTTTTTCGTTCAGAAAATAGCTTTTAAAATTTGCTTTCAGTTTTTTTGCTGTTTTTTGTATTTTGGTTCGAAATGTTTTGGGTTTAACCGCAAATTCGGTTGAAAAATGCAGGTAAACCTGTAGCGCATTGTACCATAGCGCCTGAATTTCAACAGACAATCCATGACGCGGCGTTACCACGAAATCTCCTACACGGGCATCCATCCAGGTAAGTTGCGAAATTCCCTCACCACCAGCCAGAAAACCATCTTCGGTTACATGAATGTTATAGCGGGTTCCTTCGATATGCCATTTGAGAATATCTTCCAGATAATGCAGGTTTTCTTTGATAAATTCAGCATCGCCAAATTTTTGGGAATACTTGTAAAGTGTATCGAACAGCCAGAGCGTGGCATCGATGGTATTGTATTCAGGCACATCTTTTTCGTCATCAGGAAAACGGTTGGGCAACATTCCCTGATCAATGCTTTTGAAAAATGTACTTAGAATCGATTTGCTAACTACTTTTTTACCCAGCGCGATACCCAATCCCTGTAGAGCAATCATGGTATCGCGCCCCCAATCGGTAAACCAGTGGTAGCCGGCAATAATGGTGTAACTTTGGGTCGATTCGCGTAAAACGATAAACTGGTCCGCAATTGCTGCCAAATCAGCAAAAAACTGATTTGTATTATTTTTTGGGTTTAATAATTTCAATCGTATCAGTTCATCCTGCTTCAGGATTTCCGGGTTTTGCGCGAGCATTTCAGAAGAGACGGAAAACATCAGGAATATTTTCTCTCCCGGTTTTAGTTCCACAACTACATTTCCAATGCTAAAGGTATCTTCGTGGTATTCCTGTCCACGTTTTTGTTCCCCGGGATATTCGTTGTTTTTATGCCAAAAGTAATTCCCGTTAAATTTCCCTGCTGAATATTTAAAGAAAAGTGGCTCTGAATGGTCACAGGCAAAAATCTGAAGTGAACTATTTTCCATGTCGTAATAATGGCAAAAACTGTCGTCTTCGTGGTAAAGGCTGTGGTAATCGCGATACAGAAACATGGGCGTAAGCTGCAATTTTGTTTTTCCTGTCCCCGCATTTTCATATTCAACTACCGTGGTATTCGAACCTTGGACCATAAAAATAGTTTTTGAAAGGCGATGCCCCCTTTTGTAAAACACAGTTCTGGGGAGCGGGTTTCGTTCAAAACTTTCGATGGTTTTATATCCTTCAGGATGAATAACGCCGGGATAAAAATTCGAACCCAGTTCGAAATTCCCGTCATCGGTAACAATGGTCTCTTCCACTTTGGATACCATTACTTTGCGTTCAACCGGAGGATTGAGTGCTGCCACCAGCAAACCGTGGTAACGGCGTGTATTTGCGCCCGAAACCGTGGACGAGGCATATCCGCCAATGCCGTTGGTAACAATCCATTCGGCAGACAAGGTATTGTTTTTGTTTTCTGTTCTGATATCCAGCATGGGTTAAACTTGTTTTCTTTTAGACTGAATACTGTCAATGAGGTGTTTCCATGAACCGACAAACGATTCGGCCCCTTCTTTTTGCAATTGCCCGGCAAGTTGGCCAATATTTACGCCTTCATTTTTGAAATCGTCAAGCAATTTATCTGTATCTGTGCAGGATTGTGGCATCTGTTCAACCGCGTTTCCATGGTCGGCAAAAGCCAGCAGGGTATTTTCGGGTATGGTATTTACCGTGAAAGGCGCCGCCAGGTTTTCGATATAAATGACATCCGACACGGCCGGGTCTTTGGCGCCGGTGCTTGCCCACAATAACCGTTGTGGTGAAACGCCCAGGTTCATTACTCTTTGTACCCTGTTCGACTGCAGGAATTGCGTGTAAGCCTCATACGTTTTTTGAGAAGTTGCCAGCCCGAGTTTATTCTTTAATCCGTCGGAAACCTGTTCGGAAACTGCTTTATCCCAGCGGCTCACGAAAACCGAAGCCACCGACCGCACATCGGCGTTTAAACCATTTTTTGCGCGGGTTTCGATTCCACGTAGCCATGCTTCGGCAGCGGCAAGGTATTGTTCGGCTGAAAAAAGCAGGGTTACATTCACCGGAATTCCTTCGGCAATGGCCTGTTCAATAGCAGGCAATCCTTCGGGCGTGCCGGGAATTTTTATAAATACATTGGGCCGGTTTACTTTCCTGAAAATGGCTTTGGCTGCTTCGATGGTGCTTTGTGTATCGTAAGCCAAAACGGGCGAAACTTCAATGGAAACAAACCCGTCAACGCTGTTGGTACGCTCGTACAAGGGGCTGAACAGGTCGGCAGCACGCTGAATATCTTCAATGGCAAGTTCAAAAAATACCTCTTCATCGGTAAGTAAATTACCCAGTTGACGGATGGCTCCATCGTAATCGGAGGATTTTGAAATGGCGTTGTCGAAAATAGTGGGATTAGAAGTTAAACCGGTTACAGAAAGGTCTGCAATGTAGTCTTGTAAAATCCCGTTGTTCAGAATTTTACGTGTAATGTTGTCGAGCCAAAGGCTCACGCCCTGATTGTGAAGTTCTTTTGTGTGTAAATTCATTGTTTTAATTTTTAAAATGTAATTATTATTAATGTTTCTCGCCAAGCCGCCAAGGCGCAAAAGGTTTTGAATTTTCTTTTCTTAGCGCCTTTGCGTCTTTGCGTGCTAATTAACGTGTTCAACCAAAGAAATGGTTTTCAACCAGGTAAATTTTATCCAATCGTCTTTTATGCCTTTCGATGGATGAAAACTTCGCGTTCAGGAAAGTTTTTGTGATTTCCCAGGCAGCTTCGGTGCCAATTACCCGTCCGCCAAGACAGAGAATATTCATGTCGTCGTCTTCCACACCCTGACGGGCAGAAAAGCAATCGTGGATAAGCCCGGCTCTGGTGCCGTGAATTTTATTTGCCGCAATTGATGCTCCCACGCCACTTCCGCAAATCGCAATGCCACGGTCAATCGATTTATTTACAATGGCATTTGACAAAGGAATTACATAATCAGGGAAGTCATCGTTGGGATCGTAGTTTAGATTTCCAAAGTCAACTACATCATATTGTAGTTTCAGTAATCTTTTTTTTAGCAGGTTTTTCAATTCATACCCGCCGTGGTCTGATGCTATTCCAATTTTCATTTTATTAAAAGTTTTATGGTTTATAATTCGCAATAAATACCGTCGTCAGCCAGGTTTTTGCACGGATAACGCCAGGTCATCTCTTTTTCTTCGATTAAATCGTCGGCTTCTTTGGGGCCCCAGGTCCCGGCAGGGTAACCGAATAATGGGATTTCAGGGTTGTTTTTCCATGCAGCGAGCACTGGCATTACAAATTTCCATGCTTCAATTACCTCTTCGGTACGGGCAAACAGGGTAGAGTCGCCCTTAATTGAATCGTAAATCAGCCTTTCGTAAGCCGCCGGGATTCGCTGATGTGCCAGGTCGGAATAATGAAAATCCATGTTCACGTTTTGTACTTCAAAACCTGTTCCCGGCACTTTCATACCAAATTTGAGCAGGATTCCTTCATCGGGCTGAATACGCAAAACCAACTGGTTGCACGAACTGCAATTGGCTTGTTTCGAGAATAAAAAATGCGGGGTAGCCTTAAAATGGATAACCACCTCGGTAACACGCGTGGGCAAACGTTTGCCGGTACGGATATAAAATGGTATGCCTCCCCAGCGCCAGTTGTCGATATAGAATTTGAGGGCAGCATAAGTTTCGGTTGTTGAATTCGGGTCAACTCCCGGTTCTTCGCGGTAACCTGCAACTTTTTGGTTTTTAATGGTTGACGCGATGTATTGTCCGCGCATGGCCACATTTTTCACATCTTCGGGTTTTATGGGCCGCAACGACTGGAAAACTTTGAGGATTTCGTTCCGGATGGCCTGTGGTTCAAGTGTTGCCGGAGGTTCCATTGCGGTGAAAGCCACTACCTGCAACAAATGGTTTTGCACCATATCGCGCAGAGCTCCGGAACTGTCGTAATAGCCGCCACGTTCTTCAACGCCAAGGTTTTCAGAAGAGGTTACTTCAACATGATGAATGTATTTACTATTCCAGAGCGGTTCGAAAATACCATTTGAGAAACGGGTAACCAGCAGGTTCTGCACGGTTTCTTTTCCCAAATAATGGTCGATGCGGTATAGTTGATTTTCATTCCAGTATTTTAGTAAAATATCTTTTAGCTGCAATGCCGATTCGAGGTCGTAGCCAAAAGGTTTTTCAATAATAAGCCTTTTCCATCCGTCGTCTTCATTATTCAAGCCAACTTTCGCCAGGTGCACCGGAATCTCGCCGTACAATTTTGGTGGAGTGGAAAGATAAAACACGGTATTTCCAGGTATTTCCTTTTTTTCCTGAAGATTGTTCAACCGTTTTTTCAGTTCGAAGTAATCCTGATGGTTATCGTAATTAAGCGGCTGGTAAAAAAGCTTTTCTACAAAAGCATCAATCTTACCTTCATTGCTATTTTCGCTGAATTCAATTAATGCTTCTTTCATTTTCTCCCTGTACTGAATGTCGGAGTAGGCGGTACGCGAAACACCAAGAATGATAAAATTATCGGGAACCTGTTGGTTTACATAAAGTGAATATAGCGCAGGAATGAGTTTCCGTTTGGCCAAATCGCCCGAGGCGCCAAAAATGACGTAATTAAAACTGAATTTTTTATCCATTGCCGTAATATTATTGGTTTTTAGTTTTTACTGCATGTCCACCAAATTGGTTCCTGAGGGCTGCCAATACTTTCATGGCAAACGACTCGGTTTGCCGCGACTGAAACCTGCTAAAAAGTGAGGCTGTTATAACCGGAACCGGTACATCAAGGTCAATTGCCGCTTGGATTGTCCAGCGGCCTTCTCCACTGTCCTGAACATAATCTTCGAGTTTCTCTAATTTTGGGTCATCCTTGAAGGCATTTACTGCCAGTTCCAACAACCACGAACGGATTACGCTGCCGTACTGCCAAGCATCTGAAACTTTGTGGAGGTCGATTCCAAACGGCACTTTTTCAAGAATTTCGAAACCTTCGGCATACGACTGCATCATTCCATATTCGATACCATTGTGTACCATTTTTACAAAATGGCCGGCTCCTGAAGTTCCGCAATAAACATGTCCTCTGGCTGGCGCCAGGCTTTTAAAAACAGGCTCAACAAAATCAACGGCTTGTTTATTTCCGCCGTACATGAGGCAGTAACCGTTTTGCAAACCCCAAACTCCGCCACTGGTGCCACAATCGAGAAAATGAATGCCTTTTTCAGCAGCTTTTGCAGCACGCGCCTGTGTTTCCTTCCAATTTGAGTTTCCGCCATCGATGATAATGTCATCTGTTTTTAGCAGACCGAGCAATGTATCCAGGTTTTCGTCCACCGGTTTTCCGGCAGGAACCATGAGCCAAACCACTTTTCGTTCCGGAAGTTTTGAAACTAAATCGGCAACTGTAGATGCGGCAATTGCACCAAGTTTTACTGATTCTTCGATTGGAGCAGTATCAAAGTTCCAGACCACCAATTCGTGGCCATGATTTAGTAAACGATGTACCATGTTAAAGCCCATTTTCCCAAGGCCGATAAATCCTATTTTCATATTGCTGTAGTTTTAAATGAATTTGTTTTAATTGCCAGTACAGTCGGAGAATACCGGAAACCTGACAAAGTAGGGAAGGGGAATTTTTGGCAAAACAGTATTCAGGGACTAAAGTTTATTGGGTTTGGAATAATCTGCGGGTTTGAAAAACCGAAGTCACCGGTTTAAAACAGCAAACTCGACCCAATATACAATCCGCCGGAGCCAAGCTGTTTGTTAGTTGATATACCGTAATTTACAGTAACAATGTTATTTTGGTTGAATATGATGTATAATCCGGGGCCAAACGTGTGGTGGACCTTTTGTTTGCCCGGGTTAAAATAGATTGGTTTTTCTTCATCCGGAACATTCTCCATGTTCACTTTGTAAGCTTGCGTGATGTAGGCATTGTCATAAAACCCCACAATACTGGTTAAAAAGTTTTGCCTGAGCAATTTAAATCCGTGAGTTTTGAATTTAATTTCGAAATTACCGGTAACGAAACCATTGGCTGCAATACGGTTTCGCATGGCGCCGCGCAGGTTAAAGGCTCCGCCCACTCCGTCGTTCGATAAACGGCTGTCGTAAAAAGTGGGGACAAAGTAAAACGGAATATTTCCCGAAAGCTTCTGTTGGCTTGATACCCGGAATGAAAAAGTTATTTTGTCGTTTAAAACACTTGTGTGCTGGCGGTAGGTAAGTATGATTTTTGTAAAACCCGCATCGCCAAGAAATGCCGGGGAATAATTAAAAACTGTTTCGAACCATTTACCATCGGTACAATAACAGGGGTGGTTGCGCGAGTCGTAAACCAAACCCAGCGAAAATAAACTGATGTTCCCGCCACTTTTTTCGTCGGGGCTAATAATTCCCCAATTGTTGTAATATTCAAATAAAGTGGGATGCTGAAAACCATCGGAAGAGTTGCCTTCATTTTTTTCGTGGCGTTCTTCGCGAGCCAGCGAAACATTGTAATTGTTAAAAGTGAATCCAGTGAGCAAGCGCAACTTACTGCCGGCAAGGTATTTCTGCAAATCGAAGCGCAACCGTAAAAAATTACGGTGATGGGCATAAAAGTTTTTATTTTTGAAATCGCTGTTTTCGGGTTCGGTAAATTCCTTGCCGTAAGTTACATCGGTTCCGTTAAACCCAAAAAAATCGAGTTTACGGTCGGCAAAATAACTGGCTTCGGCAACTACTTTTGCTTTGTTAATCATAGTCTCACTTTCGAGCAAAGCCTGCAAATTAAGGGTGCCTTTTGTGGTATTGGTGAGTTTGATAAAAAGATACTGCTCGTAATGAGGCGGAAATTTTGTGTCGCCAAAATCAAAAAGGTTAACCACCGCACCATATTTGAAACCCAAATCGGAATCGAAAGCCAGCGCCGGTATCACCCCGAATGAATAGCGGGAATTCTTTTCTGTTTTATTTTTCTCATCTTCTTCTTGCCCCAGCATAGTTAAAGGTAAAAACAAATAAAGCGCCCAGAAATATCGAAAAATCTTCATTGAAAAGGTTTTATTTTGATTTTTAAAGAATTAAAATCAAGGATTTATAACTTCAACAACGGGTTCGCCAGCTTCAGCTTTTTTGGCATGAACTTCCACCCGCGAAATTTTCGGGAACCAAAAAGTACCGCCATCAATTTGAATGAAAACCCGCTCCAATTCCACTTCTTTTCCGTCAACTTCAGTAAATACAGCGAAACTACCGCTGGCTTTTTTACGAAGTTGCAACGTACGTTTTGAATAGGAAACGAATTGAAACTCGGCTTTTTCGGGGGTGACTTTCAGAATGTCCAATCCGTAAGCAAAATTCTGCTGAATTTTTGTCAGTGGCTCAATCTCTCCGTTTTTAGTATATTTTATCCAGTAAATTTTTATGGGTTCTTTTAAATCGAGCGAACCGTCGGGTGTGGTTTTTACTTCATAATAAATTTCGTTGGCATCTTTACTTCGGCCTATTTTGAACAATGAATTACTGTTGGAATTTCCCAAATCAGCGGCACCAGAAATCAGACTGATGATAAGCAAAAACGCTGAAATAACCGTGATATTTATAAACTGTTTCATTCTTTAAAAATTTATTTTTCAGGAGAACAGTCGAAACCAGTTGAGAATCCTGACAGGTAATTGAATTTATTTCAATAAAATCGAAACCCGTTAAAAAGAATCCTTTTTTGTTCTTTTTACTTTTTGTCAAACTTCGATTTCGGGATAAAACGCGGCAAAAGCAAACCAATATCCCATCATTTGCTGAACAGGTTGCAATGTTTGTCCTTTGCGCGGCCCTTCGATGGCCCGGCCAAAAACATCCCATACATTTCCCTGTTTATCGCGGAGCAAAGCTGGTAGCTTGTTTTCAATAAACTGAAATTCAAGTTTTGTTCCATCGGCTAAGCGACTGTTAAAAGCCACAATCAGATTGGCATTTTCACTGCCTGCAATAACCAAACTTGTTCCTGCATATTCGTTAAGAATCAGTTTTCCGTTTCCCGAAAAATTGCTCAACCGGTATGCTTTTGCTTTTCCATCGATAATAATACCTAGTACCCGTTCTTTTTCATGTAACCGGTTGTCTTTATTTTTCACCGGGAATATCAGGTTTTTACTGGTTTTGTAATCACCATAAGGATATTTCCCGTAACTGCGGTTGAAGCCTGTATTGGTTGAAATTACTTTTGAAAAAGGGTACATTTCTTTCCATGTTTTCCACGATGTTTCAACCAGGTTGAGGGTTTTTGCTTTTGTTCCCTTCTTTTCGCCATTAACCGATTTCAGCAAAAGCTGCGACCAGTTGCTGTTAGTTAGCCGGTCGTAGGGAATAATATTCGAATTGTAAAGCAGACCCGATACTCCGAAAGTGGTTTTCTTATCGTTAATCATTCTGTCCCAGCCAATGCCTGTGCCGGTTAGCGGACAGTAAATAACTGCCAGCGAATGGTTTTCGGTGTCGTCGTTTATAATTTCGTGCCAGTCAAGAATCGTGTGGGGATAAGCGCGTACCTCGCTCCCATCGGCAAAACCCAGTACCAAATCGTTATCTTTCAAATAAGTAGCATCGCTGACGTTAGTAAATTTGGGGCTGTTTAATGCAGGAATCCCATCTTTTCCGGGGCCGCCATCACGAACTTCAGCAAAAGGTATCAACCATCCGTTGTCATCCATGGGGTCATCGGGATTGTTCGGGTTACCGGAAGTTCCGGCCATATCATCATCGCTGCAGGCTGCAAAAACAAAAAGCGCTGCTATCAATAAATTTGAAATTGTCTTCATGGCTATAAAATTTTAGTGAATTATTAAATCGTTCTTTTTAAAAGGAATATTGAATAATACGGCTGCGGTTAATTTGTAGGAGGTAGTAAGTTGTGTCCCTTCCAGTTTGCGGTAAACGGGAATATCGCCTGATAACCTCAACGACCACTTTGGTGAAAAATTGATATTTAAACCGGGAATAACATAAACCCACTGGCCACCCGATGATGGATAAACACCTCCATCGATTAAATCTTCGGCCTGAAACCTGTACCTGGCAAATGTGAAAATATCAACCGGCCATTTCAGAAAAAGGTTGTAATTCAACCCCAGACTAAACTGAAATTCGTTGCCAAACTGATAAGTCTGCGTTAGGTTATAATTTTCGTTTTCACCCGAATACCGGAAAGCGGTGACAGCAGCCAAACCCATCTTGGGATTTCTTAAAAATCGGTTTTTCAGTAAATAACTCCAGAAAATTCCGTCGAACGAACCCGAACCGGGCTGCATATCTGCCGGAAGCACCAATCCCTGGTTGTTAGTGAAATCGGTTTTAGCGGTTGGTATTTTTGGCCCGGCGCCAATTACCCATTCGATATCCGCTGTTTTTTCAGGATTGATAATCCTGTATTTGGCCAGGAAAACCATATCGCCCAAACCTTGCGTAGCAGTAAAATCTTCGTTTCCTTCGAACCCCTGGATTGTGCGTGTTTGTTTTATAAAAGGAACAACTCCTGTAAAAGATAAGCGCTTATTTAATCCGTAATTCAATTCAATTATCGACGATTGAGTGGTGCGGCTCCGGGTATCATCGTCAAGTTCTTCGGTAAAACTTACCAGGTCGTTAATGGCATTGTAATCGTAAGTTACCAGTACCTGTAACGACTTACTTTCGGCAGCGCCAAGGCCCAAACTGCCGCCGAGCGGAACACCACCCGAGCAGCAGGTTTGAGCTGTCGCCTGATAAGGCAAAGTGAAAACAATCAACACTCCAACAACACTTACTCCAACAAAAACCCTTCTCACCTTTTTTATGCAATTGTATCCTTTGCCCCAGGGAATCATGGTATTATCTGTTAATAATTTGTTTTCCTATATCAATCAATTGTTTTGGATTGCGGTAACCTGCAGTTTGTGCAATAAGTTGCCCGTTTTTGT
>JBGSRA010000160.1:0-83790 GCA_041737765.1 Draconibacterium sp. | reverse complement strand
TTTAGATATAATAGGAGGACATCAAAGAGTAGAGGACTCCTCTTTTTACGATTAGTTGAACAGGCAGTAATAATGGCTCCAATATCATATGAAAAAATTATTAATGAAAATCACGGGTAATGATCGGATACCCCATTTAATATTATTAACGCAGTGGCATTACCTGTGTTCGTCAAAGATTTTAATCATAAATATGTTTTGGCAAATAATGCATACTGTTTACTTATTAAAATTCCATTGAAAAAAATTATTGGCTCAACTGATGGTGAATATTTCCCTGAAAAACAAGTAAATGTTTTCATTGAAAAGGATAATGAGGTATTTAAAACAGGCAAGGAAAGTATTAACGAAGAATATCTTACTGACGGAACGGGAAATATCAGGACCATAGTTACCAGGAAAACCTTATATACCGACACTGCCAGGAATAAATTTCTGGTTGGTGTAATCGACGATATTACCGAACGCAAACAGGCAGAAAAAGCACTAATCCGAAGCGAAAAAGAATTAAAAAGAGCGCAGCAAATTACTCATATTGGCAGCTGGCATTTAGATGTTGCAACAAATGAGGTTGTTTGGACAGAAGAACTGTATAATATGTATGGTTTTGATCCTAAACTGCCACCTCCTCCTTATACCGAACATCAAAAGTTGTTTACACCTGAAAGTTGGGAGATTTTATCTGCATCATTAGCCAGAACCAGTGAAACAGGAAAACCTTATGAGCTTGAATTAAAAACAGTTAAGGCTGATGGCAGCAATGGTTGGATGTGGGTGCGTGGAGAGACAGAGCATGATAAAAAAGGTAAAACTATTGGACTTTGGGGCGCTGCACAGGATATCACCGAGCGAAAACTTGCTGAAAAACAAATTCAAAGATTAAACCGGGTCTATTCGATTTTAAGCAACATTAATCAAACCATTGTACGCAACCACGATAAGGAGTTGTTATTCGACGAAGTATGCCGCATTACTGTTGACGATGGTGGATTCATGATGGCCTGGATTGGTATGGTAAACCCCACAACAAATAAAATTGATATTGTAGCTTCAACTCACAAAACAGGAGATTTTTTAAATACCATTAATATCGACCTGAACAATACAATACTTAGCTCAGGCCCTGCAGGACAGGCAATTAAAAGCGGGAAAAGCAGTTTTTCGAATAATATCGAAACCGATGACAAAACGTACTACTGGCGAAAAATCGCCCATGAATATGGTTATCGGTCTGTTATAGCATTACCTGTAATTGTATGGGGTAAAACCATTGGCGTGTACATGATATATTCGGGGGAAATAGATTTTTTTAATGAAGATGAAATTAAACTGCTTGAAGAAATGGCATCAGATATTTCATTTGCCATTGAATTTATTGAAAGCGACAAGGATCGCAAACAGGCAGAGGAAGCCTTGAAGGAGAATAACTTAAGGCTTGAACTTGCCATGCAATCGGCAAATATGGCCTGGTGGGAGATGGATATCATAACAGGTAATGTAATTTTCGATAAACGTAAATCGGATATGATTGGCTATCCTGCCCAAAAATTTAAACATTATACCGATTTTGTGGCTTTGGTTCATCCCGAAGATGTTGACCTGGTAATGAATGCCATGCGGAATCACTTAAAGGGATTAGCCGAGAAATATGAAACTGAATATCGGATTTTATCCAAATCGGGTGAATACAAATGGTTCTATGATATTGGGGCTGTTGCAAAAAAAGACACCAGCGGAATACCGTTATATGTAACGGGGCTGGTTATGGATATTACTTCTCGTAAACTGGCCGAACAGGCGCTACACGCAAGCGAGTTAAAATACCATAACATCTTCAATAATGTTCAGGACGTTTTTTACCAAACTGATCTTGCAGGTACTGTATTAGAGGTTAGTCCATCCATCAAAAATTTTTCCGGGTTTAACCGGGATGAAATCGTTGGCAAACCGGTTACAAACCTTTATTACGATCCCAACGACAGGCTAAAGATTCTTGATTTATTAAAGGAAAAAGGCGAGCTCAGGGATTATGAATTATGCCTTAAAAGCGTAAACGGTGAAATTAAATATACTTCAATTAACGCAAGATTGGTTTTTGATTCTGAGGGCAAGCCAAATCATATCGACGGGGCAATCAGAGATATCACTGAACGCAAGCTGATGCGGGAAAAATTAAAGCAAAGCGAGGAAAGATTTCAATTGGCAATGAAAGCCTCAAAGGATGGTTTATTTGATTGGAATCTTGAAACCAACGAAATCTATTACGCCCCGGGATGGAAAAAAATAATAGGTTATAAGGATCACGAACTTCCAAACGATTTTTCCATTTGGGAGGAAGCAACCGATCCATTGGATGTCAAAAAATCCTGGGAATTACATCAAAAACTCATCACGAAACAAATTGACCGTTTTGTGCTTGAATTTAGAATGAAACATAAAGATGGTCATTGGGTGGATATTCTCTCCCGGGCAAAAGCAATTTTTAATAACGATGGAAAAGCGATTAGAATAGTAGGTACTCACACCGACATTAGCGAGCCAAAGAAAGCAGAAGAAGCATTGCGTGAAAGTACCAGAATATTGCTGGAATCACAAGCCGTGGCAAATATTGGAGCTTATGTAACTGAATTAACTGCCACAGAATTTGAAGCAAATGCGTGGAAAGCAACCCCCGAGATTTACAAAATTTTTGGAATCGATGAAACTTATCCTCATACGCTTGCCGGTTGGGTCGGGTTTATTCATCCCGATTCGCGCGAAGAACTTTTTGAATATCACTATCAGGTGGTGGCCGAAAGAAAACGTTTCGATCATGAATATAAAATTATCCGTATCAACGATGGGGCAGAACGTTGGGTGCATGGAACAGGTGAACTCGAATTTGACGATCAGCGTAACCCAATCCGGATGCTGGGCACAATTCAGGACATTACAGAACGAAAGCTGAGCGAAGCTGAACTATTTGAAAAAGAGGTTCAATTCCGGAATCTTTCAAATGCAGGTCTTGCATTAATCTGGACATCAGGCACCGATAAGCTTTGTACTTATTTTAACGAAAAATGGTTGACTTTTACCGGTCGGAAACTGGAACAGGAGGTTGGAAATGGATGGGCAACTGGTGTTCATCCCGATGATTTTGACCGCTGTGTTGAAACGTATTTCACTGCCTTCGACAAGCGCGAACCATTTGAAATGGAATACAGGCTATTACATGTAAGCGGCGAATACCGCTGGCTTTTGGATATAGGTTCGCCAAATTACAAAAGCACAGGCGAATTTATTGGTTACATTGGGAATTGCTTTGATATCACGGATCGGAAACTAACCGAAGAAGCCCTGCGCAAAAGCGAATCTATTCAACGCAAAATAGTTTCAAATATTGGCGATGTAATTGTAATCATCGACCAAAATGGTATTAACCGGTACAAAAGCCCGAATATTGAAACTTTATTCGGATGGAAACCTGAAGACCTGATTGGCAAAAGCACATGGAATGTGGTGCATCCCGATGATTTGGATTCATCTCAGAAAATAGTTGCTAAAATTGCTTTGACACCAAATGCTGCTGAAACCACCGAAATCAGGTACAGACGAAAAGACGGTGGGTATGTCTGGATTGAAATTACTATAGTTAATCTTTTGACCGACCCTGATATTCAGGGATTTTTAGGAAATTATCATGATATTACTGAGCGTAGGCTGGCTCAGGCCAGGATTCGCGAAAAAGACCTTGAGTTTAAAAAGCTGTCTTCCAATCTGCCCGACTTAATTTTTCAATTTACAAAAAAACCAGACGGAACTTATTATGTGCCAATCGCTTCCGAAGGCATAAAAAATATTTTTGGTTGTACACCCGAAGATGTAGTTAACGATTTTACCCCGATTGGCAGGGTAATTCATCCCGATGACGTTGAAAGAGTAATTGCTGACATCGAATATTCAGCAAAGCATTTGACTTTCTTTACCTGTGAGTTTAGGGTATTAATACCCGGTAAACCAATCAAATGGATATATTCCAAATCGACACCCGAGAAATTGCCTGATGGAAGTGTTACCTGGTACGGTTTTAATGCAGATATAACCGAGCGCAAACGGGTTGAAGACTCATTGGTGAAGTTGAAAACTGCATTTGACAAATCGCAAGTATCAATAGTTATAACCGACAGAAATGGAAACATAGAATATGCCAATCCATTTTTTTCTGAACTAACCGGTTACTCGCCCGACGAGTATATTGGAAAAAATCCAAGAGTTTTAAAATCCGCATATCACTCAAAAGAGTTTTATGAAGATATGTGGAATACAATTATATCGGGCAGAACATGGGAAGGTGAGTTTTATAACTGTAAAAAAAATGGTGAAATGTATTGGGAAAATGCTATTATTTCGCCCATTGAGAATAGTAATAAAGAAATTACGCACTTTGTAGCTATTAAAACTGATATTACCAATGCCAAAAATATTAATTCTGAACTGATTATCGCCAAGGAACACGCCGAAGAAAGCGATCGGCTGAAGTCAGCTTTTCTGGCCAACATGAGCCACGAAATACGAACACCAATGAACGGTATCCTCGGATTTACGGAACTGCTCAAAGAACCCGATCTCTTTGATGATCAGCGAATGTATTACATCAGTATTATCGAGAAAAGCGGTGCGCGGTTACTGAATATCATTAACGATATTATTGATATTTCGAAAATTGAATCGGGACTGATGAAAGTCAAAAATTCTGAAATAAATGTCAATGAGTATTTAGATCAAATTTTTACCTTTTTTAATCCTGAAGCCAGGACCAAAAACATTAAATTGATTTGTAAACCTGGAATACCAAATGAAGAAGTATTTTTAAAAACCGATTGCGAAAAATTTTATGCAATTCTAATAAATTTGGTAAAAAATGCCCTGAAATACACTGAAACAGGTTTCGTCGAATTTGGTTACAATGTTGTTGAAAATACACTATACCAAGCGTCTCTGCAATTTTACATAAAAGACACAGGAATCGGAATTCCAAAAGACAGGCAGGAAGCAATATTCGAACGATTTATTCAGGCCGATATCGTTGATAAAATGGCACGGCAGGGTGCAGGCCTGGGTTTATCAATTTCGAAAGCTTACGTTGAAATGCTGAGAGGCAGAATATGGGTTGAAAGTGAGGAAGAAAACCTTTCAATCGGTAAAAAAGGAGGCAGTACTTTTTATTTTACACTTCCAATTCGTTTGAAACATATTTCAAAAAGTAATGATAAAATTGAAATATTAAACCCAACAAAAGAAATTCAGTTAAATTCCAAAGTTTCGGGACTGAAAATTTTGATTGCCGAAGACGATGAATCATCCCGTGAACTCTTAGCAATTGGAGTCAGTAAATTTGGAAAAGAAATTATGCATGTTCAAACGGGAAAAGAAGTGGTGGAAACATGCCGCGTGAATCCAGATACCGATTTGATTCTGATGGATATTCAAATGCCCGAAATGAGCGGTTATGAAGCCACCCGCCAAATTCGGCAATTTAATACAAGAGTGGTAATTATTGCACAAACATCATTTGTACTAAGCGGCGATAAAGAAAAGGCGCTGGAGGCGGGTTGTAACGATTATATTTCGAAACCGATACAGAGAGATGAATTGGTGGGAATGATTACGAAATATTTTAAAGTATAAGAGGATGAAAGATAAAATTACATTATTCGTAAAATATGTGAAACAATTTTAAAAACATCTTCAAAATATTGCCTAGTCTATGTTAATTTGTATGTTCTCATAATTTTAACTAAATGGTGAACCGTAAATTTAACATAAGTAAAAATTATTTGAATAAAAGCGTATTGGGGAATAAATCGTAATTCTTAAACATTAACTACTTTCATTTAGTTTTATTTATATCTGTTTTTGCTATTCATTTTCAATTTTCCTATCTTTACCAAACAAAAAAAGCAGGTTTTGAAGTAAAACAAATTTGGGTGAGTAAAACGGTGAGTACTCCAAAATAAGTTCTTTGTAAAACACTTGAAATAAAATACTTACAGAATAATTAAATAATCCCGGTAGGGTCACAATTTGCGAAATCAAATCAATTTAAAAACCTGTAAGTTATATGATTTACAGGTTTTGTTTTTTTACGAAAAATACTTTCATACGATTTCACAGCTAAAATCGATAGTCTGCAATAAACCGGACTAAATGGTTATTCATAAACATATAAAAATGACATTCAGTCCAGTACAATTCATTATTCATTTTTTCTTTAATCATCAATTTAATTGGGGTTATCTTAAATTTTTGGATAAAATACAACTATAACATCAAACTTTTATAAAAGAAAGTTCTGATATTTATATTCTCCAATATAATTGAAAAATATATATTTAACCAAAATAAATACCATATTAAAAGTTTACATTCATTATAATCATTTTAACTACAGAATTTTATACATTTGAGCACCATTAAATCATTTTTCTTAAATTGAATGAACATCCACTTAAGACTAACCAAAAAGAAGGAATGTACTGTTTTAACCTGGCCTGCAAAACTTATAATTTTTGTAGCCTTTACCTGTACAATTCTATTTGTTTTTATTAAAATACCACTTTTTTTAAGCTTAAATAATCCTATAAATGGCAAATATCTTGTACTCGATGGTGTTATGCCTGATTATTCCATTGAGCGCGCCATCGAAATATTTAATAATCAGAACTATACAACTGTTGTAACAACCGGCAGCAAACTTGAAGCCGGTTATTTTCTTTCAGAGAAATCGACAATGGCAGAACTTACTTATGCCACTTTTCTGGAATTAGGTTTCGATTCAACAAAAATAATTGTAATCCCCGAAGGTGATATACTGAAAGACAGAACATATACATCAGCACTCTCATTAAAAAAGTATTTTGAAAATCATCAGATCACAAGTGCTGAAGTAGATATTTTAGCTATTGGATGTCATGCACGACGCTCAAAAATGCTATTTAAGCTGGCACTGGGCGATAATTTTAGTGTTGGCGTTTACGCTCTGCCCGACAATTCATTCGACATTAACAGATGGTGGAAAACAAGCAAAGGTGTAAGAACGGTTATTAGCGAAACTATTGGATTTTTTTATGCCAAAGTGTTTTTCTATCCCGATAAAAACGAATAAAAACATTTAACTGACAATGACTTAACAACAAATATTTATTGAAAAGATTTCACATTAAATTATTACTTTTTTTACTAATATTTACATAACTCTAATTAAAACCATAAATCAAAAAAATGAAAAAGATCCTAACAATCTCAAAAAGAGAAATTAAAAATTTACAGACGAAACTTGAGTAATATCAGGTAGTAATCAGGTAATGTGTTTTGTATTTAGGATTATTTGAAAATCATTAAAACTAATTTAAAGATATTATTCAATAAATGACATATATGTTTGAATATCATAATAATATAATGCTTACCAAAAATATGATATCAGTTTTCATTACCCTTCCCCTCAGTAAATGGCACCCCCTCTCTCAGTTTTTATTACATCTTATTATACGACTAAAAAACCCTGTTAATCAGCATTTTTATAATAAAATTAAGCATTTTTGCATAACTAAATTATTTTTAAGACTACTAGTTTTATACCGAATATTACAAACCTGAAAAATGACAAAATCAACCATCGTTATTTCTGTCCCACAATTAATAACTGAGAAACTATTATTACTAACAATTACAAAACTCTAATTAAAAGCCTTAAATCAAAAAAAAAATGAAAAAGATCCTGATTGTTGACGATAAAATTTCTATCAGCAGACTGATAGTTCAATTTCTGAGTAAAACTTTTGATGTTACAACCAAAGAAGATGGCTTGCAGGCACTCTCGTGGTTACATGCCGGAAATATTCCGGATATAATAATTACTGACTTGCAGATGCCTAATATGGATGGTTTTGAATTAATAAGCAGATTAAAAGAAAGTGGGTTTTTCCGGGATATACCAATCGTTGTGCTTAGCAGTAAAGACAGCAGCAACGATCGAATAAAGTGTTTAAAGATGGGGGCACTTGACTATTTGGTAAAGCCATTTAATCCTGAAGAGCTTTTAATTCGAATTGAACGCATTCTCGAAAGATAAAATTAGCTATGAAAACCGAAAAAGCAGATAAATTAAATCTGGTATATATTGGTTCTGATGCTATTTTAATAAATTCCTTTTCCAAGCTATCAGAATTGATAAACCTTGAAAGTTTTCCAAACCTGTTACAGGCTTCTGAATGGTTTAAACATAACCGAAATATTGATGGAATTATTTGCGAACAGGAATTGCCGGGAAGAAACGGGCTGGATTTTCATCAGTCATTTGTTGAAAATTTCGACTTCAAAAATGAAATTCCCTACATTGTTGTTACAAATACAAAAACAAACGACTCTGTACTGCAGGCACTTAAACAAAAGATTGATGATTATTATACTAAACCTATCAATGAGGAAACCATTTACAACCGAATAAAATTTCTAAAGGTTCTGAAACCTCAAATGGCTTTGCTCGAAAAAGAAGCCATTAATGAAGAAAATAAAATTTATAAAACACCTTTCTTCAAAAGGTCCTTCGATATATTTTTTGCCGGCCTTGGATTGCTGCTGGTTTCTCCATTGTTAATTGCGTTTATTATTGCTATAAGTCTGGAATCAAAAGGGAAAGTGTACTACATTTCAAAACGGGTTGGAACTGGTTACCGTATTTTTAATTTTCTGAAATTACGCTCGATGTACCCCGATGCTGATAAACGATTAAAAGAATTCGAACATTTAAATCAGTATAAAAAAGGTGAAGAGGTAAAAATTGCAGAACAGATTTCAGAAAAAAATGATAAACCCGTAAAATCTGTTTCTGAATCAGGAACTACTTTATTTGGAGACGATATTGAAGTAGATGAAACACAACATATTCAAAACAAAAAACACAAACAGGAGAGTGCTTTTGTAAAATTCGAGAATGATCCCCGGATAACAAAAGTGGGGCATATTATCAGAAAATTAAGTATTGACGAGTTACCACAATTAATAAATGTAATTAAAGGCGACATGTCAATTGTGGGGAACCGACCATTGCCATTATACGAAGCTGAACTTTTAACCACCGACGAATGGACCGACCGTTTTAACGGACCTGCCGGTATTACTGGCTTATGGCAGGTTGAAGCCCGTGGAAAATCATCGAAAATGTCGCCTGAAGAAAGAAAACAACTCGATAATAAATACGTGGAAATTGCAAATAGTAAATATTCATTCTGGAAAGATATCTGGATTATTTTACGAACTATTCCTGCTGTGTTTCAGAAAGAAAATGTTTAATACTAAGTAAAAAAAGAAATCAAATCAAAAAAATGGTTATTAGATTTTCATTGATTACTATTTTTATAATAACTTGTTTCCTGAGTATTTACGCTCAGGATAAAGATTCGCTGAACTTGATTGAAGAGGATTTGACGCTGAATTTACCACCACTTCAAAATTTAATAGATTCGGCTATAACCCACAATCCAGGAATAAAATTTGGCGATTTACAGGTACTCAATAACAAATACAGTTTAAAATCTCAACAGAGCATCTGGCTTAAAAATATAGGGTTGCAGGGTGATATGAGATATGGAACATTTAATGTTTTCTCAACAAATACAGGCGAAGGCCAAAACCCTGATGTTATGGCTACCCAGGAAAATGAATTTAATTACGGAGTTGGTGCTTTTATCAAATTTCCGGTATATGATTTTGTTAACCGTAAAAATCAGATGAAACTGGCTGATATTGAATTAGAACAGGCAAAAAGCACGCTTGAATCGCAAAAACAGGTAATACGTCAAATGGTAATTACGCAGTATAATGATTTGATTCTGAAATTTAACGTTCTGAAAATTAAAGCAAAACTACTTACTCTGATTAATGCAAATGCAGTTTTAATTGAAAAAGAGTTTCAAAATGGACAAATAAATATATCTGAATATACCCGAATTTCGGGAATACAATCAAATGCTGAATCAGATTATGAGAAGGCAAGAATAGAGTTTATTACCTGTTACATGATACTTGAAGACATTGTTGGGTTCAAGTTAAACCTTGGATTAGGATATTAATTAAAAAATATGAAGCTAATTGAATTTGTTCGGATTTTTTTAAAACACATTGTACTTCTGGTTACAGTTCCGCTGTTTCTTGCATTACTTGTTTTTTACATGACAAGGAATCCTGATTTCAAATATGCGTCAGAAACAACTCTTTATACCGGAATTGCAACCGGTTCAAGTGTTGAAATGAATAAAACCTTCAATTATTTTGTTACCAATACTGCATTCGATAATTTTATAAGTATTGTTAAATCGAGAAATACACAACAAGAAGTTGCTATAAGGCTTTTAAGTCAGCATCTTTTATTACCAAACCCCGACCCAGCTTACATTTCAACTGAGAGTTTCAATGAGCTGAAACGAATTACACCCGCATATATTTTTGATTACGTTGAGAAAGAAATTACTCCCGGCAAATCAGAAATCAAGGAGATTGAAACATCCGCCGATTCAGTGAAAAATACGGGATATTTTATTTCAGAATTGGAAAATGTGCAGGAAATTCCTGCTTCAATCAGTAAATATGCCTATGAAAAAACGGTTGAAAAGCTCACAGAACTTCTGCAAAGCAGCGATACTAATTTTGTTTATAAACTTCTGAATTTTCCAAATCCCCATTATTCATATAAAGATTTATCGACCATAAAAGTTACAAGAATCGGATCGAGTGACCTTGTTCAAATAAGGTACGAAACCGACGACCCGGGTATCTGCCGGCAAACACTGGAACTTTTAACAAACGCATGTATTCGTAACTACAGAGATGTAAAAGAAAACAGGTCGGATGCTATTATTAATTATTTTGAAGACCATCTTGCAGATGCAGCAGAAAGGTTAAAAATTGCTGAAGATAAACTACTCAATTTTAATAAGGAAAATAACATTATAAACTATTACGAACAAAGTAAAGCAGTTGCAGTTGTAAAAGAAGAACTGGATGTTGAATACAACAATAAAAGAATAAAACTGGCAGGTGTTGAGGCTGCAATAAAAAGGCTGGAAGAGAACCTGAATAACCAGGAACAAATTCAGCTAAAAAGCTCAAAACTAGTTACGCTGAGAAACCAGTTGGGCAGTCTGAATTTTAAGATTCATGCTGCCGAAACTTTTCAGAACGGACAAGATATTGATGCGGCAAACTTAACAAAACTGAAAGCAGAGGCAGCAAAACTTGAAGAACAATTAAAACAATCTGTTTCTGAACTATATTCACAAGGTAATACAAAAGAAGGAATTCCTATTGCAACCATTCTAACAGAATGGATTAACAATATTATTGAAGCTGAGAATTTGAATGCCGGTATTAAAGTATTGGGAAACCGCATAATTGAATTTCAGAAACAATATGAAATTTATGCTCCTGCAGGGGCAATTCTAAAACGCATCGAACGTGAAATTGGCGTTTCAGAACGCGAATACCTTTCAATACTCCAGGGATTAAATGAAGCTAATATTAAACTACAGGACAATCAGTTATCGTCAAATATTAAGGCAGTCGATCCTCCGTTCTTTCCTTTAACACCAATGCCAACCAAAAGAAAAGCATTAGTTTTAATGGCTGCTTTTGCAGGTTTAATTCTGGTTTTGGCCATCATTTTATTTCTCGAATATTTTGATGATACACTTAAGAATTTACATAACGCATCCAAAAATCTGAAACTTCCTTTTATTGGTGTTATTCCAAAAATTCTTCTAAAAAACAAAAACATAAATATTTCATTTATTGTCAATCGTTTAACCGAGATTGCAATTCAAAATATTGAATTAAACATCAAAACAGAAAAACCGGGTAAAACAACGAAAACTTTGTTGTTTTTTAGCACCTTAGAAAAGGAAGGAAAATCAGTAATAATTGGAAACCTAGCCCGAAAGTTGCAAAAACAGGGTGAAAAAGTTCTGGTACTGAATTATTCACGCGATTCATTAAATCAATCGGGCCTCGAACAAACCAGTTTTGCCGGTTATTCACCAGACGCTTCAACCACGGTTCCAAAAAACAAAAAAGTCAGACCCCCTGTATTAAGAATGATTTTGGGATATCCCGATACAAGAATCGATTACAACAGCCCTTTTTTAACCAACCAACCGGATTTGACTGATCAGCATGTATATTTTGAATATAAAGTTGATGAAAGGTTCTATTTAGCAAAAAACTACAATGATATATTGGAAAACGACGGCTATTTACCACCTTTTATTCCTGATATTGTAATAATTGAGCTACCACCAATTCTTTATTATCCATATCCTGTCGGACTAATTTCTGATATCGATTTACCAATATTGGTTTGCCGTTCAAACAGAAGCTGGAGTAGTGCTGACCAGGGAGTTTTGGATACTTTAATGAAACTTACAAACCATAAAACCCATTTTATTTTAAATGGAGTGGAATTAAAAGTTGTGGAATGTGTACTGGGTGATTTACCTAAAAAAAGAACCTGGATTAGGAAAATAATTAAAAATATATTCAGGATGAATTTCTCTTCACAAAATCATATTTAACAAGGAGAATATTGAAAAAAGTAATCAGAAAAATAGCACTCGAAGATAACTTCCTTTCCCTGGCAGGGAATCTGAGTATAGCATTTTTTGGATTTGCCGGATTTGCACTTCTTGCACGTAGTTTTCCGGTTGACGCTTTCGGAGAATATGTTTTATTTATCTCTTCAGGAACATTCATCGAGATGTTCAGGTTTGGTATTACAAACACCGCAATAATCAGGTACATTTCGGGAGCCGATGCTTCTCAGCGGGCAAAATTTATCGGGTCAAACTGGCTGATTGGTTTAATAGCAACCATATTTATCGCTGTTATTCTAATTGTTTGCCAGTTTCTTTTTGCCGAACCCATAAAAAACGCAGGATACGAACTCTTTTTTAAATGGTATCCACTACTTGCTTTTCTTACATTACCGTTTAATAATGCGCTTGTTATAATGCAGGCCGACCAGAAATTTGGCAAAATTCTTTTAATCAGGGTAATTAACAGCGGAGGATTTTTCTTAGTTCTGGCAGCCAACTTTTTCTTTTTAAAGATGAGTTTACTTCAACTGATTTTAGCCATGTTACTGGTGAATGCAATAACTTCTTTCATTTGTTTTCTTATGGGGTGGGATGGATTTAAATTTCTGCCAAAAGCCTCGCGCGAAACCAATAAAACATTGCTCGATTTTGGAAAATATACAACATTTACCTTAATTGGAACAAACCTTTTGCGAAGTGCCGACACTCTTATTATCAGCCTCAGTCCGATGGGTCCTGCAGCTGTTGCTTTGTACAGTATTCCAATGAAACTAACTGAATTACAACAAATTCCACTTCGCAGTTTTGCAGCAACAGCCTTCCCAAAAATGTCGAGAGCAAGTATGCAGAATAAAAAAGAAGAAGTAAAATCTGTTTTTTATACTTATACCAGCGCAATAACCTATCTGTTCATTTTTATTAGTTTGGTAACGTTTGTTTTTGCCGAATTTTTTGTGCTGGTACTTGGTGGACCTCAGTACGTTGGAATAGATCCTGTTACAGGAGTGAATACTGCCAATATTGTAAGGGTATTTTCCTTATATGGCTTGCTGTTACCTCTCGACAGAATGACTGGTGTTGGACTTGATAGTATAAACAAACCCGGAAAGAACCTGACAAAGGTTATATTTATGGTGGTTATCAATATTTTGGGTGATTTACTGGCTGTATTTATTTTTAAATCTCTTCTGGCTGTGGCAATCGCATCTGTGGTTTTTACATTCATTGGAGTTGCAATCGGGTTTTATTACCTCGACAGAGAACTTAAACTAAGCTTTTCGGAAACCATTTTTTCCGGAACAGAATTTTACAAAGAAATGTACAGAAAGGCGATAAAAAACCTCAGATAAACTTATAAAAAAAAAATATTAACAACACAAAATCAGATTTGTATGAACAAAATTCAACCGATTGTAATTGTAGTTGCCTGCGATAATCACTACGTTCCGCTTCTTGCCGCATTAATGAAGTCAATTGAAGTAAACCATAAGACAAAAGAACGCATTCATTTTTTTATTCTCGATGACGGAATATTTAAAAGGAACAAATTAAAACTTGAAACTTCAGTCAGTTCCGAAATGTTTACATTTCACTGGATTCAAAAAGATAAAGTAATCCCCGCTGGAATGAGTATTCCATACGATAACAGTTCATATCCGTTAATTATCCATATGAGGATGTTCATACCTTATTTTGTTCCGGCAGAATACGAAAAAGTAATTTATATGGATGTAGATATGATTGTGACCGACGACATATCAAAACTTTGGAATACCGATTTAGCAGAATATACAATAGCTGCAGTAATAGATGTGCGAATTAAGGAATTTGGTGGCTCTCATGCAGTTGAAAATTACAAGGAATTAGGTTTTGACGCTAAAACCAAATATTTCAACACCGGATTATTATTAATGAATACAAAAAAATGGCGCGAGGATGACCTTACTCCCAAAATTTTTAACTGTATCGAAGAAAACCGGAAATACGCCAATTATCCCGATCAATATGGATTAAATGTGGTATTTGCAAACAAATGGCTTCAACTTGACACCAGGTGGAGCTGGTCGGCCGAAGAGTGGATTCCGGATGCATCGCTGATTCATTTTATCTGGAGAAAACCGATTTATAAAACTTACATGTTCGATAAACGTTACCAGGAATTATTCTTTACCTATTTAAACCTTACAAAATGGAAAGGCTTTGTTCCAATTAATGAATTCAGGAGGTTATCAAAAAAAGTAATGAATAAGATTTTAAAATTGCCCCTGCTTCTTAAATCAAAATAAATAACTACAAATAATTGAAGCTATGATTGATTACAGTTTACCGAAATGGCTTAAAACATTGACAAACAAATATTCTGATCATCAAAAATTGACTTCGGAAGACCTAACCGGACTAAGAAACCGGTTGAAGAAATTTGATGAGAAAGACCCCCTTGTTTCAATAGTCATTCCGGCATGGAACGAGGAGGATAATATCACTAAAACCATTGCATCATTGTCATTTAACGAGTTCGACTTTAAATGCGAATTGTTTGTTGTGAACAATAATTCAACAGACAATACTCAAATGGTTTTAGATAAGCTAGGTGTACGTTCAATGATGGAAACCACTCAGGGAATTGCTCCTACCCGAAGAAGAGGCCTGGTTGAATCAAAAGGAAAATATCATTTGTGCTGCGATAGCGACACTATTTATCCACCAACATGGATAAAAACCATGGTTGAAGTTTTAAAAAATAATGAAGAAAAGAGAGTAGCCTGCATTTACGGTTCATATTCGTTTATCCCATCTGAAGGAAAAAGCAGGTTTGTCATGGGATTCTACGAAACTGGAAGCAGTATCATCAGATTTTTTAAATCGAAAGAAACTGAAACCCGCAGAGTAATGGGATTTAATTTTGGCTTTATCCGCGATGTAGCGCTTCAGGTAAACGGGTTTGTAATGGATAAACCACGAAAATTCCGGAACGAATTGGGAAGTGCAGATTATGTGGCAGATAGCGAAGACGGTTTAATGGCTTTTCTTATTAAAAAGGCAGGATATAAAATTTTGTTTGTTAACAACAGAAAATCAAGAGTTTGGACAAGTGACAGAAGAATAGAAATTGATGGTGGTCTGATGAAAGCAGTTGCGTTGCGTTTAATCAAAATCGTCAGCCGGAAAACATTCGACAAACTCACTGTAAGCAAAAAAGCCAGTTAACTATGGTGTAACCAATTTAAATTGAGTTTAAATATTAATTTTTAAAGTGCAATAAATGATTTTATAAACTGAATCCGGAATAAAACTATTCAATTTAAAAGTAAACATGCTGAATCAACAAAATCCATTTGAAATACAACCAGGAACATACAGGTTTTCAAAGCCTGGATACCTGATACTTCTATTGGGTATTACCGTTATTGCATCTGGGTTAATTGTTAAAATGGGAGTTATAGGTGCTATTGCGGTAATACTTCTGCCCTTTATTTTCGGCTATGTTTATTTATTGTTTAAGTACCCCGTAATTGGTTTATTTACAACAATAGCTTATGGTTTTTTCGCTCTTGGATTAGGAAAATATATTACTGGAATTCCTTTGGGAACTTTAGTCGATGGTTTTTTGGTTATCACTTATCTTGCACTGATATTCAATAGGTTTTACGAAAAGGTTGATTGGTCGCCTGGAAATAAAGACATTACTTTTCTTGCATTGGTCTGGTTCGGATATTCGGTTTTTCAAATAATAAATCCTGAAGCTCAGAGTTTCGCTGCCTGGTTTTCAGGGCGGGGTATTTCTTTATACCTTCTTTTAATGGTGCCACTCACATTAATTTTAATTGATACCAATCAAAAATTAAATGCATTTTTTTACATCTGGGGAGCTATTTCCATTCTTGCAACGCTTAAAGGAGTTATGCAAAAAGAATGGGGAGTAGATCAATGGGAAAGGGCCTGGCTGAATGAAGGAAATTATAAAACACACATACTATTTGGTAAACTGAGGGTATTTTCTTTTCTGAGCGATGCTGGGCAATTTGGTGCAAACCAGGCATATACCGGCGTAATGGCAACCATATTAACTATGGCTGTTAAAGGACTGAAACAAAAGATTTTTTTTATTACTGTTGCCGTTCTTTCATTTTATGGCATGTTGATTTCCGGAACACGGGGAGCAATGAGCATTCCGATTATGGGATTTGCTACATTTTTTGTTTTGCGGAAAAATAAGGCTGTTATGCTGTCTGGTTTTATCTTTTTGTTGCTTGTTATTTACTTTTTCAAATTTACATCAATCGGGCAGGGAAACGACCAGATAAGAAGAATGCGAACAGCATTTGACCCAAACGATGCATCACTCCAGGTAAGGCTCGAGAATCAACGAAAATTAAAATCATATATGGCAAGCCGCCCTTTTGGCGGAGGTATTGGTCATGGAGGTGTAAAAGCACAGAGATATTTGCCCAATGCATACCTTTCGCAGGTACCCACTGACAGTGGTTATGTTTTAATTTGGGTTGAACAGGGAATTGTTGGACTGATGCTTCATTTATTTATTCTCTTTTATGTAATCATTAAAGCATCCTATCGCATTATGTTTCGAATCAGAGACCCAATTACAAAATTAAAAATGTCAGCTATGGTTTCGGGCATGGTAGGTATAATGGTTGCAAATTACGGAAACGCGGTTTTATACCAAATGCCAACCAGCCTGTTGTTTTATACTTCAATGGCATTATTAATGAATATGGAGAATTTCGAGAAAGAGCAATTGGCTGAAAATGAAAAAACTGACCAGCTTTTGGCATTGGCAAAATAAATTATTTCGAAACAAGGAAAAGTTAATTGAAAAGGCATAAATACATTCTTTAATCGCAGTGATGATTTAAAAATATAAAAATCATGAAAGGATTTGATTTCATTATAACCGGGCTACAATCGTGGGATATTCCAATTGGGTCAAATGCCATTGATATAGCAAAGGAAATCTCTCAGAACAACAGGGTATTGTATGTAAATACACCGCTCGACCAAATGACTTTAATGCGCAAGGAGATAAAACCTGAAATGCAGCACAGACTGAAAGTGATGAAAAAAGAAGCAGAACCTTTGCGAAAACTTACCGATTCGCTTTGGATACTTGATTTACCATTTTCAGTTTGGTCGGTAAATGGTTTTCCTGATGGACCAATTTTCGATTTCTTTAATCGCCTGAATAACAAAAAAATATTCAACTATGTTAAAAAGGTTGCAAAAGACTTGAAATTCAAAGATTGCATTCATTTTATCGATAACGATATCTACCGAAGTTTTTTTTCAAAGGAAATTCTTAAACCACGATTTTCAGTTTATTACCGTCGCGACAACCTTCAACCCTACCCTTACTGGAATAAGCATGTTGCCCGGTTGGAGCCTCTGATGATTGCAAAAAGCGATCTTGTGGTATGTAATTCACCTCAGTATGCCGATTTTTCAAGACCTTACAACGAAAAAAGTTACGATATCGGACAAGGAGTTGACCTTTCGGCTTATAATCCCGAACTGGTTTTTGATCTTCCGTCTGAATTTAAAAATATTGCAGAACCGCGATTGGGTTATATAGGCGATATCAACAGCCTTCGCCTCGACCCCGATTTACTTTGTGACCTTGCCAAAAGTAAACCTGCATGTTCATTTGTTATGATTGGCGGTGAAGACAAAGTATTTAAGGAACATGAATTACACAGTTTAAAAAATGTACATTTCCTTGGAAGTATTCAAAAACATACTGTTCCGCAATACATGGCCGGGTTGGATGTGTGTTTAAATCCTCAGAAACTGAACGAAATTACCAACGGAAACTACCCCCGTAAAGTAGATGAATATTTAGCAATGGGTAAACCCGTTATAGCCACCAGAACTGCTACCATGGAAATTTTTAAAGACCACTCTTATTTGTGCATAGGTTTGGAGGAATACCAGGTTGCAGTTGAAAA
Organism: Draconibacterium sp.; assembly: GCA_041737765.1. Taxonomy (GTDB): domain Bacteria; phylum Bacteroidota; class Bacteroidia; order Bacteroidales; family Prolixibacteraceae; genus Draconibacterium. Next base: position 65,204 of record JBGSRA010000160.1, on the reverse strand, counting down.
AGCAATTCGTGATACAGAACCCGCCCGACGCGACGAAAGAATCAGGTTTGCCCAATCTCACAGTTGGAAAAACAATGTAGAAAACATATATCATTACATTCAGAAATTTATAAAATAAAATATTCAGCTTATGTATTACCGTAATGTTTCCGATCTGAATAAAATTATCCTGAAACGGATAAGTATTCTGCCACGCGATTTCGATTTGATTGTTGGAGTTCCGCGCAGTGGTATGTTGCCCGCAAACCTGCTGGCACTCTATTTAAACCGTCCATATACCGACATACATTCGTTTCTGAACGGGCATATTTACAAATCAGGAGCCCGTGGACAATTTTTTGATATCAAAGAGTTTAAAAAGGTTTTGGTTGTTGACGACAGTGTTTCATCGGGCGCCGCAATGGATAAAGTTAAAGACAGTCTGAAGGGATTAAATGACCAGTTTTCATTCAGTTACTGTGCTGTTTACATGGTTCCGGGAAAAGAAAAAACAGTGGATTACTTTTTCGAAATGGTTCCGCTTCCAAGGTATTTCCAATGGAATATTATGAATCATACAACGCTCGAAAAAGCCTGTTTCGACATTGACGGTGTTTTATGTGTTGACCCGACAGAAGAACAAAATGATGACGGACCAATCTATACAGATTTTGTTCTGAATGCTCCGCCATTGTTTATTCCAGGTTCGAAAATTGGAACAATTGTTACTTCGCGGCTCGAAAAATACAGGAAGGAAACCGAGACCTGGCTTAAAAAATACAACGTAAAATACAACGAACTGGTTATGCTTGATTTGCCAAACAAGGAAGCCCGGCAAAAAGCAAACAGCCACGCGGTTCACAAAGCAAAAACTTTCGCTTCGGGCCCGTATATTTTGTTTATCGAAAGCTCATTGAATCAGGCACTGGAAATAAACCGGATTACAAAAAAACCTGTTCTCTGCACCGAGAATTTCGAAATGATTTACGAATCAGAGTCAATGTTGTACAATATCAAAAGTGGTAAATATTTCCCCTGGCTAAGAAAAACAGCATTGAAAATCAGAAAACGCCTCAAAAGTTAATTAAGTCCTTAAAAATGAATTTGGCAAAACCTGAATTTTAACCAGTTAATAAAAAATCAATTCATTGCATAACTATGGCTATTTTAAAAACAATTATCAATTTTCTTGAAATACTTGTTTGGGTATATTTTGCATTTGCAGCGGTATATGTACTTATATTTGCAATGTTTGGTTTACTACCTCGCAAATACCGAAAATACGCCAATCCAAAAATCAGGAAATTCGCTGTTCTTATACCGGGTTATAAGGAAGATTCAGTAATTATCGATGTTGCAAAAGATGCCCTGCGACAGGATTATCCAACAGAAAAGTACGACGTAATTGTTATTGCTGATTCCTTTAAATCTGAAACACTGGCTAAATTAAAAGAACTGCCCATAAAAGTGATTGAGGTTTCATTCGAAAAAAGCACGAAATCGAAAGCATTAAATAAAGCAATGGCAGTTTTGGGCGATGATTATGATGTGGCAATAATTCTGGATGCCGACAATTTAATGCAAACCGATTTTATTACCAAAATAAACCATGCTTTTGAAAATGGGTACATGGTTGTTCAGGGACACCGGATTGCAAAAAACATGAATACTTCGTTTGCCGTTCTGGATGCTGTCAGCGAAGAGGTTAACAACAACATCTTCAGAAAGGGACACAGAAATCTGGGATTGTCATCAGCATTAATTGGTTCGGCTATGGCTTTCGATTATGCTATTTTCAAACATACTATGGCAAATATTGATGCAATTGGGGGATTTGATAAAGAACTCGAATTAAAACTTTTAAGAGGTAAAAATAAAATAGAATACCTACACAATGCCTTGGTTTATGACGAAAAGGTTCAAAAGTCTGAAGTATTTGCTAATCAACGCAAAAGATGGTTGTCGGCGCAGTTTATTTATTTCAGACGATACTTTTTCTCAGGAGTTTATCATCTTTTCTTTAAAGGGAATATCGACTTTTTTGATAAAGTTTACCAGATGATTTCGCCACCCCGGGTTTTACTGGCCGGAATAGTTACCCTAATTACAATTTTTTACGGGCTTTTGGATCTAATTTTCCCGGAATCGGGTCTTCTTAGATTCACGTTTAACGATTGGTGGCCGGTTTTTCTTGCTGTAACCCTGGCTTTTATTTTTAGTATTCCGGGTAAATTCTATTCACTGCAAACCCTTAAAGCCATTTTTACACTGCCCAAAGCATTTTTTATTATGCTGTTCTCGCTTTTTAAATTAAAAGGTGCCAACAAGAAATTTATTCATACCGAACACGGAACAAATAACAATTAATATGAACAACTTTTTAGGAATTTTTGACAACAATCTCAGGTTAAATGATGCTATCACCAAACCTGAAATGAGTTTATCTGAAAAGGAATCTGTTTTCGTTTCAAAAGAAATTCAGGTTATTAAAGATGAAAACACAACCCTTTACATTTCAGGGGAGATTTATAATCTGGAGGGTAAGAATGAAGAAAAGGATAGCCGGATTTTGAAAAATTTCCTTCAACAGGGAATTGAAAGTTTCAAGAATTATGACGGAGAGTTTACCCTGATAATTAAAAAACCCGATGAAACCATCATCTTTCGCGACAGACATGGAGCCGGGCCACAGGTTTTCTATAACCAACAATATTTTTCATCGTTTTTAAAGAATTTCCTTACAATTAAAGGATTTCAGCCTGAACCAAACACCGAGGCTTTATTTACTTTTCTAAGCATTGGATATATTCCATCGCCGATGTGTTCGCTGAAAGGAATCAGCAAAATACCGGCAGGACATGTGTTGAAAGTAAAAAACGGAGAACAAAAAATTGAATCGCTGTTCACCTGGGAGGATTTTAAATCGTCGTGTTCAAACCCCAGAAATATTTCGGTTGAAGATGCAACTGCCGAATACGAACAGTTGCATAAAAAATCGATACTCGACCGTGTAAAAGGGAAAAAAACTGTAGGACTTTTATTAAGCGGCGGGTACGATTCAGGCGGAAACATAGCCGGGCTGCGCGAGGTTTACAATGGCGATGCACTCTCCTATTCCATCGGATTTAAAGACAATCCGTGGACTGAATTGCCGCTGGCAAAAATTCTTTCTGAACGCTTTGGAACAACTCATTATGAATATGAAATTGATGGAACTGAAATAAGAGAATTGCCAGATATTGTTGACTATCTGGGCGACCCATTCCAGGAAGGCGGACTGATGCTAAATTATGTTGCCATGAAACTGATTGGCGATAATAAACCAGAGGTTATTTTAGGAGGCGACGGTAACGACCAGCATTTTGGAACTGCAGGTAAAGAACTTGCATTGCATTACTCATACAAACAAAAAGGATTTCAGCCATTCCAGAAACTGTTTCAAAGCGCAGGAAAACTAGGTTTGTTTGATAACGACAATATTCTCTTCAGGATGCAGTTTCACAACGAAAAAATCCTGAACATTCAGAAGAGTGACAATTTTGGTTTTAAACAACACGAACTGCAAAAACTGGTTAAAGACAAGTCTGCAATTGCTCCGCATAAATATCTTGAGAGTGTGCCAAAACAATTTGCAAGTTTCGACGATTTTTATTTTGTACACAATTACTTTGGCGATATCAAACAGGTTATCAACGAAGTAATCCTTTTTAAAGCATCAAAAATGTCATCGATGTTTGGCAATTCACTCACCTTTCCATACATGAGCACAGAGATTTACGAATTTCTGAAACAAATGCCACGCGGTCATAAATGCAAGGGAACATTGGAGGAAATCTCCAAAGGCAAAGGAACTACCAAGTTTTTACACAAAAACTACCTGAAACCAAAACTGCCGACCGAAATCACAAACCGCAAAAAACAAGGAGGTTTTGCACCACTCCCCATCTTCTTTAAAGATGACAGTCAGAGGAAAAAACTATCCGATTTTATTTTGGCTAGCGACGCTGTAAAAGCCCTTTTCTCTGAAAAATACCTGCATGAATTCTTCAAATCGTACAATGAAACTGCTGTGCCCGATGGCTACTGGTTTTGGTACAAACAGGTTAAGGCATTCCAGTTTTTTAACCTGCTGGTTTTGGCAATCTGGTGGGAAATTTTCATTAATAAAAAAGATGCTTCGGAACTGAAGAAAATAATTTAAAAAATATCAAAATGAAAATCGGGATTGAAGGACAACGGCTTTACCGTCAGAAAAAACACGGGATGGACATGGTTGCGCTGGAATTAATTAAAAACCTGCAAATCATCGACAAAAAAAATGAGTACGTGGTTTTTGTTAAACCCGATGTGGATAATACCTGTATTCCGGCTGCTCCAAATTTCAAAATTGTGGAACTGGGTGGCGGTCCCTACCCGACCTGGGAACAGTTTGCCTTGCCCCGGGCAGCAAAAAATGAAGGTTGCGACATTCTGCACTGCACCAGCAATACTGGTCCAATCTGGTCGAAAGTACCGTTGATTACCATTTTACACGACATAATTTATCTTGAAAGTGTAAGTCTGTTAAAAAAATCGGGAACATGGTATCAGAAAGTTGGCAATATGTATCGCCGTTGGGTGGTTCCGCCGGTTGTTAAGCGCAGCAAACGTGTAGCCACAGTTTCGAATTTCGAAAAGGAACGGATTAAGAATTTCATGGGTTTAGGCGACAACCTTGTTGCAATTTATAATGGCGTTGGCCAGCATTTCAGAAAAATAACTGATGAAAGCATTTTAAAAGCAGCAAAAGAAAAATATAAACTGCCCGATAATTTTATGTTTTTCCTGGGAAATACCGACCCTAAAAAGAATACACCCAATGTTTTGAAAGCTTTTGCTGATTTCAACAAAAAAAGCAAAACCAAATATAAACTGGTGATGCTCGATTATGAGGAAAACGCACTGAAAGCCATACTCAATGATATTGGTTCACCCGAAACCCGGAATGATATTCATCTCACAGGTTATGTTGTAAACACCGACTTGCCAGCAATTATCAACCAGTGTAAGGTTTTTCTGTATCCTTCGCTGCGCGAAAGTTTCGGGATTCCGATTCTTGAAGGAATGGCTTGCGGAGTGCCGGTAATTACTTCGAATACTTCGTCGATGCCCGAAATTGCCGGTGATGCTGCTGCCATTGTTGACCCATTTAAGCCGGAGGAAATACTGGCGGCCATTGAGCGGATTCTGTCAGATGAAAAATTCAGAAACGAACTTTGTGACAAGGGAATTGAACGGGCCAAGCTGTTCTCGTGGAGAAACATGGCGGTAAAATATCTTGAATTGTACGAAGAAGTTTATGCGGAAATAAAAAAATAAACAGCAAAATTAAAGGTTGTAAAACATTAAAATTCAGAATTATGAAGACTTTGGAAATTTTGTTTTGGGTGTTCCTTTTCATCATTTTTTACTCTTATCTGGGGTATGGCATTTTGCTGTTTGTCATTATTAAACTGCGACGCATTTTAGGATTATCGAAAAAAGACAACGATATCAAAGATTTCGAACCCCAAGTAACCCTTTTTGTTGCCGCGTACAATGAAAAAGACTACGTTGACGAAAAAATCAGAAACTCATTCAGTTTGAACTATCCGCGTGAAAAAGTAAAACATGTTTGGGTAACCGATGGCTCAAACGACGGAACACCCGATTTACTGAGAAAGTATGAAGGTGTTGAGGTACATCATCTCGACGAACGTGGCGGTAAAATTGGCGCAATGAACCGTGGGATGCAATTTGTTAAAACACCGATTGTAATTTTCTCTGATGGCAATACCAATCTTGGGAAAGAATCAATACGCGAAATCGTCAATCTTTTCGCCGACCCGAAAGTGGGTTGTGTTTCGGGCGAAAAACGGATATACAGCAAAGACACCGATGCCGCAGCAGGCGCTGGTGAAGGACTTTACTGGAAATACGAATCGACATTAAAAAAATGGGATGCTGAACTCTACTCGGTAGTTGGAGCTGCAGGCGAATTGTTTGCCATCAGAACCGAACTTTGGCAGGAGGTGGAAAAAGATATTTTACTCGACGATTTTATTATTTCGTTGCGGGTTGCAATGGCCGGTTACACCATTCAGTATAACCCCGAAGCGTATGCAATAGAAACCGCGTCAGCAAACGTTAAGGAAGAATTAAAAAGAAAGATACGCATTTCTGCTGGCGGAATTCAGTCGGTAGTGAGACTACGTTCGCTGCTGAATATTTTTAAATACGGAACCTTGTCGTTTCAGTACATATCACACAGGGTTTTACGCTGGACGTTAACGCCACTGCTTCTGTTACTTATAATTCCAATCAACTTTTTTTTAGCATTGAATGCAGAATTTCAGCTTTCAAATATCTACACACTCTTGTTTTATGGCCAAATTTTGTTTTACGTGGCATCATTAACAGGATGGTTTCTTGAAAACAGAAAGATTAAAGTGAAAGTTTTGTTTGTTCCATACTACTTTTTTATCATGAACCTTTCGGTTTTCCTGGGATTCAGAAGGTACCTGAAAGGCAATCAGTCGGTTAAATGGGAAAGGGCAAAAAGGGGATAAAAATTGATTACAATAGAACCTCAACCTGCTCAATTTTTAATCCAGCAACTTATGACTTAATTTCTCAGCCTTTGGGATAAAAAAATCAGTAATGTGTATAGCAATTATAATCCGAATATCTGTTTTGAAGGAGAAATTAATTTTATATTCGTGCAATAAAACTGAATCTGAATTTAGCCTTTAATTTAATGCACTTAATCTAAATAATTCCTAAAAATGAAACCTTACTTCAATCTCAAAACATATTCAAAATTGATTTGCGTAAAACTGGCATTTGTTTTTACAATTGTCCTGGTCTTTATGATTCAGTCGGCAATTGGTGCTTCAAAATATATAATCGACAATAAAACATCGTATTACATCAACAACCAAACCTGGGAAACTGTACCTACCGGTGGCGACACTATTTTTGTACTTGCAGAAAGAACCAGGGCTTTAAGGTTTCAGAATATTAACGGAAGTGAAAATCACCCAATTGTTGTAATCAATTCAGGTGGTCAGGCAAAAATTTACGGCGATGGTTGGGGTGCAATTACTTTTGAAAACTGTAAACATATTAAGATTAGCGGCTGTGGTGAAAAAAATACGAAATATGGTTTCTCATTGTCAGCGGTATCATGCGGACTGGCTTTTTCTGAGTTATGCTCCGATTGTGAAGCTGAATTTATTAATATTGACCACGAAGGTTTTTTTGGAATTTTTGCCAAAAAAGATTACAAGGGCAATCCACCTTCTCCCGCACCGGTGTTTTCAAACCTGATTATCCACGATTGCTTTATCCAAAATGTAACCGAGGGCATGTATATTGGCGAAACCACAAGCCCGGGAATGGAGTTCAGACATGTGAAAATTTACAACAACATTGTTAAAAATACCGGGAGAGAATCAATTCAGATTGCCAACGCGATTGAAGATGTTGAAATTTATAACAATACGCTTTTAAATGCCGGTCTCGATGATATTTCATATCAAAGCAATATTCTGCAAATTGGAGACAACTCTGTAGCCAATGTTTACAATAACATTTTGATTGGAGCACCTTCGTTTGGCATTATTTCAATGGGGTTGGGAAAAAACAAATTTACCAACAATTACATTTCATCATGCAAAGGTATATTTACCGATAACAGACTTTTTACCGTTGCCGGTTATCCAATTGTTATTGAAGGAAACTACTTCAAAAACATGAATAGCTCAGAAGTGATAAAAAACATGAACGAAATTAACTTTCTGGAAATCAGCAATAATTACTGGACTAATGAAATTATTTTTTATAAAAATAACTCGGGAAACACAAACAATTACATTTTAACAAATAATCAAAATATCAGTTTTGAGACCATATCTTTTACCAATCCTGAAGAAAATGATTATTCACTAGCACCCGGAACTCCAGAAAAATTTTCACAAATGGGAGCTCCCGGAGGAGTAGGAACTCTTCAGGAAGATGAACCTGATATAGAATTGACTCCAATACAAATAATTTTAACCCCGGAAATGGTTGTTGACGAAGTAATTGGAGGCAGTTACTGGTCGGCTAAATACCTGGTTGACGAACAAAATTGTAATCCGGGAAATAACTTTCATCCGGTTAGTCAATCATGGAAACCATACTGGAATATGGACAAAGGGCCTTACCACATTTTTATTGATTTAAAATCACTTCACCGAATTACCAATATTTCTTTGCACGACATGCATAATACTCAAAACCTGGTAGTATCGGTTGGCGAACCTGGAAACTGGTTTCCTTTATTTACTGATGCTTGTGAAAAATACAAGGTATGGAAACAACACGAAGTTAATGTAGAAACCAGGTACATCAGGTTAAGTATGACAGAAAGTGTTTATGCAGCTGTTAATGAAATTTTTGTTTTAGGTAATGACATTTCAAACATAAAATTAAAAAGCGGAAGTACAAACAAGGCACTTTTAACTTCAGTGAATCAGCAAACTAACCATGAACCACAAATTACATTATTACAAAATCCTGTGGAAAAGTATTTAAAGATGAATATTCCTGATGGCCTAAATGAAAATATTTTTATTGAAATTTATGATTTAAGAGGAAACAAAGTGTTTTCAAAAATTTATCCACAATCAGCTGGCGTACTACTCAATGTTGATGTTTCTGAACTCAATTTAGCAAGTGGCATGTATTTACTAAAATATTCAAACCGAAAAGGAATCAAAAAAACATTAAAATTTATAAACAGCAATTACTAACTGATTTTTCTGCTTAAGTAATCATTTTTCCAAACATCCAATATTAAATTTCAGTCAGCTTGTTATTTTAATGTGTAAATAAATTAGTATTATTACTCATTGAACCAACAAAAAAGAAATGAGTTTTAACCAACCGGCTACCATCATGATAATTGCGGCAATAGTTTCGTTGCTGCTTTCAATTTACGCCTGGAGAAAAAAACAAAACAGTACTGGCATTTACCTGAGTTTACTTTTGCTTTCTTCTGCTTTATGGTCGTTGTTTTATGGTTTGGAGATTTTAAGCTCCAACATTCTGATAATGAAGCAATACCTTTTTATTTCTTATTTTGGTATTACTACACTTCCTGTATTTTGGTTATTATTTGCTTCGCGTTATACAGGATCAGAAAAATGGATTAAAACAAATTCGCTCATTTTGCTTTTTACCATTCCGGTTTTAACACTGATAATGCAGGCAACCAACCAGTTTCACTCATTATTTTACAAATCAATTGCCTTGGGCGAAATCGAAAAAATTTACTATTTAAAACTTGAACCTGGAATCTTTTGGTGGATTAACATTGGTTATTCTCATATTCTTACTTTAACAGGGTTAATTTTGTTTATCAAATTACTTTATAAACTGGAAAAAGGGCAAAGAGTTCCAATTTTGTTTTTTATGGCAGGTGCACTAATTCCGTATCTGGTTAATATAATGTACCTTACGGGAATCCGGCCTTATGGCTTTCTTGATCTAACACCCATGGCATTCATTCTGATGGGTATGGTCATTATTTTTGGAGTTTTAACGGTTAAACTATTTGATATTAATCCTCTTGCAATTGATTTATTTTTCAGAAATACTGCTGATATAATTTTTGTTAGAAATGCTCAGGGCAACATAGTTAACTTAAATCCGGCTGCACAACAGTTATTTGATAGTTTTGGTGAATTAAACACAAACGTTAAAAATAAAAGTGTTTTAGATTCAATGATTTTTAATGACACACCTGGTCTTACAGAATTAAAAATTTCAGGGAAATACTTTGAAAAAACAGTAACTAATATAGGAAACAGAAAAGGAATAAATATAGGTACACTGATATTGTTGCGTGATATTTCGAAAGCAAAGGAAGCGCAGGAAGAAATAGAAAAACTTGCAAACCTGCAAAATCTGCTGATGCGAATGGCATCTAATTACATTAACCTTAAAATTGAAGAAATAGAAGAAGGAATACGTCAATCGTTACTTGAAATTGGCACCTATGCCGAAGCAGACAGAGCTTATATTTTTGACTACGATTGGGAAAAGAATACCTGCTCGAACACTTATGAATGGTGTGCTGATGGCATAAGCAAGGAAATAGATAATTTGCAGGATATTCCAGTATCGTTTTTACCCGATTGGACTGAAGCACATAAAAAAGGCGAACCTCTTATTATACCGGATGTTGCTGATTTGACTGAAGATAGTCCTGTTCGCCAGATACTTGAACCTCAGAGAATTAAATCGTTGATTACTATTCCTGTAATGCAAAAAAATCATTGTCATGGTTTTATTGGATTCGATTTTGTGAAGAAATACCGTGTTATAAAAGAATATGAAAAAACATTATTAACGGTTTATGCCGAAATTTTGGTTAATCTGTTGGGAAGGGCAAAACTCGAAAATAACCTGATAAAAGAAAAAGTAAATGCCAATTCGGCAAATAAAGCAAAATCAGAGTTCCTAGCCAATATGAGTCATGAAATAAGAACTCCCATGAATTCTATTCTTGGATTTGCCGAAGTAATGATTAATACAACTACCGACAAACAACAATTAACTTACCTGAATACAATTCTTGAAAGTGGAAAAGCACTTTTGTCACTTATAAACGACATACTCGATCTTTCAAAAATTGAATCAGGCCAGATGAGTATTTTGTCTGAACCTGCAGATCTTAGAATTACAATCAAGGAAATAAAGAATCTTTTTTGTCATAAAATGAAAGAAAAGAACATAGATTTTCTGACTGAAATTGATTCAAAATTTCCGCAAACTATAATTATTGACGAACTAAGAATTCGACAAATCTTGTTAAACCTTGTTGGCAACGCGGTAAAATTTACACAAGAGGGGTATGTAAAAGTTCAAATCAAGGTTACTGCAATTAAATCGCCGTTAATCGATTTTGAAATAAATATAATTGATACCGGTATTGGAATTGAAGGAGATAATTATCAACATCTTTTTGATGCGTTTATTCAACAATCAGGGCAAAACAGCAGAAAATATGGCGGTACCGGCCTGGGTCTTGCAATTACAAAAAGACTTGTTGAACTAATGAATGGTAAAATAAACGTAAAAAGTACACATGGTGAAGGAAGTTGTTTCACGGTAAGTTTTTCTGATGTACAAACATCACAAATGACCATTTCAAAACCGGATAGTTTTTCATGGACAAATAAAAAAATCTCATTTAATGGGGCGAAAATTTTGATTGTTGATGATATTCAGCATAACCGTTCACTGGTATCGGCTTATTTAAACAAATACAACTTCACATTAATTGAGGCAGAAGATGGAGAAGAGGCATTGAACAAAACTATAACTCATCTGCCTGCATTAGTTTTAATGGACATAAGAATGCCACGAATGGATGGTTATGAAGCGACAAAATTGATTAAAAGCAATCCCCTTACAAGTAAAATACCAGTTTTGGCGCTTACTGCCACAACAATGAAAGATGAAGTTTCCAAACTCATTGAAGAATTTGACAGTTATATATTAAAACCTGTACATAAACAAATTTTAATCAATGAAATAATTAAGTTTTTACCTTTCAGTGAAGTAGGAATTACAGACGAAAACCAAAATAACAATGCTGAAAATGAACTTATTTATATAGAAGAAATTACACCCGAAATTAAGAGCTTGTTCAGAATTGCATTTCATGATGAAATTTTTATGAATCTCGACTCAATAATCGTTGAAGATTTAAGAGTTTTGATATCCAGATTTGAAGTCTTTGCCACCGGACATAATCTTGCGCAGTTGGAAAAATTATCAGACGATTTAAAAACTTACCTCGAAGATTTTGATTTTGATAATATTAAATACACATTAATTTCGATAAAGAAAATGTTTGATGAATAGTAGTTAAAATTATTGGTTTTGCATTTCCTTATTTTTTTCAGGTAATCGCAAATAGAAAGAAGTACCTTCACCAACAATACTTTTAACCCATAAATCTCCGCCATTTTTAAAGGTAAAATCCTTGCATAGGTTAATTCCCAAACCGCTACCAACTTCCTGATTTGTTCCGTAAGTTGTAATGTGTTGAGTTGAATCGAATATTTTTTCAATATTTTCCTCTGAAATACCTATTCCTGTATCTTTAAACTCAATTACAACAAAACCATCTTCAACATTCGAATTTATTGAAATTGATCCTCCCTCAGGAGTAAATTTTATTGCATTTGATAATATATTCCTAAAAACAGATGTAATTGAAATCATATCTGCAAATATGGTTGTTTCGGGTGCTATATTAAGGCTAAAACTTATATTCTTGAATTTAAGATTTCCTTTGTTTAATGAGTGAACATTATTGGTTAAATCATTCAAGTTAATAATTTCTTTATTAATTGATAAGTTACCACTTTGAGATTTTGCCCAACCCAGCAGGTTTTCCAGCAAACTAAATACTTCATCAACGGTCTTCACTAAAACATCAAAAGTGTTCTGTAATTGGTCCTTTGGTAGTTCATCAATGGACTCCGATAAATATTCGAGATACATCTTTACACTTCCCAGCGGAGAACGCAAATCATGACCAATAACCGAGAACAATTTATCTTTAACAGCATTCAAACTGTAAAGGTATTTTGATGTTGTTTCCAGTTCATCGCGGGTTAACTTTAATTCAAGATGAGTTTTTACCCTGCTGATTAATTCGTCTTTATTAAATGGTTTGGTTATATAATCAACACCACCATGCTCAAATCCTTTTAAAGTATTTTCTTTATCAGTTAATGCAGTTAAAAAAATGACAGGAAGGTTTGCATTCTCTTCTTTTGATTTAATTATTTTACATGTTTCAAAACCATCCATTCCAGGCATCATAACATCAAGTAAAATTAGGTCGGGCCTGGTTTTTTCCACCATTTCTATGGCTGTTTTTCCACTGGTTGCAATAACCAGTTTAAAATTTAACGGCTGCAATGCCAATGCAATAATTTTTACATTGTTCGAGTTGTCGTCAACAATCAGCACTGTTGGTGATTTTTCCTGTAATTTCGAAATCATCTTTTTCTAAGTTTCAAATTTTGATGAATGAGAGTTACTACAATTCTTTCTACAAGGTACCTTTTAACAAATTATCAAAATAGTTTATTGTCTTTTCCAATCCTTCCCGAAGTGGAATTTTAGGTTCCCATCCATTCAGTTTTTCCCGTGCAAGCGAAATATCGGGCTGACGTTGTGTCGGGTCGTCCGATGGCAATGGCATGTATGTAATTTTCGATTTTGTACCGGTAATATTTATTATTTCCTGCGCCAATTCCAACATGGTAAATTCGCCGGGATTACCAATATTTATTGGTCCTATAAATGAATCTTCGGTTGCCATCATGCGGGTCATCCCTTCAACCAAATCACTCACAAACTGAAAACTTCTGGTTTGGGTTCCATCACCAAAAATGGTAATATTGTTTCCCTGTAATGCCTGAACAATAAAATTGGATACTACCCTACCGTCATCCGGTTCCATTTTCGGCCCATAAGTATTAAAAATTCTGATGATTTTAATCTTTACATTATTCTGATGATGATAGTTCATAAACAATGATTCGGCACATCGTTTACCTTCATCGTAACAAGAGCGTATTCCAATTGGATTAACATGCCCCCAGTAACTTTCGGGTTGCGGATGTAATTCCGGATCGCCATAAACTTCGCTGGTTGAAGCCTGCAGTATTTTTGCCTTTATTCGTTTTGCCAATCCCAGCATATTTATGGCTCCCATAACCGATGTTTTAATGGTTTTTATGGGATTATACTGATAATGAACCGGTGATGCCGGGCATGCCAGATTATAGATTTCATCAACTTCAATATAATACGGCATTGTCACATCGTGACGAACAAGTTCAAAATATTTATTATCGAGCAAATGGATTATTTTTTCCTTTTTACCGGTAAAATAATTATCCAAACAAACAACTTCATTCCCCTGATTCAGCAGGAATTCGCAAAGATGAGAGCCAACAAAACCCGCACCTCCGGTTACCAGTATTCGTTTCATGATTATAATATTACGGGTTGTCTTCCAATGGCATAATAACTAAATCCCTGTTCTGCCATTTCATTCGGATCGTAAATATTTCTTCCATCGAAGATGAGTTTATTTTTCAGCAGTTTCTGCAGCACCCTGAAATTTGGTGAACGGAATTCTGACCATTCAGTAACAAGTACCAGGGCATCAGCGTCAATACAAACTTCATACTCATCCTTGGCATATTCAATTTTATCACCCAACGTTCTGTGAGCTTCTTCCATTGCAACCGGATCGTATGCAGTTACAGTTGCTCCGGCTTCCAATAATTTGTCAATTATCACCAGCGATGGGGCTTCCCGCATATCATCTGTTTTTGGTTTAAAGGCTAATCCCCAAAGTGCAAATTTCTTTCCTTTCAGGTCGCCATTAAAATGTCGGTATATTTTACTGAATAAAACAGTTTTCTGCCTGTAATTTACCGCTTCTACAGCTTTTAAAATATCGAGTGAATATCCGTTTTCATCAGCTGTACGAACAAGAGCCTGTACATCTTTTGGAAAACATGAACCTCCATAACCTGTACCGGGGTATATAAATTTATATCCAATTCGTGCATCAGAACCAATTCCTCTGCGCACTGCATCCACATCAGCTCCAACTATTTCGCAAAGGTTGGCGATATCATTAATAAAACTGATTTTAGTGGCAAGCATCGAGTTGGCAGCATATTTTGTCATTTCAGACGAAGTAATGTCCATAAATAGAATTGGATGACCGTTCAAAAGGAATGGTTTGTATAACCGATTCATAACCTTTTGCGCATTTTCCGATTCGGTACCAATTACAATCCTGTCGGGTTTCAGAAAATCATCAACAGCACTGCCTTCCTTCAAGAATTCAGGATTCGAAGCAACATCAAAAGGTATGTTTTCCCCTCTTTTTTCCAATTCTTCCAAAACTGCATTTTTCACTTTTACAGAAGTACCAACCGGCACTGTACTTTTTGTTACAATAACCATGTAATGGTCAATTTTTCGACCAATTTCGCGGGCTACTCCCAAAACATATTTTAAATCGGCGCTACCGTCTTCATCTGGTGGAGTTCCAACCGCAATAAAAACAGCATCTGCATCCTTAATACTATCTTCAAGACTTGTTGTAAAAATCAACCTGCCTTTTTCAACATTCTTTTTATAGATATCTTCCAGGCCCGGTTCATAAATTGGAATATGACCTTTGTTTAACATATCAATTTTGTGCTGATTAATATCAACACAAGTTACATTCACTCCGGTTTCAGCAAAACAGGTACCCGATACTAAACCTACGTAACCTGTACCTACAACAGATATTTTCATCGTTATTGATTTTTAGCGTTTATAAATAGGTAATTTATTTTTGTTGATTTATGATTGCGTTCCATATCAACGATATATTTCTGCAAAGTAAGAATTAAATGTAATATCTGGAAATAAAAAGAACTAATTTTACTTCTAAATGACCAACAATTAAAAATGTTACTATCTGGCAAGTAAATCATTAACATTTATTTATCTGCTGAATATTCTTAATTTTCGATTACTTTTACAAAACGAATTTTGTACTAAATACAATATTCAAAATATTAGACATAACGTTTTTATACTGACTTTTTTTAATTTCATCAACATAATATTTTATAATTAAACAGAATTATGAAAGGCATAATTTTCAATGTATTTTTAGATTTGGTTGAAAAGGAAAACGGGTACGAATTAGTTGATACATTAATTGAAAATTCGAACCTGAAAAGTAAAGGTATTTACACTGCGGTTGGAACCTATCCGCATGAAGAATTATTCAATTTAATTCATCAATTAAGCCTTAATACTGGAATTTCTGTAGCTGAAATTTTAAAAAAATTTGGGAAATATGCATTTTCCGTTTTTACTGAAACTTATACTGACTTAATAGCAAAATACAATAACATTTATGATTTTCTTGAAAGACTTGAAGATACCATACATGTAGAAGTTTTAAAATTATATCCCGAAGCCGAATTGCCTTCTTTTTCGATTATAAAAAATGATGTTAATGAAATGATCCTGAATTATCAGTCAGAACGCAAACTGGCAGATTTGGCCGAGGGTTTATTGATTGGCTGTTTGGAATATTTTAAAACAACAGCGTCATTGCAGGTTGAGCCGGTTAATAAAGACAAATCGAATGTTACCTTCATAATCAGAAAACAATGAAATCGGAAACTGAACTTTTAAAAATAAAATTTGAACGGGAAAAAGCTGCCCGGCTTGAAGCGGAAAAATTACTGGAAGTAAAATCACTTGAACTTTATCAATCGAATTCAGAATTAAAAGAATCAAATTTAAAACTCGAATTATTGATTTCTGAGCGAACACAAAAACTTTCGGAAGCCGAAAAGGAATATGAATTTTTGGTTGAAAGCATAAATGATATGATTTTCAGGCTCGATTTAAAAGGCAATATTATTTTTGTTAACCAGGTAGTAACAAAAATTCTTGGGTTAACCAAAATAGGCTTAATCGGGAAAAATATTCTTGAATTATTACCAGGAAAACACAGCAAAAAAATAAAGGCTCATTTTATCCGTCAGTTCATCCTCAAAAATTGTATCAGCTCCTATGAATTCCCGTTTAAAAACCGGTTTAACGAACTTATATGGATTGGATTAAATGTTCATTTTTCGAGCGAAAGATGCAAAATGTGCCCTCAAAGACAAGAAACATTTTTGAACACAATACATAGTTTAAAAGCTAAAAACATTTGTACTTTCAAGGAAATTATTGTTGTAGCCCATGATATTACTTCACAAAAACAGGCACAAATCAACCTTGAGAAAAGTGAAAAAAGATACCGCGAACTGTTAGAGTTTCTTCCCGAAATGATTTGTGAAGTAAATTCAAACGGGGTACTAACATATGCCAATCAATACGCTATCAACAAGTTTGGATATACCACAGACGAAGTATTAAACAACAAATTTGAAATAATCAATATATTTCCCCCTCACTTAAGAACACAGATAAAAGATGATATTCAGAACATTTACAAAAATGGTTTAACATTTTCGCAGGAATATCCGGCATTAAAAAAGAATGGTGAAACTTTTCCGGTTCTGATTTTTATTTCTGCCATTCATGAATTTGGAATTGTTGTTGGGGTGCGCGGAGTAATGATTGACATTACCGACCGAAAACGAAATGAAGATGAAATTGCCAGGAATCTGAAACAACAGGAACTTGTTTCGAAAATCTCTTTAGGTTTCAATGCATTCGAGGAATTTGAAAAGAAAATAGGGGAAACATTGCGAATTATTGGTGAACATTTAAATGTAAGCCGGGTTTATATTTTTGAAGACAGCCCCGACCGGGAAACAACAAGCAATACTTACGAATGGTGTAACGAGGGAATTATCGACCAAATTGAAGAACTGCAAAATATCCCGTACATTTTAATTCCTTCGTGGAAAAACAGGTTGGAACAGGATAACCTTATATTCTCTGAAAATATTGCTGAATTGGAAAAAGATATTTACGAAATACTTGAACCGCAACATATTAAATCGATAATTATTTATCCGCTGGTAATATCGCACGAAAGATTTGGATTTATTGGTTTCGATGAATGTGAAACAAACCGTAAATGGAAACAAACTGAAATTGAACTGCTAAAAACCATCTCAAACATAATTTCAAACGCTTTTCAACGTAACCGAATTCAAACAGAACTTATTAACAGCGAACGTGAAAACCGTATCATTATTAACTCAATCCCAGATGTTATTTTACAAATCGACAGCGATGGGAATATAAAGTCATTCAAATCATCGCAGAGATTTAACCTTTTTTCAAAATTGGAAAATGATACATGTGATTCAATACATACTGCTTTTAACGAAAAACTGGCCAAGACATTTCAGCAAGGCATTGGTACCTGTCTTTTAAACGGCACATATCAATTTGAATTCCAGCACCTGGTTCTAAACTCAATTGAATTTTATGAATCACGATTTGTAAAACTTAATGAAAACGAAGTTTTGACCATAATCAGAAATGTTACTGAATTGAGGGAAAATGAAAAACAATTACGAATTGCCAAAAATAAAGCAGAAGAAGCTTCGAAAGCAAAATCGGAGTTCCTTGCCAATGTTTCACACGAAATCAGGACACCACTAAACGCTATATTGGGATTTAGTCAGTACTTGTTCGATAACATTACCGATAAACAACATAAAGAGTATATCAGTACAATTTTATCCAGTGGTAAAAATCTTTTAAACCTGATTAATGACATACTCGATTTATCGAAAATAGAATCGGGTAAAATGGATATTGAATTCCACCCGATGAATTACCACGAAATAATTAATGATATTAAACTGGTTTTTAAACAGAAGATTGAACAAAAAGGGCTCTCGTTTAAAATTAGTACCGATGCTTCGGTACCCGATTATATTTACATGGATGAACTTCGCTTTTACCAGATAATTTTTAACCTGGTAAGCAACGCAATAAAATTTACGTCAAAAGGATTCATTCATATTTCGGCATTTGCCATTAAAACATCAAACGTTAACGAAATAAATTTAAGTATTGTAATTGAAGATACAGGAATTGGGATAAAAGAAGACCAGCAGGAGATTATTTTCGATTCGTTTAAACAGCAAAGCGGCCAAAGTAACCGCGATTATGAAGGTACCGGTCTGGGATTGGCCATTGTTAGCGGACTTCTTAAAAACCTGAACGGAACCGTCTCGCTAAAAAGCAAACCAGGAAAAGGATCTGTTTTTACTCTTGCTTTTAACCAGGTAAAAGTTGACTACTCTGAACACGAAATTGCTGAAATACTCGATGAAAGAACGGATGCAGAACTAGATCCATGCACCATAATGATTGTGGATGATATTGAATACAACATATTAGTTCTTAAAAAACTAATCAATTCAGAAAATGTAACATTTATTGAAGCACAAAGTGGCACTGAAGCTTTTGCCAAACTCAGCATCGAAAAGCCTGACATTATTTTTATGGACATCAGATTACCCGGAATGAGTGGTTTTGATATTACAGAAATTATCAGGAAAAATGAAAAACTAAAAAATATTCCTGTAATTGCATTTACCGCATCAATGGTAAGACACAAAAACGACAACATTGATAAAGTCTTTGATGGTTTTCTGCAAAAACCTGTTTTCAAGAAAGATATCGATAATATCTTACATAAATTCCTCAGTTTCAGCTATGGCAAAACAAGTAAACAGGTAAATATTCATGAAAAAGAAATTTTCGAAATTTCCCAGGTCAACGAAAAAATGCTACCTGCCGTTATTAATGAATTGGAAAAAATTCACTTAAAAAACTGGGAAAACATAAAAGATAACCTGATAATCTACGAAATAGAAGATTTCATGAATAAACTTTCTGAAATGGCTTTTCAAAACTCATGCAGAATTATTACACAGTATTGTAATGAGTTAAATGTTGGTTTACAAACCTTCGATATTGAGTTAATCGAAAAAAAATTACACGATTTTCCGGATATAATTACGAAAATGAAATCTCTCGCCAGTTGATTTTTTTCAATTTCGGATACCCGTTTCAACGTTAAATTATTTTATAAATGATTAACTTTTAACAGAAAAGATGAATATTCACTTTGATTTGATGTGGTTAATATTAAATCTTTAATTTTGCCCGGCAATAAAATGAATAAAAATTTAACAGACATATCGGATTATGTTAAGGTTGTAAAACTTAGGAACAACAGGAGAATTGTTGTTTTTCTGGTTTGTTTGATAATTGCCACATCGCTGTGGTTTTTAAATGCATTGGGTAAAGATTATACAGCTAAAGTTTCGTATCCGGTAAAATACATAAACCCTCCGGCAAATCAGTTTTTAGCCGACAAAACCCCTGTAAAACTCGATTTAACAATTTTCGGACAGGGATTTACTTTACTTCGGTTTAAATTATTGTCATTTTCGCCAATTATACTTGACATTGCTGAAATAACGAAAAACATTGATTCTAATTCAGGCACTTACAGAATTTTAAGCAAAAACCTGATTAGCGAAATATCAGAACAATTCAACGAAGAAATAAAAATATCGGAAGTGAATCCTGAGATTCTGGATATAGTTTTAGACAGTCTGGTTACGAAAACCGTACCGGTTGAACTTGACTTAAATGTTGAATTTGTTCCCCAGTTTAATTTAAAAAATCCAATTTCCACAAATCCTGACAAAGTTAAAATTACCGGTCCAACACTTGTTCTTGAAAAAATAAATGCTGTAAAAACCAAAGTGAATATTATCAATAAACTGGAAGCCAGCATAAAGCAGGAAATTGATTTAATACATCCCGATAAAACAACAATATCGCCAGAAAAGGTCACTTTAACCATTGATGTTGAAAAATATACAGAAAAAGAACTAAAAATTCCGGTTGAAATAAAAAACAAACCTGATAAAGTAAAAATGAAGATTTTTCCATCTGAAGTTAAAGTGCTGTTTACAGTTGGATTAAGTAGGTTCGAGAATATTAAATCTACCGATTTTGGGGCTTCAGTAGATTACAACACCATTGTAAAAGACATAAATAATCTGAACATCGTTCTTTACAAAAGACCTGATTTTATACAGAGTGTCAGGTTTAATCCCGAAAAAGTTGAGTTTTTAATTGAAACCAATTAATATTTGCAGCAATTATGACTGTAACAATTGGAATAACCGGTGGTATAGGAAGCGGAAAATCAACCGTTTGCGAAGTATTCAAACTTTTTGGAGTACCTGTGTTTGATGCTGACCGAGTTGCTGGTAAACTAATAAATACAAATTCAGAAATAAGAAATGAGCTTATTCAGTTGTTTGGAACTGAAATTTATAATACTGATAAAAATATTAACCGCGAAAAACTCTCCAACATCATTTTTAACAACGATACTGAACTTGAAAAAGTAAATAAATTGGTTCATCCTGCTGTTCGGAATGAATATGAGAATTGGGTCAAACAACAGAAAACTGCTTATGTAATTCACGAAGCAGCAATTTTATTCGAAAGTGGTTTTTATAAAATGATGGACTTTACCATTTTGGTTTCAGCGCCCGAAGAAATGAGAATTGAACGTGTAATCAGGCGCAACAATTTAACCCGCGAAAATGTTATTTCACGAATGGCAAAACAATGGCCTGATTCTGAAAAGAGAAAATTTGCAACCTTTGAACTTGTAAACGACAATAAAAATTTATTAATTCCACAAATAATTGAAATCGACAAAAAATTAAAAACAAATGGCAAAATTTGGTAAATGGGTTGGTGGTGGCCTTGGCTGGGCATTTGGCGGCCCCATTGGTGCAATTCTTGGATTCGTTATCGGGTCAGTTTTCGATGGTAGTCAGCAAGGAATAAAAGCTTCTCCGGGAATGGGTTACTCCGGACAAACCACAACTGGTGGTTACGTAATGAGTTTGCTGGTTTTAACCGCTGCCGTAATGAAAGCCGATGGAAAAGTTTTAAAATCGGAACTCGATTATGTAAAAAAGTTTATGGTTCATAATTTTGGCGAAGCATCGGCAACCGAAGCTGTTCGCATGTTACGCGACCTGATGCAGCAAACCATACCGGTTGACGAGGTTTCGAAACAAATTAAACAAAACATGAATTACTCGGCAAGGTTGCAACTTTTGCATTTTTTATTTGGTATTGCACAAGCTGACGGAGAAGTTGATGCAACTGAAAAAGAGATGATTGCACAAATCAGCCGTGAAATGGGACTAACTCAAAGTGATTTTGAGTCGATTCAGGCTATGTTTGTTCCGAATACCGAGGCAGATTATAAAATTCTGGAGATAGAAACAACAGCTACCGATGAAGAAGTTAAGAAAGCATACCGCAGAATGGCGATGAAATTCCATCCGGATAAAGTGAGTCATTTGGGTGAAGATTTCCAGAAAGCGGCTCACGAGAAATTTCAAAGTGTAAACAAGGCATACGAAAATATTAAAAAGGTCCGGAAAATTGTGTAAAATTTGCTCACTTTGCCTCTCACAAAAGGGAGAAAAAACGTTTAAGTACTAAGAAATGAAAATAATTTCAACAAATATCGGCGAATCCAGGGTAATTAAATGGAAAGGAAAAGAAGTTGAAACCGGGATTTTTAAATTTCCTGTTAATAAACCCATTTATTTGGAAACCGATGATGTTGTAAATGATCATGTTATCGACCGAAAATATCACGGAGGAGCCGACAAAGCCTGTTATCTTTACTCAGCCGACCATTACAGTTACTGGCAAAAATTATATCCTGAACTGGATTTAACATGGGGCATATTTGGCGAAAATCTGACAATTGAAGGTTTGCATGAGGCAAATGTGAATGTTGGCGATATTTTCGAAATAGGTGAAGCTGTTGTTCAGGCCACTCAACCGCGCCAACCATGCTTTAAACTTGAATTTCGTTTTAACGATAACCGAATAGTTAATCAGTTTATCGATTCAGGTTTTGCAGGTGTTTATGTTCGGGTTTTAAAAACCGGGAATGTACAAGCAGGGAATGAAATGAAACTTATCGAAAGAAAACTTTCACTTTCAATCCAAAAAGTTTACGAATTACTATACACATCCGATTTACAGAAAGAGGCAGTTCAACAGGCTTTAAACGATCCGAATCTCGCTTCAAGTTGCCGGAGAGACTTGATGAAACGATGGGGAGATGAATTGTAATCCGCGCAAATTCAAAAGTTTTCTATTCCTGTATTCCAACTTCATAAAATTATCATTCTAAAAACATTGTCGTTTTGAATTGAGTATAAATTAAATTTGTAAGCTTGAATTTGAATTTGTAAAATCTGATGAATACCTGGTAATTTCATTAAAAATTTTCGAAATGAATCGGTCTGTTAAAACTACCTTAAACTATACAGCCTGAGTGCATAAATCCTGATTTTTTTAACAAAACTGATCAGAAATGTCATTTATACTTTAACTTTGACGCCTCAATTTAAATCAATGGTTTTTTTAGATTTAAAAAATAAATATTTCAAGTTGGGGAAAAGGTACGATTACCTGGGGAAATTTGTAAACAGGTTGTTTTTTGTTTTTACAATGTTCCTTTTTGCCCTTTCCATTTACGACATCGGTTTTTCCCAGATTCTTGATACCGAGTCACTTTTCAATAATTTCATTTTCAGGGTTCTATTTCCGGTTACCGGGTTTTTATATTTAATCCGATCGGTGTTTTTTACCGACCACAAAATGAACTGGAAGGTATTTGTAGCCAATTCGGTTTTGGGAGTTATTGTAATTGTATTGTTTAATTTAAGATACTTTTTGGGTGAGGCTACATTTTTCAAACCACTTTTTCACAATTTCACCATTTTCCATTTTTTAGCTTTTTCGCTGTTTATTTTAGAAATATCGCGAATCAGGCTCGATTTTCTGATGCGTATTTTTAATCCGGCACAGTTATTTATAGTAAGTTTTGGGTTTATAATTGTGAGTGGTGCACTACTTTTAATGATGCCGCTTTCAACAAATTTGCCAATTACTTTTACCGATGCATTTTTTACTTCAACCAGCGCCGTTTGTGTAACCGGTTTAACGGTGGTTAATACAGCTACACATTTCACTACTTTGGGAAAACTGATTATAATAAGCCTAATTCAGATTGGTGGAATCGGAGTTATGACGATTACCAGTTTTTTTGGTTTTTTCTTTAAAGAAACTTCATCATTCAGAGAACAAATGATAATTCGCGATTATTTAAGCGAAGACAGTATTAGCGGGATTCTAAAAGCGTTAATAAAAGTGATAGGAATTACCTTTACTATTGAGCTGGCAGGCGCTGCAATTATCTTTTTTTCTCTTCACACCGATGGATTGGGTTCGATTGCAGCAGATTTACGATTTTCCTTATTTCATTCTGTTTCAGCTTTTTGTAATGCCGGTTTTTCAACATTAACCGACAATTTGTATGATGTCAGAATTCGTGATAATTACCATCTTCAATACTCAATTGCAAACCTGATTGTGCTTGGAGGACTGGGATTTCCGGTTTTTCTGAATATTTACAATTATATAAAAGCACAAATTGTTTGGCTCACCGAATATATAAAATGCAGAAAACCCTATGTTCACCGGGTTGGCATGATAACTTTCAACACTAAAATTGTATTAATTGCAACTGCAGTATTGTTATTTTTTGGAACAATTTCATTTTTCTTACTCGAAAACAACACAACTCAAAAAGATGTTGGAATAGGTGGGAAAATTGCCATGTCATATTTTTTGAGTGTCACACCACGAACAGCCGGTTTTAACACGGTAAACATGGAAGCAATTACCAAATCGTCGGTTCTTATTATTATTTTCCTGATGTGGGTTGGAGCATCTCCTGTTTCTACCGGGGGTGGTATAAAAACGAGCACTTTTACCATTGCCATTCTGAATACAATTCGTATTATAAGAGGAAAAAACCATATCGAAATTCTGCATCGCGAAATCCACGAGTATTCAGTAAATAAAGCATTTACGATAATATTTATATCGCTAATGATTATTGGTGCTGGTTCGTTTTCTATTTTTTTAATCGACGGTACACATGGTTTGTTACGAATTGTTTTTGAATGTTTTTCAGCTTTCGGTACTGTTGGACTTTCATTAAACCTTACTCCGCTATTATCCTCAGGATCAAAGTGGATACTAATCATGCTAATGTTTGTGGGAAGAATGGGAATAATGACCCTACTTTTATCTTTGGCTCAATCAACATCAGGGAATATGGTTTACCGATATCCCAAAGAAAACTTAATTATTACTTAAATATTTGATATAATGAATATTGTAGCTATTGGAATGGGAAATTTTGGCGCATCGTTTGCAAAAACGCTTACCGCAATGGGGCATGATGTGCTTGGTGTAGATAAAAATCCTGAAAAAGTTGAGTTTTTTAAAGACAAAATTTCAAATACAATTTGTCTGGATGCCAGTGATCCGCACGCGTTGAGGTTACTTCCGATAAAAGAAGCCGATGTTTTTGTGGTTTGTATTGGCGACGATTTTGGAGTTTCTGTTATGATTTCGGCCCTTTTAAAAAGATTTGGGGTGAGAAAAGTAATTTGCCGCGAAAGTTCATCAATACACCTTACTGTTCTGAATTCGATTGGGATTGCACATACTATTAATCCTGAATATGAATCGGCCCGGATACTTGCTCAAACTCTTACCTTACCCGGAATTCATCATCTTTTTAATATTTCGGAAACACTTAAAATCGTTGATTTAACGGTTCCTGCATCTTTAATCGAACATAAATTCCTGCCTGCTTTATTTAGGGAAAAAACCCATCTTAAAGTTATTGCCCTACGCAGAAATCAGCAAATTCTTTATTCTTCTTCGCAACCTTTGCCAGATCAGGAAATTGACGACATAATTTACCAACCGGATGATATTCTTGTATTGGCAGGAGAAATTAAAGATATCCGTAAATTCCTTAATTCGTAATTCAAATTTTTATTTTACCAAGTTTTGAGCTACACCAAATAATAAAAAAATTCTGAAAAATTAAAATTTGAAAAATTTTACGCTGTTTTTGCATTATTACCAGCGTTACCAGTTCGATAATCGGCAATAATTTCTTTTACCTGAGTAGGTGCAACCCTTCCGTAAACTTTCTCGCCAATGGTAACAACCGGAGCAAGGCCACAGGCTCCCACACACCGCAAACAATTGAGCGAGAACTTTCCATCGCTGGTAGATTCACCAACTTCCACTTTTAACTGACGCTTAAATTCCGACAGAACCTGCTCAGCTCCCCGCACATAACAGGCAGTTCCCATGCAAATCGAAATTGGAAATTCGCCTTTGGGAATCATTGTAAAAAAGCTGTAAAAAGTTACCACACCGTAAACCCTTGCAACCGATGATTTTAGTTCTTTGGCTACCACTTCCTGAACTTCGGCAGGCAGATATCCCAGTTTACCTTGAGTTTTATGCAACACATTTATCAATTCGCTTTCCTTATTTTCGAATTCGGCACAAATGTCTTTTATGGTATTTATCGTATTTTCCGAAAGTTTTATTTTTGGCATTTTAAGATTTTTTAGATGATTTTAATTCAATTTCAATTCTGCTTTTCATCAGAAACAGTCACTTGTCATTAGTCATTAGTCAATTGGAGTATTGCCAATTGACTTAATATAATTGTTGTGCCTTTTTCCTAATTCTTCCAATTTTATCATAAAGTTATCATATTCAATTTCTGAAATTAGTTTTCGGTTTTTAGCTTTGGTCAACCATGTAATTGTTTCAGTCTGTGAACCCCGCGAATAATATTGAAATTGACGATTTTCTTTATAAAAATATCTTCCGTAACCTTCGCTTATGTTGGCAGCAATTGAATCAGCAGCTTCAACCAACTGTTTACCTGTTGTCCATTTCTGAAAACTTTCCCATTCATCAACTTTGAAATAAATTTCATCTCCAATTTCCATTGCAAGTTGATATACTTTCAAATCGTCTAATTTCATACTTTCTCAATTTTTTCAATTTAAACTTCATCCATTCCTTTCTTTCCAGTGACCAGTGACTAATGACCAATGTCATTTTTCTATGTTCTGTCGAAATAAGCTGTGTGAAGTAAATGGTGGGCTTTTTCGCTCATTGGTTTTCCCAGAAACTCATCATACAACTTAATGATGTATGGATTTTCGTGCGATTTGCGAATTGCCTTTTTACTGTCTTCCCGGTAAATTGCTCTTTGTCGCTTTTTAAGTATTTCAGCGTTTCCATGATGATAAGGCTGACCACCGCCACCAATGCAACCACCCGGACAACTCATAATTTCGATGGCGTGAAATTCGCTTTTACCTGCCTGAATTTCTTCCAGCAGTTTTCTTGCATTTCCAAGTCCATGCGCAATACCAATATTAATTGGTGTTCCTCCAAAATCTATAGTCGCCTTTCTGATTCCTTCCATACCCCGCAGTTCGTCAAAATCAAGTCGTGGAAGTTCTTTTTTGGTGTATAATTCATAAGCTGTTCTCACTGCTGCTTCAATTACTCCGCCGGTTGTACCGAAAATTACAGCAGCACCGGTAGATTCTCCCATCGGATTATCGAATTCCTCGTTTGGCAGGGTCTTGAAATTGATATTTGAAATTTTAATTAATGCAGCCAGTTCGCGGGTTGTTATCGCATAATCAACATCAGGATTTTTATTCACTTTAAATTCGTCTCTACCGCATTCATATTTCTTTGCAACGCAGGGCATGATTGAAACCACAACCAGATTTTCGCGTTTAATGCCCAGCTTATCAGCAAAATAAGTTTTGGCAATGGAGCCAAACATTTGTTGTGGTGAGCGCGCTGTTGAAGGTATATCTTTCATGTCGGGAAACTGATGTTCAAAGAATTTCACCCATGCCGGGCAGCACGAAGTTAAAATCGGAAGTTTTACAGTTTTATCACCTGCCAGATGTCTTCCCAACCGGTTTAGCAATTCTGTGCCCTCCTCCATGATAGTAAGGTCGGCTGCAAAATCGGTATCGAAAACATAGTCGAAACCCAATCGTTTCAATGCAGCAACCAGTTTTCCGGTAACCAAAGTGCCTGCTTCCATATCGAATTCTTCGCCTAAAGCAGCCCGCACTGCAGGAGCAGTCTGAACAATTACAGTTTTTGTTGGATCGGAAAGTACCCTGATAACCTTTCCAGTATCGTCAACCTCAGTTAATGCACCAGTCGGACAAACGGCAACACATTGTCCGCAATAAGTACAAACAGAATGGTCGAGATTCATTTCGAAAGCAGGGGCAACAACCGAATTAAAGCCCCGGTTAATTGCTGAAAGTACATTTACAGTTTGCACTTCGTTACACATCATTTCGCAACGACGGCACATGATGCATTTATCCACCTCGCGAATAATGGCAGGTGAGGTATCTTCACGATAATGCGATTGTTCGCCCTGATAATGAATTTTGCGGATTCCGAGATAATGCGCCATATTCTGCAAATCGCAGTTGCCCGATTTCGCACAAATTAAACAATCAGAGGGGTGATCAGAAAGAATCAATTCCATTACGGTCCGTCGGGCATTAATTGCCCTGATTGAATGCGTGTTGACGACCATTCCCTCAAAAACATCGGTACAACATGCAGGTGCAAGATTACGACGACCATTTACTTCAACCACACAAATACGGCAACCACCTGGTTTGTTTTCAATATTTAAATCATCCAGTTTCATATAGCAAAGTGTTGGAATATGTATTCCAATTTCGGACGCTGCCTGCAAAATGGTAGTGCCTTTTTTTACTACCACTGGTTTATTATCGATTGTCAGATTTACTATTTCCATTTCTTTTCAGTTAAGTCCGTTTAATTGCATTGAATTTACATTTTTCGAAACACACGCCACATTTAATACAAAGTGTCTGATCTATAAAATGCGGAACGCGGCGTTCACCGGTGATTGCACCTACCGGACAATTGCGCGCACACAATGTACAACCTGTGCACAACTCTTCAATAATATCGTATCGTAATAACGTTTTGCACTGTCCGGCGGGGCACTTTCCATCGTTTACATGCGCCAGGTATTCATCTTCAAAATTCAATATTGTTGAGAGAACAGGATTGGGAGATGATTGTCCGAGTCCGCATAACGAAGTATCTTTAATCACTTCGCTCAACACTTTCAGTCTGTTGATATCTTCCAATTCGCCTTTTCCTTCTGTTATTTTACAGAGTATTTCATGAAGCCGTTTGTTCCCAATACGACAAGGACTGCATTTTCCGCATGATTCTTCCAAAGTGAATTCAAGATAGAATTTGGCAATTGAAACCATGCAGTCATCCTCGTCCATCACAATCATTCCACCTGAGCCCATCATTGAACCGGCAGCGATAAGATTTTCGTAATCGATAGGAGTATCGAGAAATTTTGTGGTAAGGCATCCTCCCGAGGGGCCACCGGTTTGTACTGATTTAAACTTCTTTCCATCCTTTATTCCGCCACCAATATCATATATCACTTCACGTAGGGTAGTTCCCATCGGAACTTCGATTAAACCAACATTGTTTATTTTGCCGGCAAGTGCAAAAACCTTTGTTCCTTTTGATTTTTCGGTACCGATTTTATTAAACCAACCTGCGCCTTTATTAATAATTACCGGAATATTGGCGAAAGTTTCAACGTTATTTACGTTTGTAGGTTTTCCCTTGTATCCTGAAACCGATGGGAATGGAGGTTTAACAGTGGGTTCGCCACGCAAACCTTCCATCGAATGAATGAGTGCTGTTTCTTCCCCACAAACAAATGCACCTGCACCGTAGCGCAACTCAATTTTAAAACTAAACCCGGTTCCCAGAATGTCATTTCCTAAAAGCCCGAAATCTTCGGTTTGTTTTATGGCAGTTTTTAATCTTTCTATGGCCAGTGGATATTCAGCCCTGATGTACACCAATCCTGAATCGGAACCAATACAATACCCGCAAATTGCCATTGCTTCTATAACCGAATGCGGGTCGCCTTCCAGAATACTGCGATCCATAAATGCACCGGGGTCACCTTCATCGGCATTGCAAACTACATATTTTTGGTCGTCTTCAACATTTCTGGTTATTTCCCACTTTAATCCGGTGGAGAATCCGCCGCCACCACGGCCCCGTAAACCCGATTCTTTGATTTCATTGATAACCTGAACCGGAGTTAATTCGGTCAAACATTTTCCAAGTGCCTGGTAACCATCCCGGCCAATGTACTCTTCTATATTTTCGGGGTTTATAAATCCGCAATTCCGAAGTGCTATGCGGATTTGTTTTTTGTAAAAATCCATTCCCTTTGAATCTGTGATTTTTTCACCAGTATTCGGGTCACTGAAAAGCAGTCTGTTCACCTGTCTCCCTTTTAAAACATGTTCTTTTATAATTTCCTCTGCATCGGCAGGAGTTACATTAACGTAGAAAGTATTATCAGGAAGTATTTTTACAATTGGTCCTTTTTCGCAAAAACCAAAACAACCGGTAAACACCAACTGTACTTCTTCTTCCAAATCAAATTCACTGATATAATAGTTCAGTCTTTCTTTGATTTCGGCACTTTCGGAAGCTTTACAGCCGGTTCCTCCGCAAATTAAAATATGCATTCTGTAATCGGTCATATTATTAAGTTCAAAGTTTAATGTAAAAAAGTTTAAAGAATAAGATTAAAAAATCCAATGTTTACTCGTCGATAGTTTTAAAGGTAATCGGGATTATTCCATCAACCAGCTCACCCTTTTTTATGTAAATATCGATTATCTCTTCTGCTTTGGTTTTGTTTACAAAACCAAAA
The DNA here is from genome assembly GCA_041737765.1 of Draconibacterium sp. Classification (GTDB taxonomy): domain Bacteria; phylum Bacteroidota; class Bacteroidia; order Bacteroidales; family Prolixibacteraceae; genus Draconibacterium. The sequence goes on along the minus strand of JBGSRA010000160.1, from coordinate 34,819 downwards.
ACAACAGGCTCCCTGTTTGGGAGTATCACTTCAACAGTAGGTTCGGCATAGCAAAACCCCATACAACCGGTTTGGGTTACAACGGCATCTACTGCCTGCTGTTCCAGTTCTTCTATGAAATATTTCATTATTTCCTTTGCACCTGAGGCAATTCCACAGGTTGCCATTCCAACTTTAACCTGAACTACCCGGTCGGGATTATTGCTGTTTTCGCGGAGTTTCATTTTCGATTGAACTTCCTCCTTGATTCTTTTAAGGTCGGCAATTGATGTTATTTTTGACATGGTTAGATTATTGAATTTTTATACAGTTTATTGAATTTCGGTTATGTTGTTTTTTATTAAATCCGTAATTGCTTCTCTTATTTCGGGTTGTTGCATCGAGACCCCTTCAATATTGCTTCTTATATCGTTCGAACTTATTTTAAAGCTGCCTTTGTTTGTTTTATGCTCATAAATAAGTTCGATACCTTTATTACTCAACATGGTTAAATACAACGTATTCCAAACATCTCCAAGCTCCGGTCTGTCAACATTTGAGTACTGAAAAGTAGCTTCAACAATAGTTCCTTTATTTAATTCAGACTGAAGACTGAATATTCCGTTTGCCATTTCGGCATTCTGTTTTAAAAGCGACAATCCCAAACCCACTTTTCGGGTTACCCGGGTTGTAAAGAACGGATTGGTTACCTGTTCCAACATTTCTTTATTCATTCCGCAACCATTGTCAGTAATTCGTAAAATGCAAAGGTCATTTTTTTTATTCTCTTCAACCATGATTTCAATCAATGTGGCGTTTGCCCTGATTGAATTCTGCACGATATCGAGAATATGATCGGACAAGGTTTTCATTGAATTTTCACAAATCTGTTATTTTGCTGATTCAGAGCCATTTTTATTTCAGAGAAGCAAATTTTTTCGATATTAAAAACTGTGTAAATTTCGCCAATTTGTTGCAAATAGTGTGCATCAGAATTACGAATAAGGGCAATTTCCTTTCCTAAAACATAATGTTTTCGAACATCTTTTTCTGAACTAAATTTTGAAATACCCATTGCATCGAATTTTAAACCAGGCGGAATAAATCCCAGTTGACTAAAAAGCCCGTTTGAAGGACGATCGACATGCGCCGGAATAAAAATACCATTTAGTTTTTCAACGGTTTTTTGTACCTCACTTATTCCTTTTTTTAACGCTGCCGGAAGGTAATTTGGAATTAACTCCAGAATATTGTCATTTTCATCTACTACAGGTTGGTAACCAAAATGGCCGTCGGGATTGGGAATAATTGTAATTTGGTTGTCAAGAAATTGCTGGAACTGTATTAATTGTTCTTCGAATTCGAAAAAAGCGAGACAATGAACCTCCTCTTTAGTTGTGACTTCAGCCCCGGTTAAAACAAAAATACCTTCCTTTTCGGCCAGTATTTTTACAAGTATGGCATTTTTTGTTGAGTTGTGGTCGGTAATACCAATGATTTGAAGTCCTGATTTTCGGGCTTTTTCAACAATATTTGCCGGTGTCATTTCCAAATCGGCACAGGGCGAAAGTAAGGTATGAATATGCAAATCGGCCCTGAATTCGTTCATTTTTTATTGAATAGTAGTGAGTATTTAGTACTAATTAGTTAGTAACGAAGGAAACATGAAGCAACTATTATCCGGAATCAAGTCAAGCATCCAGAATCCAGTATCCAGAACCTAGTATCCAGATTTCAACTCAGCGTAAAGTTTCCCAGCAATTTCAAAAGTATCCATTCCCGTGCCGAGTAATGGAATTCCTTCTTCATCACTGTGTTTTACTGTATCTTCATCGGGAAGTAAACTTTTGACCAGAATAACCGCTGCCAAATCTTTCAAAGACGCGATTGCCAAAACATTTTGATGGGTTTGTAGTGTAATCCAAATCTGGTTTTCGCGCGCAAAACCCATAACATCACTCAATAAATCAGAAACATAGCCACCTGAAATTTCGTTATCCAACCCGGCTTTTCCCGAAAATATTTTCAAATCAAATTTTTCGATCAATTCAGAAACTTTCATTTTGTCCTCCTTTTTTCAAAAAATGTAAATCGGATATTCAGCCCGTGAAATCATATTAATAATAAACTTTAAAAGAAAGTGTAGTACCCTTTTCGACTTTACTTTCAATATTTAATTCATCGGTATTCTTTTTAATATTGGGCAATCCCATTCCGGCACCAAATCCCATTTCGCGCACTTTTTTCGATGCTGTTGAAAACCCTGCTTCCATTGCCATATCAATATTTTCAATGCCAGGTCCGCAATCGGTTACGGTTATCAGAATGTGGTCTGTTTCAAAAATTGCTGTTAATTTTCCGCTGCGGGCATGTGCAACCACATTTAGTTCAGCTTCGTAAGTTGCTACAACAATCCGCTTTATTGCATTAGTTTCAATACCGAGCTGTTTCAATTTTTTTTTGATTTTACTTGACGCTTTTCCTGCCAGGTTAAAATCGCCACCAACAATATCGAATTCCAGTTTCAACGACATCAATAAAGTGGTTTTAATCCGTTAACATAAAGAATCCCGCTGACCCTGAAAATAGAATATGCTGTTTCCAACAGGATAGTTCCGTTTTCATTGGCAAGGTCAATCATTTCGGGAGTAGCATCTTTATTTCGACACAGAATAACCACAGGCACATCAGCCATTTCAACCGTCCTGATTAACTGAATATTGGCTAAACCGGTTATCAGAATAATCTGATGGTCATCGAGTGTTAAAACATCACTCATCAAATCGGAGCTGAATGCGCGTTCAATTATTATTTGTTTGTCAGGATTACCAGCAACAACGCGGGCTTTAGTCAATTCTATTATCTCTTCTATTTTCACGTAAAGTCAATATTGTTTCAATCAAAAAAATCAAAATATCTGAACAAAGATAGCTGTACCTGAATTTAAAAGAGTGATTTTAAACCACATTATAACCATTTCTTAAACATCAAAAATAAGTTGAATTAAAGGGTATAATTACTTACTTTTCAGCATCGATTTACAAAAAAAACAAAGTTATGATTTACGATAAAAAATCAATTTTATCAGGCAGTGTTGATGATCCGGAAATTCACCAGAAAATAATTGATGCACTGCCCATTCCAATTTTTTACCGCGACGTAAACGGGATTTACCAGCTGTGTAACAAGGCTCATGAGAAATTTACCGGCAGACAAAAAACCGATATCATTGGAAAATCTGTTTTTGATATTCATTCGCAGGAAACTGCCGAAACTTATTACAGACACGATCAGGAGTTATTGCAGAAGCCCGATGAACAGATTTACGAAACACAGATCAAACACAAGGATGGAACAGCGCACAATGTAATATTAAACAAGGCTGTTATTAGAAACAACGATAACGAAATTATTGGTATTGTTGGATCGATAAACAATATTACAGAGTTGAAAAAGACGCAGAAACGACTGGAACTGGCACAGGAGTCGATGGAGGTTTCGTCGCACATGCTACATAAAATTAGTGCAGGAATTGTGATTATCGACAGTAATTACAAAGTTGTAGATTCGAACCAAAGTTTTGCCCACTTAATGGGTGAAGAAATAGAAGAGCTTTACGAAACTATTCCCGGACTCAAAGGAGCGGCAGTACAAGTACTTGTGCCCGAAGTTATTCTCAAAATGCTAACAAGTGTAATGCATTCAGGTGAAGATAATCTTGAACGCGACCTTAAATTTCAAAATAAATTAATTCATATTTCGGTAGTTACGCTATATAAAAACAAAGTGGTTGGCGCTGTAATACGAGATATGTCGGCACCCAAACTTGTGCGCGATGAAATTATCAGCCGTGCTCAGCGCATTAACAAACAAAATATTGAAATGGTGCAGAAAATTGCCTTTTTGTTAGGTGAAAATGCTGCCGAAATTGAAGAATTGTTAAACTCAATCATTGAATCGTACCGGTATGACGACGACGAATAATTCTGAATTCCACGTTGAGATTGATGTTCAGCAAAAGAAACCCAAAGGTGAAATTGCCTGCGGAGACGTGTTTCTGTCGGATATGAGTCGTGGTGAAGGTCGCAACATTTTGGTACTCAGCGATGGAATCGGACATGGAATAAAAGCCAGTGTTCTGGCAACCTTAACTGCAACAATGGCAGTGAAATACACCATGATGCACACCAAACCCGAAATTGCTGCACGCATAATTATGAATGCGCTTCCCAAAAGCAGCGACGGCAAGGAAAACTACGCCACATTTACTATTATTGAAATGGATCCCGATCGGCTTGTGCGCATAACCAATTACGATAATCCGCGAGTTCTGATTATCAGAAACGGAAAATCATTTTTACCCAAAGAATTTGAATTAAAAATAAGGGGCGATGAAAACCTCGGCAAACTTTTGCGTTGCCGCGAATTTACTGCACTGAAGGAAGATAGATTGATTTTTTTATCTGACGGAATAACTCAGTCGGGATTAGAAAGCAGCCAGTTTTCGATGGGCTGGGGACTCGACAGGGTCGAGGAATTTGCTATCAACCAGATTAACCGTATGAACGATATTTCGGCAACCAAACTTGCCCGGAAAATAATAAACCAGGCAGCCATGAACGATGATTTTACAATGAAAGACGATGCTACCTGTGGTGTTATTTATTTCAGGGAACCCCGGAAATTTATGCTAATTACCGGTCCACCATTTTACAAAATTAAAGACTTTGATTTTGTTGGTAGGATCAAGAATTTTCAGGGTAAAAAAATTATTTGCGGTGGCACAACAGCCGAAATTATTGCGCGCGAATTAAATCTGGAAGTAAAAATTCAACATATCCGTAAAGATGCCAATGTATTGCCACCAACAGCAAAAATGGAGGGCTTTGAATTAATTTCTGAAGGAATCCTTACACTTCGTAAAGTTGAAGAAATACTTGAGAATTACGACAGCGATTCGCGGTTGGGCGACACACCTCCCGAGGAAATTGCAAAAATGCTGCTACTGCACGATTTAATTGATGTAATTGTAGGAACGCGCATCAACTGGGCTCACCAGGATCCTGAACAACCACTGGAACTTGAACTTAGAAAATATGTTGTAAAACGAATTGTGCAAATACTTCGAATCAAATTCTTTAAGAAAGTGATGGTGGAGTACATTTAAGATAGCCGGGAAAACTTAGAATTTTAAATCTAAAAAAACAATATTCAAAAATCAAACAAATCTTAAAATCCTGAACAACCTGAAATTTGAGATATTAATTCCTGATTCAATTTGACCAAATACAATACATTCTTATTTTGGAATTTGAAATTTGGTTTTGGAATTTGAAGTTTGGAATTTGGAATTTGGAATTTCTTTCCAATTAACATCATTTAGTTTTTTTTCACGGGATTTAATCAACTTATTTCCGAACTTCGTTTTTGTAATATTTAATGATGAAACCACTTTTACTTTTTATCGGTGTTTTTATAGTCCTCATTTCAGCTGCGCAGGATAGCGAGTTTAACCTGCAGGGACAAATTGTTGATTCAAAGCTAAATCCGGTTTCTGACGCCTATATTTTTAATTTAAGAAATTCGCTTAAAGATGTGAGTAGAAGTAATGGCGTTTTCGAGGTTAAGGTATTACCGATTGATTCAATTATAATTTCGCACATTTCATTTTTACGAAAAGTGGTAACTGTGCATCAGTTATTAATAAACCCCATTATTATTCTGGAATTAGATACTATTAACATTCGGCCGGTAAATGTTTCGGCAAGCCAGAAGTCGGATTACGAAAAAGCCATGAAAAATATTCAGAGTATTGGGTTTGATTTCAGGCCACAGGTTGATGATTTATATACCAAAAGTGAACGGATGGAAGAGTTGTTAAACACTGAAAATCGGGTACAAAAATCAGCTGCTTCTGCATTAACCTATCAAATCTCGCCTTCTGAGATAATTGGAAAATTAGTAGAAAAACACAAGAAGAAAAAGGAAGCAAAACAGTTTTATTCGACAAAAAAATCGGAATTAAAGGAATAAAAAAAAACAGGAGTTGACTGGCTCCTGTTTTTTAGCTAAATATATTCATTACCATTCAGTTGGCGGAGCAGGAGAAGCAGATGCTTTATTTGGCGTACTTAAAAGAACCATCATTGTTGCTGCTGTAAATGCAGCATATTTTCCGGCCTTTTGCAAAGCCTCTTTTCGGGTAATTTTCCCCTCTGTAGCAGTTGTTTGTTTTGATTTTATATTCATTGCAGTATTATTCAAAATTTAATTATACTATTTATTTATTCACAGGTATTTTTTGAGTAAAAGTACCTCCCTGATATTTGATGTTTAAAAGATAAATTCCTGTTTTAATTCCTGAGGTTGAGATGGTATTTAAAGGAGTTTGCTCAAGTTGAACTTCATAAATTTTCTTTCCCAAAAGATCATAAAGTGTTGCCATAGTTTTACCCTGAACCTGTCCGTTGATGTATATTTTGTTTTTGTCGTTGTACACAGTGTAATTCTGTTTCAAACCATCTTCCAAAAGGTTGGTTGTACTGTTGGCAGTATGAATGTAAAATCTGCCTTTGCCTTGTGAATCCTTTCCTAACAGGGCAGTATAAACCTCGCCATCGCTTAACCGCGTAAATGTATTTGTTAATCTATCTTCAAGCTCAACCTGATAACCAGTTGGAATATTTACCATTTCCGATGAGAAAGCCACTATTCCATCATATTTTGAATCCAGCCCCAGTGATATTTCCAAATTACTCAAAGAGGAGGTTGGAAGATACTGAATCCCAAAGTCAACACCATTATCTTCAACCAGTTGTGTGTATAAATCAAATCCATTTTTAAAAATTCCTGCATCATAACCGATATCAAGTTTTGTTTGCATATCATCATTAAATTTAATTCTTGTGGAGCTTTGATGGCCATCTAACTTAGCAATCAGCTTGATTTCGGGTATTGAAAACGCACCACTTTTAAATTCCGCATCAGGTTGATGTGTTTGCATGTCAGTTTTAAATTGAAATTGTGTAACACCTGTTTTGGCTTTTACAAAAAACCCTTGTCCCAATTGCGCATAAAAGGCTGGATCGCCCACATTAACGATTGTATATGCATTATTAGTTTGTTCCCAAACATAAATGGCAGCAAAGCTCGGGTCGAATTCATTAATATTAATATCGATGAAATTGTTGGTTGGATCTGCTGCATCATTAATAAAAATTGCCGATGGATATGGATTTCCGATACAATTCCAGCCACTGCCGGTTGTTGTAACAGAAGGTAAAACTGTGCCTGTTTCAAGTGCTCCGAAAAAAGCTACAATATCATCGGCATCATTTCGCAATGAAAATCCCTTGCCACTTGTTAAATTACCAGGTTGGTCACTTTTAAAAAATGCATTCCAATTGTTTGAGTCTTCGTCATAATCCATCATCCCCCTGTCATCCGTATTTTTAGTGGGAATATTTGAATTAGTCGCTAAAAACAAGGCAATAGTTTGCCCTGGTGCCGGTGAAGCAACCATGTGCCACTTATTGCCAGTCATAAATCGTTCAATTACAGTAATTCCATTAACAGTTAAATTTTCCTGACCTAAAACAGAGCCTGTGCTACCAGCGGTGCTTTCCATGAACAAATTATTACATACAGCAGCGGCAGTAATTATTGGATAATTGCCCAGACCTCCGGGAATAAATACGTTATAATCTGCATCAGGAACAACACCAATATCCCAGTTTCCGGCTGTAAACCAATCGCCGTCTGTTGAACCATTCCAGAAGGCAATTCCAAAGCTGGTGGTGAAACTTTCAACTCCACCATAACTTGTACCTGCTGAATTGATTGCGTATGCCTGTACGTAATAGGTAATATTTGGCATTAAGGAACCTATAAATTCGCTAAAAATGCCTGTCCCGGTCCCATTCGTTTCTTTGGTAACACCTGCTTCGTCTATGGTGGGAGTGTTATCTGTTGATGAAAATACAACTCCCCTTTCTGTAACCGGATTACTGCCACCATTAATTATTGTACCCCCCATAAAAGCCTGGGTTGAAGTAAAGATTAGAACGGGATTTGTTGTAATTGTGGGACTTGCAACAATCTTTAAATCAGCAAAAGGAATAGATGAAAGAGCTTGATTCGCTGCAGCGTGTAACCAGTTATTTACATTTTTAAAATCGGCATTCTCAACAAGAATGGCGCGTTCCCCGGAGGCAAATTTATATTCTGTCCTGTTAGGATTAATTGCCGGAAAACCATCCACAACCAAAGCATTTAAATAAACTCCGGAAGGATCTTCGATTGCAGGAATTGTCCCTCCTGGGGTTGCTGCAGTGCCTGTAAATAACACTGCAAAAATTTCTCCGATAACATCGTCGGTAGGGTTGTTATTATTGTCGGTGTAGGCATAAAAAGTTTCGCCTTCTGTACTAATTGCAAAATTACCCGACTCAAGTGTAATACTTCCAGAAGCTGCACCATCACTTCTTGTTAACGAAAAAACATCAGTACTGGTTTCCGTTGCAACAATTACTTGTCCGGCAGAAACAATACTTGCAGGCGATGTCCACGATAATACAGCTTCTCCTGACCCAAAGGTTAATGTTGTGTTGTTGAATGAGTTTTCGGTAAAATAAATTTTTGTATTTGCAGGAATATCTTTTACAGCTACAAAAGAAAATCCATCGTTGTCTAAATGGTTTAAACCGGTAATAGCAACAAGTGGGTCAGAGACTCCAGTGTCGTCATTGTTTATTGTACCGGTTTGCGAACTTGGGCTTCCACTTACATAGCCAGTACCCGGAATTACGGTTAATATTATTGTTTCGTTCGTTTCCAATTCTGAATCTGGCACAGGAACTACTGTAACTGATGCAGAAGATGTACCGTTTGCAATTATCACTGTTCCTGAAGATGCGCCAAAAGTTGCCGATCCGGTTTGTGTGTAATCTGAAGTTAATGTAGCTGTTCCGCCAACTGAGAAATTAATGGTGTAATCACTTGCAGCCACTTCGCTTAAAGTAAAAGTATATATCATATTTGTTAGTCCGTCTTCCAAAACATCTGAAGGTGATATTGAAATCGTAACTGAGGGATCAATGCTTTCAACAAAAGGAACAGTAGAAAGATCAAGATTGGATTGGGCATGTAACCAATTGTTTAAATTGGAGAAATTGGCATTGGAAACATCGACAACCCGTTTTAGCGGATCATATTCAGTTCTGTTTGGATCAACAGCAGGAAAACCATCAATAAGAATTGAATTTGTATAAAAAGCTGAAGGATTTTCTGATACAGGAATGTTACCCCCGGGAACTGACGAAGTTCCTGTATAAAGGGCAGAATATATTGCAGTTATGCCATTTTTATGATTATTATCAACATCAGTGTAAGCATAAAACGTTTCCCCGGTTGTGGCATGAGCGAAATCACCTCCAATTCGGGTTATTGTTCCGCAACCGCCACCACCTCCACAAATAACCGAAAAGTTATTTGTCGATGTTTCCTTTATATAAATAACTTCTCCTTTAACCACACTTCCCGAAGCTGTCCACTTTAAAACAGCTTCATCTCCGGTAAATGTCAACGTTGTATTATCAAATGAGTTCTCTGTGAAATACACTATCGTTCCGTCGCTTATATTATTTAGCGCAGCAAACGAAAAACCATCAGGATCTAAATGATTAATTCCGGTTAAGGCAACAAGCGGTGAAGTATTATTTACATCATCGTTAGTGATTGTACCACTAGCGCTAATCGGGCTTCCGCTTACATATCCTGTTCCCGAATTTACGGTAAACAAAACTGTTTCATTTGTTTCAAGGTTTGAGTCGGAACCAGGATCGATAGTAACGGATGCAGAAGATGAACCATTAGGAATAACAACCGTTCCCGAAGATACGCCAAAAGTTGCTGCACCGGATTGTGTATAATCATCAGAAAAAACAGCTGTGCCTCCAACCGAAAAATTTACGGTTACGTTGCTGGTTGCTGTTGTGCTAAGTGTAAAAGTATATACCAAATTTGTAGCTACGTCTTCCAATACTGATGACGGGGATACAGTAACAGAAACACTGGGGTCAGCAACTGCAACAAAAGGTGTAATTGAAAGATCTGCATTAGTTTGACCAGTTAACCAGTTACCTGTTATTGTAAAATCAACTGTTCCAACACTAACATTACGCAATGCCGGGTTATATTCAGTACGATTCGGTGTAGCAGATGAAAATCCATGCACAACTATTGCAGAAGAATAATCGTTTTTCGGATTGGCATCAGTGGGTAAATTTCCGGAAATGGTTGAAAGTACCGAATAAATCGTTGAAATTCCATTTGTAACATTGGCATCATTATCGCTGTATGCATATAATTCATCACCAGAGGTAGCAAGTGCAAAACTTTGATTCCCGAATACTCCTGACATGAGGATTGCTGTACCTGAGCCACCACTTCCGGTAACGGTAAAAACATCGGTAGCAGTTTCATTCACAAAAACCACATCACCCGCAGATAATGCTGATGTAACGGTAAATTTAACCACAGCTTCCCCCGTAGGTTGACCACTAAAGGTAAATGCATTTGCAGCATCGCTGTATTCGTTATCTGTAAAATAAACAATTTCACCAATAGACAGATTTTCTCTCGCTACAAACGAAAAACCATCCGGAGATACATGATTTATTCCTGTTATCACAACTTTTTGAGCAAAAATTGCATGGACGGAAACCAGTAAATACAAAGCAAATAAAAAAGTAAATTTTTTCATGTGATTAATTTTTATGTGATTAAATAGGGATTTTGCCATCCTGAATAAGGAAGGTCCTTAAATTTATTGTACAGTTCTACCTGGTTAGATAAATCAATTGTCGTTAGAGCCATATTTATGTATTCACTACCGTTAAATAAAATCTGCCTAACTTTATTTAACCCTACCAGACATTCATTATAACTGGAAAAAGTTAGTTCTCCGCGGGGTGATTCCAAAATCAGTGATTTAACAAAGTCGCCTATTTTTGCAGGTATGTCATTGTTTCTTTCAATACAAATTGAAATGGTTAAACCAACTTCGTATCCCAATAAACCAATTGCATTCGGTGCATCATTATATAAAGCAGAATAATTCGTTTGAAAACTTTTCATCGTTGGTGTTTCTTCATCAAAAGCCCAGGATGAAACTGAAAATAAATTATTCAGCTTGTAATTTTCAGAATTACTATATTCTTCTGTCATAAATGGAGAGACCAGAAATGGGATTTTACCTTTTAACTGAGATTTTGAGATAACCCCGAATACTTTTTGGCCTTCATTATAACTAAACAACAAGAACACAAAATCGGGATTGGCATTTTGGATTCCATCAATCATCGTTTCAAACGATTCTGATTTATAATCCATCGGACTAACATAAGTATATACAATGTTGCCGCCGTTTTCGGTAAATCCCCTTACAAAACTTTCTGCCAGATGATATCCACCATCGTAAAAAGACAGGGCCAACGCTGCTTCTTTGCCAAAAGTTGTTGCCGCATAAACTCCTGAAAAATAAGCAGATTGCCATAAATTCAATGTATGATGAATTACATAAGGATTTGTATGTTCTACTTTTAAAACATTACCTCCCAAATCGACGTGAATAAGTGGTTTTTTATAAGCGTTGAAAATGCCTGTCAGCTCTTTCAAATTGGAAATGCCGCAAAATGAAACTACCAAAGTTATATCCTCCTGCAAAATCATTTTTTCAGCAGTTTGCAACAATGATTTACCTGTTGCATTTCCAACGCTTTCAATAAGCAGTTTTGGAATAAATAAATCACCCCCTGATATTTTAAACGCCAATTTTAATCCGTTTAAAAAATCCACGGCAAGTGTCGGAAACATATCCGATCGGGGTAACAATATTCCAATTTTTACTTCCATACAGTTCGTTATGGCCGTGATGGATAAATTCCTTCCAGGGCAATACAATAATTCATTCCCAAATAAGGATTTCTGTTATCGAATGGTTGTCCACCTCCGGCAGGGAGTGATGTAACACCGTTCAATACTTTCTCTGCGCTTGGTGACTCGCTAAAAGCATTTTCATGGCCGGCAAGATATGACGTTGCATCAGATTCTTCACCGGTTCCTGTATTTACTGCAACTGAAACAGGATGATTATGAGGTGGCAGTTGGTTTATTGTTAAAGCAACCGTTTCCTGTCCGCCACTTTGTCCCCACTGAATCTGACTTAGTCCAGGTCCTGAGCCAGGATGTACAATACTTCTTCCCCTAAGATCAGGAAGTGCAAATGTTGTTTGTCCGTCGCCACCAAAAGTTGTTCCCAGTAATGAAAAAAGAGCCTGGTTATCCATTATTGACAATAGTTGTCCGTTACATTGCGCCCAGCCTTGTGGCGCAAAATTAAAACCGAAAGCCTGAATTTGACCTAAATATGGTTCCATAATATTATTTATTGATTTTTTAATTAAACTAATGCGTTGTTAAATGCATAATAATTAATGAGTTTAAAAAGACCTGATTTAAATTTCACAGAAGCACTTATGGCCTTGAAGGAAATATCCCCTGCAATGCAATACATACATAAATACCTAAATAAGGATTTCGATTTGAAAATGGTTGTCCATTTCCGACAGGTGCGGATGTAACACCATTCAAAACTGCACTTCCTGTAGGAGCCTCGCTAAAAGCGCCTTCCTGATTGGCAAGATAAGACGTTGAATCAGATTCCTCTCCATTTGCAGTATTTACAGCAACTGAAACAATATGATTATGAGAAGGCATGTTGTTTACAGTTAAATAAATGTTTTCACTACCTGCCCTTTCACCCTGAGATATACTGCTTAAGCCAGGTCCTTGTCCGGCATGAACTATACTTCTTCCCCTAAGATCAGGAAGTGCAAATGTTGTTCGTCCGTCACCGCCATAAGTTGTTCCAAGTAATGAGAAGAGTGCTGTATTTTGCGAAATCGGCAACAACTGACCGTCACAAAATGCCCACCCGCGGGGTGCAAAATTAAAACCAAAAGCTTGAATTTGTCCGATAAATGGATCCATAATAAAAAATTTAATGGTTAATACTATAATAATTCTGATTATACAAATAAATAAGGATTGACAAAACCCGAACGCAAATTCGTATCCAATGGAATAAAGTTCTCATCAAATTCACTTATTGAAGTGTATTGTTTTATAATTTCATTTTCAGGAATATTCATTCCCGACATTTTTGTTTCGCATAAATACACGTGATTATTTACCAGCCCCGATTTTTCGTTCACAGAAATATTGCCTCCCGGCGAATTTATTTTGCAACTTCTTATTGCATCGGCAAGATGGTTTCCCGAAATAATACCCTGGCACTTTGAAATGGAATCATTTATAATTAAACCTGTTTCGTAACCTAAAAAACCAAACTGGTCGGGCTCAATTAAATATTTCCTTTTGTAAGCAGTAACAAAATCCTGATTTTCGCAATTATTAAGATTTTTAGCCCAGGTTTGAAATGATTGAATTCCGTTGGCAGCTTCACCAAGATTAACAATTCGATTTTCGTCGCTTGCAAATGAGGTAGTTATTATTGGAAGCAAAAGCTCATGTTGATACACAGTTCTGAAAAAATTGTCAGCCAAATTTCCATTCAGCAAAACGTAAATTCCATTTACCGTTTCCTTTTTAATACTGTCCAAAGTTTTTGAGATAAACTCATCGTCATTCTCATTTTTCAGATAGGTTTTTGTGATTTTCCCACCTGCCAGTTCCACCCCTTTGTAAAAAGCGAATAACGAATCGTAACCACTGTCATACAATGATGTAACAACTGCAATGCTTTTACCATAATTTCCTACAGCATATTTACCAGCTAAAAATGAATTCTGAAAAAGATTCAAGGAGTTAAAAAACAAATATGGATTTTCCTTTGCTTTTTTTACCAAATAATTCTCACCTGCGTTGGCAATTATTGTTGGTACTTGTACATTTTTCGCCAAACCTCCAATTTCTACGGCAACATCCGAATTTAAAAGTCCAACTAGTATATTTACTTTATTCTCCGAAATTAACTGCTCCGCTTTTATTATTGAAATTCTCCGGGTTCCATAATTAATCTGCTGGCTAATTACTTCAATTTTGTTACTTTCCGGCAATCCACCAATGTTTACAGCGAGTTTTAGTCCATTTAAAAATGAACATTCATAAATCGGATGTTCATTAGAATGCGGAAGAAGAACACCTATTTTTACGAAACTATTACCAGCAGATAATTCTAATGCTGAAGAGCTAATCGGCTTTAATAAGATTCCCGTAAAACCAGCACCGGCAATTTTAAGGAAATTTCTTCTGCTACGCATTTTATTTTTGATTGAATAAATAAGAACGGATTTTGATTTTCTTTACAATTTAAGACTAAAATGTCTTAAATGCAAATTAATTTGATTTTTGTTTATAAACTAAAAGTGTTTTCCTTTTTTATGGAAAGAATCCCGAAAATAAAAGCATAAAAAAACAGGAACCAAACGGCTCCTGTTTCACTATATTACTTTAAACCTTAAACTCTAAACTCCCTACACCATCGGGTATTTCTTAAAAATTACATCTGATTTCATTAAAATATCAACATATTGTGCCCGTTGGTAAGAGAAAGGATCTTTCATGTTTTTTCGCGAAAGCTTTCCTCTGAAGTCGTTTAGACTTTTATAACCTTTTTCGTCCATCCAGCGATTTAATTCGATCAAAATATCAGAAACAACGTTGGGTTGATTCCGGTAAATGGTGCTAACCATTTGAACAGTATCGGCACCCGCAAGAATCATTTTTATTACATCATTCGCATCATAAATACCCCGGCTTATACAAATACTTCCATCCAGATTGCCATGTAATAAACCTGCATAACGTAAACCAAGCATGCGGTCTTTTGGATTACTGAGTTCCCAGGGATAATGGAATTCTTCTTTTTCTATGTCGATATCGGGTTGAAAAAAACGATTAAACAAAACATACGCATCTGCCCCGGCTTCATCAACCTTTTTAATAAAATTTAGCGGATTGGTGTAAAACATACTGATTTTTACACTCACCGGAATTTTAACCGCTTTTTTAACCGCTTTTACTATTTGAACCTGTTTGTCTTCTATCGACTGTCCGGTAACTTCGAAATAACCCGGAACAGCATATAAATTTATTTCCAGTCCATCAACACCGGTTTTTTCCAATTCTTTGGCATATTCAACCCAGGTAGGCTCATAAATAGCATTTAAACTGGCAAATACCGGAACATTCACACTTTTTTTCAGTTTTTCAACATTATACAGATGTTCTTTAGGACCTGCGTGTTCGAGCCCGGGAAATAAGTTGGTCATTTCCGCGTTTCGGTTTTCATATTCAGTCAATTCCTCGTCCAACTGAAGATTTTCGAGCTGAATTTGCTCTTCGAACAGCGAGCGATAAACAATTGCGCCAATACCAGCCTGTTCAATTTGTTTTATTGTATCGGGTTTGGTAACAAGGTTACATGCACCTAGTATTAACGGATTTTTTAATTTAATACCCATGTAGGTTGTTGAAAGATCTGCCATAATTATTGATTTTTATTGATTCTATTCGTTTTTATTAGAGAAACTAAAAATAGAGTTATTTTGTTCAACATTCAACTTAAATTTCTTGATTTTTGATATAAAAAAAACCATCCGCTAAAATGCGAATGGTTTTTTTGAAATATGTTTATAAAAACAAGATTACAATAAACTTAAAGTTACTGTTAAACCAGCCATAACAACCGAAACCATTGTCATCAATTTTATAAGAATATTTAAAGACGGACCGGCAGTATCTTTGAATGGGTCGCCAACTGTATCGCCAACAACGGCTGCTTTGTGAGCATCGCTTCCCTTGCCGCCATAATTCCCTTTTTCAACAAATTTTTTGGCATTGTCCCAAGCACCACCGGCGTTATTCATAAATACAGCCAATGTAAAACCTGAAGTTAAACCACCAGCCAAAAGTCCGATAACACCGGCAACACCCATTGTTGCGCCAACAACTACCGGAACAATAATAGCAATTAAAGAAGGTAATAACATTTCCTTTTGAGCTCCTCTTGTTGAAATCTCAACGCATTTTGCATATTCAGGAACAGCTGTACCTTCCATAATACCTTTAATTTCGCGGAATTGACGACGAACTTCATCAACCATAGCTCCGGCAGCGCGTCCAACAGCCTTCATTGTCATAGCACTAAAAATAAATGCCATCATCGAGCCTAAGAACAAACCTCCTAAAAACAATGGATTAAAAAGTGTTACATCATACGATGCAGCCAACTCTTTTACCGATGCGGTAGAAATCTGTACTGCTTTCATACCTTCTCCTACAGTAGGAACTACATCGTTATAAAAGACATACTCGCCTTTTGTAATAAAACCATCACCGGCTTTTGCAATTTTTCCAAACCACAACCTTACTTCTTCCATATAAGCAGCAATAAGCGCCATTGCAGTTAAAGCTGCTGAACCTATTGCAAACCCTTTTCCCGTTGCAGCAGTTGTATTTCCCAACATATCAAGAGCATCTGTTCTTTCGCGAACTTCTTTTGGTAATTCCGACATTTCGGCATTTCCACCAGCGTTGTCAGCGATTGGGCCGAAAGCGTCGGTAGCCAACGTAATTCCAAGTGTTGAAAGCATACCTACAGCGGCAAATCCGATACCGTAAACACCCATTGCAAAATGAGTTGAACCACCGGCAGCCCAAAACGAGCCCATTATTCCAAGTACTATTGTTACAACAGGAATCCATGTGGAATACATACCTACTGCAAGTCCATCAATGATAGTAGTTGCTGGTCCCTGATTGGCTTGTTTTGCAATCCCTTTGGTCGGTGCGTATTCATCAGAAGTATAGTATTCAGTTGCCTGCCCAATAATTACACCGGCAGCCAAACCAATTACTACAGCACCAAAGACACCCCAGGTTACCCATCCTGTATATGCCATACCTGCCATTGCAATAAGAATTAACACTGAACTTCCACCTGTACCAATCAGTAAGGCATTCAATAAATTTTTCTGAGTAGCTGATTCTTTGGTTCGAACCATAAAAATTCCAACAATTGAAAGAATAATTCCGATTGCAGCAACAATCATAGGAGCTGTTACGGCTTTAATCGGATCAATTCCCAATTCTGAGAGAGCAATTGCGGGAAGTGCTGCTCCAAGTGCAGCAGTTGCAAGAATAGAACCAGCATAACTTTCATAAAGGTCGGCTCCCATACCTGCTACGTCACCTACATTATCACCTACATTATCTGCTATAGTTGCAGGGTTGCGGGGATCATCTTCAGGAATTCCTGCTTCAACTTTACCTACCAGGTCGGCGCCAACATCGGCAGCTTTTGTATAAATACCACCACCAACACGTGCAAACAAAGCTTGTGTTGAAGCACCCATACCAAAGGTTAACATGGTAGTTGTAATTTCAATTAATTTCTGATGTTCAGTTGTGTTTTCGTGTACGAAAGTTAAACCTGCAAAATGCAAACCGCTGGTCATGTTTTCAGGAGTAAAAATCACATTGGTTAAAAACCAGTACCAGGCTGCAATGTCAAGTAATGCAAAACCAACCACAACCAAACCCATTACAGCGCCACTTCTAAAAGCAACCTGTAATCCTTTGTTGAGCGATTGTGAAGCACCATGGGCAGTTCTGGCCGATGCATAAGTTGCAGTTTTCATACCTAGAAATCCACATAATCCAGAGAAAAATCCCCCGGTAATAAATGCTACTGGTACGAACGGATTCTGTACTCCAAAAAAGGCCATGATTCCAAGTAGTATAAAAAGAATTACAAATACAATTCCAACTACTTTGTACTGCCTTTTCAGGTAGGCCATTGCACCTTCACGCACATACTGTGCAATTTCCTTCATCCTGTCGGTACCTTCGGAATTTTTCATCAGCGATTTGAAGAAAAACCAGGCGAAAACCAATGCCAGAATTGAGGCAAAGGGAACTAATAAGAAAATGTTACTCATAGGTTGATAATTTTTATGTAACAAACGTTACAGATTAGATTTACAAAAATTATTTATCTCAGATTTTTAGTTTATTTATCAATAGAAAAAACTTTCCAATGGACAAAGATAATTTTAAAACCGATTTGCAATTATTTTGTAAATATATTTGACAACAGATTGAAAATAAATTAACAATTCAGCTTTCAATTTGAAATAATCAGCAATGAATTAGTGCCTTTCTTTCTTTCCCGTTCATTAAAATCGAGAGTGGTTTGTCAAATTCAACATGTTTTACAAATTCAGTTTCACTGATTAATTTCTGGTTTTTTAAAACTTCAATTTTCAATTTGGAATCAGCACTGTTGTGCGGCACCGAAAAATAACCAACATTCATTGATGTTACATGATGAAAAAAGTGCGATCCCAGCGAGGCATCGATTTCAAAATCGGGTAATCCCATTTCGATAATAATATGTGCTTTCGAAATATTAGCCCAGAAAACCGGAATTCCGGTAAAAGGATCGCGTGATCCCCAACGTCCCGGTCCAATTAAAATGTACTCTTTTCCCTGTGCTTCAAACTCACGGTTAATTTCGCCTATTTCCTGTGCTATCTGTTTGGTTTTCAGCTTATCGAATTTTTCTGGATCTACATAAACAACATCATAAATACTTTCAATTTTGCCGTTACCCATTCCGTGTTCGGCATACATAAAAACTTTTTCCTCTTCCACACCATTTAAATCAATATCAACCTGCTCCTCTATTCTTATTAATGGTTTTATTTGAAGCAGATAAAAAGTTGGTAATCCATTTTCGGCAGGTTCCAAATCGATGGCATACTCAATTTCGACAGGTGCTCCCATTGCTTCCTTGAACAATTTCAACAAAATCTGCAATGTTTCGGCAAAGGGGATAAAACCATATTTTAAAAGATTGGCAAAATCAATTACCCTGAGTCCTTTTTGTTGCACACCTGGAATCAGACAATCGTTTTCAATGTCGTAAGTTGAGGCAAGATGCTCAAGGGTTCCATCGATTTCAGCTTCGGTAATTTTGTATTTTCTGATGGAGGCTTCTTCTCCATTTGCAACCAAATCGATTTCTGTTTTTGAGAGATCCAGTGCATAAAATACTTTCTGTGTATTACGAACCTGTTCCTCAACCGAAGTAGGATTGATATCTGGATAATTCGGACAAAAACGAAAAGCGTTTTCACCACCAACTACGTAAGTTCCAAGTCCAACAGCAGCCACAGTAAAACCATCCTCGGGTTTCATATACGATACCGGGTAATAATTATACGATTGTGCTACTCCAGAAACACTCGGATAAAATTTCCCGTTGTAATTCTGCCCGATCAATTCCTGAATTACAACCGCCATTTTTTCTTCTTCAATCTTGTATTTAACTGCATCGAAATAAGCCAGCGCCGATTCGGTAAAAATACTTGCATACACCAGTTTTATCGCGGTTTCAAGCTGACTGTAACGCACATTAATATCGGGGTGATTGTTTGGAATCAAATAAGTTGCATACACTCCCGAAAATGGTTGAAGCAATGAATCTTCGAACAAACCCGAAGAACGCACTGCCAGCGGATTATTCATTTCCAGTAAATATTCCTTTAGCTGTTTTTTAGTTTTTTCGTCGAACTCCGATTCAAGAAAATGATTTCGAATCGATTCATAATTGTTCAGCGAATAAATATCGTCGTAAAGGTTGTTGATTTCGACAAACTTATCAAATTCAAGGGCTCCTAAAACTGCAGTAGCCGGAATCCGGATATTTAGTTTTGGAATCAGTTTTCTGAAATTTATGTTTTCTATAAAATTGCAGATAAAAGCAATTCCGCGCCCTTTACCACCAAGCGAACCCTTTGCAAGGCGCACAATCAACTGGTTCGAATGCACCATTGCAGGATTGAAGTTTACAATTGTACCCTTTAATTCTTCAAACCGTACCTCTTTAAACGTGTTTAAACAGAATTCCCTTAACTCTTCGGCCGACTTAAAATCTTTGGTTTTTACGGGGCGTAATTTTTCGGCCATGTTAATTTCACCACGCGCCATCAGCCAGGTAGAGAATGAGTTACGGCTGCCATGATAAAGCAATGCCTCAGCAGGAATTTCCCTGAATAACTTCTGAAATTTATCGAGATTATGTGCTTCTGCCAGAGGTTTACCATCCTGACCTTTAAAAATGAAATTTCCAAAACCCAAACGACGATACAAAAAGTTAAGAATATCCATCGATAAGCTTTCAGAATTTTTATTGATAAAATCTGCTTCGATACTTTTTGCTCGACTTGCATTTGAAATATCGTGAGATTGCAACAATAACGGAACCGTGTATTTAAATGATTGCGAAGCGTATTTCAGCAATTCGACACCCGCATCCTCATCATCAACTCCATTTCTTTCAAATTTTACATCAGAAATTACACACAGAATGTACTTTTTGTAATTATTAATAATATTAACTGCTTCTTCGTAAGTGCTTACCAGTAATACTTTTGGCCTGGCACGCATTTTCAATATTTTATGAAGCTCATCGGTAGCATCTTCCTTTACAAGTGCCTGGGTTTGAGTCATTACCGTTGTGTATAAAATTGGCAGATATCGCGAGTAATATTGAATACTGTCTTCAACAAGTAAAATTACACGTACATTCCCGTTTTTAGTATCGAAGGCAACATTTTTTTTGTCTTCGATGTATTTTATCATCGCCACAAAAACATTTGAGTTTCCGTTCCAAACAAAAATCCTGTCGATGAAATCGAGTTTTTTACCTTCCTTTTGAAAATAGAGCAGATCGGCATTGTTATTTGCCAGCAGTAACAAAGGAATGTGTGGTTTTAATTTGAACAATTCACGTGCGGTTTCGAGGGGTGTGATTTTATCGACACCTGCCATTACAATAATAATATCATAATCATGTCGTTTCAATGCATTTACAGCATCCTCTTTCGAATTTACGCCCGTAAAACGGGGTGCTGCATACAAATTGAGCTGAAGATATTCGCCAAAAATCTTATCGCTAAACTGACCTTCGCGAACAATCGAATAGGAATCGTAAAGCGTGGCAAAAAGTAAAACCTCTTTTACCTTGGTTGGCATCAACTCCTGAAAGATATCGCGATCGGTTTTCTGACGCTTATATATACTTGATAATGATATGTTTTCCAAATCCATGCTTAAAATTTAATAACCGATGAATTTAGACATTTTTTGATTTCTGAATGATGTTTAACAATCAGCTTTTAGAAACAAAAAAATCCCGTGAAATTATTCACAGGATTCTATAAGGTAATTGATATCAGAAATTAATCCAACTTATGTATTACCAGCCCTGACCGTAATTTCGGCTCAAACCAGGTTGTTTTTGGCGGCATTATATTTCCGCTGTCGGCAATGTCGATGAGTTGTTTCATCGAAACAGGAAAAAGTGCGAAAGCTGCTTTCATTTCGCCAGAATCCACACGGGTTTTCAATTCTCCCAAACCGCGAATTCCACCAATAAAATCAATGCGTTTTGAAGTGCGTAAATCTTTAATACCCAAAATTGGTTCCAAAACCAGGTTGGATAAAATGGTAACATCCAAAATCCCAATCGGATCATTGTCGTTATATGTACCGGGACGGGCATTCAGTTTATACCAGTTTCCTGCCAAATAAAGGCTGAATTCGTGCAGTTGCTGAGGTTTGTAAATATCTGTGCCCATATTTTCAACTTCGAAACCTTTTTTTAATTCTGTAAGAAATTCTACATTCGACAAACCGTTCAAATCGGTAACAGTCCGGTTGTAATCCATAATCTGCAGTTGATTATCTGGAAAATGAACTGCCATAAAAAAGTTGTATTCCTCATTACCGGTATGGTTTGGATTTTGCGCCGTTTTTTCGATTCCGATTCGCGCTGCGGCTGCTGTTCTGTGGTGTCCGTCGGCAACGTAGGTAAACGGTACTTTTTCTTTAAAAAGCATTTCAATTTGCCGGTTTGTTTCTATATCGTTTATCACCCAGAAATGATGACCAAAACCATCTTCAGCAGTAAAATCGTAATCGGCTTTTTGATCACTTACAATCGAATTTACAATATCATCGATTTCAGGAACTGCGCGGTACGCAAAAAACACAGGTTCGATATTGGCATTCAGATAACGGGTAAGCACCATTCTGTCTTCCTCTTTTTCGGGTCTTGTTAATTCGTGCTTTTTAATAATCCCATTTTCATAATCGGCACAGGCAGCAGCACCTACAATTCCGTATTGTGTGCGACCATTCATGGTTTGCGCATAAACGTAATATTTGGCTTTATTATCCTGAATCAGCCAGCCATTTTTCTGAAATTTCAGAAAATTTTCGACTGATTTATTATAAACGGTTTCGGAATGAATATCCTCTATCCCGGGACATTCGATTTCAGCTTTTGTTATTCGAAGAAGCGATTTTGCCTTCCCTTCAGCCATTTTTGCAGCTTCTTCAGAATTCATAACATCGTACGGAAGACAAGCCAGTTCTTCCACAATATTTGCGGCTGGCCGCAGCCCTTTAAATGGTTTTATTGTTGCCATATTATAGATTATTAGATTTTAGTATTAAGACTTTTTATGCTAAAAACGGGTTAGAATTGTACATTTCAAATTTGCCACTAACCTGTCCGACTGCGTCATTCAGGCGGGGACACTAAAACACAAAGTTACACTAAGATTTTCTTTGTGATTCTTAGTGTCTTGGTGCCTTTGTGGCAATGACAATTCAATTGATGAAATGTATCAAATTATCTCGTTTCATGAATATCTTATTTACAATTTGAAATTATGATTCTCTTTTCCTTCTCAACTGTCTCCCGGATTAGGGTCAGAGGGGTTTTAATTCACCTTACACCCAACATCTCCATGTTCGAAGAAATCGACAATTTGCTCAGCAGCAGCTACACCGGCGTTTATATTTGCTTCGGTTGTTTGAGCTCCCGCTTTTTTTGGTGTAAAATAATATCTGCCTTTCAGCTTTTCTTCAAATTCTTTAATATTATCAGGTGCAACATCCGAAAGGTATTTAATACCCGTTTTTTCAACCATCACTTTAATCAGGTCGGGTTCGCTGATTACCTCTTTGCGGGCGGTATTAATAATGATACATTCGTCCTTTACATGTTTCAGCACATCACAACTCACCGAGCGAATGTGTTCACCTTTCGCAGGAACATGAATTGAAACAATGTCACTTTTTTCGTAAAGTTCCTCAAGTGAATGAACAACTTTTAGTCCGATTGCCGCAGCAGCTTCACGACTGTAACGGGTGTAAACAATCACTTTCATTCCCAGTGCACGGGCGATTCTGAAAACATTGCGGGCAACAAAGCCAAAACCGTGCAATCCCAAAGTCCTCCCGCGCAATTCGCCACCCTGCTTACCACTGAACATTTCCCTGATGCCATAAATTGCCAGACCAACAGCCAATTCAGCAACGGCATTTGCGTTTTGTCCGGGTGTATTCATCACCACCACCCCGTTTTTTGTAGCAGTTTCCAAATCGATATTGTCGTATCCGGCACCTGCCCGAACTACGATTTTAAGGTTCAGTGCTGCATTAAGTATTTCGGCATCAACAATATCGCTGCGTACAATCAATGCATCCACTTCTTTTACTACTAAAAGAAATTCACTTTTAGTTGTATAATTTTCAAGTAATTCCAAATTGTATCCTGCTTTTTTGAAAACCTTGGCCATCTTTTTGGTGGCTGCATTTGCAAAAGGTTTATCGGTGGCGATTAATATGCGTTTCATTTTTTAGTAATTCAACATTTTCCAGTATAAGATATTCAAAAATGCAAAATGGTTATAGTTTAAAAAAAATAATTCTTCATTTTAATTACTCACCCTGATTATTTCTGCGAAATAATCGTCCCTCTCTGCGCGCAGAGAGGGAGAAGAGGGTGAGTGAATCTTTATATAATTTTAAAAAAAATGCAGGACTCGCATCCTGCATTTCCTTTTATTTTGATGATTCAAATTCCTGCATGGTTTTAACCAGCGCTTTAACGCTTTCAACCGGCATCGCATTGTAAAGTGATGCCCTGAAACCTCCAACCGAACGGTGTCCTTTTAAACCAATCATTCCCTGAGCAGTTGCAAAAGTATCGAACTCTTTTTCGTACTGCACAT
This sequence comes from Draconibacterium sp., assembly GCA_041737765.1. GTDB lineage: Bacteria > Bacteroidota > Bacteroidia > Bacteroidales > Prolixibacteraceae > Draconibacterium. The sequence continues at coordinate 10,667 of JBGSRA010000160.1, read as the reverse complement.
AATCAGGTGTCATTACGAAACAAACATTCATGCGCGAACGATCTTCCTTATTTGGAACTGTTGCCTGGAACATTTTATTCCTGTCGATTTCGTCGTAAAGAATTTTTGCCTTTTTGATGTTCGTTTTTTCCATCGCTTCCAAGCCGCCATTTTCTTTCAGCCAGCGCAATGTAAGCAAACAGCCAAAAACCGAAACTGTTGCTGGTGTATTAAACATCGATTCGTTGTCGATGTGGATTTTATAATCGAGAATGGTTGGAATTGTGCGTGTTACTTTGCCAAGTGCTTCGTTTTTAACAATTACCAGTGTTGCTCCTGATGGCCCTAAATTTTTCTGAGCGCCGGCATAAATCAAATCGTATTTCGAAACATCCATTGGGCGGCTCAAAATATCTGACGACATATCGGCAACCATTTGTACCGGAACATCCAAATCGGTTAAAATTTCGGTGCCAAAAATGGTGTTGTTTGTTGTAATATGCAGAAAATCAACATCAGCAGGCACATTGAATCCTTTGGGAATGTAATTGAAATTGGCATCTTTCGACGATGCAACTTCAACAACTTCGCCCAACAATTTGGCTTCTTTCATGGCTTTACTTGCCCACATTCCAGTGTTGAGGTAAGCCGCTTTTTTATTCAGCAAATTGTAAGGAGCCATTAAAAACTGAAGACTTGCCCCACCCTGTAAAAACAAAACAGAATACCCTTCCGGAACTTTCAGCAGTTCTTTTACCAAAGCCTGCGCTTCTTCCATAACTGCCACAAATTCTTTACTGCGGTGCGAAATTTCCATTACCGAAAGTCCGGTTCCCGCGAAATCGATAACTGCTTCAGCAGTTTTTTGAATTGTAAACTGGGGCAAAATCGATGGCCCTGCATAAAAATTATGTTTTTTCATTAATTCAATTATTAAAGGTTATTTTTTATTGCCTGCTTGCTAAAATTTACATAAACAACTGAATTTCAACCATTTAATTACCACAAATAAATCATTGTCAGGTTATATTTTATTTTCAGATATTTATTGTTGTCAAAGATAAATGACTAAAACTATTCTCCTATTGATTTTGGGAATAATATGTTTTTAAACTTGTTTTTTTACAGAAAGGTAACTTTAAAAAGATTCCGAAAAATTTGAATGTAATCTGTTTTCGATTTTCAAGACTTCTATTTTCAGTACACTACATTTTTCCTTTTACAAGATAGTTTCCAGTATTATATTTCCTACTTTTAAGCCTCAAAAAATCAATCTTAAAACCAAAATCCAAATAAATTAATTAAAATAACTGAACAAATGAAGAATATAAAAAACGAGAATTCCTTGCTGTCTGAATTAGTTACAAAGATAAAATCATCCAACGACACGTTGCAATCTTACTTACCGTTATTAGAATACGAAGTGAATCAGTTGATTAAAAATGAAAGTGTTGATTCGAAAATCATTGAAAATTATTTAGATACCTTATTGTCTTTAACCAATCACGGAATTGGGGATAAACTCCTCGTTCAATTGTTGGAATATTATAAAACCATTGATGTAGAAGGCGCTTTGTTTTACTGGAATGAATATGACAAAGAAGATAAAAATTGAAAATCATTTCCGTAAATACCATTTTATAATTTATGAACAACAGTGAAATATTAATCTATCAAAATTCAGATGGCAACATAAAAATTGATGTTCGTCTTGAAGAGGAAACTGTTTGGCTTAATCAGGAGCAAATGGCTACTCTTTTTGGTAAAGGCAGAAGCACTGTAGCAGAGCATATTGCAAATGTTTATGAAGAGGGCGAGTTAGTGCAAAATCGAACTTGTCGGAAATTCCGACAAGTTCGTACGGAAGGAAACAGGGAAGTTGAAAGAGAAATTGACTATTATAATCTTGATGTTATTATTTCGGTAGGCTATCGGGTAAAATCAAATCAAGGTACACAATTCCGTATTTGGGCAACCCAACGACTTAAGGAATACATTATCAAAGGTTTCGCTTTGAACGACGACCGCTTTAAATCGGGTAGTTCAATGAATTATTTCACGGAATTACAAGAACGTATCAGGGAAATACGGATTTCAGAAAGATTTTTCTACCAGAAAATAAAAGACATTTATACCACAAGCATAGATTACGACCCCAAAAATGAAAAAACTATTGATTTTTTTAAAATCGTGCAAAACAAACTGCTTTGGGCTATAAGTGAGCAAACCGCAGCCGAACTGATTTATAGAAGAGTAGATGCTAATCTGCCACTTTTGGGAATGCAATCCTTCGATAAAAAAAACATTGAAGCGATAAAAAGAGCTGATGTAAGCATTGCCAAAAACTACTTGAATGAAAATGAAATAAAACTTCTTGGATTACTGGTGGAGCAATATCTGGCTTTCGCAGAAACTATGGCTCAACAGCAGACACCAATGTATATGGAAGATTGGATACAACGCTTAGATGTTATTTTAAGACTGAACGGCAGAGAGTTACTTACACATGCAGGTAAAATAAGTCACGAAAAAGCTTTGGAGAAATCGGAGGTAGAGTTTGAGAAATACAAAAACGCTCAAAAAGAATTTGAGAAAGAACAAAGTCTTAAAGAAATTGAGAAAGACATCAAGAAACTTGGAAAACCTATATAAAAGGCACCCTCACTACTTCAGCAGGAATGGCTTTATTTCGGATTTTTACATAGACCTGTGTTCCAAAAGCCGAATATTCTTTGGCAATGTAACCCATTCCAATTCCTTTGTTTAGTGTTGGCGACATGGTACCGGAAGTTACCGTTCCTATCACATTCCCTTCAGAATTAACCAATTCATAACCGTGACGCGGAATTCCTCTTTCGAGTAAAACAAAACCGCGCAACTGCCTTGTAACACCTTCGGTTTTCTGCATCATCAGAAATTCGCGATCGATGTATTTGCGGCCGTTATTAAATTTGGTAATCCAACCCAGTCCGGCTTCAATAGGCGAAGTGGTATCGTCGATGTCGTTTCCGTATAAACAGTACCCCATTTCAAGGCGCAAAGTATCGCGGGCTGCAAGACCAATCGGTTTAATGCCAAACTCAGCGCCGGCTTCAAAAATTGCATTCCACATTTGTTCGGCTACTTCGTTTCTGAAATAAAGTTCAAAGCCGCCAGCGCCCGTATAACCGGTTGCCGAAATAATTACATCTTCAATGCCGGCAATTTTTCCGGTAACGAAAGTGTAAAACTTTATATCAGACAAATTTATATCGGTGAGTTTTTGTAATGCGGCAGTTGCTTTCGGTCCCTGAACAGCCAACTGACTGATTCTGTCGGACGCGTTTTCAAGTTCTGCACCAACATCGTTCTGACCAACCACCCAATTCCAGTCTTTTTCGATATTGGCAGCATTTACCACCAGCATATATTTATTGGGTTCGTAATAATATACCAGTAAATCGTCAACAATTCCGCCTTTTCCATTGGGGAAACAGGTGTATTGTGCTTGTCCCGGAATCAATGAAGTAGGATCGTTTGATGTTAATTTTTTTACCAGTTGGAGGGCATTTGGGCCTTTTACCCAAAATTCGCCCATGTGCGAAACATCGAAAACTCCAACTGCATTCCGCACCGTTAAATGTTCGTCAATTATTCCGGTGTATTCAATTGGCATTTCGTAACCGGCAAATTCGAGCATTTTTGCTCCTGACTTTTTGTGTATTTCGTTAAACGCTGTAAACTTCATTTTTATCGATTTTTTTGTGGTACAAAGCTATGGTTTCAAAATTAGCTAACACATGAAATATATCAGAATTTATTGTGAACCATATTTTGAATATTTATTTACTTTTGGGCATATTTAAAACCAGATGAACAGCAACCTAAGACCCATTGATTTTAACCACCTAGATGGTATTGTAAACGGCGATGAAAGTTTTAAAAAAGAGTTGATTAAAATTTTCCTGGAACAGATTCCTGAATTTATGGAAAATATGAAAAAATTTCTGAAAAACGATAAGCATGAAAATCTTGCACGCGAAGCACATACAGCGAAATCGTCGGCAATGATTTTTGGAATGACAAATGCCGGCCAGCTTTTAAAAGAAATTCAACTTTTGGCTGAAAACAAAAATACAAAGGAGATACTGCCAGCTCTTAAACTGGTAGAATCAGAATTCGAAACTGCAAAAGTTCAGTTGCTCGAATTTCTGAAATAGTTCAACTGCTTTAATTTTTTAAAATGTTTAACGAAACAATTGGTTGGATTGGTAATATTCTTTTTGCCATTTGCGGTATTCCGCAGGTGGTAAAAACCTTTAAAACCAAAAGTGCCAAAGATTTGAGTCTTTTGTTTTTATGGCTTTGGTTTACTGGCGAACTTCTGACCTTTATTTACATTATCAACAGCGATTTAAAAACGGACAGTTTTCATTTTCCATTGTATTTAAACTACATTGTCAATATCATTATGGCCTGTTTCCTGTTGTACGCCAAATTCGTTTATCCGAAAAAATTTAAACAACCTGATTTTTAAAAATCAACTCACCGTTTTCCTCATCAATCAAAATCTTTTTGCTTTTATCGACTACTCCACTTAAAATTTGTTTCGACAATTCGTTTAACACATATTTCTGAAGCATGCGTTTTACGGGTCTTGCACCAAAATGTGGATCGTACCCGGCAGTTGTAAGCCATTCGATCGCAGATTCGCTGATTTCGATTTTCAAATCAGTGCCCGAAAGCCGCTTAACAACCTGCTCAAATTGTAACCGAACCACTTTATTGATGTTTTCGCGTGTAAGCGGTGTGAAAATGATGGTTTCGTCAATACGGTTTAAAAACTCGGGGCGTATGGTTTTCCTTAATAATTCCATGAGTTGGTTCCGGGTTTCTTCCAGAATAAATGCCTGATTTCCTTTATTTATTTTATCGAAACTATCCTGAATCAAATGCGATCCGAGATTGGAAGTCATAATGATAATCGTATTCTTGAAATTTACAGTTCGTCCTTTATTATCTGTCAGTCTGCCATCGTCGAGCACCTGCAGCAAAACATTAAAAATATCGGGGTGAGCTTTTTCAATTTCATCGAAAAGTACCACCGAGTATGGTTTATGACGGACTGCTTCAGTAAGCTGGCCTCCTTCGTCGTAACCAACATATCCGGGAGGACTGCCAATTAACCTGGTAACAGAAAACTTCTCCTGGTATTCAGACATATCAATCCGGGTCATCATATTTTCATCGTTAAAAAGATATTCAGCCAATGCTTTTGCAAGTTCAGTTTTTCCAACACCGGTCGAACCCAGAAATATGAACGACCCAATTGGCCGTTTTTCATCCTGTAATCCAGCCCGGCTGCGGCGCACAGCATCAGAAACCGCAGTAATTGCTTCTTCCTGCCCCACTACCCTTTTATGCAATTCTTCTTCCATGTGCAGCAGTTTTTCCCGTTCACTCTGGAGCATTTTCGAAACCGGAATTCCTGTCCAGCGGGCAACTACTTCTGCAATATCTTCGGCATCAACTTCTTCTTTTATTAAACTCCCGGTCCCTTTTTGTCTTTCAAGTTCTTTTTTCAGATTTTCAATTTCCTGTTCGGCCTCTTTTACACGGCCATATCGCAATTCGGCCACACGTTCGTAATTTCCCTGACGTTCAGCTTCTTCGGCTTCCTGTTTGTAATCTTCAATTTCGAGTTTCTTTTTCTGAATGGCGTCAATCACCGCCTTTTCCGATTGCCATTTGGCTCTCATCCGTGATTGTTCTTCCTTTAAATTCGAAATCACTTCGTGCAAACCAGCCAGTTTTTTATCATCTTTTTCGCGTTTAATTGCTTCACGTTCAATCTCAAGCTGTTTAACACGGCGTTCAATTTCATCCAATTCTTCGGGGATTGAATCCATTTCCAAACGAAGTTTGGCAGCGGCTTCATCCATTAAATCGATGGCTTTGTCGGGCAAGAACCGGTCTGAAATATACCGTTGCGAAAGCTCAACCGAAGCAATAATCGCATCGTCTTTAATTCGTACTTTGTGGTGATTCTCATATCTTTCCTTTATTCCGCGTAAAATAGAAATGGCACTCAAAGTATCAGGTTCATCAACATGCACCACTTGAAAACGACGTTCGAGCGCTTTATCTTTTTCGAAATATTTCTGATACTCGCTTAATGTTGTGGCTCCAATAGCACGCAATTCACCACGGGCAAGTGCAGGTTTTAAAATATTTGCCGCATCCATTGCGCCTTCTCCTTTTCCGGCGCCTACCAAAGTGTGTATTTCGTCGATAAATAAAATGACCTCATCATTCGAGTGAATAACTTCGTTTACTACCGCTTTTAATCTTTCCTCAAACTCGCCCTTATATTTTGCACCGGCAATTAAAGCACCCATGTCGAGCGAAAAAACCTGTTTAGATTTCAGATTTTCGGGCACATCACCGCGCACGATTCTGTGCGCCAAACCTTCTGCTATTGCTGTTTTTCCGGTTCCAGGCTCACCTATTAATATGGGATTGTTTTTTGTTCTTCGCGACAGAATCTGAAGAATACGGCGTATTTCATCGTCGCGGCCAATTACCGGGTCCAGTTTTCCGGATCGGGCGCGTTCGTTTAAATTAAGTGCGAAACGATTAAGTGAATTAAATTTGTCTTCGGCAGACTGACTATCTGCTTTCGAACCTTTTCGCAACTCTTTAACAGCCATTTTTAATTCATCTTTTCTAATTCCGCTGTCGTTCATTAACCGGCTTACTGAGTCACTGGCATCTAACATAGAAATCAGAATATGCTCGACCGAAACAAACTGATCGCCCATTTCCTGAGCCAGGGCTACCGATTTCTGCAAAACCCGGTTGGCTGAATTGGAAAGGTATGGTTCGCCGCCTGTTACTTTCGGAAATGATTCAATAATTTTATCGATTGCCTTTTCAAAAACCGGAACATTTACGTCCAGCTTTTTCAACAGAAAACCAACCACATTTTCGGCTGAATGAAAAAGTCCTTTGAAAACATGTCCCGGTTCAACTGCCTGCTGGTTATTGCCCTGTGCAATTTGGAAAGCAAACTGAATTGCTTCCTGTGCCTTTATTGTAAAATTATTCAGATTCATAGTAATTATTTTTTTCAAAAATCCTTTTGACAGGTTCAAAAAATGCTCCATAAACAATTGAAAGACAATATGACACTGAAAAAATGATGTTTCATGAAAATACGACTGAAAGAGAAAAAGCTGGATGAAAAGTTGACAGAGAAGAACAAAAAAAACAAGGATGAAACTCACCCCTGTTTTCTTAACCTAACCAAACTATCTATGAAAAAACTCTGTTAAAACTACATTACAAAAATAGGTCATAATTAAGTTAACACATCTGAATCAAAGTTAAAGAAAGTTAATAGTTAAAATTCAGATAAATAATGAATTAGTTCGTCAGATTATCCTTTAATAAATGAATATATTTGCAATCCGAAATTAAAAGATGAATAGCAATAATATCAGTAAAACCAATATTTTTAGTCTTTGAAAAAAGTAAAATGTATTTCAGAAAACAATATTAAAAAAGTGTTACATGCGATTAATGTTCAGTAATTTAATATGGTCGCGTTTTATTTATAAAAAAATAGAATTACTTTAGCACCCCGAAAAATTTGTAATATTTTTCTTAATTCATATAACTTAAAATTAAATTTTTATGACGAAACATGTATATACCTTTGGTGCCGGAAAGGCTGAAGGTAAAGCTGACATGAAAAACCTCCTCGGAGGTAAAGGTGCAAACCTTGCAGAAATGAACCTGATTGGTGTTCCGGTTCCTCCGGGATTTACCATTACAACTGAAGTTTGTGCTATGTACAATGCCGAAGGACAACAAAAAACCTTCGATTTAATTAAACCTGAAGTTGAAGCTGCAGTTGCACTTGTTGAAAAACTGACAGATACAAAATTCGGCGACAAAGAAAATCCTTGCCTGGTTTCTGTGCGTTCAGGTGCACGTGCTTCAATGCCGGGTATGATGGATACAGTTTTGAACCTTGGAATGAATGATGTTGCTGTTGAAGCAATTTCGAAAAAATCGGGAAACCCTCGTTTTGCATGGGATTCGTACCGTCGTTTTGTTCAAATGTACGGCGATGTTGTTATGGAAATGAAACCTGCCAGCAAGGAAGAAATTGACCCGTTCGAAGAAATTATTGAAGAACTGAAAGAAGAAAAAGGAATTCATTTAGATACAGATTTTACTGCTGACGATTTAAGAGAGCTTGTTGTTCGCTTTAAAGCAGCAGTTAAAAAAGTAACCGGTAAAGATTTCCCAACCGACCCATGGGAACAACTTTGGGGTTCGGTTGCAGCCGTATTTAACAGCTGGAACAACGACCGTGCAATTTTCTATCGCCGCATGGAACAAATTCCTGACGAATGGGGAACTGCAGTAAATGTTCAGGCTATGGTTTTCGGAAATATGGGCGATAATTCAGGAACCGGTGTATGTTTCTCACGCGATGCATCAACAGGAGAAGATATTTTCAACGGAGAATACCTTATCAATGCTCAGGGAGAAGATGTGGTAGCCGGAATTCGTACACCACAGGAAATTACAATCGAAGGCTCGAAAAGATGGGCTGCTCTCCAGGGAGTTAGCGAAGAGGAAAGAGCTTCAAAATATCCTTCACTGGAAGAAGCTATGCCGGAAATGTACCGTCAGTTGAATGAAACCCAGCAAAAACTGGAAGACCATTACAGTGACATGCAGGATATGGAATTTACCATTCAGGAAGGTAAATTGTGGTTATTGCAAACCCGTAACGGAAAACGTACCGGTGCTGCCATGGTTAAAATTGCAGTTGATATGCTCGAAGAAGGCCGTATCAATGCAAAAACTGCGTTAAAACGTATTGATGCCGGTAAACTTGACGAATTACTTCACCCGGTTTTCGAAACATCGGCAATTAAAGCAGCTACTGTTTTGGCTAAAGGATTACCTGCATCTCCGGGTGCAGCAACCGGCCAGGTTGTATTTTTCGCTGACGAAGCTGCAAAATATCCTCAATCGGTTTTGGTACGTGTTGAAACATCTCCCGAAGACCTTGAAGGTATGCACATTGCCAAAGGTATTTTAACTGCCCGTGGTGGTATGACTTCTCACGCTGCAGTTGTTGCACGCGGAATGGGAAAATGTTGCGTTTCGGGTGCAGGCGCTGTAAAAATTAATTACAAAACCCGCGTGATGACTATTGGCGATAAACAATTCCACGAAGGCGACTGGATTTCGTTAAACGGATCGACAGGTGAAGTTTACGAAGGAAAAGTTGCAACAATGGATCCCGATATGAGTGGCGACTTTGGAAAAGTAATGCAGTGGGCTGATACTTTTACCCGCATGAAAGTTCGCACAAACGCCGATTCACCGGCTGATGCAAGAATTGCACGCGAATTTGGCGCACAGGGAATTGGTCTTTGCCGCACAGAACACATGTTTTTCGAAGGCGAAAGAATTAAGGCCATGCGCGAAATGATTCTTGCCACTGAAGAAACAGAAAGACGCAAAGCTTTGGATAAATTACTGCCGTTCCAGCGCGAAGATTTCGAAGGAATTCTGGAAGCAATGGCTGGTTACGGAGTTACCATTCGTTTATTGGATCCACCATTACACGAATTTGTTCCTCACGAAGAAGCCAATCAGAAAATTATGGCTGAAGAAATGGGAATTTCGGTTGAAAAAGTAAAAGCACTGGTTGAAGATTTACATGAATTTAACCCGATGTTAGGACACCGTGGTTGCCGCTTGGGAATCACCTACCCTGAAATTACTGAAATGCAGGCACGTGCCATTATTGAAGCAGCAGTGAACCTGGTAAAAAAAGGTATTGACGCCCGTCCTGAAATTATGGTGCCACTGATTGGAACTGTAAAGGAATATAAATTACAAGCTGATATTATTCATGCAACTGCAGCTAAAGTATTTGCTGAAAAGGGAGCAAAATGCGATTATCTCGTGGGAACAATGATTGAGATTCCACGTGCAGCATTAACTGCCGATTTAATTGCCAAAGAAGCTGAATTCTTCTCATTCGGTACCAACGACCTTACTCAGATGACCTTTGGTTATTCGCGTGATGATGCCGGTAAATTCTTACCCGTTTACATTGAAAAAGGCATCCTGAAAAACGACCCGTTCCAGATTCTGGATCAGGAAGGTGTTGGACAGGTTGTAAAAATCGGTGTTGAAAAAGGCCGCAGTGTAAAACCAAACCTGAAAGTTGGTATTTGCGGCGAACATGGAGGTGAGCCATCATCGGTAATGTTCTGCGACAGTGTTGGAATGGACTACGTTAGTTGTTCGCCTTACCGAGTGCCAATTGCACGTGTTGCTGCTGCTCAGGCTAATTTGAAGTAATAATTTATTACCAAAATATTAAGGCCGTCTTCTCTGGGTACAACCCGGGAAGGCGGTTTTTTTATGCCTAAAATTTTGTCTGAAAATGTTTAGTTTCACTATTACTTTCCTAACTGTAAAAAGTGATAAACGACGCAAATGTGCAAGAGTGCTGAAATTTCTACAGTATATTTCCTGTTTTCCGCACTTTTTTGCAACATCCATGTAACTCCTTGTAAATCAATTACAGGTTAGTAAATTTGGGTGTTGCAAAATTTTTCAGATGTTTGTAAGAGAGTTAAAAAATCGTAGTGGAAGTGTTAGTATACAGA
>JBGSRA010000147.1:0-13519 GCA_041737765.1 Draconibacterium sp. | reverse complement strand
TGTTTAGATATAATAGGAGGACATCAAAGAGTAGAGGACTCCTCTTTTTACGATTAGTTGAACAGGCAGTAATAATGGCTCCAATATCATATGAAAAAATTATTAATGAAAATCACGGGTAATGATCGGATACCCCATTTTGTTTATTTCGAAGATTTTAACGACGGGTTGGCGCAGGACTGGGCACCCGCAGCAGGTACCTGGGCAGTGGAAAACAACCAGTACCGTAATTCAACATCGAACGGTATCGAAAATTGCATTTACACGGGGAGCACCTTTGCCGATTACACCTTTTCGGCTAAAATAAAACCCGACTGGGATAATAATGCAGGCCTGATTTTTAATTATACCGATGCAGATAATTACTATTTAATTGAACTGGATGCTAACCCTAAAACTGCGACTTTGAAAAGGGTAAAAAACGGTAGCGAATCGACCCTGGCTAAAGCAAATTACACAGGTGGTGGTGCCGGAAACTATGTGACTGTTGAAATTAAAAACGACGGCAAACTGACAACCGTGAAAATTAACAGTGTCACTGTTTTTAATGCTGTTTCAACATCTGATTTTTCTTTTGGAAAGATTGGACTTTACACATGGTGGCAGCCGGTCTGGTTCGACGATGTGGATGTGAAAGCCAAAGGAACCGTAACTTCGGTTCAGCAAAAAGTAAACATAGTATCAGCTAGTGTTGATGTGTTCCCGAATCCTGTAACACAAGGCTGTCTTAATGTAAATATTTCCTCAACGGGTGGCGGGCAGGTTCAGATTTATATGTATAATATGTCGGGGAAACTGGTGCTGGAGCAGGAATCGGGCGAAAGGAATATTACAGTATCAACTGAAAAATTGCAGTCGCCCGGTGTGTATCTACTGAAAATTATTACCCCGAACAACAGCTTCCAGCAAAAAATCGTATTACTTTAAAACATTGTAATCTAAACTTATGAAGACGATACTAGCTGCTTTTTTATTAGTGATTATAGCCGGTTGCCAAATAAATAACCCGGATAGTTTATCGGTGAAACTTGCTGATAACAAACCCGTTTTAAACGTGGTGGCGTCATACGAAGACTGCGATAAAGGTGGCAACACATCTCTGGCATTCGATAAATCCGATATTTATAAATGGTCGGGGCAATCTTCTTTCGCACATCAATCGTGGGGTTATTTTGATTTGGATGGAAATGAAATTCCGTATATTAAACGTGACCGTGATTTGGGGCAAACCTTTCAGATTAACGCCCGTGAACCGGTTTTACTTCGTGCCGTGGTGGTGCAAACCGGTTTTGGCGATAATGTGGTTCGTCCAGAAATGTATGGGCAGGCACTTTCGATGCAGATTTTTGAAGTATCAGGAAATCAGGTATTAAATAATAACGGGTCGGATGATAATACCGAAGCTTTTCATGGATTTCCACACAACCGGACAGGAGATTCGATTTCATCATATCGCGACGATTTTTTTGAAGGAGAAACGTTTTACCAGATAGCGGTTTTCAGGGGAGGAAAATTCCCGGAAAAAGCCGGTTTTGGATTTGCTGAAACTGATTCTGTTTCGCCCGACAACCCGAAACTGAAAGGTAAATACCTCGAATTCACTTTACCAGATAATGCAGAAGTAACACTTCATCCAGGCAAGCAGTACGCATTTTTATTTATGATTGACGAAATGGGCGACAATCGCGGGTTTACTCTTGCCAATCATTATATCGGAAATTATCCGGACGGACATGGAATCAGGCGAGATGGGAATGGGATTTTTCCACCCGAACCTGCAAATCCGGAATTTGATTTTACCGATTCGAAAAATGCCCCTGCATATGCTTCGGCTCACTTTCCGGTTGATTTTGAGAAAAGAGCCGCCATTCAGCCCGGAACAAACGGGTATCCCGATGTTTGCACCTGGCGTGACCTTGTTTTTTACATCGTTGCCCAATAAAACCTTATTTATGTAAGCAAAAACCAACTTTTCAAACCTAATAAACCAAGTATGAAATTCAGTTACATTTTTTCGATTCCGGCCATTCTGATTGCTTTGGCAGGTTGCAAAACAACAAATTCAGAAATAACCGATTTACAGCCACAATGGGATACACTGCGCACGCTGGCCAACCCCGACAAAGGGTGGTACCATCATCAACTCGACAACGGAATCGATAAATATCAGATTGCAAGCGACTCGGTTCTGGCAACATTTCCGGGAATGGACCACCTGTATTTGCGCCTTTGCTGGGCCTACCTCGAACCCGAAGAGGGAAAATACGACTGGAGTTACATCGACAATATTATAGAGAAATATGTTCCGCTGGGATATGGAATTTCGTTCCGCATATCGTGCAAGGAAACCGGTGGTGCACCGGGCTCAGTGCCAAAAGCGGTGGGTGGTATTTTTCATGCCACGCCGTATTGGGTTAAACAGGCCGGGGCAAAAGGTGTTGATCGTCCCGAATTTGGCAGCCCGTCGTGGACACCAGACTGGGACGACCCGGTTTATCTCGAAAAACTCGACAATTTTCATCGTGCGTTTGCCGAAAAATACGACGGAAAACCGTGGGTACGGTACATTGATGTGGGCAGTATTGGCGAGTGGGGCGAGGGTCACACCCATTTTTCAACCCGCATTCCGCCAACAGTTGAAGAAATAAAAGCAAACATCAACATTTATCTTAAAAATTATACGAAAACGCAACTGGTGGTAACCGACGATTTGATCTACTGGAATAAACCCGAAACTGATGTCCAGGAATTGCTTGATTTTGTTTTGGCCAACGGCATCACTTTCCGCGACGACAGTCCATTGGTGAAATGGTATGTTGATACCAAACTTGAAACCTGGTCGGTAAGTCACCCTCATTTTTTTGAAGCCGTTTACAAAACCCGGCCAACAGTTTTTGAACTCGAACACATCAGGGCAGTGCGCCAAAACGGTTACTGGCTGGGCACGAATGGAGCAGATACAATTCCCGGAATCGGGGTAAGCGGTGCACAAATATTCAGAAATGCAATTCATCTGATTCATCCTACTTACATAGGTTATCATGGTTATCTTGAACCCTGGCTGGCCGAAAACCCGGATCTTACCAAAGAACTGCTTAATCTTTGCGGTTACTGGTATTTCCCGAAATCAGCGGAAGTTACCGAAGTCAGCAATTCAAAATTGTCATTTCGCATTGAATGGATAAATAAAGGTGTTGCCCCGGCGTATTCAGTTTATAAACTGAAAGTGAAATTAAAGGCAGCAGGCAACCCGGCGGAAATAGCTGAAACCTTTGAAATACCAGATTCGGGCAACAAAAACTGGTTGCCCGGTGAAATGGCAACAGCAACATACACGGTACCCTTGAATAATCTTCCGAAAGGGAAATATCAACTTTCGATAAAGCTATTTGACGAAAAATCGGGTCGTCCGGTTGAACTCGGGTTAAAGGTTGAATTGAAAGACGTGGATGGATTTTTTAAAATCGCGGAAATAAATTATTAACCAAATTCTTAATCTGCTGGTTTTTAATCATGTTTTTTATAACTTCATCAAAAAAACATGAAGCTAAAATCTGTGTACGCTGCAGCTTTAATGGCTTTTACATTAAATCTGTTTTTCCCAAATATATTACACGCACAAAATATTATTTCGAATCCGGGGTTTGAAGTTTCGCCCACACTCGCGGAAAACTGGGAAATTACCGGTCCGGTAGTTTCCATGCAACCGCAAACTATTGTCGATGTTCAAACCCGTTTCGAAGGAAATTATTCGCTCAAAATGGAAAGCAATAATCCCAATTGTCACGGCAGAGCTGTTCAAACGGTTGATGTTAAAGGAAATCAGACTTATCTTTTCAATGCAAGGTTCAGGGTAAAAGAGGTGAAATCAATTGATAAATCCGTATTAATCAGGATAAAATGGTTCAGGGGAGATGAAAATATTGGTTACAATTATGTGTCCGAAATTGCTGGCGAATCCGATGGCTGGCTATTGGCAACCAATAAAATCAAGTCAATTGCTGGAGCAACATCTGCCGAAATTTCGCTGGAATTTCGTTGGGGTACCGGTACCATCTGGTGGGATCATGTTTCGATGGTAGCCTGCGAAGATGAACCGGAGCGAAAAGTAAAAGTTGGTACAATCCATTTCAGACCGCCCGGACCAACCGTTGAAAAGAACATCAGCATGATGGGAAAACTGCTGGATGAAGCAGGTGTTGCCGGTTGCAGGATTGTTTGTTTGGGTGAAGGTTGGCCAACCTGTAACACTGGAATTGGCATGAAAATGAATGAGGCAAATACCCTTGGTGGAAGTGCCTCGAAAATGATGGCTGAAAAAGCAAAGAAATTTGGAATGTACATTGTTTCGGGTTTATATAACTGGGTTGGCGATACACTTTACAACATTGCGGTTTTGTACGACAGACAAGGAAATACACAGGACATTTACACAAAAGTACAATTACCCGACTCTGAGACGGAAGCGGGTGCAGTACCTGGAAATTCATTTCCGGTATTTACAACCGATTTTGGAAAAATCGGGATACTGATCTGTTATGACAATTTTTACCCCGAAGTAGCAAGAAATCTGGCTTTGAACGGAGCTGAAATTTTATTCAATCCAATTTGGGGTGATGTCAGGGGAATCGGAGATGATGTGGAAAAAACCGTTGCAAGAAGCCGTGCGATTGATAACGGGGTTTATTTCGTTAATTCTATTTACGATGGAACCAGTTTGATTATCAATCCTGCCGGGGAAATTCTTCAGGAAACCAATAAACAAGGCACACTAATTACCGCCACGATCGATTTAAATTTCAATCCGCCCTGGGATTGGATTGGAAATGCCGGTCGAGGTGTTTGGAAAGATATCTGGAGAAAAGATCGAAGGTCTGATTTATATGATAATATTAAATAACAATTTTAATTTTTACTCACCCTCTTCTCCCTCTCTACGCGTAGAGAGGGACGATTCGCCGTTAGACGAATCAGGGTGAGTAAAAACAGAAAACACTATTTTTCAAATAATATTTTTTGACTTCTTTATAATTTATTTGCTAATGAATAATCATATAAATTTTACCTAGTTTTAATGACTTCAAAAAGTTTTAATTCAATTTTAAACGAACCGGAATATGCAAAACAGAAGAACTTTTATTAAGGAATCGGCAATTACTGGATTTGGTATTACTGCCGGACTACAAACATTTGGAATGCCCAATTCATCAGGAATAATGGGTGCAAATGAGAAAATCAGAATGGGATTTATTGGTGTTGGCAACCGGGGTTCGCAACTTCTGGGCCTGTTTATGCAAAATCCGGTGTGCGAGGTTGCTGCCCTTTGCGATGTTTATGAGCCTTATACATTGCGCGACAGAAATAAGGTTGACCCGCGTTATATTCAAATTCTGGGTGAGCGCATCCCCAAAATGAATGAAAAATTTCCGAAACAACCGAAAATTTATAACGATTACCGAAAACTGCTCGAAGATAAAGACATTGATGCGGTATGCATTGCAACACCCGATCACTGGCATGCATTGATGACTGTTCAAGCTATTCAGGCAGGGAAAGATGTGTATGTTGAAAAACCACTGACTGCAACCATTTACGAGGGCCGAAAAATGGTTGAAGCACAGGCCGCAAGCAAACAAATTGTTACCGTTGGTTTAAACCGACGTGGAAACAGGATTTATCAGCAATTGGCCAAAGAAATTCCAAATGGAAAGATTGGGAAAGTCACAGTTGCACGTGCCACCCGCATCAGTAATATGTATCCCAACGGAATAGGGAAATTAAAACCTGAAGATCCACCAAAAGACCTCAATTGGGATATGTGGCTGGGGCCCCGTGCTGCTCGGCCTTATCAGTATAATATTTCGCCATACATGTTCAGGTGGTGGAGCGATTATTCGAGCCAGATGGGCAACTGGGGTGTGCATTACATGGATGCTATCCGCTGGATGATGGGTGAAGTTGCTCCGGTTGCAGTTTCTGCTCATGGCGGCAAATATGTCCTCGACCACGATGGTGATATTCCCGACACAATGGAAGTTGTATTTGAATTTGCCTCTGGGAAAATTATTTCGTTTGGTATTTACGAAGGAAGCAGTGGAGATATTCTTCCGTATGGTGAAATTGAGGTCAGGGGAACCAGCGGTAATTTGTACGTTGACGAGCGTGGTTATAAAATAATTCCGGCAAAGAGAGGTCAGTTTCAAACCTGGGATTCTCCAATTAAAGCGGAGGAGGTTAAAAATCCAAATCCTGAATTGGGTGATGGCAGTTCATCAGACAGTACTTCGGGAATGATCAATAATTTTCTGGATTGCGTAAAAAGCAGGCAAACACCGTTGTGCACGCTCGAAGATGGACATCGTTCAACCAGTTTTGCCCATTTGGCAAATATCGCGCTTGCAACACAGGAACGGTTAAAATGGGATTCGGTGAAAGAGCGTTTTCTGAACAGCGAAAAAGCAAATCAGATGTTGCATTACGAATACCGGAAGCCCTGGAAATTGTAGTTTTAAAACAATTACATAAAACGCCTTTCGACTGCACTCACTGTGATAGTCACCCTGAGCGTAGTCGAAGGGTGTAAACTAAAAATTTACATAAAAATGCTAAATCACTCACGACGAACTTTTATAAAAAACAGCCTGCTGGCAACCGGATCCTCAATGATGATGGGAGTTCCAGACCTGCTTGCAAATAACAAAAATGAAAGACAATTGAAGAAAATTCAGATCACCGCTGTCAAATCCAATTTTGAACGGGAACCATTGATTCGTCCTTTTGGATTTAAAGGTGGTTACATGACCGAAATCTGGCAAACTGCTTCACTACTTAAAAGTTCCTCGGGAATTGCCAAAGTAGGTTTGTGTTCTCAAAGTGTATTGTGGTCGGATGCCAGTATTTTTGCAAAATATTCAGAAAGTGGCGGAAATGCTTTGATGTATGCAATGACTGAATATGCCTTGCAACTTTTAAAGGGCCAGTCGTTTGAAAACCCAGTGGAACTGCTCGATGATATTTGGAAAGATGTTTTGGAATACGGTAAAAATATAACCGGAAATCCCAATTTACGCGAAACTTTTGCATTAAATTCCCTTGTAAGTGTTGATAATGCCGTGTGGATGCTTTATGCACAGGAAAATGGAATGCAAACTTTTGACGAAATGATTCCCGAAAAATGGCGGAATGCAGTTTCGCACAAAAGTAAAACGGTTGCCAGTATCCCATTGATGGCCTATTCAATCCCGGTTTCTGAAATCAAGCAAGCCGTTGAGGATGGTTATTTTTTCATGAAAATCAAAATTGGTCAACCTGGAACTCAGAATGAAATGCTCGAAAAAGACAAAGCCCGGTTAACCGAAATTCACAATGCCATCGGTCAATACAGAACTTCACATTCAGAATCGGGAAAACTGCCCTATTATTTTGATGCCAATGGACGGTATGAGAAAAAAGAGACACTGTTGAAACTGATTGACCACGCAAAAAAAATTGGCGCTTTCGACCAGATTGCATTGATTGAGGAACCTTTTCCTGAAGAGTTAAAAATTGATGTCAGCGATATTCCAGTTCGTTTGGCCGCTGATGAAAGCGCCCACACCGATGTTTATACTCTGGAACGCATTGAAATGGGTTATAAAGCCATTGCCCTGAAAGCCATTGCAAAAACCCTCAGTATGACATTAAAAATAGCAAACGTGGCCAAACAACATAACATTCCTTGTTTTTGTGCCGACCTAACCGTAAATCCCATTTTAATCGACTGGAACAAGAACGTGGCAGCCCGGCTCGATCCGTTCCCGGGTTTGGGAACCGGGTTATTGGAAACAAACGGTCACCAGAATTACAAAAACTGGAAAGAAATGGAAAGTTACCACCCGTTTCCAAATGCAACATGGAGAAAAACCATAAACGGGGTATTTAAAACCGATGATGATTTTTACAAAACCAGTGGTGGAATCTTAACCGATTCAGAACATTACCGAAAGCTAATGGGAGAATAGATTGGAAGTGACGGTTCTACGGATGAATGGATTCTGGATATACTGGATACTGGATTACAAAAACCAGTATCAAGTATCATAAATCCAGTATCCAGAATCAAGCAACTTTTTCTACATTGCTGCTCCGCCAGCTTTCTTTCCAACAATGGCAGCGTCTTCCATGATTACTTCATACGAATAGCCGTAACCAAAATCCTTATTCAGAATGATTTTTCCTTTAACCGTAATTTCGTCGTTTACGGCAGGTAATTCAGTGCTGGTAACAGTTAAATCGAAATTGCCATTATCGCTGGTGCCATCCTGAATGTGAATCCAGTTTTTGCCCATCACCTGTTCATTTACTTTTACAACAACACCGCGTATTTCAACTTCTTTCCCTGAGTAATCATTGCGGCTGGCAAAAATTTTTGCAACGGTAAGTTCTTCTGCATTTTTTTCCAGGGTAATTGAACTGTTTTGATCTGTATTCACTTTGCCCATGTGAGCAGGCTGTGCTTCTGTTCCGCCCATGGCGCCCAATGCACCTTTCTCAATCGGAGTTGTGCTAATTGTATTTACAAAATAAATTTCGTCGAAAGTCCGGTCAATTTCCTTGCTGTGAAAGCTGGTCATCTGTAAACCCTCATCATAATAATAAACCGCGCCATTTTGTACATCCTGCTTTGAAACAGCCATCCACTTTTCGGCCTTGTTTTCATTTACTTTTATATAAGTATAAGCGTTACCCTGAATAACTTCCAGAACTTCAAACGATTTACCGTTTGCCGCTGTCTGCTCCTGCCCAGTCTGGCCATTTTTATTCCGCACACACGCCGAAAAAACAACCACCAAAATCAACATCACAAAAATTCTCATTTTATAAAATTTATTTAAAAATTAGTATTCAATCTTTATCAAAGTATCTTTTAAAAGTCCCCAAATATAAAATATAATTAAAACAATTCTTTCAGCCGGAAATAAATCCGTTGAAATTTTCGATACAAAAAACGATGAAATTAAGAAATAACACTTATTGTTTCTGAGCAACAGGCTTGCTGTTAATTAAAACGGCATCTTCCAAAATTACGTCGTAGAAATAACCCGAACCGAAATTCTTACCCAGTGTAATTTTACCTTTAAACGTAACATCCTGCCCCATTTCGGCCAAATCCTGCGTAGTAATTGTAAGATCAAAACTACCATTGTCACTGGTTCCGTCCTGAATATGAATCCAGTTTTTCCCCATCACTTTGTTATTCACCTTTACAACAATACCACGAATTTCAACTTCTTTACCTGAATAATCGTTCCGGTTGGCAAAAATCTGTGCAACAGTTATTTCGTTTTCGGCTTTTTTCATGGTTATCGCACTACTCTCCTGAACGTTAACTTTACCAGAATGTGCCGGCATTGCTCCCGCATTGCTTTGACTGATGGGAGTTTTACTAACCTGGTTAATAAAAAATATCTCGTCGAAAGTGCGATTTAGTTCCTTACTTTGAAAATTAGTCATCTGAAGTGCCCCTTCATAATAATAAACTTCCCCAACACTGGCTTCCTGTCGGGCTACTGCCACCCATCTCTCAGCAACATTTTCCTTCACTCTTAAATAAGTATATTTGCTGGTCTGTATTACTTCAGTTACTTCAAAAACTTTTGTATTTCCCGGTATTACCTTTTCAACAGACATTCCATTCTTATTCCTCACACACGACGAAAAAACCAATACCAAAATCAACATTAAAAAAACTCTCATCTCCACTTGTTTTTAGATTTATATTTTGAATAAGATTTTCAGAATTTTCTCCTCACGTTTAAATACAAGCGGTTAAAATTTTCGCTTTCTTGAAAAGTTGTTTCCAGATTAACAGAAAGGAATGTCTTTTTGTTGACCTGGTAACTCAGATCGATTTCACCAATATTTTGAATCAATCCTGAAGTACCGTTGGAATAATTAAAATCGACATACCTGTAGTTTAAGGCAGTTTGGAATTTTCCTTTGATAAAATCTTTAGTCAGTCTGGCTCCATAAATCTGACCATCGAGATAACTGGTTTGCATCAGGTTTGCTGAAACTGACAATGAGGCATTTATTGCCGGAATTGATGTCCACATAACATTTCCGTTAATGGTATTGGTTGGTTGCGGATCATTTTTACTGAATCGGGTACCTGCATTTACCATTGCGTATATAAATTTCCAGGGCCGGTAATTAAAACTTAACCGAACTCCTTGTCTGCTTGCCAGTTGCACCATTTCATCGGCATAACTCCTGAATGTTTCATAATAAATCACGTTTTTTCGGTTATCATATGATCCCAACAACGATAATTTTTTAGTAGCCCGGTAACGAATCGAAAAGTATAAACCTGTTAAAGTAAGGGTGTTTTGGGGAACACCGTTTTCAAGTTTATACAAGTCAACCTCGAATGATGAAAAAATATTTACGTTTTTTATGGCATCGTTACTATGCTGAAAATAAACAAAACGCCGGTCGGTATTGGAATTGTTCCGTTGTTCCATATATGCCAGCGAAGTCTGTATAAAACCATTCTTCAAATTGCTGTTATGCCCAAAGTAAGCACCATATTCGAACAGTTTTGTATTCAGGCTGTAGTCTGAAAAATCGGGCCTCGAACCAACAACCGCTCCCGAGTAAAATTTTCCAAATGAATATTCGAACTGTAAACCATCGATTGCTCCGGTATTTGCCATTTTCGGATTAATTCTGCGCCCTGCCCAGATGGTTGCCGATTTATTGAAATCGTACCTCAGCGCCAGACTATAAATTTTCAGGGCATTGTTCAGGTTTTCCTGAACCACGTCCCATTCGTTTAGTTTATGTGTAAATGAGATGTAGGTTTCTGCAGATAGTTTCGAGTTACCAATTCTTTCGGCGTTGGCAGTTAATGTATATCTGAAACGATGGATTTCGGGTGCCGGATTTGAGAAATTGGAATATGATGAAACCGATAATCTGCCGGTTACAGTTTGAACTGCCGGACTTTTCAATTTTTCCGTTTCCTTTGACTGAGAAGAAATTACATCCTGTGAAACATCTTTTTCTGTAAATTCAACAACGGGTAGTAGGTTCTCAGTTTTGGGCAGTTCTATTTTCGGTTTTGCAGAAACCTTGTCTGAAACCTTAAAAGTTAATTCGCCAATGGGTTGACATAAACAGGAAATGGAAGAACGGTGCTGAACAATCAAAGCTGGAATTAAAGTGTCGTTCTTCACAATAAAAAGTGAATCGCCATTTTCGATTCCTAAAGTTTTCTCAAATTTCACATAAATATTCTGTCCATTAATATATGAAACGGATCCTTCAATAAAAGTTTGAAATTCCTGACCTAAAACAGGAAATATGAACCCCAATAAAAAACAGGAGAACAGAAGGACTAATCTGATATTTGAATTCCTTTTAATCATCTGCTGTCCCGTTAGGATGACAAGCTAAACAGTTGGCGCTATTATAAACATATCCATTTTCACCTTTATGTTCATTATCCATATCAGTTTTATTGTGTTCATGACAAATAATACACGAAAACACAGCATAATTTGTAGGTTGTGTATGACAATCAGTGCATTTTGTCCATTCACCACGGTGTTTACCAGAGTAAATCGGGAAATACTGCCCATCGTGGTTAAAAGTGGCAGGTTCCCATGCTGTTTCGGTGTGACAAGCTTCACAATCAGTTGGGAATTGAGCAGTTGCATGTGCCGGATCTTTAGTTGAATTATAGTCTGCTGAATGACAACCAAAACAGGTATTGGGAGTGTTTACGTAGTTTCCGGAATGACAGAGGTAACAATTTGCAGCAACGGCAGAATGCGCCCCCTTTAATGGATAATAAGCAACATGATTGGGGAATAAAGCAGGTTCCCAACCGGGATTGGTTGAATGACAATCGTTACAGTTTACTGATAATCCCAGTGACGAGTGGTTTGGATTGGTTGTTTTGCTGTAATCGGTCTGGTGGCAGGCATTACATTCCTTTGCCGTTCCTGAATATCCAGAACTGTGACAGGCTGAACATTCAGTCGCAATATGAGCACCAGTTAATGGGAAGCTGGTTGTGTTATGGTTAAACGTTGTTTCCCCCCAGTCTTTTGTATTATGGCACTGCAGACATTCCAACGGAAATTTCTGTGAAACGTGGTTGGGTGCCTCGTTGTAATTTTCCTGGTGACAGTTTACACATTCAGAACTGGCGCTGGTGGTATTGCCGGTGTGACATTCAGAACACTGTCTGCCCGAGTGGCCATTGGTCAGCTCGAAACCAGTTGATGCAGTGTGGTTGAAAGTGGAAGGAATCCATGTTGTTGTTCCGTGGCAGGCCTGGCATTCTGTCGATATTCCGGCTGCTGTGTGACCCGGGTTTTGTGCCGATGTGTAATTATCATTGTGGCAGGCATTACATTCCTTTGCAGTTCCGGCGTAACCTGCCGTGTGACAGGCTGCACATTCGGTGGCAACATGTGAACCGGTTAGAGGGAAGGCGGTTGTGTTATGATTAAAAGTTGTTTCCCCCCAATCTTTTGTATTGTGACACTGCAGGCATTCAACCGGAAATTTCTGTGAAATGTGGTTGGGTGCTTCGTTGTAATTTTCCTGGTGACAGCTCACACATTCAGAATTCGCGCTGGTGGTATTGCCGGTGTGACATTCAGTACACTGTTTGCCCGAGTGACCGTTGGTCAGCTCGAAACCAGTTGATGCAGTGTGGTTGAAAGTGGAAGGAATCCATGATGTTGTTCCGTGGCAGGTCTGGCATTCTAATGATATTCCTGCTGCTGTGTGACCCGGGTTTTGTGCCGATGTGTAATTATCATTGTGGCAGGCATTACATTCCTTTGCAGTTCCGGCGTAACCTGCCGTGTGACAGGCTGCACACTCGGTGGCAATATGTGAACCGGTTAAGGGGAACGCTGTATTATTGTGGTTGAAAGAATATTCTCCCCAGTCCTTTGTATTATGGCACTGCAGGCATTCTAACGGAAACTTTTGAGAAATATGGTTGGGCGCTTCGTTGTAGTTTTCCTGGTGGCAACTCACACATTCCGAACTGGCACTGCTGGTATTGCCGGTGTGACATTCAGAACACTGTTTGCCCGAGTGACCGTTGGTCAGTTCAAAACCAGTTGTTGCAGTGTGGTTGAAAGTGGAAGGAATCCATGTTGTTGTTCCGTGGCAGGTCTGGCATTCTATTGATATTCCAGCTGCTGTGTGACCCGGGTTTTGTGCCGATGTGTAATTATCATTGTGGCAGGCATTACATTCCTTTGCAGTTCCGGCGTAACCTGCCGTGTGACAGGCTGCACATTCGGTGGCAATATGTGAACCGGTTAAGGGGAACGCTGTGTTATTGTGGTTGAAAGAATATTCTCCCCAGTCCTTTGTATTGTGACACTGCAGGCATTCAACCGGAAATTTCTGTGAAATGTGGTTGGGCGCCTCATTGTAGTTTTCCTGGTGGCAGCTTACACATTCCGAACTGGCACTGGTGGTATTGCCCGTGTGACATTCCGAACACTGT
>JBGSRA010000134.1:0-3915 GCA_041737765.1 Draconibacterium sp. | reverse complement strand
GCCGCGAACCCAGCCCCTGCCAACAGCCTCTCCAAACCTAACTCGTTGTCATTCTGAGCGAAATGTAATGAAGCGAAAGAATCTCATCCTTAAAAATATTTTTACCGGACAACAATGAGTTACGTCTAACAAATCCATAATTCCTGAACCTAACTTCAAAAGGAAAAGCCTAATGGAATCAGGTGCAGTGCACCTAAATATTAGTAGATTGAAATTTTAATGATAAAAGGTAAGTGCAGCGCCCCGTAACACAAAAGATATTTCGGTGTTCTGCACCTTTGAGAATCCCAACAACATTTATCCTGCAAATATTATCACGACACTGTCGCTTTTTGCATATTGAAACATTCAACATTACATAAATCTCAATCTTATTAATCACCCCTTAAAGCTGAAAATAATTATCAATACAAATCATCATTGGACTTCACATAAAATGTGAGAATAATGTAACTCTTAGTAAAAGTTATGTAACAGTAAGCTGTTTTACAGACATACCTTTGACATCAATTAGAACTGAAATAACTTTTAAAAATCTACAGATGAAAATTTACGAAAACTGGAAAAATGAATTAATGAATTCCATTAAACAACAAGACGTGATTCAACTCAGAAAAAGGCTAAACGAAATTCAGATTTTTACTGAAAACCAACCCCAAAGTTACAATATGAATAGTGCAGAAGATGCAGATATAGTGGGGTAATTAAAATTTATTAAGGCAAATTTTTTTAATAACAATTTATGTTTTAAACAATTAAATATAACAGAAATGAAGAATTTAAGAATGAGTTTACTGGTGGTTTTAAGCGCCGCTTTTATTTTTACAGGCTGTGCTTCGTGGAATAAAACCCAGAAAGGGGCAGTTGTTGGAACTGCAGCAGGTGGCGCAGCAGGCGCAGTAATCGGCAGGGCTTCGGGTAATACCGCCCTGGGTGCAATTATTGGGGCTGCAGTTGGCGGCGCTTCGGGCGCTGTAATTGGCCGGCAGATGGACAAACAGGCCGAGGAAATTGAAAAAACTGTACCCGATGCAAAAGTTGAAAGGGTAGGCGAAGGTATTGTTGTTGAATTTAACAGCAGTGTATTATTTGGTTTCGACAAATCGAATCTTTCGGAAGAAGCAAAAACGAATCTCGATAAACTAGTTACCGTTTTGAACAGTTACGAAGACACCAATATTGAAATACAGGGACATACCGACAGTAAAGGGAGCGAAGCCTACAATCAGGATTTATCGGTTCAACGTACCCGCAAAGTTTCTTATTATTTGACCGACAAAGGTATAAATGCCGGTCGGTTAACGGTTAAAGGATTTGGCGAAACATTGCCCAAATATGAGAATGATACTGATAATGGCCGCGCACAAAACCGCAGGGTTGAGTTTCTAATAACTGCCAATGAAAAAATGAAAGCTGATGCAGAAAAAAACGCATCAAATTAATTATATATACTTAAATGATTTAAAATGAAAACAATACAAGTTACTTTGATTTTAGTTTTTACACTTTTTATTTCTTTGGCAATGGCCCAAAGTGGTGATACTGGAAAAACATCATTTGCCATTCTTGGGGGTGTTAATTTTCAGAATTTGAATGGTGAAGATAACAATGGCAACAAACGCGAAAACGATTTGTTAATTGGTTATCACGTTGGTGTAAATGCCCAGATTCCAGTTGCCCCTCAGTTTTACTTTCAGCCCGGTTTACAGTTTAGTACAAAGGGTTCTGAATCGGTTAGCGCATTAACGCCCACTTATAAACTTTCGTACATCGAAATGCCTTTGAATTTTGTTTACAAAGCCTCGATGGGTAATGGTTTTTTTATGATAGGATTAGGGCCTTATGTAGCATATGGAATTGCCGGGAAAGCCATTTATGATATCGGTTCTGTAACTTCGGAGTCGGACATTGAATTCAAAAATGAGGTTGTACTGGGTGATCCTTTATTGGCAGTGTATGTTAAGCCTTTTGATGCCGGTGGAAATATTTTCTTCGGATATGAAATGGCAGCCGGATTGTTTTTGCAACTGAATGCACAACTTGGCATGCTTGATATTAAGCCCGATCATTATCTCAATCCTGATGATAGTTCAACGCTTAAAAATACAGGTTATGGTGTTTCTTTAGGTTACAGGTTTTAACACCAACCCTTTTTTTATATTCACAAAGGCCATCGTTGTTTTCAACGATGGCCTTTCCTTTGTGAGTCCATTATAAGCAAAAGGATAGCATCGCCCGAAGCGATACCATCCCTTTTCTCAAATATCCTGTATAACAAACAATCTTATTTTTTAACCATTTGGTTTCTGTTTTTCTACAGTCCTTTTTATTTTTTTGTTTTGATTCGTGTAGCCTGTTCCCTGAAAAAAGTAGGAGTTAAACCAGTAACTTTTTTAAACTGGTTCGATAAATGGGCAACGCTGCTGAAATGCAACATAAAATAGATGTCATTTAGTCCAAGGTCTGAATAAACCAGCAATTCCTTTACCCGTTCAATTCGTTGTTCAATAATATATTTTTCGATGGAAATACCCTGGTCTTTCGAAAAAGTTGAGCTTAAATATATGTAACTGGCATTAACTTTTTGACTGATGTATTCTGAATAATTTGGTTTTGGGAGGTCATCAAAGTGATTTACCAAATCATAAACTACAGTTTTAATTTCTTTTATAAGATGGGTATTTTTATCTTCTATTATTTCCAAACCTCCCTCCAGGAGCGAACTATTCAGCAGTTGTAATTTATCTGGTGTTATGTTTTCTCTTAGCTCTACTTCACCCAATTCAACAGTAATATCGTAAAGGCCAAGTTTATTAAGTTTGTCTTTTACAAATGTCACACAACGACTGGTAGCCATATTTTTAATTTTCAGAATCATGCTGAATTTATTGGTTACTATACAATTAAACATTACAGTGCCTTAATAACCTCGCGCATTTCTTCGATTGATATGCCAAGCCTAATACCAAGCTGTTCAACCATTTCTTTTTCTTTTCCCTCGTGGAAAATTAAATCGTCATCAGTAATGATCGGGTATTTTTGTTTGATTTTTTCCTTCTTATCCTCCCAGTATCCCATGGTTTTGTATTATGATGTTTCATTTTGAACCCAAACATAAATTGCATCACGTAAATTACGTTATACGTTGTTACAATCAATTACATTATTATGGTAAAAATTTACATGATTCCCACATTTTTTAAAATACGGAACATTTAGTTTTCCAGTTTCAAGTGTTGTTGATTTTAAACCGAAAAATGGGGAAATAAAAACTTTGTGTTTTGAAATACAAAAGTTTCTTAATTACTGATATATTCCCGAAGCGTATGTTTACTGTGTTTGCGGCTTCGCAGTTTTTTCAGGGCAGCTATTTTTATCTGGCGAACCCTTTCGCGTGTTAGTCCGAGTTTAAGTCCAATTTCAGCAAGCGATTGTGCCATATTACCTTTAATTCCAAAATTGTAACGTAAAACTTCTGCTTCTCTTTCGGTAAGCCGGGCAAGTGTGCGCTCAACTTCCATTTGGAGCGAATTCATTATTAAACCGGCTTCAGGATTGAGGGAATTTTCGTCTGATAAAATATGAAACAAATTGTTTTCTCCATCTTCGTTAAATGGCGCATCCATTGAAACATGGATATTTAAGATATTAATGGTTTCTTCCACAATATCGTAATCAATATTAAGCAAATCAGACATTTCGGCATTTGAAGGCTCGGTAAAAAACTCCTGGTGTAACTGGTTAAACGCTTTTTTAATTTTGTTTTGTAAAATTATTTTAAATGGGGTATCCGATCATTACCCGTGATTTTCATTAATAATTTTTTCATATGATATTGGAGCCATTATTACTGCCTGTTCAACTAATCGTAAAAAGAGGAGTCCTCTACTCTTTGATGTCCTCCTATTATATCTA
>JBGSRA010000110.1:0-16293 GCA_041737765.1 Draconibacterium sp. | reverse complement strand
GCAAACCCTCCCTGATCGAAATTGAAATTAAAAAGATAAAAAGTGAGGAACACACCAATAAACGAAATAGGGATTAAACTAATTACAGCCAGCGGCTTGAGAAGTGATTCGAACAATATGGCGGTAATGAAATAGATAATTACGATAATTAAAAGTAAAAGCCAGTACTGTTTTTTGTCTTTGCTGTCCCAATACCAATATGACTCGGGTTTATGTGCTTTATAACCCAACGGTAGAATTTGATTTATCGCTTCGGTTTCGCGTTCCTGCACCATTTGCGCCAGAGGGCCAGGTCCAATAAAATTGTAATTCAGATAAATCTGATAAACCTGGTCTTTTTTGACAATAGATTTTCCAGACAACAACTTGTTAATTTCTCCTGCCTGTGATAGTTTTTTTTGTCCCTTTGGTGTGTAAACCGGTGTATTGTAAAAATCCCATTTGTTGTATTCCTGATTTTCTGTTGATACAAGAACAACCGGTTGCATTTCATCTCCATTGTAAAAAGGTTGCAGATTACGGGAATAAAGCATGGTAAATAACGAACCTGTATAACCGGCATAATTTATTTCGTTAAGCGCCAGCAGTTCTTTGTCAACCTGAAGGTTATACTCGTAACGGGTTGAAGATGTCCACGATTGCATACTGTTAATTTCGGTATTGGCTACCCTTGGATTTGTCAAAAGTTTATCTTCCAGTTGTTCGGCATATTTGTATAGCTGATTGTAATTATATCCGGTTAAAAGGATGTGACTGTTTTTGTAATCCATATTCAGGGCATTTGAAAACCCCTTCCCAACACCATACACCGACCAGTCCATTCCACCAAGTGAAATGGCTTTCGATTCTACCTGGCTTTTTAACAGAAACGGAAACGAGGAGTTTTCTGCTTCACGGGTAAACTGGATAGTGATAGATGAATTTTTATACCCGGTTATCCGGGTTTCAAACTGGGCAACCTCGCTGAACTGGCTGATGTACTGTTCCATTTTTCGTACTGCCTCATTCAATTGGTGAATGGTGCAACCTTCCGGCATTTGTCCGCGAACATACAGCGTAGTTTTTCCAGGGTCGGTATAAAAACTGCCCTCGTAAACATGCTCGGTAAATAACCTTAGCGAACCGCCCAAAACCTTTTCTAAAACTGGTTTTATTTCGGATTTGAATTTTTCGGTGCCCAGGGTTTTATTGTATGCTTTTGACAGTGTGCTTTCGGTTTTAATCTCATCGGGGAGCATGCTTACCGGCAAACCAAAGCCCAGAATTATGAAAACGATAAATACCCATTTGAATCTCTTTTCAAAGACAATAAACTGTTTATAAAATCGGGTTACTGCGACAATTCGTTTACGAAATTTACGGGAAGTAACTGAACTGGTTCTTTTCCGGTACATTTTATCCATTAATGCCGGAACAAGTAGGAACGAAACTACAAGTGAAATAGAAAGGTTAATAAGCATGACCCATGTAAAATCGATTAGCATCAGTTTTTGGTTTTCTTTCAGAAAAAATACAACCGATAAAGCTCCAAGTGTTGTAAGCGTGGCAGCCAGAAGCGCTATAAAAACGCGCAACCCTTTTTGACGTTGCAGGTGGCTCACCATAATAATGCTGTTATCGATAATAATCCCAAATGAAACAGTTATTGCGGCAAGTGAATAAATATGTATTTCGACTTTAAACAAGTAATAAAAAACGCAGGCAATGAGCAGGTTTGCTGCCAGAGAAATAAACAATACTCCCAAAACACGAAATGAACGGCTGGCAACCAACACAAAAGCAAGTAATATATTCAGTGAGAATAATGTCCTTAAACCTATTTTAGACAATTCTTCTTTTATAAAAACTGTACTGTCGGAGGCTATTTGAACAGAATACCCAAATGGAAGCTGGTTTTGAATGGTTACCAGTTGCTCTCTTATTTTGTTACCCAGTTTTACCTGGTTCTCTCCTGTAGCTGCAAAAACCACGAGGTTAATGGTATTTTTACCGTTAATGCGATAGTACGATGTTGCCGGTTTTTCGCGGAGTTTTACGGTGGCAACATCAGAAAGTTTTATTATCCGGCCATTTTTGCTGGCAACAGGAAGTTTTGCCCATTTATCGGGAGGAATATTAATATTTTGCATTAATACAGGCAAAGTTGCCCCTGTTCCATCCTTCTGATTGCCGAGAAACGATTTTTCGCCCAGTTGGTTAATTACAGCGCTGATTTCTGAAGGCGTTACAGAATAGTTTTTTAATAAAACGGGGTCGAAACAGATTTCCCATTGATGTGGTGTAACTCCGTGCAGAGTTATATCGGCAATGCCTTTTAGTTTAAGCAGATGGCTGATAACCTGCTGGTCGGCCACTTTTTTAATTTCGTGGGTGGTTGTATTGGCATTTAGGGTAAGTACCATAAACGAAACCTGGTCTTCATCCTTTTCGATGCTGGTGATAATTTCGGGGTAACTCATTTCTTCGGGCAGGTTGCTTCGAAGCTGACGAATTAACGTAGAAACTTCGTATCGTTTTTTGTTAAGATCTGCCAATTTGTCGAAATAAAGGATAACCGTGCCACTGCCAACCGATGATGTTGATTCGATGGATTTTACCTGCGTTATTTTTCCAAGAACACCTTCAATTTTGGAGGTTTCTTCTTCAACTACTTCGGGCGATGCATTGGGCCACGAAAACCAGATGCTTAACTGTGGTAACTCACGTGTTGGCTTAAACCGCACATCGAGCAGCGGAATAAAAGCTGTTCCGATAATCATTAGCGCGAGGAAGACTACGATTATGGAAAAGGGGGAAAAGGTTCTTTTGTTGTATTTTGCAGATTGCACAAAAATATTTTATTTTTGTTGGAAATTTAACAAAAAGTATTCATCTTAAAACCCGATTACTCAATCTTTTCAGGAACCAAAAGTTGATCTGCGAAATCACTTTTTCACTGAAATATCAATATTCCTTAAGACAAATAGTCGAGTTTCTGCCATTTTGTTTTACTGCATATTGCGTCTTATAGTTGATTATCTTTTAATAGTTTGAATTTTGTATTCTTTTTAACGAGTTTTCAAAATGGATTTTCATTCCTGGACCTGTTGTTTCTATAACCTTGTTATTTTTATCCACAATAAAACTAATAAATGATAAATCTCCCCATTCATTTGTTGGGTAATAATATATTGGATATGCAATTTTATTATGTTGAAGATATTCTTTTATTGTTTTTTGATCACTATTAATGACATAAAATATAAATGGAATATTTGGAAATTTCTTGATTAAACGTTCACATTCTTTAACATGGTATAAGGCTCCAATCTTCATGTATGCTACAAATTTAATCTTCTTTTCGAAAGGATTAAATTGAAACTTTATTGAATCATTAGAAACCAACATTAATTTATCAGTAGGAACATTAATCTGATGAGCAGGTTTGGTAAGTTTTCCCCAATTTAAAATCAATACCGGAACAATAATAATTAAAATAATTCCGGTAATTCTAATATACTTTTTAGCGAGCATCATAATAATTTTTAGTTAAAAAATCAATCGGATCCTCACCCTCAATTCCAACATAAGTGAAATACATTTCTTTTAAAGGATTATTTACAATAAATAGAAATTCCTGATTCAATGTAAGTTTTTTGAATATTTCATTTGCTTCATCAGATACTTGAACTTCAATGTTTAATTTCTCATTTGAAATAAGAGTATATAAATTTCGGTAATTTGTTTGTGTACAAAGAACATGGTTTCTGATGTTATGTTTCAAACCAAGAATTGCTATTTTTCTAATCAAATCTTCAACACACTCCCAACAAGCTTCTGTTGGGATGAAAGTTATTAAATATTCCTTCTGTTTTATTTTATATTGAAGAGAATCGGTTTTTAATGTCGAGGTTATTAATGGTGCATTAATATTGCAATTTAAAAGTAAAATTTTCTGTTCCTTTAAATACTCATTTAAATGTTGTTTTTCTTCTATTTTTTTATTCAAATTAAAAATTTCTACTTTTTGAAAATAATTGAATATCATTGATGTTATTAAACAAATTGAAATTACAAAAGATGGTAATAAAAATTTCTTCTTCATTCAGTCAAGATTAATTTTACAAAACGCTAAAATGGGATTTGAATTTTCATTAAAACTTGATAGCATCTGTGGATTTTCTAAGTAGAAACTTTTCATTTCTTCCTGTTTTTCAATGATTTCTTCAGGGAATACCAAATAAACCAATTCATTTTCCTTTGTTAATGAAATCAAATTTTTGAAAATGCTAATTTCATCTTTTTTATATGCGATGAGTTTACTTCTTTGCGTGTTTTTATTATAAATAAAATGATATATTGAAAACTCCTCTTGTTTTTGAACATTAATATCAAAAACTATAAAAGATGCATTTTCGTAACAGTTTCTGATATTGCCAAATCCATTCTTATTTATTAATTCAAAACCTTCCATCAGTTTCATTTTAAAAAATTTGTCTGGAATTGTATATTTTCCAAAATTCAAACTATAGGTTGGGTTTACATTGTTCTTATAGTATGTATAAATTGTATTATTAAATGCCTCTTTAAATACTAAAATTGAGTCGAGCCCGAAAAAATTGTTTTCTTCTACGGGCAAATTAAGATTATTATTATTAGGTAGAAAAGTTTTTATTGTTTTTCCCAAATTATCGGCTAAATAAATCCTATATGGGTGAAATGCTTTATTGTAACTTGTATAAAACAGATAATTACCCTGAAAATATTCAAAAGAAAATGCAATAATTTCAAATTCTCTTTTGTATAAGAAAGTACCATCAGATTTAAAACCGGTAATATAAGTTTTACTTCCTGCTCCAGATAAAATATCAATCGTATCTAATTTAATAGTAAAATCTTTCAGCTTGATATATTCATTTGGCCCTTTACCCTTTGTTCCAATCTTATTAAGGTAATTACCCATTTTATCAAACCTGAAAATGGATTCATGGACTTTCAAATCTGCGACATAAATATTATTTTCAGAAAATTTAATTCTTAAATCACCACTTAACAAATTGCTGGAATCCGTTTCTAACGCTATGAATTTTATTGAATTAAATGAGGGTTTTGATGGTGAAATTTCAAAAGGGTATAATACGGTCTCGTTTATGTTTTTTTTGTCAACGCATGAAAGAAAAATAACAAATAAGATAATATAAGGTATAAAATGTATTTTCATGTCAAAAAGTAAATTTTATTATAGAAGACCGAATTATTTTCGGCCTTCTAATAGATATTAAACGGGCTATTAATCACAACTTTCACAAGCATATAATCGACATTTTTCTGCCGTATAACTACTTGTACATTTGTAGTTAATGCTCCAACCACAATAACCCATTGTTTGATAGCAATTATTTGGATTAATGCTAGCTGTTGCAGGTTTCGAAGTTTCAAAGAGAATTAGGGTTATAAAACTGGCAACTAATAATATTGATAAAATTGCTTTTTTCATTTTCTTAAGTTTTAAATATTAAAAATTATTATATGTTAATATATTTCGTGATTGTGGGGTTTTCGGATCTAAACATATTTATTAAATACGTCTATTCTTCGTTCATTTATTACTTTATCTTTGTCACAGCATTCCTCCTGTAATTAGGGTGGGAGCAGGGGCAGCAAACCAAATTACTTTAGCGGGTAAAAGTTTGCCCCCTCTTTTTTTTGTCTCACCAAGGTTATAAGTTTCGGGTGTTGTTTACCTATTTTTATTTGATTTTATTTCTTTAAATATAATTAATTAAGAGGCAAAATGAAATAGTATTTTTGGACAATTTCTTTCATGGCAATAGCTATATTATTAATTGTCAGGATTTTAATTTCAAAGCGGCAGTTTTAAGCGTTGATTTTTTTCTTAAAATCAAGGATAATTCAAGAAAATTTAAAAAAATGCAAATTATGGGATTGAATTGTTTTTGACTTTGATGTTAATATGTTCAAAAAATTGACCTAAACACAAAAATTAATAGGACTTTTAGACAACTTGATTTTTGGCAAAAAGCATGATTTGTACTAAAAAGCATCAAAATGTATGTTCTTAATTTTATTTGGGAGTGCGCTGTTGCAACAAAAAATTCAATATTTTCTTACTATACCTGTTGAAGGTATAATTCAACTCCTCTTCCCTGATTTTTTTAACCAGTAATAAAGCACTGGAATAAAGAACAAACTCATAATTGTTCCAACAATCATTCCACCAATGAGGGCCAGGGCAAGTGGTTTTTGCAGTTCGGCTCCCATTCCTTTTTGAAAAATGAAGGGCGCTGTTCCTAGTATAGTAGTTAAACTTGTCATTAATATGGGCTTCAATCTTCTTCGCCCGGCTTCAAATATGGAACGCATCAACGAATTCCCCGATTCATAAAGTTTATTAATCGTGTCGATTTTCAGAATAGAATCATTGATGATGATCCCTGACATAACAATTATGCCAATGGCTGACATAATGTTAATACCTGCACCAAACATTTTCAAAAATAAAAACGTTCCAAACAGGTCGATGGGAACTTCAATTAAAATAATTAGCGGTAAAATAAATGATTCGAATTGTGCCGCAAGAATAAAGTAAAGTAACAAAAGGCTAACGCCAACTATCAGTAGTAATTCCATCAACATTCCTTTGTTTGAAAGGATAGAACCACTAAATGTAACATCAAAACTTTCATTACTGGCTGCAATATTTTTAATATCCTCGGCTGTTTGTTTGAATTCGGATGGCTCAATTTCGATCATAACAGGAAAATATTCGCTCTCCTTACCAGCAACTATGGTTTTCAGATCATATCCCGAACTTACTTTCACCAAACCGGAAAGCGGAATGCGTTCGTTGTTTTTGTTAACGATGAAAATATTCTGAATGATTTCGTAAACCGACTTGTAACTCGTTGACACATTTACCGGAATGTACATGTTATTGTCGTTGATGGTAAAAACCGTATTTACATTAAAGGCACTTTTTATTTCGCGGTATAAATTGTTGTTGTCCACCTGGTAAAGCAATAGTTTTTCAGGATCGGTTTCTAAGAGGATTAAATTGCGGGTTACTATTTTTGAAATTACTTTATCGCCCAGTTTCTGCTCTATTTTCTGTTGAATGGAGGCCAGTTCCGTGAGGTAATTTTCGCTTCCCGGATTGAAATGGGCTAATTTTATAACCATTGGCGCTTCTGTTTTACCAAAAGCCAGGTTAAAAAGGTTTTCGGTTTCGCTAAATGTAAAATCGGCATTACTGAAGTTTTTTTGCAAATGACCGGATAGCTCTTTCACCAGTTTTTCCAGTTCTTTTGGTGATGCACATTTAATAAACAGGTTATTTTCAGAAGTTCCGGCTTCTCCGGAACTGTTTAAAAGGTATTGCTGTCTTCCGGCTTCTTCAATAATATATTCGGGCTTGTTAGAAATAACATCAAGTAATCTTGTAATTCTTGTATTGTTTTCTTCCAGCGTAACCGGTTCGTTCCACTCAATATGCAAAACCGTTTCATCCTGGCTTATTTCAGGAAAGCGCGACACGGGCAGCCACTGATACAAAATCACTGAAGTTCCAATCATTATAAAAACAATCAATACTGTTAACAACTGGTTACGGAGCACAAACTTCAACCCGCGTTCATACCAACGAAAATAAAATGGGTATTCTGCCTTATTAACCAAATTCGAATTTTTATTATAAAAAATTCTATATAACGTAGGCAATAAAGTAATAGCTACTAATAGCGAAATCACTTGTCCGATAGTTAACGACACAGCCTGATCAAAAAAAAGTGCGCCAGCCATTCCTTTCATAAAAATAAGCGGGATAAAAACAGCACAAGTGGTCAGTGTAGAACTAATCAGCGGACTGATGAATTCGTTTGTACCCTCAAAACAAGCCTTGTCCAATATCGAATGGCGTTGCCGATGTTGCGTAATGTTGTCAATTACGATAATGGAATTGTCTATCATCATACCTACCCCTAGTACCAGCCCCGACAAAGAAATGATGTTAACGGACAATCCTGCCAGGTAAAAAAACAACAGTGAAATTATTAGTGAAATGGGAATTGTGACACCAATCAGCCAGGGGGCTTTGTGTTCGCGAAGAAAAAGAAACATGGCCAGGAACGCAAGCAATCCGCCAATTATTAAACTTTGTCCCAGGTTGCTGATGGAATATTCCAAAAGTTTCGATTGATCGCGGACAACTGAAAACTCCAAATCGGGGTAATCATCACGAAAATGCGAGACCAAAAAATCCAGTTCTTTTTTCAGATTGGCCATTTTTGCATCCGACTGTTTGATTACTGCAAGGCTTATGGCAGAATTTGAATTGAACCTTATGTTTCCCTGTGATTGTTGTGGCTGCAGTTTTATTTCGGCCAGTTCTTTTAATTTAACCACTTTACCTTTAAGATTTACCGGCACATTTTCAATATCAGAGACATCGCGCAGGCGGGTGTTAAAGCGGATGTTATACTGGTACTGCCCATCGCGGATAAGCAAATTACCCAGGTCGATATTATTTTCTTCGAGGGCCTGCTCAAGCGCTGCCACTGAAAATGCGCCACTTTGCAAATACTCCTGACGGGGAATAATTTTAATCTCGGGATATTGCAGCCCGCTCATATCCACCAAAGCCACCTCGGGCAACTGTTCCAACCGTTTGCGGATTACCTGGCTTGAGAAGTTGGAGAGGGAAAGAGAAGCCCCCACAGCCCCCTGAAGGGAGGAGTTGGCATAAGAATTATCCGGAGATGCTGCAAAATTTGAAACATCGGATTTTTTTTGGTTGACCATTAAATAGAAAACCGGTATATCGGAAGCGCTGGCGCGGATAACTTCAGGACGTTGAAAAGCCCTTGGAAGTGAGTTCATGGCTTTATCCACTTTTTCGTTAACCTCAACCGATGCAAGGTCGATGGGTGTACCGAACCGGAACCTGAGTTCTATCCAGGCGCTGCCATCGCGGGTTTCGCTTTTCATCTCTTCAACGTTGTTTACCTCTTTTAAAAGGCTACGCAGGGTTTTTACAACTGTATTTTCCAACTGCCGGGCCGGCATTTCAGAAGAAGAAACACGGATTGATACCACTGGAATATCGATGTCGGGCATTAGAGAAACCGGCAGGTTAGTTGTTGTGGCAATACCAATTAGCAGTAAAGCCAGAAAGGCCATAATTACTGCTACCGGACGGTGGATAAGGAATTTAACCATGGGTTTAATTATTTTATCTCCACTTCCGACTCGTGCGCCAGATTCAAATTATTCGAAATGATAACTGTGTCGCCCAATTCCAAAGTAGCTCCTTCGGCGGCAACAACCGAATACTGGTGTTCGTTTTCATCGAGTACGTTGATGTAAGTCCAGTAGGCAATCCCCCCGGTGTAACGGAAAAGGACTTCCCGATTTTGGCGCAAAACTACGGCTTGCTTGGGAACCACCAGTTGTCCGGAGATTGCCCTTTTTATACTTACTTTAACGTTCATCCCCTCTAAATATCCTCCTGGATTAGTTACTTCAGCTTTAACCCAAACCAGTCCGTTTTCATCGATACGTGGATTGATTTCGGTAATACTTCCTTCGGATTGTTTTGCTCCGGCAATGGGCTTGACTGTTACTTTTTGTCCTGTATTTATTTCGCTGAATTCGGTTTCCAGCAGCGGAAATTCGATTGTAAAACGGTTGTCGTTGATTAGTGTGCAAAATGGTTTTGAGAGATCGGCTTTTTCGAACGACTTTTGTATTAGGCCTTCCACTTTCCCTGAAAATGGCGCTTTTAATATAACATTTTCCAATTGCTGGGTTGCTTCTGCCAACTGTATTTTTGCCTGATTATACCCTGAGCGGATATCCGCAATTTTCCGGTGTTCCGGCGAAATGTTTTCTGCCCCTGTTTTGTATCCCATGCTCAATAAAGCATCAATGCGGTCGATTTCTGCTTTCTCCATATTTACCTGTGCTTTTTCCACGTTAAACCGGTAATCGTCGTTTTGTAGCCGGGCAAGTTCAGTATTTACCGAAACGATTTCTCCATTCCCAACTTTTATGGTTTCAATTATTCCAGGATTTTTAAAATACAATTCGGCTTTTTGGATGGCAGCCAGTTTGCCATTGCTGATGATTTCGCGTGTGAAATCCTGCTTTTCAAGCACAACGGTTTCAACAATGTTTTTTTCTTCGGGAAGGGATTCGTTGGGATTCCCTGTTTGAGCATCACTTCGTGATTTGCACGAAGAGATTGTTGCAATTATTAAAACGGTCAGAAAAATTGCGATAGATCCCCATATGCTTTTGGGTCTCAAATGGTTTGTATTCATTGGTTTTCGTTTATATTTTAATTTTTAAAATTATGAAATAATTGTTTTTTTGATGAATCTAAAAATTCTTTTCAAATTAAATTTTATTGAGGGAATCATAATCGACCTGTATTTATCAATACTCCATTGTAACACATCATAATCGTGATAAATTTGTCATCATTAATAATTTATCTTAGAATTTATTTTTCACTTGTTAATAACATTATTCCAGTAATTCACACGAATCAAGGTAGATTACTTATTTCATTATTTAATATTTCTTTGATTTCAAAAAAGTAATCTAATACATTTTTTAGCTGAAGATCATTAGCACCCTTAATATTAACTGTTCGCCAAAGGCCTATATCTTGTGTATCACTTATGGTGATTGGATTATTATATCCGTTATCAATAACTTTAATTCTAGTGTGATTTAATACTGCCATTGCCCAGAACCAAATATCATCAGCATGCGGTGCCAGACTTTGAAAGAGTTCATGCTTCAAAACATTTGGATGAAGAGAGTGAGGCGGGTATAAAATACCGCCAAAGCCGGTTAAAAAGTTAAGAAAAGATTCATTCATTTGATTTGAGCAAAATTCCCATTGTAAATAGTTAAGCGGCTTTTTGGTTTCATCTAATTTTATCCTATGTATTCTATGGCAATGTATGCTACTTTTGTTATTGATATAAGAATCATATAATTTTTCCAACCAGTCTGGGTTGTAATATACATCATCATCAGCAGTAACGAGTATGTCATTTGGATATAATTTCAATGCTGGAATCAGTTTTGTATAGGATTTCATGTTCTCACACCAATTTATTGTAAGACCATACTTCCTCAATCGTAAAAGCTTATGGGGCAAGTCTTTTTCCATATTTGGAAATTGACTTTGTGCTAACCAGAGAATTAGCATATCAGGCTTTACGGTTTGATTCAGTAGTGTATTAATTGTGATATGTATAGTTGGAATCCTCAGGGGATAAGATGTAAGTGTCACAATTAACTTTGGACTCCCTGGTGTTTTGGTTATACCAATTCTACTGACTGTTTTATAAAAGTGAGGGTGTGTGTTTTTTAATGAATTTAATTTATAACTTTTTAATATACTTTTCAAAAGACTTTTTAAAAAATTGGCTAAATGAACTGAATTATAATGATCGGTTTCGTAGTTTTGCTCCAATAAAAAATTGGCCCACTTTTTTAATGGAATAAGTTCACTTTCATTTTTTAGGGGAACTCTATTCATCAATGCAAGATGTAGTTGCTTGTCTTCATCAGAAATACTTTTTTTAAAATTATTCAATTGCGATAGAATTACCTGTTGTACTACTTTAACTTGCCCCAACTTATTTGCAGAAGAAATTTGTTCAGGGTGTTTTCTGTACTCAAGTAAAACTTCCTGAATATTTGTAACAGGGAATAAATGGGCTGCTTTTACCAAAAAATCATAGTCGCCTGCATAACGGAACGAATCATTATATTTTAGCTTGTATTTTTTCAAAAATTCTGTTCTGATAAAAACTGTAGGATGCCTGAACATGATGTTGCATAAAGACCATACTTTTATTTCTTCATGATTTTCAGGTGCAGTAATTATTTCATCGCTGTCGATCACTTTTACAAAACTTCCGCACAATCCAATTTTTTGATTGGCCTCCATAAATTCGAATTGTCTCTGAATTCGGTTTGGCAATGCGATGTCATCAGAATCGATAACACAAATGTATTTGCCAGAGGCAAGTTCCATCCCTTCGTTTCTTGCGCTGTAATTTCCTTTATTATCACTTTTCCTGATAAGTTTAATTCTATTATCATTAAAAGTCTTAAGTATTTGGAATGTGGAATCGGTTGAACCATCGTCGATTATGATAAACTCAAAATCAGTAAAAGTTTGATTAATAATACTTGCAACTGCCTCGGCAACATATTTTTCCCGATTATATACCGGCATTACAACTGAGACTTTTGGTAGTATTGATTTCATAAAAATCTATTCTTTTAGTTTGGCAATCATTACAATAGGATTATCTGTTTCTTTAATATTTTTTAATTTTTGAAGATTTGGTGGGAGTTTAGCAGCTTTATCTGGATTCTCGTCAAACCATTTTTTTACAATATATGCTTCCTGAAAACCAACAAGCTCTCCGCTATTATTTATTGAATAGAATTGGAATGGTATAAAATTATCGATATCATTTTCGAAACCTCCGGACAATCCTGAAATATAAGTTTCTTTGTTTTTTTTATCATAAACTCCCTGAAAATATGAATTTTGAAAATTAATGTGAAAAAAAAGATACCGATCTGATTCGAAAAAATTTTCAATGTAAAAATGGTTTTCTGATTCATTTTTAATGAAATCAAATTTATCACTTTCATTATAAGGCATAAGGTACTTTCCGAGGTTGAGTTTGTATTCGGGGAGTAAGCTGCATTCTTTAACTTTATAAATAGTATCAGTAAAGAGCTCGTAAAAAAACACATTAGTTTTATGCCTGTAAAACCAACTGTGATTTCGCCATAAAACTCCTTCATTGAGGTCTTTATTTGCATAATGGTTATAATTTTTAACCCAACAAAAACAGGGGTTATTTTGGTTAAAAAAAACAAGTCTTTTTTCCTCAGTTCCACTATAGTTTTTGATGTAAGCCAGATATGTTGTATCGTTGTATTGGTAGAATCCGTTTTCTTGTAATGGTGTATTTATTTTATTTATTAAACTGCCGTTTTCATCAAAACAATAAAATAAATGATTTTTGTGCCCTCTGGCGTAATAAATATTTCTTGATTCGTCATATGAGTTACAAAATATTGTAGCTCCATATGAATCCGGATCTTTCCCAAAATGTCCAATCTCAGAAATAAAATTTCCGTTTTTCCTGTTAAAGCGGAATATTTTTTTAAATGAAATAACTGAAAGTATTTCTTCATTTGCATAAATCCGCGGAAAACCACCAACGATAAACGAATTATTAGTTTCCAGCTCAATATAATTTACGTTGCCATCAACTATTTTGCTTAAGCTTGTTTTTTTATTTTTTTCGAAAGCATCTACAATGTCAACTTCAGGAATTTTGTATAGGGAATTTTTGGAAGAATTACTACAGGAATAAAAAAATACAACAGCTATGATACAAATTATTATTTTAGGTAGTTTCATAATCAGTATATTTTAAAGGAGGGCATAGCCCTCCTTTTGAATTATTAGTTAATCAAGTCGACAGGTTCCCGTTCCAGATGCACAATTCCCAGCGGCTGATTCTTCAGCATCTTCTAAACTGGCATAGCAACCCCACCAACCGCCAATTGAATTTATACATTCACATGCATAACGCTTATTCGGAGTTTCACATGCAGGTTTGGTTCCTCCCTTCAAATTCACTAGTACTTCATTTTTTATCACCTTTTCAGGATTAATTGATAATTTACCTATTGTTTTCATTTTTAATGTTTTTAAATTTTAATTACTCGCATTTCTAACTCTCCGTAATTGTTTGTTTTTGGGTAAACACCGCTTTATTAAGGTTGGCAGCCTTTGCGGATTTTTTGTTTTATCTTTGCCATGCTCTATTTTTATGGGAAAGGGTAGGCAGGAAGCAGCTAATTACAATTGGTGCAGGCTTCCTGCCTTTTTTTGTCCGTCAGTTAACGGACAGACATACTTTCCCTGGTTAGTTTTAAAAGCTTCATTTATCAAATATCATTTTCAATGGATTAATAAACCGGTATATCATTCGCATTTCATCCGCAATTATTTCAGCCGTGCCGTCCATTTCCTGCACTAGTTTAAGTTGTTCGCTGTAGCTTGACTTCATGCCTTCATTTAAACTGATTTCAACAAAATAACCTTCCTTTTCCGGTACTAATGAAACATTACTGACTTCACCTGTCAACATACCGTGTTCCATATATGGATATCCGGCAAGTTTTATGTTTACCTTTTGCCCAATTTTAACTTTCCCAATACCCGATGAAGGGACAATTGCCCTGCAAATTATTAAGGAACTATCGTTTGGTACAACCGTTGCAAGACGTTCGCCTGCGTTTACAACATGATTTTCGCTCCAAAATGTGGTGAGGGTAACTGTTCCTTTTATGGGGCTGGTAAGCAAATAGTTGTCTCTCCAGTTATTAAACTGGTTTTTTAATGTTTTGATATTATCTGAAATGTTCTGTTCAAACTGTTCAATCTCTTTGGAGTGTTGTTCCTGCAATTCAAGCAACGAACGTTTTTGACTGATTAAGTTAATTTCAGTGGTTTTAACTGATGCGATAAAACTCGTATATGCACGTTCTGACTGGATTACCCTTCCCCTGGCCTCCTCTATTTGAACTTCAGATACTCCGCCTTTGTTTAACATGCTTTCCTGGCGTTTTAGTCCATTTCTGGTAATTTCCAGTTCATCCTCCATCATTTTCTGCTGAAGCAAAGTAAGCTGGTAATGTTGTTCCTGTTTTATCATTTGTTGGCGGAGCAACTCGATCTTTTGGGGTAAAAAATTAAATTCAACGTAATCCTT
This sequence comes from Draconibacterium sp., assembly GCA_041737765.1. Lineage (GTDB taxonomy): Bacteria > Bacteroidota > Bacteroidia > Bacteroidales > Prolixibacteraceae > Draconibacterium. Next base: position 1,468 of record JBGSRA010000110.1, on the reverse strand, counting down.
ATAATTATTCCAGTTATTGTACAATTGATTGTAAATATCCTGCAATTCTCCCAGTGCCAGTTTTTCCGGTAAAACCACTTTGTCAAAATTGTCTTTAAACTTTAAAAAATCCAGTTGTAAAACAATATTCTCTGCCCTGTAAAAATCTTCCATATTGGTTGAGTTTTTTATTACGGCAATGTTGTTTCCCCTTTCAACTGTTTGTCCATCGGATACAAACCAATGTGTTATCCTGCCTGATGCTTTGCTTATAATTGGCGCCGGCGGATTGGTTGTTGTAATTATTAGCGGAGCCGAAACAATTTCTTTAAATTGAAAAAAATAACTACCTACAATAATTGAAACAAAAATCAGAAAAATGATAGCTAATCCCCAGCGGATTACGCTACCGGGAATTTCTTTCATTATTTCCCTTACTTCTTCGTTGTGGATTTCTATGTTTTGCTTTTTAGCCATTCTGAGAAATCAATTATCAGTCTATTAATTCATTCATTATCAATTATTATTTCAATTTCACCAACATCAAAACCGGGTTATCGTTATCGGTTAGTCCGTTTGCCAATTTTTCGAGGGCTTTTTTCTTTTCGGGGAATTTTGGGATGGAGTTTTTGAAGGTAGGCGAATTGATATAGTCGATAAATTCGTAGGCATGTATAAATCCAATTATCATATTATTTTTCTGGTAAATAGGATGGAAAAAAGGGCCACCATCATAGTCATTAATTATTCCCTGATTTACTGTTGTACAAGTTTCCTTTGTTTGTTTGTTATAATATCCCCAATAAAATTTTTGATTCAACCGGTAACATAGTATTATATAAGAATTTGTTTCAAAGATTCCATCCGGCATTATGTGTTCATCAAGTTCACTGACGTTGGCACGACCACTTTTTCTCGCTTTAAGGGTCAATTCCAATGAATTCTTTTGAAGTTCCAACGGAAATGTCATTTTTCCGAAATCAAATACATATTTAGGATTCATACTATTCATTTCGGAAACTAAATAAACAGTGTCGTTCAAGAGGTTCTCCTTAACAATAAATTGATTTTTAAATATATAATAACTAAATGCTTGCGAAAGGCCAAATGAACCCTTCATTGTAAAATTTATCGGTTTAATTCTTTTTGCAATCAACAGGTGTTTATTTGTATAAAGATGGTAACTAAAATCTGTACTGCCACTGGAATTAGATTTCATAACAACGTATTTGCTGTCCGAAATAAACTCAATATCATTTACATTCTTACCATCATTATATGGAAGCGATTCTTTAAATTTTCCATCGTATGCAAATGTCAGAAGTTTATCGGGTAATGCGTTAAACACGACAATGACTTTGTTTATTTCGTCGATTCCAAAACTGATAAAACGCGTGTATTCGCCGGGCCCATTTCCATTTTTACCTATGTCAGTTACAAAATTTCCATTATAATCGAATACTTTTAACGATTGAGGATTACGGTTTTT
>JBGSRA010000107.1:0-9224 GCA_041737765.1 Draconibacterium sp. | reverse complement strand
CATCTCTGGTTCGGATGAACTTGATTAGTTTGCTGGATGTATTTGAACTGCTTTGTAGCACAAAACGTGAATACTTGAAGAAAACAGAGTTAACCGCTTCCTCTTTGCAAACAAAACTTTCATTTTAGAGGGGGGTGACTTAAAAATAAAAAATAATAACAACTGACTATGTGTTTATTAGAAGACTTAAACTTTCAAATTTTAGATTAGTCGGATAATAGTGTAAAACAATATACTTTTCAGAACCTGAAACCAAAAATTTGTGTTTCTCAGGTAATCCTGATGAAACTTTATGCTTCGAGAAAAACATGAAGTAAATCACTGAGTTACACAAAAAAATCTCCATAAAAAAGGTTGATTATGTGGCTCGTCCCCATAGCCGTCAACCTAAATATTTAATCCATTGATAATGAGCAAGTAGCTGATTTTATCCCCATTCCTTTTGAGAACAGGGTTAAATTTTGTAATTTTATATCATTTCATAGACAAATTTACCCAATAAAATTTTTAGTGTACAATTCATAGCCAGTTATTGATTTTACCAGGTCAGGAGTTAGTTGGTTTACCATTTGGGTAATTTTGTCTTGCAGTGCCTTGGTTGATTCGAAAAACTTCATGGCCACTCTGTCTTTCATCCATTGCCAGACCTTTTCAGCAGGGTTGAGTTCCGGGGCGTAGGGTGGAATACGTATTAGCCGGATATTATCAGGGATTGTTATGTTCTGGCTGGCATGGAACCCGGCATTGTCGATAACCATCAATTTAAGTTCTCTTGGGTTTGTCTGGCTGAAACTGTTGAGAAACCCTTCAAAAATGTCATTGTCGACTTTGGATGTTTCCCAATAGAAAGCATCTCCGGTAACAGGGGAAAAACATCCCCACAGCCATAACCACTTGTAACTGTGTTGAAACTTCCCCACCGGTTTTATTCCTTTGGAAACAAGCACCCGCTTTTGTTTGGTCATCAACCCGAAGCGACTCTCGTCCTGGAAATAAATGTTTATGGTATCATACTTATTTTTATTCAGACCTGTTCTAAATTGCTCTATCAGGCAGGGGAGTTTTTTTAAAGGCTTCAACAGCCTGTTCATCTTTTTTGTGATGTGATTTTCGAGCGATTTTTAGCCTCGAATTTAACCGGGAACGACAATAATTGTAAATAACGTGGTAAGGAACTTTCTTTTCGAACGCAAACTCCGCCCAATGGCATAACTCTACATAACTGGTTATGTCTGTTGAAGCGTCCTGCAATTTGCGGGCGATTGCCTGCTTTTCATCTTCCGTAAGCTTGTCTTTTCGTTTACCACGGCTTGATACGCTCATGTATTCTTTGATTCCTTTTTCCTTGTACATCAGTAGCCAGTTGTAAATGGTTTTACGCCCACGTTTTAACTTATTCGATAATTCATAAGTGTAATTCACTTTGCCTTGTTTAACCAGCAATAAAGCTTTCACCCGGCTTTGCTGGAGCAACTTGTCCTGTTTGCGGAGCAAGTACTGCAGATGTTCCTCGCTCTCCTTGATTGTAATATCAATTGTTTTTGCCATGTTGGCAAGTTAATAATTATTGGGTAAATTAACAACATAAATTGTATTATATATTGGTTATCTGGCATTAAAATAACCATTGCAATCTTAAGAAATAACTTATTATACTGGTAGTCTGATGATTATATCAACAATAAAAGGTTGATAAGAACAAAAAAGTCGGAAGACTTTTCTTCCGACCACTCCTGGACACTTGCCGGTTTTTTATGATATAAAACTTAATCTTCAATTCATTTTTAATTGGTCTAAAATAAATGCATATTCCAAAGCAGTATCTTTTATCCACTTAAAACGTCCGGAAGCCCCACCATGACCGTAATCCATATTGATATGAAAAACAAGCGGATTATTGTCTGTTTTCAATTCCCGTAGTTTGGCCACCCATTTTGCAGGTTCAAAATACTGTACCTGTGAATCGTGTAATCCGGTGGTTACCAACAATGACGGATAATTTTTTGCTGTAACATTATCGTAAGGCGAATACGATTTCATGTAATAATAATATTTTTCATCTTTCGGATTTCCCCACTCATCAAATTCACCTGTAGTCAAAGGAATTGATTCATCTAACATTGTTGTAACAACATCAACAAATGGCACAGCGGCAATAACACCTTTATATAAATCGGGTTTCAGATTAATACAAGCCCCCATTAAAAGTCCACCCGCACTACCACCCATTGCAAATAACTTACCTGAATTAGTATATTTTTCATCAATAAGAAACTTTGCACAATCGTTAAAATCAGTAAATGTATTCATCTTTTTCAGTAGCTTTCCATCATCATACCATTTTCTGCCGTATATCTGTCCGCCACGGATGTGAGCAATGGCATAAACGAAGCCCCGATCGAGCAACGGCAAAACGGAAAGTCTGAATGAAGGTTCCATTTCATAACCATAAGAACCATAACCGTAAATAAGTGCCGGGTTATTTCCATTTTTCTCCATTCCTTTGCGATAAACCAGGGACAACGGAATTTTCGTACCGTCCATCGCTGTAGCATAAATCCGTTTGGTTTCGTAGTTATTTTTATCGAACCCACCCAATACATCCTGCTGCTTTAATAGTTTTCTCTCTTTAGTGGTAAGGTTGAAATCGTAGGTTGATACAGGTGTAGTAAGTGAAGTGTAGCTAAACCTGAAAATATCGGTATCGAAATCGAGATTTACACCCGGACGGACGGAATAAACTTCTTCATCAAAATCAATGGAATATTCGCCACCTTTCCATGCCATCACTCTCAGTAGTGTAATTCCTTCCTTTCGTTCAGAAACTACGAGGTAATCTTTTAAAATCTCAAAATTTTCGAAAAACACATCGGTCTGATGTGGAATTACTTCTGTCCAGTTTTCCTTCTCAGTTTTTGTAACAGGAGTCTTTACAAGTTTGAAATTCAATGCTTCAAGGTTGGTGCGAATGTAAAAATCATCACCAAAATGATCGACCTGGTATTCCAAACCCCTGGTTCTGGGTTGAATAATTTTTAAAGTGCCGTTTGGATCGTTTGCATCAAGAAACCTGTATTCTGATGTTAGTGTGCTTTCACAACCAATCATCAGGTATTTTTTCGATTTTGTTTTGAAAATATAGGTATTGAATGTTTCATCAGCCTCATAATAAACTTCCATGTCGTTTTCAACCGGAGTGCCCAATATATGTTTCATAATTTTTTCAGAACGGAGAGTAACCGTATCTTTTAGTATGTAAAAAACGGTTTTGTTATCGTTTGCCCATGTAACGCTTCCTGTTGTAAATGGTATAATATCACTTAGAATTTCCCCTGTTTCCAGGTTTTTAAAATAGACAGTATATTGCCGGCGGCTCACTGTATCTTCCCCATAGGCCAAAATTTTATTATCAGGACTTATTTCAGAACCACCAATTGCGAAATACTCATAACCTTCCGCCATCTGATTTACATCCATAATAATTTCTTCCTTTGCTTCAAGATTGTCCTTTTTGCGACATACCAGGTAATATTCTTTTTCCGGAACTGTGCGTGTGTAATAATAATAACCATTTTCCTTGTACGGAACCGATTCATCTTCCTGTTTGATTTTCGATTTAATTTCTTCAAACAGCTTTTCCTGCAAAGGTTCAGTGTGTTTCATCACTGAATCCTTATATGCGTTTTCGGCCTCGAGGTAAGCAATTACTTCCGGGTTTTCCCGTTCATTCATCCAGTAATAATTATCGATTCGTGTATCGCCATGAATGGTTAATTCTGTCGGAATTTTTTTGGCAACCGGCGGCTTTACTTCAACGTTTGTTGTACATGAAATCGCAATAAATATTATTGCCAAAAAATTGAAAATCAGTTTTTTCATTTTATTTCTGTTTTAATTTGTTCTTAATTCTTACCTATACACTCACTTTCCCATTCGAGCATTCACGCATTGCCTTACCTGTGAAATTTTTCCGAAATAAACTTTAATCCGTCAAACAATCCAGTCCTCCAATAACTCCATTCGTGACCACCCTTACGTACACGGTACTCGTGTGGAATTCCTAAATCGCGCATTTTAACGTGCAAGGCTGAATTTCCTTTGTACAGAAAATCATCATCGCCACAGTCGATATAAAACCTGATGGATTTTAATTTCTCCTTGTCAACACTGTCAAGCAGATAAAGCGGACTGTTTGCTTTCCAATGTTCACTCACTTCAACTTTTGTTTTCGGGCCATAAATTTTTCCAAAATACTTGTCGTACGTGTCATTTGCTAGAATTTCTTCATCGGTAAAAGTGCCAGCACTCATGGCAACACACGACGAAAATAAGTCGGGATTGCGCATGGCAAGCAACAAAGCACCGTTTCCACCCATCGAAAGTCCGGCAATAGCCCTGAATTCCTTCTGAGGTCTGATTCTGTATTGTTTCTCAATAAATGGGATAAATTCTTTCACAAACATATCTTCCCAGGGATCTTTGCCGTCGAAACTATTGCAATACCACGAAACTTTTCCGTCAGGCATCACAATGATACATGGAGGAAAATCACCACTGGCAATTCCTTTGTCGGCAATACTATTCGCTTCTCCAAACTGGATCCAGCCGGTTTCATCATCAGAATAACCATGAAGTAAATACAAAACAGGATAACTGCGATTTGACTTATCGTAATCGGCTGGTAAATAAACGGAGTATTCAACCGGATAACTTACCAGTTTACTTTCGAATTTTAACGATTCCATCACCTTACCGGTTTGAGAAAAGCCGAAAACGGCTATAAACAGCGACACTAATACAATCAACAATTTTTTCATAATTCAGGATTATCAGTTATTTAAAGCAAAACTATCAATTTATAGAAAACTGAAATCGAAATCAACCAAATAAAACAGTTTTATAAAATTCATTTTATTATGTTTGAAGAAAGAACATAACATCAAGTCAAACATGAAAAATCAACTCGTTTACTTAATTTTAATTGCCACAGTATTTGCAGCCTGTACACAACAAAATTCAATCGTAAAGTTGCAATCTTCATTTATCGGGATTGGTATCGATTCAAAAGGATATATTACAGAAATCGAAGATTTAAAAACCCATAAAAACTACCTTTCCGCTGATACCATTGCGCCTCTCCTTTCGTGCCGAATAGATGGGATAATCATTTATCCTATTTCTGTTTCCTTTGAAAATCAAATTCTTAATTTTCAGTTTGAAAATGAACTGAAAGCCAAAATAAAAGTGGAAGAAAAAACTACTCATATTAATTTTGAACTAGCTGAATTTAACCATCCTGAAAAAATTGACATGATTATTTGGGGTCCCATTCCAACTACCATAAAAAAAATTATTGGCGAAACGGTTGGTGTTGTTCGTGGTGAAGAGTATGCCGTTGGAATTCAGGCATTGAATCCAAAAACACTGGGAGGTTTTCCTTGGACTGACAACGATTGCACACCTCAATTTGATATTTTCGAACAGGACGATTATTCTGATTTAAGCGAAGCAAACAAACGTGAAACTTTGTACCGTGTTGAAGCCGCCAAACCCGAGAAATTCGGGAGCACTTTGCAGGCATACTGCAGAAACCGGACGAAAGAAAGGATCATTGAAAATCTTAGTCATAAAAAATATGTTTCTCCGGTTTATGATGATGGAGGAATTATTGGTTCGAAAATCGCCCTGTTTGGCTGCCCGGTTGAAAAAACACTTGAAACAATCGGAGCAATTGAGGTTGAAGAAAGCCTCCCCCACCCAACCATTGACGGAGTTTGGGGAAAAGAAGCAAAATCGGCATCAGCGGCTTATCTTATTTACGATTTTGGTGAACAAACCATTGATGAAGCGATTGCTTACACAAAAAAAGCTGGATTGCGATACCTTTATCATTCGGGCCCGTTCAAGAATTGGGGACATTTTGATTTAAATGAAGATGCTTTCCCAAATGGTTGGGATGGTTTGAAAATGTGTGTCGAAAAAGCAAAAAAAGAGGGAATTATGGTTGGAGTTCACACACTTTCGAATTTCATTACAACCAACGATCCTTATGTATCGCCCGTTCCCGACCAGCGGCTGGCCAAGGTTGGTACTTCCATTTTAACGCAGAATATTGATGCAAAACAAACAGAAATCGAGGTTGAAACACCCGATTTTTTCAACCAGTACGAAAACAACAACCTACACACCGTAATGATTGGGGAAGAATTAATCAGGTACGGAACAGTTTCGGAAACCGCTCCATGGAAATTGCTGAATTGTGAGCGTGGTGCCTGGGAAACAAAATCCAATTCACACGAAAAAGGAAGCGCTGTAGGAAAACTGGCCGATCATGGGTATAAGGTTTTTCTTACCAACCCGGAATTGAGTATTGAAATGTCAGGGCAAATTGCGAAATTGTACAATTACTGCGGTCTTCGACAGATTTCATTTGACGGTTTGGAAGGAAACCGCTCAACAGGCATGGGTAACTATGGAGAAATTCTGTTTACAAAAACATGGTGGGATAATCTTTCGGATTCGCTTAAAAACCATATGATTACCGATGCCAGCCGGACTACTCATTATTTCTGGCACATCTACAGTAGAATGAACTGGGGTGAACCGTGGTACGCCGGTTTCCGTGAAAGTCAGACCGAATACCGCATGAAAAACCAGGCTTATTTTCAACGAAATTTAATGCCGGGAATGTTGGGTTGGTTTAGCATGAGAAACAACACTCCGGTTGAAGATATTGAATGGATGCTGGCGCGGTCGGCGGCTTTTAACGCGGGTTATGCGTTTGTTTCGGGCGACAGGCCTTTTAAAACCAACGCTCAGTCCGACGAAATACTCCGTTTAATCGGTGAGTGGGAAAAAGCAAGAATGGAAGATGTTTTTTCTGAAGAACAAAAAGAAAGGATGAAAAACATTAACAATGAATTTCATTTGGAAACAATCAGCGAAAATCAGTGGAATCTGTATCAAATTCACTCATTTAAATTTAAACACGAAGATAAAGTGAGACAACCCGCCGAACCCCTGTTTTCCACTTTCAAATTTGAAAATCCGGAAGAAAATGCTGTTATGAATTTTTTGCTGACTGCACAGGACGCAACAATTTCAGCATTTAAAATTGAAATGATTAACTGTTGCGAAATAAAAATCCCTGTTTCACTGGCTGCAGGAGAATCGGTAAAATATTCAGGAGGTGAAAAGGCAACGGTTTTAAATTCAAACCTTCAAATAATTAAGGAAATTCCAATCGATGTTTCCAAACTTCAAATAGGAAAAGGCAACAATTCAATCGTTTTCGACTGCAAGTTTGCTGAAAAAGGAAAAGAACCAGCTGCTAAATTTGAAGTAAGAATTTCGGGGATGGCAGAAGAGTTGAAGGGGGAAAAGTGATTGGGTGATTGGGTGATTGGGTGATTGGGTGAATGAGTGATTGGGTGAATGAGTGATTGAGTGACTGAGTGACTGAGTGACTGAGTAAAAAGTAAGAAAAATAAAAACAAAAAAACCTTATTTTCAATCAAAAACCTTAGTAACCGGGAAATCCAGCCAAGACAAAAAACCTTATTATACTTTTTTAGATTTGAAAAGATATGGTTAAATGGTAAATTCTAAAATATACGATTACATCGTTATCGGTTCTGGTTTTGGCGGAAGTGTTTCGTCACTGCGGCTGGCAGAAAAGGGCTACTCAGTGCTGACCATCGAAAAAGGACGGCGTTTTGAATCGAAAGATTTTCCTAAAACCAACTGGAACATTAAAAAATACCTCTGGTTACCCAAACTGGGATTTCTTGGCTTTCAGAAACTTAACCTGTTCAAACATGCCTTCATTTTAAGTGGAACAGGTGTTGGAGGTGGCAGTCTGGTTTATGCAAATACACTGATGTTTCCGCACGACGAATTCTTTAAAAACAAACAGTGGTCGGATTTTAATGAATGGCAAACGGTTTTGAAACCATTTTATGAGAAAGCTGCTCTGATGCTGGGGCGAACCAAATTCGGGAAACAAAATACCGAGGATAAAATCCTCCGCGAAGTAGCAAAAGATTTGGGAAAGGATGATTCGTTTGATAACGTTTATGTTGCCGTTTATTTCAACGATGATGAAACTCCCTGCGATCCGTATTTTGGAGGAGAAGGGCCACTGCGGAATCCTTGTACCAACTGTGCCGGATGCATGGTTGGTTGTCGGGAAAATGCAAAAAATACGCTCGATAAAAATTATCTCTGGTTTGCGGAAAAAAAAGGTGTCGAAATTCTTTCGGAAACCAATGTCTGGAAAATTAAATTTCTTCATGGAGAATACCTCGTTCACACAAAAAAAACAGCCGGAATTCTTCCCAAAAAAAACCGGATTTTCAAGGCGAAAGGACTGGTTGTTTCAGGAGGTGTTTTAGGAACTGTAAAGTTACTTTTAAACCAGAAATACATTCACAAAACCCTGCCCGACTTGTCGGACCAACTTGGAAAATTGGTACGTACCAATTCTGAAACGCTTTGTACAGCAACGCTTTCAGACCAAAAATTAAACAACAGCATTGCTATCAGTTCAATCTTTAAACCCGACGGAAACACCTCAATCGAAATTGTAAAATACCCTAACAATTCGAACCTGATGCGCACTTTGCTTACCATTGCCACCGATAAAAAAGGGTCAAACGGCTTAAGGATTTTGCATTTTTTTGGAAAAGTGATTAGCCACCCTGTCCTGTTTTTCAGAATGTTATTTAATGCCCACTGGTCAGAAAACACAATTATTTTTCTGGTAATGCAAACTGTGGATACCAGCATGCAGTTTGTTTTGAAAAAATGGCCATTCAGGAAAAAACTCACATTAAAAAACAACTTTAACGAAAAAGTACAGGCATACCTTCCGGTTGGACAGGACATCATGCATCGGTATGCGAAAAAGGCGAACGCACATCCTCAAAACTCAACTGCCGAAATTTTAATGAATGTGCCTTCCACTGCGCACATTTTAGGCGGTGTACCCATGGGATTATCCAGTGAAACCGGAGTTATCGATCCTGATTTTATAGTGCATGGCTATCCGAATATGTGTATTCTCGATGGTTCAGTTATACAAGGAAATTTAGGAGTAAATCCGAGTTTTACAATTACCGCTTTGGCGGAATATGCAATGAGTAAGATTCCTTCGAAAAAAGGGTGACGTGAATTCCGATTCGCTTTCTTAAAAACAGCGGTTCGGAAACCGCTGCACCCGAAAA
>JBGSRA010000106.1:0-11636 GCA_041737765.1 Draconibacterium sp. | reverse complement strand
CATCTCTGGTTCGGATGAACTTGATTAGTTTGCTGGATGTATTTGAACTGCTTTGTAGCACAAAACGTGAATACTTGAAGAAAACAGAGTTAACCGCTTCCTCTTTGCAAACAAAACTTTCATTTTAGAGGGGGGTGACTTTAAAATAAAAAATAATAACAACTGACTATGAGTTTATTAGAAGACTTAAACTTTCAAATTTTAGATTAGTCGGATAATAGTGTTATTGAATAATTGATGAAGTCACGAATCCTGCAAAAGCAGAATTATGAAATTTAAACCCATCTCTCCTCCGGGAAGGGATGAATATATTGATTTTCCACATTTTCTAACTAAAATCAATCCTAATCATTTTGTAACTCCAACCCGGAGGATAAGCATATTTGCAGAAATAATCTGATTTAAAATTGTTCTTTTCCAAAAGTGCTATCAGTTTTTTTAGCTGATTTGCCGTTCATGTTCAAAGTATAAGTTGCACTGATTTCGAGAATTGGCCCAAATCTGTCGTATTCCACTTCCTGGTAAAATATCTGGTTTCCGGCGCTATCGTACGCCCGGGTGTTCAGCGCTTCGATGTTGGTACTTAAAAAGTCGAGCAGTTTTACCCCAAAATCCCAGCCCTTGAGTTTTGACGGTGAATAATTGAGTGCTGAGTTGGCCAGAAACATCAGTTCGTTGCGGCCCTGTGTTGTTACAGTTGCCGATTTAAAATCGAAATCAACAGTGAATTTCAGGGTTTTGGTGAGCAGCAGGTTAGCATTCCCTTTCAGGCTCCAGTTAGTGCTTTGGTTGTTTTCCTGGTAGCCAAAAACATCGCCCTGAACTTTAAAATTATACAACGACCCGCCCAGGAAAAATTTGGCAAACTTACCAGCCACCAAGTTGGTATTTAGTTCACCACCCAAAGCCTGCACGTTGCCCGAGTTGGTAAAACTCCTAATAAGTACCTGCTCTGCCTCGTAAACCGTGTTCACCCTGAAAACGGCGTTGTCGGTACCACGATAAAAACCGGTTAGGGTGAGGCTTTGTTTTCCTATTTTTTTATCGAGCGACAATTCAAAATTGGTCAGGTATTCGGGTTTTAGTTCGGGGTCACCCACTTCGTAAACCTCATAGTGACGCCGGTATAAAAACGGAGCCATGTTTTTTGTGGGGGGCCGGTTAATGCGGCGGCTGCTGGCAAAAATGAGCACGTTGTTATCGTTCAGTGTATATTTAAGATGAATTGTCGGGAAAAAATCGAATTTCCGTGTTTCAAAAACTGTCTTTTCTGGTCGGTCGAAAATCGTCAGATAATTGGTTTTACTAAGTTTTAAAGTCTGGTCCATGTATTCGAGGCGCAAACCGGCCACAGCATTTAGCTTACCCCACTGTGCTGAATAATCGGCAAAAGCGGCATAAATTGAGCGGGATAAGTCGATGTCGTTGTTGAGCTGGTCGTAGGAACCCCAAGACCCGGAAGAAACATTTAACGTGTCGTACCTGAAAATGCCCGACTGTTTAACAAGCGATGGCTGAAACCCAATTCCGAGTTGGTGCCCGTTGTCGAAAGTTTTATCGTAGTCGATGGTCAACCGGTAGCCATTCAAAGGGGTGTCGTCGGTTTCGTGGAACTGTCGCTGCAATTCTTCAACTTTATCGCCGGGTTGGTTAAATGCAAAATCCTGATTATGCAGTTCGCGGCTCAGTTCTGAATGTTCGAAGAGCGCTGACACCGCCAATTGCGAGTTATTGGTAAATTTGGTGGTTAAATCAATATTACCTGTGTGAAAAACACCGCGCCTTTCGTCAGTGTTGGGATTGTAAATCCAATGATTTTGCGGGTCTTTCCCCGGAATTGGGTTTTTATCGATATCGCCAAAAAAGTTGTTATAAACATAAAAAGCCGACCGTCCTTCTTTCCGGTTTCCGTAGAAGTAAGCAGCAGACAAGGAGGTATTTTCAGAAAGGCTAAAATCGCCACCTGCGTTTGCCGACAGGTTTTTGAACCATTCAGGCCGCTCGCCCGAAGCCACCATGTGGTAATACGATCCATCGGTTTGCAAAAGCCGTGCATCGCCGGTTCTTGAGCCGTTGATGTTCCGGTTATTCAGGTTAAATCCGCCGTAAAGCGATGTACTTTTTTTGCGGTAAACCAGGTTGATTCCAGTCGAAACGCGGTTATCATTCATTTCGTAACCGCTGTATTTGTCGGTTATGTTGCCCCACGGCGCGCCGCCAGCCATTCCGCTGGCTGATATGGAAAGTCCGTCGCTACCCGATTTTTTGGTAACAATATTAACAATACCTCCTTTCCCCTGTGCATCGAAACGGGCAGTGGGAACGGTAATTACCTCAATGTTTTCAATGGAATTGGCTGCAATCTGGTTTAATAGAACGGAGGCTTCCATCTGGGTTGGTTTCCCATTCAGGTAAACCATAAATTCGGTGGTGCCGCGCACCGACACATCGCCATCGGGACCTACTGAAACCGATGGAAGCTTATTCAATACATCAACAGCAGTTCCACCTTTGGCAGTTTCAAAATCGGCTGCCCGGTAAGTTTGCCTGTCGATTTTACGCGATGTTGTGCTCATCGTTCCGCGTACCTCCACATCGTTAATTTCCACAGCCGACGGCACAATGCCGATTTCACCCAAAGCATAATGGTTAATATTGCTGGTTATTGATATTACTTCCGAAGTATCGGGCTTGAAACCAATAAAAGAAACCACGACACGATAATTCCCTAAATTCATTCCATCAATACTGAATTTTCCGTTGTCGTTTGAAACTGCACCTTTTACCAGCTCCGAAAAATCGCTTTTGTAAACCGAAACTGTGGCAAACGGGATTTTCTCATTTGTGTTTTCATCTTTTACCACACCCGTTATTTCGGCATTTTGGGCAATTACACCAGTCGAAATCAAAAATAAACTCAAAAACAATATTGAATATTTCATATTTAAATCATGTACTTTTTAAATAAATCCAGCCCCCAATGATACCGAAATAATAACCAGCATTACCGTTACAAAATTCTGAATAATACCAAGAGTAATCTTTTGCAGCAACATTTTCCCGATAATCGCGCCAATAACAGCAGAGATTATGGCATAAACAATCAAACCAACGTTTTCGTTTAGGCCTGTTGATGAAAAACGCTCAGCATAAACCGTCAAACGGGTGATATCCACAAGCGAGGCAATCACAACCCCTGTGGCAATATACGCTTCTTTTGAAAGTCCGCTTTTAATGAGAAAAGCGCTTCGCAAAGCACCCTGAATACCGGCAAGTCCGCCAAAAAATCCGCTTAAAAGACCGCCCAAAATTTGTTTGTTTTTACTGAATTGTATTTTTTGAAACCGGGGAATTACCTCGAACAGCGAAAAGAAAAGCAACAAAATAGCTATGACTAATTTTAGTGGTGTAACTTCAAATTGCTTTTCGCCTAAATGATAACTGAACAGCGGTTGAAAGCCCGAAATCTGCATCAGTAGCCACGCACCTGCAAACGAAGCTAAAATGGCCGGAATGCCAAATCGAAGCAAAACCTGTTTATCGGTATGCTTTCCAACCAGCGCCATTTTAAACAGATTGTTGGCAAAGTGCACAACGCCGGTTAAAGCGATCGCAATTTCCACGGGGAAAAACAAAGCAAAAACGGGCATCAAAATAGTGCCCAGCCCAAATCCTGAAAAAAAAGTCAGGATGGAAGTAAGAAATGCAGCAATGCAAATGATGATAATTTCAACCATAAATAAATACTCTAAAGAACAAACAGGCTATTAGTCTGAATGTTCAGGAATCATTATACTACACAAAATTCAGGTTTTAAAATCTTTCATCCCAGTGGGTTGTATATTAATAGAATTATTTTCGATGTGGAATGTGCGACTCTCAACGGAGTCAAATAGCTAATCATTTATGTGTTTTTCTATAAATATTTGCTGAAAGAATCGGTTGTATTTTATACAGGGCGGGTGTTTTATTCATCGGATGACTCCGGGTCATCCAATGAATATGTAATTGCAACGCTGCCCTCTTTATCTTTCTTTTCCTTCGGCATTTGTAGCATTATTATTGCTATTTTTAACCCTTGTCAATTAACCGTTACAAAAAGCACCATTATAGTATAAGTTCAATTACTGACAATAGATAAATGTAGATATGTTTACATTGTGAACTCAAAAAGCATTATAAAAATTCAGAAAACTTAAAGATGAAAACTACCAAAACCATTTTATTGATTTTTTTAAGCATTGCAATTATTTCCTGTAGTCCTGATGTTATTGACAGTGAACCTGTAAATTATGAAATCGGATGGTTTCCTGAATCACCGGAGAACATTACAGACCTGAACACTAAATATGATGATTATAACAGCAACATAAATGTTACCGGAAAGCGGATTGACCTTTATTACTCGACCAATAAAGAAACTGCAGGCAACAATTTCGATATTTCAAGCCGTTGTATCGATGCATTTGTAAATCTTGACAATGATGTTTTTTCTTTTCGCGTTGCCAACAATGCAAAACCTTTTTATGCTTATGATTTATTACCAAAAATTAATACTGATTTTGATGAATACGGGCCCTTTTCATTTTACAGCGATTCACTCCAAAATTCATATACCTGGTGGTATTTTATGTACGCCAATAATAAAAATGGGAATTTCGATATTCAATTTGTCTATACCAATGTTGGAGATTGGGGTCATTGGGATTCAAAACGACAAATATCAGGTCCCTTAAAAGCAAATGTTTTAAATTCTCAACACGATGATTATTATCCAACCATAAATGAGGACCTTTCCAAAATATATTTTTCTACCAATCGAGGACAAGGTTATGATATTTACGAGATTGATGTTGATTTTGAAAATTTTGTAAGCTGGTTGCAAAATGGAAAAAATAAGCCGGCGAAAAACGAAACACTCTCAAGTTCAAACGATGATAAAAGTCCATATATTAATGGGAATCTAATGGTTTTTGCATCAGACAACAAGTTGGGTTTTGGAGGTTATGATTTGTGGTATTCTGTTTATAATAATGGCGAATGGGGAAATCCATTAAATTTTGGACCGAGCATAAATACCGAATATGACGAATACAGACCGGCAATTGAGTATTTTCCGGAGTCGAATAATGACCTGATGATTTTTTCATCAAACCGACCAGGCAGTAAAGGTGGATTTGATTTGTATTATACCGGAATATCAAAAATGATTAAAAAATAACTGACTAAATAATATCAGAGCAAAATGAAAAAAGTTTTGGGAATATTCATGATTATCACATCGGTAATTATTGGATGTGAAAAAGAATGTGAAGTTACAAATCCTGAAAACCTGAAGTTTAATGGGTGTTTCAATTTCATGGTTTTCGACAGCATAAAAGTAAGTGGAATAGAAAATAGTTATGTTTCAGTTCAGGTTCAAAGAGATGAATTGGTTTTAAACAGCCAATTTAAATCATTTGAAATCAAGAATAATTCAAGTATAACATCGGCAGTTCAAACATTTAACATGCAAACCAATGATTGTTATTGTTCTGATGCCATTATACCCGGTTTAAAGACATTCAATACCTGGGTTATTCAATCAGGAATTGTAGAAATCAGAATAGTAAGAGAAAGAAGTGAATGTGACAACACTTATGTTGTTGATGTTATCTTAAAAAATGCAATTTTCAAAGATTTAAAAAACAATGAAATATCAATAGAGCACAAAGCATTTCTGAATATTTTGGTAAATTATACTTTAGGATAAAAGTCCTGCATACTGATAATCGACGTTCAATCGAAGTTTATTCCTTCGTTAAAAAATCAATTCCTTTTAACGGTGTTTTCAAAATTGAAATTCAAGAAGGTGGGATGGACTTTAACTATTTTGAAAATTAATATTACAAATCCCCCACCCCAAAGCGATTTTTTATTGCTTGTTTAGCCAAACAAAAAAAGATTTGTCGGACATTGCAGAATGAAACAAAAAAGGCAATAATTTAAAAAAATAGAAATGTTTACAGTAGAACAAATTGAATCAGCTCACAGTAAAGTAAAATCGGGAGCAGAATTTCCAGCATACATTCAGGAAATTAAAGAAATTGGGGTGATTGCTTTTGAAACCTGTGTTTCAGATAGTCATACCAAATATTTTGGTAAAAACGATTTTCAGACAGAATCAAAACCTAAATACAAAGCACTTACAATAGCAAACAACAGCAATAAAGTAAAATTCATTCATTATCTGAAAATCCACCAACTAGGAGAAACAGACTACTTTACATTCTGTAAACATTGTGCTGAAACAGGAATTGAAAAGTGGATTGTTAATCTTGATAAACTGACCTGTACTTATTTTGACAAAGCAGGAATTGAAATATTAGTGGAAAATATTCCAAATTCATAAAAACCCAAGGTTGGAGCATATTTATATCCGTAGCGTAACTGAAACGGCAAAATCATTCAATGCAAATAACAACTTTAATTCTTTCAATTTGATAGTTATTGGTAGCACAACGATTTTAAAATAGACCTTCATGAAAAAACCGGGGAAATAAAAAACTGTATTTTGCAGCTAACCATAGTAACGATTGAACTTTGCATTGGATAAGAATGTTGGAGTGTTGTTAAGTTAACAGTCAGCTTAAAACTAAGAAAGTAATACAAATGAAAACTTTATTTATTTTATTAATAACACTACTGGTTTTATATGGATGTGGCCGACCTCCGTTGGATAAACCCGCGATTAATAATCTGAATTCTGAATCGTTGCTTAATGAGCAATTGGATTCGATTTATAAATGGACGAACAGGTTTCCAAATAACACGCAATTTGCCATTGCTCTTATTAAAAATGGGCAGCCCGGTTATTATGGAATAAAACGCTTAAATGACACACTTTTTACAATTCAGAATAGTGATAGTGCTTTTGAAATTGGATCAATTACAAAGGTATTTACCTCAACCATTCTCGCAAACTTTGTAATTGCCGGTAAATTGAAACCCGACGACAAGATTAACCCTGTTTTTCAATTTCAGTTCAATGAAAATATTGAATTTACCTATAAAGAATTAGCCAATCACACTTCCGGCTTACCACGACTTCCATCTAATTTGAAGTTTGCTGCCATTTTTAATCAAAAAGATCCATACAAAGGATATGACGAAAAGAAGCTTGATAAATATCTGGAAAACAATATCTCTATAGACTACCCTAAAGGAAGCAAAAGCGAATATTCCAATTTGGGTGTAGGTTTATTGTCTTATTCACTGCGAAAGTTATCGGGACGTAATTTTGAGGAACTTGCAAAAGAGTTAATATTTGACAAATATGGAATGGTGAATTCCAGTTCTGTTAAAAGTAATGTAGCTGGTTATTTAGTTACCGGGTTAAACGACAGAGGTAAACCAACCCTGAATTGGACTCCGGGAGCTTTAATTGGAGCAGGCGGAATTTATTCGACAGTTAAAGATTTGTCAAAATTTGCAATAGCTCAGTTCGACACAACTAATCAGGAACTTGCTTTGACCAGAATTAAAACATTCAAGGAAACAAACACACGAGATGTGGGTTTGGGTTGGTTTATCATTCATAGAAAAAATGGCGATCAGTGGTATTGGCACAATGGAGGAACCGGAGGATATTCGTCGTCGATGGTTATTGATGTTAAAAACAAAAACGGAATAATTATACTGACAAATATTTCTTCGTACCATAGTAAGTTTGAAAACATTGATAAACTCTCCTTTTCGTTAATGAAAACATTGGAAATAAACTTTACGGATAACGAAAAACAATGAATACCATAACAAACAACACAGACAAGAAAATTTTAAAGAGAACGGTGACTAAAAAGATTTTAAAGACCTGTGAAAATGGACATAAATTCTATAAAAGTTCTGACTGTCCGACTTGCCCCTTTGTGAAGAAGAACGAAAGCCGAAAGACAATTTTCTGTCATTGATTGGAGCACCTGCCCGGCGGGCTTTGGAAAATAGTGGAATAACTACCTTGGAACAACTCTCAGCGTACAGAGAAAAGGATGTTCTAAAATTTCACGGAATGGGGAAAAGTACAATTCCTAAACTGCAAAAATTATTGTCGGAGAAAGGATTGACTTTTAATTACATGGAATTGTTTTAAGGTTACAGAACACATCAAAAACAAACAAAAATCCTACAGAAAAGGATTTAGATACTCGCTCCCGGGCGATTACAATCGGATTGGTTTGAGTGGAGTTATTTTCGAATAATAAACATTGTCAGCAAATTTTGAAACCCAAAAACACCCATATGAACTTATGAAATTAATACTGTCGGTATTTCTAACTCATAAAATCAAAAAATCAGCAATTTGCACCTCGGAAAATCAGCATTTCGCACCTCATAAATAAGTTAAATATCAAATATTTAACATTTGTTTAAAATATACTTTTAAAGCGAAAAATAATTTTTGTTAAATAAAATTATTATAACGTATTGAAACAGAATACTAGATTATTTAAAATCTATGCAATTGTAAATCTCCAATATGTACAATTTTTGGTTCCTCAACAGAGTGTCAACAGTTAGTGTGTTAAGAAATATGCAATAAAATATGTCCTTTAAATTAAATCATGAAGAAAAATCTACTCACCAACAAGAAAAAATAATAACTATGAAAGCAAACTACTTTACATTAATTGCATTACTGTTTTTCGGGCTGAGCTCTTTAGCTCAAACCAACTATGTGGTTACCAATGCAGAGGAATCACAACTTAACGGAACTTATATTTATACAGGAATAACTGAATTCGATGGCAAAGCCTTCTACGTTCAGCAGGAGGACAACAGGTATGGCATGGCATTTTTGTATGGACGATGGAGGATTGGCGACATTATGTATTCCGATATGGGAGGTGGAGTTTACATGGTTGACATTATGGATTGGTATAGAAATGATGACACAGGAGATACACCACCAGCGTCAGATTGGTTATTATGGGGTTTTGAGCCATCAATAATTTCCGTACAGGAAGAAGGACGTTCGATAGCCTATTCCACATCAACATTTATAGAAAACTCGACAAACGATGGCAGCATTCAAACCATAATTACAATTACATATAACTTATATGGTGGCGATGCTTTTACAGGTGCTGACGGCGATGATTTTTTAGCAGCAGGTAAAGTAACCGTAACAAATGTGCCGGGTGGGCTTTCTGCTTCAATAATCCGCACAAGTATAAGCTCACTTACATTCAAATTAAATGGTAATGCTTTAGTACATGCAAATGCCAATGATATTTCAAATCTAACGGTAACCTTTGATAATTCAGCTTTCGATGATGGAAATGCATCAGAGGTTTCAAATTATAATAAAAGTAATATTGAAGTTGAATTTATACAAAAATATACAGTAGCCTCTTCAGATGCCGATTATACAACTATTGCAACAGCTGTTGCAGCAGCAGATGATTATGATGAAATACTGTTAGCTGCAGAAACATTTACTGAATATGACCTACCCTTGTACAAAAATATTACAATTATTGGTCAAGGCGCAGGTTTAACAATTGTTCAAGCGCATTCTGAATATAATCAGGCTACTTCAAATGTGATGAATGTCGCACAAAAAAAGAATGTTATTTTAAAAAATATAACAATTCGTCATGGAAAATACGGCTTTGGTGCTGCAATTGTAAACTCAGGAGGTTTTTTGTATTTGTATAACTGCGAAATATCCAAAAACAAAGGAACGAGCACTTGGTCTCCTGGAGGAGCTATTAGTTCAAATGGTTATATCAATGCTGAAAATTGTATTTTTTCTGACAATGATATTCCGGCAACTTTATTTGGTGGTTATGGAGGTGGTTGCTTGTGGGTTTTTGGCACAGGGATTTTTAAAAACTGTGTTTTTATTGGAAATTCAACAACAAATGCAGGAGGGGCTATTTATGTAGAATACAGTTCTACATGCACAATATTAAATTGCACCTTTTCCGGGAATTCAGGACCAAATGGTTCTGATGCAATTTATAACAGGGGAATATTAAATATGAAAAACTGCATCGTGTATAACAATGGTGCAACAACTGATATATGGAATGACGGAGGAACAACAAATTCATGGAACTCAATAATAGATAATTCAGGATATATAAACGGAACAAACTCAAACAACCTTACATCCGATCCTCTCCTGCAACCCCTTGCTGATAACGGGGGTACAATTCAATCAATGGCAATTGCAACAGGAAGCCCCGCAATAAATGCCGGAATTACAGGAGAAGATATTCCTCAAGCTGATATGCGTGGTTATTATGCAATAGGCACCCGAGATATTGGCGCTTACGAATATGGCGGAAATGGATACACTTTTACGGGTGCTGTAAGTAATGACTGGAATACAGCTGGTAATTGGGCCATTGAAAGCGTTCCAACTGCTGCAAACGATGCTTTAATTCCCGCCGGAAAAACTGCTGTTATTGCTCCCGGAACATCCGCCAGTTGCAACAACATCACTATTGATGCGCCCGGAAGTCTTACCATACAAAGCAGCAACGCCACCAACGCAGGTTCGCTAATTGTTGCAGGAACTGCAACCGGTAATGTTACTTTCGAAAGTTACCTGGCTGAAACGGGCAAATGGCACGTAGTGGCAGCTCCTGTTGCTGCTCAAAATATCTGGAGTTTTGCCACACTGGCCGGAAACAGCATTGCTGCAAATGTAGGGAAACGTGCCGTAACCGATTATAATGAAGGCACTAATACATGGGATACCAGCTACCCCACTGCCGACACCGAAGGCAGTTTCGCTGCAGGAAGCGGTTATTCGGTTTTACGTTCGGCTGCAGGTGTGGTTGCTTACATCGGCACTCTCAACACAAGCGATGTTTCAAAACCGCTTACCCGCACATTGTATGGCTGGAATGCACTTGGGAATCCCTATACTTCAGCTATTAATGCCACCGAAACTGCTCATGCCACAAATAACTTGATAACTGTAAACTCTGCCGTTTTTCAACCCAGTTTTGCCGCGCTGTATGTTTGGGATGCTGCAACAAACCAATATGTTACCATCAATAATGCAGGTACAGGGACTTTGGTGCAAAACTACATTCAGGCCGGACAAGGCTTTTTTGTGCGTGCAAAAGATAACACTGGTTTGAATTTCAGCATTACCGAAGCCATGCAAACACATCAGACTTCAGCACAATTAAAATCGGGGGAAACTGCATGGTCAACCATTCAACTGGCAGCCAAAGGAAGCGGAAAATTAAGTAAAACAGTGTTTACATTTAACCAGAATATGACAAACGGACTGGATATCACTTACGATGCCGGTATGTTTAAAGCCGATAAAAACTTCGCTCTATACTCTCGTTTAGTTGATGATAACGGTATTGACTTTGCCATTCAGGCACTGCCCGAGAACTTCAATAAACTCGTTGTTCCGCTGGGTATCGATGTGCCGGCTGGTACAGAAATCACTTTCTCTGCCGAAACAATAAATCTGCCTGCCGATGCCGCTGTTTATCTCGAAGACAGGGCTTCAAAAACCATTACACAGCTCGATTTAAACGGTGCTGAATACATGGTTACTGTATCAGATAAAACAAAGGGAACAGGCAACTTCTTTTTGCATACAAGCGCTGCAACAACAGCCATAA
>JBGSRA010000064.1:0-136677 GCA_041737765.1 Draconibacterium sp. | reverse complement strand
TTTTACTATATTCGCGGCATTGAAAAAATGAGTTTAACCACGTAAAAATCATCATATGTATTGGACACTTGAATTAGCATCAAAATTGGAAGATGCACCCTGGCCAGCAACAAAAGACGAGTTAATTGATTTTGCAATTCGATCAGGTGCGCCTTTGGAAGTGATTGAAAACCTGCAGGAAATGGAGGATGAAGGTGAAATGTACGAAAGTATTGAAGACATTTGGCCCGATTATCCGAGCAAAGATGATTTCTTTTTTAATGAAGATGAATATTGATTGCTAAATGATAACAAAAAGGCATCTGTTTCACTACAGATGCCTTTTTATTTTTTACCCGAAATCCTGCTCAGGGATTTTTAAATCGAAGTATATTCAATACTTTGACCACCAGCCTTAATTTGATTAATTACCCGCTCGTAAAATTTTAAATAGGTTGCTCTTGAATTAAGCACAGCATCCTTTTGTTTAAGAATCCCAATTTTATCACCAATAATCAAACAGCCTTCAGTGTCGCTTATTGTATTTCCCCAGTGTATCAGAATAAATTCGAAACCCGGCACATTTTGTACCCAAATCATATCGTGTTTATATTCTTTTGAAAACCTGGGAGAAAAACGTGTTGCCAAAGGATACACGCCTAATGGAATACATGTTTCACCCTTTATTTTGGTTGTACGACTAGCATCTTCGATACTAAAACAAAAATATTCGCCATTGATGTACACCCTGCTAATTTCGCAATCGGGGTGATGAAGAAAACGTTCTACTTTTATTAGTGCCATGTTTTAATTTTTTAAAGTTTAAAATATTTTATTTGTTTATGGATTTTGTACTGGTAAATAATGATTTAATTCTCAGCCAGCTACTTCGTGTAATTTTGACAAGCCAGGCAATTATGGATATTACTTTAAATCCAATGGATTTGCCGAAAATGACAGACAGCAATAGTAAAATAAGCGGGAAAATTTTCTGTATCGCCACAAATTCTATTTTGTTATTAAAAAGCGCATAAATATTTGCTGCGTTCAGGTACATGAGCAGAGATAAAACAACTGAGATAAATCCGGCAAGCATTTTGGGAAGTATCATTAATCCCTGAAATTTTTGCTGGAGTGAGTGAATTGCATTTAACTTTTGTTGTATCAGTTTATTGTCGGAAATTACCATATTCATCATTTCATCATAAGTAAAAACACCAGGCAACAAAGGCTCGATAAAAATCAGAATATCACCACTGATGTTTGCCTGATATTTAATGGCTACCTTTTCACCTGTTGCTTTACTTTTAATTCCACCTGTTCTGAGAACTTCAAAATAGGTTGATATGAAGTTTTTCAAAATATTAAATATCTCTACCGGAAATCGTTTAATAAATAGAAAAACTCTGTAAAATATGCCGTATGTCTTTAAAAAAAAAAGTTTCAAAAATCGCTATTTTTTGTTTGTGACAGTACTCAGAATAGTTTGGCCTAACTTTACCACAACATTAACAAGAGACTCCCAGAATTTAACTGAAATTCCAATTGCCTCATTATGTATGTTATTAATAAATGTAACGGGTTTATCGGCAAATGCCTGTGATATCCGCGTAGTTATATCACCATCAATTCCAATAATGGTTTGAAGTACAACTTTTTCGGTACCAATGTCATTGGCTTTTTTAATCAACAATAACTGTCTGAGGTCCAGTTTTAGATCCAGCTTTTTTGCCTCTTCGTTGTTTAACGCCCTAAAGTTTTTAATGACTTCAGGATCGTCAAATTTATAGGTTTCTATTTTAACAATTGGTTTATTTTTATTTGTATCTGTTGGCTCATCTTTAATTATAAATCTTGGTTCGCCATAAACAGTATCAACAATTTTCAGAATACTTCGCACATCATCTGAGATGGCTCGAATCCTGAGAAACATCTTCATATCAGCATTCACCTCATCTAATGGAAAATGATTTTTAACCAGGTCAAATTTTTCAGTAAGTAAAATATTTGCGGCTTGTGCCCTTTGACTCAATTCTCTGAAAGAATTAAAGGCACATCCAATAAATATTGGCTCTCCCCTAAACAGAAATTCTGGCTTTTCACCTGCCTTACCAATAAATTCAAAATACTTTTTGCCGAGGCTGACTAATTTTAAATGGAATTTTTCTGACAAATCGTGCAGGATCAGCCTTGGACTGGCAGGCGCTTTTGAAGCACTCATCTCATCTTTAATGATGGTATTTATTTCAAGATGAGTCAGATCGTAAATTGTCGAACTTATAATTTCTTCGAGTTTGCTCATGGAGTTGATTTTAGCACAATTTTGTTATTTGCTACGGTTTGTTCTGTTCGTCATTGAATATCCCGATTGCTTTCAGAATTTCTTTTAATACTTCAATGTTACGTTTTACGATTTCATGTCCCTGACTCTCACGCATCATATGGTATTCGCGAAGATCCTTAAAATCAGTAACAAATTTTTCAGTCATTGCAGTGGTGATATCTCCGGTTAACAGGTTTATTTGAGAACACATTCTGTCGGCAGTACTATCGTTTTTGATAGATGTGTTTTTTTTATTTTCATCCTGATTAAAAGTGTAATTACCTACCAATGTGTTGACTTCGAGTCTCGTAAGTTCTGAAAGACCAGTGATTGTGGCTGTTAGAAAAGTTTTTTTGTCGCTCATAATTTTATTTTTTAATGGTTATTACGGAATTATTTAAATAGCTGTTAATTAAAATATTTACACGCGTTTTGTTATTACTCTGAAATTTAATGATTTATAGCTTTAATCACAAACAACTATTTGTTTGTTTTTGTTTAATAGTATCTACTTAAGTTTATTTTTTGGCTTTCACTTTATAATTGATTTTTGGAATTTATATTTATGATAAATTATTGTCATTTAATGAATTCGTATAAATTAAGAGGTAACAACCTTCAAATCCCTTTCGGCCATTAAGGCGAAAGAATCAATATATTTAACTTTTAATTTTTCTCCCTTGAATCTGAAAGTATATGAATTTCCGGAAACCAACCCGCTTATTTTCAGCGAGTAATTTCCTGTATATTCGAATAACTTATCAGGATTTTCATCAATTACAATTGTACTTTCATTATTAATATTATCTTTTTGGATTGAGGTTTTTGACTCATTCATCCATTCTTTTCTTTTGTTTCCGCAACAGTTCATTGGTTATGTTATTTGTCGGTTATTTTAAACAGTAAACAGGCAGCCCCTGAAAGCGCAAGCCAGATAATTATTCCCTGCAACCAGGTTTGGCTAATAAAAACTGCAAAAGGAACTGATACCCATAAACTAAGACAATAAAAGCAATCGAGCAGGTTTCCGAAGAAACCCTGCCCGAATAACTTTCTGAATTTTATCATCGCATCGAATGGCCCATCTTCCTGGGAAAATAAATGTGTGATTCGCCATATCGCAAGTGTGCACAAGCTAAATGATAAAATATCAGTATTTATCATGGAAGACGCTCCATCATTATTTGTCCGTAAGCCTGATAAGTGCCCGACAGACCCGAGTTGTATCCGTTGGTAACACGTTGATTCGCAGTTAATCCAAATGAATAAATAGTAAAATATTCACCTGTTAAAATCCAACCATCTCCAACCAAAGGCGGCTGAATCTGAACACTCACCAATCCTGAGTTTCCATAATCATCTTCAGTGCCGCGATAACCAGAGCAATCATGATGAATATTCAGTGGATCAAGACCTCCGGGGAATTTGTGTGATCCGGTTAAAGTGAAATGACCGTCGGTATTAGCAGGCAAGTTTATTTCAATATTTGCATTTAAATTAATTGCCGTTCCCGGACATCTGCTCATGGTAAGTGCGTAATTATCAACAAATCCCAAATGATCATTGGCTTCAAATGAAAATACAATTGGTGTTTTTAGTTGTGAGGCGGATAGTCGGTATAAACCGCAGCCCGCATTAACAACCAAAGGATCATTGAATTTTGGTGCAGTCATTTGAAAATTTAATCCGTTGTTGTGTATAAATAGTGCAATCAAATCCGTTGCACCTGCAACAAGGGCACCCGATGAATCATATCCGTCAACCCTCACAAAAAATTTACCTGGAGTTCTGACTCCGGCAATAATATCATATAACGCTGTATTAAGCTGCATGTAACGATCGAAATTGGAAAATTCCCAATCGATGCCATCTGCAAAAATCTCCCGCTGAATATTAATATATGCCGGAACTGTACCGTTTAAAACTCCACCAGCATTTGGATAGAATGGACCAACATCGTCACCTATATAATTGGGCAGATTACGTTTTGAGAATTTTGGATGTTTGTAGTTTTGACTTACATAACCTGTACCTGATGTTCCATCGCGCCAAATACGGATAGTGTACCATTTAATGGTATTGGCCGTGGCACTTTTTGCTGCGTCGTACATACAACCTTTCATATCAATTGTTCCCCGCCATGCAGCGCATTCTATATTGAATCCGGCAAGCGAACTGTTAACTGAAATTGTACCTGTAGATTCAAGATAGTTTGAATTTCCGTATCGTCTTAAATTCAATGCAGAAGTTGATGCAGTGGTATTTTGATTTCCTCCAATAAAAACATTTCCCAAACTCCCAATCAGATTGCCATTGAAGCAGGCAGAAGATACCTGAACCGTTGATTTTGGCAAACACAGATCTATTCTTTTCAGATTTGGAATATTGTAATATGGCGCACTTTCATAACGCACCTGGAAAGGAGAGTATTCAACTATTTTTACAATAACATCGGGATACATTACTGTATTTACATCCTTGCCAATTGCAATATCAGCGGCATCTTCAAGGAACGGAAAAGTCATGTCGAAACTGAACCGGAAAATATAATTTCCATTCATATCAGTAATCGTGTCACCAAGCAAACGTCGGTTGCCTGTACCACTGTATGCAGCACCTGCCAGTTCAGCAGGAGACCGGTCATATTCCTCAAAAGTAAGGGTTAAATTAGTGCCTGCACCCGAACTGCATGTAGTAAAGAGTTTATTGATATTATTAAATAATTCCAGTTTATTTTTTTGAATTACAAATGCCTTTTCTTCAAAATTTATTTGTGTAGCACTTATTTTTTCAAAATTTGATACATCAAAAGGTGAACTATTTTCAGCCTCCTTAGTTTTTATTTTCTTTTCCTCAACTACTTTTTTTGTAAAGTTTATAGATGTTTTTGGTTTAACTGCCTCACTTCCAATATCAAAAACAATTGGTTTAAAATATGGTTCAGGATCAGGAGGATTTGGATCTATTAATTTTCGTATGCGTTCGGGATAGTATTTTTCAATATAATCGCGGATTTCCGGATTTCTTAAAGCAAGTTTTAATCCTGGCAGGGTATCAATTACATAGGGGAATTTACGGCACGGATTAAATATACACCGACCACTGTAAAGAGTTACATTTCCATAAATTATAAAATCATTAATATTAACTGGTGCTGAACAGGTAAGAATCAGATCATTAAAGTCAGAATCAGCGCCACCACCATCATCTGACCTGATTTCGAACTCATATTTTCCACCGGCTTTAACCGGAAATTTTATATTTGTTTTTGACGCCCTCCATCCTGTTCCCGGGTCGTTTTGAATGGTGATTGACCATTGGGTACCAACTACAAAAACGGAAGTACCAGGGGTTCCCGGTTTTACTCCGTTGCCCAAAATTGCACCCTGTACAATGAAACGCTGAGGGTAGTCAGCACTTTTTGATTTTACGGTAACTGTCCAGTTACCTTGCATTGCAACTATCATAGGTTTGTATTTTTTTATGCCTACTCTTTTTTCCGGTTTTCGGCATCTCCGGTCATCAATTATTTGTTTTACGATTATCGGTTTTGGTTTAAAAACCACAATATTTCTTTCTTATTTTCTGTATTCATGAATGAATTTCAATTAATTCCATTTTGCCATTGCTTAAAGTTACGACCATATTATTGCCATGTGCAATAGCACGAAAGTGCTATTCTTCAAAATTGAGTAAGTATGATTTTCTGAGCTGTGAGAAACTTCAAAGAACGTTTCGTTAATTGTTATTTCTGATTTGGCTTTGTTGCAGATTTTCTGAAAATGAATTTGCGATCATAACGAATTTTATTAATCTCAGATTTAAATATTTAATAATCAGATTAATGTCTGAAATTTTAAAATCCATCACAACCGCAAATCACTTAACTATGTTTCAATTATTACTATTACTGCCGAAATCATATTTATAAAGTTCAATTTTTCCGGCAATTCAGTTTTTAGAGAAAACAATAACTATGGATACTCATTTCTGGCCCGTATTACCAGATTTACCAAATCAGAACCTCCGCTTGCAAAGTTATCGTTTGAGTTATGCGCACTTTGAGTAGCAACCGCGTATGGCAAACCATTCCAGTAACCCCAGAAAGGTCCGCCACTTTGTCCGGGCCACACATCTCCCTTGTGCGACATGCTCTCGTTATCGTCAGCACTCCAGAAATCGCCATCCAGTGCAATTCCTGTTTGGTAGGTTGGTCGTTGTGTTCCGGTTAAATCAGCAGGATACCCGGCATGAGTCCAGTAGTTACCACCATCCCATGAATCGGAATATGATTTTGAACCCATCCAGCCGGTACTGTTCCCGATATAACGGTCCAAAACGACAACCACATAATCATATTGAATTTCGGTTGAGTCGATTGTTGGTCCGGCCACTTTATATTTGTAGTATGTTCTGATTGCCCAAGCACTTCCATATGGTGCGCTTCCGTTGTAATACATTGGTGTAAACTTCAGCCATCCGGTTGTGTTATTTGGCCGCCAGTCGATAATATGTGCACAGGTAAGCAAATGTCTTGGGCCAATCATTACACCACTGGCAAATCCCAACGGACTTTCAACTCTTCCAACACATCTCCACGGATAAGCTGTTGAATAATACACTCTTCTGTTATCGGATCCAAAAATCGTTTTAACACCCGAACCTGTAGCCAAAGTGTTCTTGTCGAAAAATATGGGTTTACGGTTTAACTTTGTTTCTAATTTTGGCACATAATCCAGTTCCGAAAAAGATGGACGAAAACTATCTGTTTCAGAAACACCTTTTGCCAACTTTTCGCCTATTGGTATTCCAATGGATTGAGAGCCTTTTGGGTATGATAACCCATCAATTGTTTCCTTTTCAGATTGAATTTTTGTTAACTTTTCAATTTCTGAAATTTTTTCGTCTGTGGGTTTTCCTTTTACAGATCTAAGTTTTCTAACTTCATCCAATGTCATTGGAACTGTGTTATTTGTATCTCCCATTTTAATTTAATTTTAGTGGTTTTATTTGTTTTAAACTTTTTTTGAAATCCTGATTTTTTTTACAGTAATCAGGTAAATATTTTTTGTTTGAATTCAGTAGATTTACTTTCTGTCTGATTGATTTGCGCTGCTCCCATGGCAGCCAGAGCGTTACTTGTATGGGCGTCAAGCAGTTTTCTTGTAATATTTCCTGCAGTAGCCCTAAGTACTTTACAAAAATGATAGGTGAAATAACCCCTTGTTACTCCTCCCAGATTACCTTCCATGGCAACCTGATTGTCTTTACAGGCGGCCCAAAGCGTATGTTTCATTCCGACAACCGGCACCAATGCTTTCACCGGTTGTAAAAATGCATCCTCATTTAAAGGATTCTTCAATTCCAATTCTTTCGAAAAACTGAAGTAAAATTCATCTTCCAGCATTGGTTCAATAAAGCGTGGAGTTTCCATAACCGGTTCACCGGTCATGAAATTAAAGTTTCGGGTTCCGGTTCCTGAGTGACAACAGTCAAAGATCACTTCAAGATTTACTCCCCGTTTTAGTTTACTGTCGAAAATTGCCTTAAAATCATCATCCTTGAGAACACCGGCGGTAGCATAGTCGTGTGGTACTATCGCTTCATCCAATCCGTCAATTTCCAAATCAGTGCCTACATTTGCAACCCTGGTTCCATGTCCCGAATAATAGAAGGCAAGAGAATCACCACTTTTACAATTGGCTAAAAGCCAGTTTAAATAAGTAATAATGTTGGCTCTTTTTGCATTCTGATTGGTCAGAATTCTGATATTAGATGGTGCAAATCCGCAGATTACCAAAGTATTGGCCATATCTCTGGCATCGTTAATACATCCGTTTAAATCGGGTCCTCCGGCACCAATTGGTGCATAATCATTAATTCCAATAACAACAGCTTTCTTAGTCATAATTAAGGTTTTTAATTTTCCCTACTCTTTTTCAGGCTTTTCAGATACGCCTTTATTTTTTCAGAAAGCAAACAATCTCAATATGATCGAATATTTATCGTACACACCAATGATTTTTCAGTTATAGTCCTGAATTTTTTGTAATTTGTAACCTAATTGAGATGGAATCCACTTTCTGTAATCCATTAAAGTTACAACAATTCAGTACTTTATGGCAATAGCACAAAAGTGTCATCTTTGAATATGACTTTAATAATTATTGAAATGAAGCAGTTCAGTCTTAAATTATTTAGTTGGAATGAAGGATGAAAATGAAATAGTATTAGCTGGAATTACGCAGAATTCAAACAGGATTAATAACATTAAAAGTGAGGATGTTAGAAACGATCGGTTATATGAAAACATTATTCCGGAAATAGAAATGCAACCCATTATTGATTATTGTATAATGGATTTTTCGGGGAAACGATTTTCATGCATTCACCATGGGCATTGCTCCCAAAAGCCAAATTGTTTTAAGGGCGGTATTTTGCACGAAAGTCCCGGTTTTTATCAACTCCAGTTTCATCCGGGTGACAGGAAACTTTGGTGTGGACAGGTATTCCCTGATATTTTAAAGTTTATTGATTCTGAGCCGGTTTTTAAAATCCCTGATTACAGGTTTGTATTTAATCATCGTTACATTCGAACCGAAGGAAGTATTTCACACTTTATGCATGAGGGTTCAATTTCATTCACCGAAGATGAACTGTTACCTGTTTTGAAACTAAAGATATTTTTCGAAATAGCTGATAATAAAACCGATGACACAATTGCACTCACTATTTTCAGGTATTCGGAAGAAAAAGGATATCAACTGATTTTTAACAGAACATACGGTGTAAGCATTAATTCTGTTTTAACTGAAAGAGAACTTGAAATAATAAGACTTTGTTACGAAGGCCTGAGCAGTAAAATGATAGCCGAAAAACTAAACCTGAGTTTTCATACCGTAAAAAATCATAAACGCAATTGCATGGAGAAAACAAAAACCCACAATATCACAAAACTTATTCATTTTTGTTTGAATAATAATTGGTTATAAAATCAATTCAATTTATATTACTGTTTTTGTAGTTTTGCTGCTATGAAAAAAATACTGTTAATATCGGTTTTGTTGATGTGTGGATTTGGAATCTATTCACAGACAAAAAGTTACAAAAGGGGCGTGGCTTATGGTTATCATTCGGTAACCGACATGCAGAAATTTTCGCAGGATATTTCGTGGTGGTACAACTGGTCGCCTCAACCCGAAACTGCAATCAGAAACAATTACCAAACCTATAAAGTTGATTTTACGCCGATGGCCTGGAATTCAGTGGGGATCAGCGGAGTTAGCAGCTGGGCAGACAAGGATTCGACAATTAAATACCTGCTTGGATTTAACGAGCCAAATTTTAAGGATCAAGCCAATATGACACCAACGCAGGCTGCTAAAGCATGGCCGGCACTTCAGAAAATTGCACAAAAACATAATCTGAAAATTGTGGGGCCGGCAGTTAATTATTGTGGAAACTGTGTTACGGAAGGTGGAACAACTTATTCAAATCCATTTACTTATCTCGACCATTTTTTTGCTCTTTGCGATACCTGCAAGGTCGATTTTATTGGTTTACATTGGTATGGTGGCGGAAACTCAATTGTAAATTATATCAGGGATGCACGTAAATACAAAAAACCAATTTGGGTTACTGAATTTGCTGCATGGGACAATGCTGCCACAACTGCCAAAGATCAGATAAAATATCTTGCCGGAACGGTCAACTTTCTCGAACGAGATCCCGATATTTACCGCTATTCGTGGTTTATCGGACGAAGGCAAACCGGTTCAACTACTTATCCTTACATTGATTTATACGGGGCATCTGGTATGTTAACCGAACTGGGACAGATGTATATGGATATTCCTGTTTACGATCCCGAAATGAGATTTAAAATTCCGGGCAGAATAGAAGTGGAAGAGTATTACCTTACCTCTGGACTTTTTGCAGAACCTACTTCTGATGCCGACGGTTTTTTAAATCTTGGCTACACTGATGTAAACGACTGGGCAGAATACAAAATTACAGTGGAGAAAAGCGGTATCTACAACCTGAACGCACGTGTGGCAGGTACAAGCCAGGGTATTATTCAGTTTCTGGTTGACAACAAATCTGCAATTACGCTTAATACACCTTATACAGGAGGCTGGCAGACATGGAAAACGGTATCAAAGAATATTGAACTAACCGAAGGAGAACATGTATTTAAAATGCTGGTTAAAACTGCCGGATTTAACATCAACTGGATTGAAATCTCAAATCCCACTTCAGCCAGAAATGTGGTGGAAATAATGGAAACAGAAGTTTATCCAAATCCGGTTACCACTGGAATTGTAAATGTAGTGCTTCACAGAAACCAGTCGGGTGGTGAATTTACCTGCAAACTTTTTGATATTTACGGCAAACAGGTTTTTGCAAAAAATGTAAATGTTAACAGGGCACTTTTCCAGATAAACATTCACGAAACAAACCGAATTCCGGCAGGTGTTTACTATCTGAATATTTCGGGTGAAAATAGTACTGCCAACAAACTTATCGTAGTTCAATAATAGAATTAATTCATAATTTGTAAAAAAGGCCGGTAATCATTTTGGAATACCGGCCTTTTTTGTGTAATCAAAAGATTATTTGATCTTAATTTTAAACGACCATGCATAACTGCACGAAGTTGGCCGTGCTTTTTGTTCAGGATAAGTTATTGTAAGTCCATTTGTTTCGTTCCATGTCCATTTTAAATCGCCCGGTACACCCAGCATCTGAATTGAAGAACCGGCAACCGGTTTTACATCTTTCAGTTTAAACTCGTTCCCCTGCCATTTTAAAAATATGGCATACAAATAATCTCCTTTTACAGTGAAACAGGCATCTCCTTCGTGCTGTTTCTTTTCCCAGATTCGTGTTCCGTAAATTGCATCTCCATTTACTTCGAGCCATTCTCCAAGTTTTAACAACGGATATTGTTCATACTCAGGAATAATACCTGCAGCTGTCGGCCCCACATTGATATCGAAGTTCCCGTTCCGGCAAACTCCCATAACCACTTTGTCGATAAATTGTTTTGGTGAAAGACAATCCTGCGGGTCAGTATCGGCATTGTATCCAAATGTTTTGGCGATTCCCTGCCAATAGCTCCATTTATGGGTAAGCAATCCTTCCAGGTCGCTGCCAAATTCATATTCAATGTTGTATAAATCACCGCGTTTGCCACGTTCATCTTTACCAAAACGGTCGTTTACAAAAACTTCCTGACCATTTTTCTCAGCCTGATTGTAGTAATACGCCACTACTTCCTTCATTTTCCAGTACGATTCGGGATGATCCCATTCACCATCGAAATAAAAGAAATCGGGGTGATACAAATCAATTAACTCCTTTATTTGTGGAATCATGTAGTCGTCAACATAATTGTCCACTTTTTTCAATCCGGCATAGGGAATATCTTTTCCTGTGTAATTGGGATTATACCATTCATATAACGAATAATACAAACCCACTTTCAATCCTTCTTTTCGACCCGCCTTAAAATATTCGCCCAGAATATCTTTTTTCGGACCCATTTTCATTGCATTCCGGTCGGTTAATTTGGTCGGCCACAAGCAGAATCCATCATGGTGTTTCGATGTGATAAACATGTATTTGGCGCCCATTTTTTTTGCGAATTTTGCCCACTCATCAGCATTGTAATCTTCCGCTTTCCATTGTGGAATAAAATCATCATAGGTTTTGTTGCCATAATTTTCGTGGTGGTAATCTGATGTTGGATTTTTGGGGTCCATCATTTTGTTCCAGTACCATTCGGCATACGAAATTCCTTCCACACGCGGTGCCCAGGCCGGAACCGAGTACACTCCCCAGTGTTTGCTCAATCCGATTTTTGCATCATCGTACCATGCAGGCATTTTATGGGTTGCCAGCGATTCCCATGTAGGTTCGTACACTTTTGGTGTTTTGTTTTGCGAAAATGCGTTAACAACAATCAGTAACGCAGGAATAAGAAGTTTAAATTTCATGATTTTAATTTTATTGGATATTAGTTTTAAGTTGAATTATTAGTCATAAGAATTAAAGGCTCAAAGTTTTCCAGCCTTCTTTCAGATAATTGCTTAGCGGAACTCCCATTCCCTTTACATCAATTCCCAACTCTTTCAGTTTACCATCTACTTCGTACATTTTTGCGCAAGCCATACAAGCCTCAACTTTTATCCCGGCATCCTGCATTTTTTTTACATATTCCTGCAACATTTTATTTTCAGATAAAAGTTTTGCCGACGGGCCCCAGACTATCAGCACAACTTCGTCAAACCAGCCCTGTTTCTTAGCATTTAAAGTGTACATAAACACCATTTTTTCAGCCACTTCGGGGTCTCCGCTGGTCCAGAGTACAGCCAGTTTATTTGTGTTGTTTTCTGTTTTCATTTCATTTTGTGCATAAATTCTGCTAAATGCAAAAATCATAATTATAATTACAATTGAATATTTCATAATTCCTTTTTTTCGTTTTTTATAAATTCCCGGGCAAGTTGTTTCATAGGTATTAAATCCAGTTCACCAAACTTTTTTTGCTGAAAATCAGCAATAAATTGTTTGTTCAGAATAAATAATTTACTGTTGTATTTATCCTGAGGCAGTGTATTTTCCATAGTAAAATCCTCATAGTCAAAATCAGTAAAATTCAATTCGCAGGCTGATAGTTCATAGTCACCTTCATCATTGGCATACAGCAGCGGAAATCCGTGAGTACGGCACATTATCGGGCGGTACTGATAAATTGTGCATGAATGGTTTACCAGAAAAGAGCAAATATTACTTTCTGAATTTTCAGCAGGTTCCGGATTAACGGCATTCGATTTTAATTCGTTTAAAATTGAATAATACTCAACCGGAAAAATGCTGAAATCAATACAGCACAAATCGCACCCGTTTTTGCATTGCATGTGTTTGTGATGTGTTTTTTCAAGTTTGGCAGTTTTCCTGTCAATTTCGTTAACAAGAGTTTTATATTTTGAAAAATGGTTGTTTTCGCCGTTGCTCATTCAAATTAAATTTATCGAAGTGCAAATTACAATATTTTGGTTTGCTGTTTATGATTTCAAAATATTATTTTTGGCCTGCTACAACTGAAAAATCCAACAAAATGAAACAATTTATCATTTCCATTTTTTTTACAGTATTATATTTTTTCTCAACTGCCCAAACCGAAAATTTTGATTTTTTAAACGCAGCATTGCCAACTCAGGAGAGGGTTGATTTGCTGGTTTCGCAAATGACAGTGAATGAGAAAATTGACCAGATGGTATTTACATCTCCTGCCATTCCGCGACTAAATGTACCTGAATACAACTGGTGGAATGAGTGTTTGCATGGTGTTGCCCGGGCGGGTTATGCAACTGTTTTTCCGCAATCAATAACCATTGCCGGCTCGTGGGATACCGATTTGATGTTGCGGGTAGGCACAGCGGTTTCCGACGAGGCAAGGGCAAAACATCACGAATTTGTGCGCCGCGGTAAACGTGGAATATACCAGGGACTTACGTTCTGGTCACCAAATATCAATATTTTTCGGGATCCAAGGTGGGGAAGAGGTCACGAAACCTATGGTGAGGATCCATTCCTAACAGGCCAGTTGGGGATGCAATATGTAAAAGGATTACAGGGCAATGATCCAAATTATCTGAAAGTTGTGGCAACAGCCAAGCATTATGCTGTTCATTCGGGTCCTGAATCATCACGTCATAACTTTAATGCGCTCGTAAGCGAACGTGATTTGCGTGAGACTTATTTGCCGGCTTTCAGAACTTTGGTTATGGATGGCGGTGTTTATTCCATTATGGGCGCTTACAACCAGTTTAAAGGGTTTCCATGTTGTGCCAGTCCCGAGTTGCTTGGTATTTTACGAAATGAATGGGGATTTAAAGGTTATGTGGTTTCCGACTGCTGGGCTGTTTCCGATTTCTACACTTTTCAGACTTTTTCGAAAGATGCAGCAGACGCTTCAGCGGCGGCTGTTAAGGCAGGTACCGATCTTGAATGTGGCAGTTCATATCCGAAATTAAAAGAGGCAGTTAAAAATGGATTAATTACTGAAAAAGAGATTGATGTTGCAGTTAAACGACTGTTTACTGCACGGTTTAAGCTTGGAATGTTTGACGACGAAAAAACAGTAAAATATGCACAAATTCCTTATTCTGTGAATTGTTCTGAAACCAATGCCAAACTGGCATTGGAAGCCGCTCAGAAAAGTATTGTTCTGCTGAAAAATCACAACGGAGCGCTACCTTTATCTAAAGATATTAAAACAATTGCTGTAATCGGGCCAAATGCTGATAACTGGGAAGCTTTAATAGGAAATTACAACGGAATTGCCAAAAATCCGGTAACTGTATTGGAAGGAATTCAAAATAAGCTAAAAAACAGTGAAATAATATATACCGAAGGATCGCATTTGGCCGAAGGAGTCAGCAATCTGAACCCAATTCCGGGCGAATTTTTATTAACTGCCGAAGGCAAACCTGGAGTTACAGGTGAATATTTTGCCAATTCACAACTACAGGGTGAAGCGTCATTTGTTCGAACCGATAAAAACATTGATTTTTACTGGGAAACAGGTTCGCCGGCAGCTGGCCTCGACAGCGATAATTTTAGTGTTCGCTGGACTGGTTATCTCGTTCCTCCGGTTACCGGGACTTATAAAATTGGCAGTTGGGGAATGCCAATTTTGGAAATCTGGCTCGAAGGAGAAAAAATATTAAGTCAAAATTCAGAACATCACGCTTTTCACCAGGAAAAAGCAGTGCCATTGGAAGCCGGAATGAAATACAAATTTGTGTATGAATACAAAAATAATTTTGGTGACGGTGATGCAAAATTGTTATGGTCGGTTCCAAATCCGATGATGCTTGAAGAAGCAGTGGCAGCTGCCAAAAAAGCTGATGTAGCTATTGTTGTGCTGGGATTGTCCCAACGCCTGGAAGGTGAGGAAATGCCGATTAAAGTTGATGGATTTGCAGGAGGTGATCGTACACATTTAAATCTGCCCAAAACCCAGCAGGATTTGGTAAAAGCAATCAAAAATACAGGCAAACCAACCATTTTGGTTTTACTGAATGGAAGTGCAATTGCCGTAAACTGGGAAGATGAAAATCTGGATGCCATCATTTCTGCTGGTTATCCCGGTCAGGAAGGTGGTAACGCAGTTGCTGATGTTTTATTCGGCGATTACAATCCAGCCGGTCGCTTGCCAGTAACTTATTACAAATCGGTTGAGCAGTTGCCTGCTTTTGATAATTACGATATGGCAGGGCGTACCTATAAATATTTTGAAGGCGAACCGCTTTACCCATTTGGATATGGATTGAGTTATACCACCTTTAAATATTCAGATTTGAAAGTACCGAAAAAAATTAAAACCGGCGAGCCGGTAAAAGTAATTGTAACGGTTACCAACAGCGGTAAAAGGGCAGGAGAGGAAGTGGTTCAGTTGTACCTGAAAGATGAGAAGGCATCAACTCCGCGTCCAAAACTTCAGCTTGAAGGATTTAAAAGGATTTATCTGAATGCAGGAGAATCGAAAGTTGTGGAATTTGAATTGACTCCACGCCAGTTTTCGATGATAGGAGAAAATGAAAAACGGGTTATTGAAAGTGGCAGATTTACTGTTTATGCAGGAGGTGGACAACCAGGAAAAATGAATTCAAATTCAGTTGAAGGAAAAATAGAAGTGACAGGTAAAAATCTGGAAATTGAATAAAAATAAATTGGGTTGATTTAAAATCAACCCAATTTATTTAACCTGTTTAAAACCCCAATTTATTTCTATCAACTTAAAATCCTGCGGTTTGCCATCCTTCGCGATAAGTCCGGCGCAAATATTTTTCAGCTTCAGGGTAATTGTTAATCTTCAGATTTGCCGAATCCCATTCCAGTAAAACATCTGGAACACGGATTGCAACTGTTCCAAGCAAAATAGCTTCCGTCATTGGACCGGATTGTGCAAAAT
This sequence comes from Draconibacterium sp., assembly GCA_041737765.1. Lineage (GTDB taxonomy): Bacteria > Bacteroidota > Bacteroidia > Bacteroidales > Prolixibacteraceae > Draconibacterium. Next base: position 120,391 of record JBGSRA010000064.1, on the reverse strand, counting down.
GCGATTCTGTATTTTCACCACCCAGACATGCGTCAACAAAATGATGATAATGATTGCGTTCCCCAAAATTTGGTATTTTATGATCTTTGAATTTCTCATGAGGCAACAATACCAAATCATTTCCGTGTGCAACCAGTAATGAACCTTCCGTTCCAATTAGCATGGCCGATTCTGGTGGATATGGTTTGCTGGGGAATATATCCTGAATTTCCTGAGGTGGAAAAAACTCACCATCAAACCATTCAACTGGTAAAACATCTGTTTCGGTAAGTTCGTTGCCCGGAAACATCCAGGTAATATGGTTTCCCTGAGGCCAGTTATCTCCCATTCTTTCAGGCGATTCCTGCCACGACTTTTGTACTTCGGCAATTACAGATTTTGGCGGAGTTAATCCCAAACCTTTCCAAACAGCATCGAATATATGACATCCAATATCGCCAGACCAACCAGTACCGAAATCCAGCCAGCTGCGCCATAAAACCGTGTGATACAAATCGGGAACAAAAGCGCGTTGTGGAGCCGTACCAAGCCATACATCCCAGTTAAGGTTTTTTGGCGGTTCAGTTCCTTCGGCTGGACGCGGTCCGGCCAGGCGATATTTTTCGGCACCCGGACGGTTTGAACACAGGTATGCATGTTTAATTTTACCAATTGCACCTTCCTTTATGAGTTGAACTGCTTTTCTGTCGTTTGCCGATGAAGCATGTTGAGTACCCAGTTGTGTTTTTACACCCTGTTTTACCGAAGCTTCGGTAAGCAGACGTACTTCTGCAACATCATGACACATTGGTTTCTGACAATAAACATGCTTGCCCATTTCAATAGCTCTGTAAGAAATTGCGAAATGACTGTGATCGGGAACTGTAACATTAACAGAATCGATGTTATTTGCTTCGTTTTTAAGGAGTTCACGCCAATCGGAATAAGTACGTGCACCCGGCGCTATTTCGAGCGCTTTTTTCAGAAATTCTTCATCAACATCACAAATGGCTACAATCTGAACATCCTTGTGTGATACAAAATTCTGGAGGTCATTTAATCCCATCATACCGCCAACGCCAATACTTGCATGACGTAATTTGGTTTTTGGTGCACACGATTCAAGAATTAAAGGTGCGGCAAGGGCTGCGGTTGCTGCTGTTTGTATAAACTTACGCCGTGTAACATTTAATTTGTGGTTATTCATAATTTGATAAATTAGTTTTTGGTTTACAATTGTTTTTATTTTCCCAGCAAGGCTTTCATTATATATAAATCAAGTTCTTCATAATTAAGTTCAGCACGGCATTTATCTATAAATGAGTTGTCAAGCGATCTCGAGATTTCAAGCAGCTTCCGGAATATTTCCTTGCTGTTGCTTAAATGTTTTGTGGCAACACCACTTTTCTGGGTTCGCATCGCTTTAACATCCATTCCAACGTATTCCCCGTTTTTGCCATAATCGTGAATATCCAGTATTCGAACCTGGTTAAAAGCTCTTCTTAAATCAACCGAACCAAACGATTTGTCCTGGTCGTATTTCAACCCGTTTTGATCATTCAGATGTACTGTCCATAATTTGTTATGCGCCAGAGCGTAACCCATTTCGTCAGAAGGATCAAGATTGGCAAGAATTGCATGTGCACTTTCAATATTTACACCAACTCTTTTCGGGTCGATGGTTAATAATCCTAACCCGATTGCGTGTCCGGCAGTTGGGATATATGCCAAATCCATGGGTTCATTTGGTTTCGGTTCGATGCAAATGCGCATTTTTGGGTGGTACTCAAGCATGATGTTTATGGCTTCCACAATTCTTTCAACTGCCACTTTGCTGTCTTTTGCTTCCCTGATATATGAACCTTCGCGCGCAAGCCATAAAACAATCAAATCTGTTCCCAGTTCTTCGGCTATGTCAATTGCTTTTTTTGATCTTTCAATGGCATATTTCCGATCTGTTGCACTGTTTGCAGTGTATCCACCATCGATAGTCCGTGGATCTTTCCATAAGCGCGGAGCTACAAACTCCGATGCCAGTCCTTTATCCGCCAGCCTTTTCTTTAAATTTCTGGCAGTTTCTGCAATTTGTGAAGGTGTAAGTTTATCCAGTTCCGGAACTGCATCATCATCATGAAACTGAACTGCATCGTATTCAAGTTCCTTGTAATACTCCAGTTTGCGATCGAATTCTATCGATTTTCTAACCACAGGTCCGAATGGATCTGCACCCTCGTGGATGTTCCAGGGGCCAAAAGTGAATTTAAATATTCCAGCCATAATTTAGTTTATTAAGTTTTTTGTGGTTGTTAATTTACAAGAGTTAATCAACTTAAACAAATATTAAATTGACTAACCCTTAAATAATATTTTCAAGTTTTATTTGGTGGTAGTTGATTTCGAAAAGTTCAGTTTTTTAATGAACCAAATTCAATTAAAAAAACTCAAAACAAAAATTATGAATACAAAATTTAAAGGGATTTTGACATAAATTATAACTTAGAAACAGCTATTTTCTTTTTCAGTTTTTCAATTTTTTTTATTTTAAACCAAAAGCAGTAAAACAATAACAGAAAGAAAGCCAGTGCTATTGAAAGTGTAAATCTTGAAACACCCATTGGTTCGTTTGATATGGCCCAGAAACTAAATAATAGCGGAATTATAAAAACTACACCTTCAATGTGAGAAAGGATTCTTTTACCCATGGATTTTACAGAAAAAATTGCAAAAATAACTGCAAGTCCGCCCCATTTTATCCAGGTTACAATATGTAGTTTACTTAAAACCGGAATAAGTTCAGCATCGGATATTTCGGGTGTATATATTCCCGTAATCTGCAGTAAATAAACATTTTCGATTATGTCGGCTAGCAGCACAATTACCGAAAGTGGAATGCCGGCCATTAACCAGTTTTTATTAAAAGTTTTGGCTGCTTTGTAAAAGAAAACAACAAGGAACAGGTTATATACTATCATGAATACAAAATCGATGTAATTACCCCTATCGACGTTTCTGAATGTTTCGGTAGTAAAGCCATTGAATAGTGCATGAATTTGTGAAGGCGAATTGGCGAATTCAAGAGCCACAATAAAACTCTGATAACCATCCGGATTATTTTTAGGATAAAATATCTCCATTAAAATCATGAGCAGAAGCAGCGGAATGGCCAGTAATCCAATCTTTGCAAATGGATGAGTTTTAAAATACTTAGTCATAAATTGTTCCTAAATGAATCGGGTTAAAAACTTCCTTCAAAAATTTCAACACGAATATATCATTTAACAACAATAAATCAAGATGTAATTTAGAAATACCAGAATTTTAGTGATTAAACTATCTTATCGGCCAAACCGGTACGAAAATTTTACAAGGAAAATATTATTTGCTCCTTCATTGAAGAGCGTTTCAACGTCATTTGTAAAATCCAAAGTTCCATCATTTAGATAATGATTCCGGTTTTGCGACCAAACCAGGTAAACTGTTGAACCCGGCCTGTATTCCCACCGCAGAACCAGGTTCGACAAAAATTCCTTTACATTGAAGTCAGGTTTTTCGAAACTATAATCGGTTATTCCGTCAGCATTATCATCGATTAAATAAGTATTTTGTGGTTCGTCGAACGAAATCTGGTTATCGGTGTAAAGCTGATAACGATCAGCAAGAGCATCTGCTTTACTGTCGGTAATGTGTTTGTATTCAGAGTATTCACCTGTTGCAACAAACGGCTGCCCCCAATACTGAATGGTAAGTTCGGGTGTAATATTGTAATTAATTCGCAACGACATGCTTACCGTATTGCGTTCAATATGCGACATGATGTATCGCTTATCGTTGTTGTAATCTTGCTGGGTAACATACATTAAATCGTCATTGTATCTTTCAATTTCGGGACTAACTTCAATGCTCAGCGATTTTAATGGCCGGTAACCAACAGTCAATTCATATTCCCAACTTTTTCTGAAATCATTTTCGTTACTGAAGTAATTAAAACCCTCAAATTCAAACGTCATTTTTTTCTGTGGATTGGTATTAACTTCCCAAAAAATACTTTTGTAACCCGGAATTTTTAAGGCCGGACCACCCCGAAGAACGCTGTTAAACAATTGTTCACCACTGATTGATGTTCCGGCAATTAAAAACCAGTAATTTGTAAATTGTCCGTTGGCATTTAAATTTACACCCAAATTATTTCTGTTACCCCCGAAATCCCAGATTGCGTGCTGGTTTAAATTAATTCGGGCTTTACGGAATATCGAAAATGGCTCATTAAACTGATATCCAGACCAAACAACTTCCAGAATATGATCAACCTGTTGTGCAAAACCAATGTCATTTATTTCGAGTCCCGGAGTTTTCCACGAAAAAATTGTACCCATATTAAATCTACCTCCAACTTTACCAAGAGCTAATTTACCGCCACTTCCCGATAACGATGTTCTTGTCGAATCGTATTTTAAATAATCAGCATCGGGGCGCTGATAATTATGCATGTATGAGTTTTGAGTTCGGGAAATGGCTTCCTCAGAGCCTTTTACCTGGCTAAAATAGGCGCCTGCATCGAAAAGCCAGTTTTTATCGTCCCATTTATGCACAAAATCGAATCCTCCTGTAACTGCTGATTTATGCAGAAATTCAAGCTGTTCATCGTTAATGCTTCGGTTTATTGAAGTCAACATACCTCCCAGATAAGTGTTCCCCTTGTTAAAATCTTTCTGGAGACGCGAAACAAAATAATTGGTCAATGGTTCCACTGATTGAGTGCTGCCACTTCCAATACCTGCAATTTCGGCATTTTCTTCGGCTGTAACACTTTCCAATATTCCAACCGACCATCCGTCACTGGTTTTTCCGGTAATCTTGGCAGCACCTAAAATGCTCGTAAACTCTGGTACTTCGGCATATTCACCAGATTCCAAATCAGGATAAAACTGGGGCCGGCGACCAATTCTGCGTGAATAAAATAGTCCTTCTGCCGCTAAATCGCCATCACCAAACTGCAATGAATAATTCAGAATATTTTTTCCTTCGATAAAAAACGGGCGTTTTTCTTCGAAAAAAGTTTCATAAGTGGAAAGATTTACTTCGGACGGATCGGCTTCAACCTGGCCGAAATCGGGGTTAATGGTTAAATCCATGGTGAGGAAATTGGTGATGCCAATTTTTGCATCAAGTCCGGCACTCAAATTATTGTTTTTACCTGTTGTTCTGAACGGATTATCAGGTTCTTTATCAAATCGTTCGGTGCGGGCAACAACATAGGGAGTTACATCAAAAGTATTTTTTGGTTCGATATTTTTGATGCCGTTCATGGTTCCAAACTGTGATATAAAACCTGCTTTTTCGCGTTTCATTGGTTGCCACGATGAGAGTTCATCCTTTCTGAAAATATAACGAATAACCTGCATTCCCCACAATTGTTCATCGCCTTCCTTAAAACGGAGCTGCGAAAGTGGAATTCTCATTTCAGCATCCCAACCATCGCTGGTTACATTGGTTTTAACCCACCAAATGGGATCCCACGTTGGGTCTTCGTTGTTTCCATCATCACTGAGTAAAAAATCAGCTTTAACTCCCGCTGCCGAAACAATAAATGAAAAACCAGTACGCAAATCGTGATAAGTGTCTAATATTATTCCAACCATATCGCCATCGTAAATATCGCGGCGGGTTAGTCGTAGAGAAATACTGTCGGGACTGGTATCATGCGATTTTATAGCCACATAAAGGTTGTTTTCATCATATAAAATGGCATATTCTGTTTTTTGATAAGGAGATTTACCTTCGAAAGGTTCGTGTTGAATAAATTGATTTTCCCATCCAATGGTTTGCCATTGGGGTTCGCTTAAAATGCCATCAATGTTAATATTCTGACCATCAATTTGTTTAGAGGAATAGTTTTTCTTTTCAATGTCCTGTGCTTCAATAGTAAAAATAGTTATGACAAACAAAATCAGGATAGGCGCAATCTTCATAGAAAAATGGTTTCTATGTATGACTGTGTTTTAACTGAAATGTTACATGGTAAAAATATTTTTTCAAAAAAAATCTCTCAGACGTTAATGAGTGAAACTAAAAATAAAAGAGGAAGCCTCTGCTTCCTCTTCCTGCTGTTTAATTGCAAAATCTATTCTATGAAAAAATTTGCCTTTGCCTTCTGTTTTTTACTTTTCACTTTTTTTGAACCACATGCGGTTGCCCATGCTGTAAAATTCATCCTTTAATTCAGGTTTTTCAGCAAGTTGATCCATTGTATAAGGAAAGTAAGGAATCATAACATCTCCACCTTTTTCCCAGTTGGCGGGTGTTAAAACTTTTTCCTGGTCAACGGTTTGAAGTGCTTCAACAATGCGGACAATTTCGTCCATATTTCTTCCTACCTGCATCGGGTAAAAATTAATTGAACGAACAATGTTTTCCGAATCAATAATAAAAACTCCCCTGACATCTTTGTTTGTACTGGTTGGTTCATGTAACATTCCATACAACCGGGACGCTGATTTGTTATAGTCGTCGATAATTGCAAAGCTGATGGTTTGCGGTCCTCTTCCTTTGTAATCCAATTCTTCAAGATATGACTTCCACATTTTGTGTTGTTCTAAATTGTCTGTTGAAATGATGGCAATTTTTACATCCAGATTGTTGAAATTCTTTTGAAGATGCGCCAGTTCAAGTAATTCAGAAGAACAAACAGGTGTAAAATCCTGCGGATGACTAAACAAAATTTTCCAACTCTTTCCAAAGTCATTCGGAAATTTTAACTCACCGTTGGTTGAATTTGCTGTAAACGACGGTGCTTTCGACCCGATTAACGGAATCTTTGAGCTACTCTGAGAAAATGAATTCCCCACGAAAAGTACAATTGCGATAATTGTTAATGCTGCTGTTTTCATAATTTTTTAATTTTTAATGTGTGAAACATGAAACAAACTTACAACAGCTAAAACAGGTGGTCATGTACAATTTGCGCAATCACTTGTACTTTTTGATAAACACTATAAATTAGCAAAGTATGTTAATATAGATAATGCGATTAATGTGTTTATGGTGAGGATTTTAATGCTTGATTTTAAAAAGAATGAAAAATTAAACAGAATTTTTACTGATAACCGACATGTCAATTCGTTTGGTTCCCAAATAAAAAAATGTAGCTGCTATTGCCATCAGAACATGGCTTACACACAAATAATCGAACCAGAAATGAGGTGAAATTTTAAACATAAAAAAGAGTGCTGCCAGGGCTGCAAATCCAATGCCGGTAAGGAAATATTTTCCGGCAGTGTTTTTTGTTTTCAGAAACAAAAATCCTTCGAGCGACAAAACAACAAACATTAACCCGTAACCCGAATGAAATTCAACATAAAAAAAATCGAGTGTGGTAATAGTTAATGTCAGAAATGTCATGAATTCGATGATGTTTATTACTCCCAAAACCTTTACAATTGCAGGTTTTAGGAAAATTCGGGTATGTTCAATTGCAGCACGTTCAACAAACATAATCGATATCATGCTCATTATCCAACCGGGCAACTTCCAGTAAAAACTAAAAGCATACAAAAAGGCATGTCCAATAATACCACCCAGCAAAGTGGCTATTCCCATGGTAAAAAAATAAATCTTAAAATAGATAAATGTCCTTTCCTTTTTGCCCGATTTGTAAATTTTGTATGCAAAAATGAAACACAGTACCGACACCAGCAAATCTGTAAGTGTTACAATTGGCTCGTCAATTCGAATTCCAAGCAGATTTATGGTGGTAATGTCGTTCATACTTTATTTAATTTGAGAAATACGTTTAAACACACAATCGATCTTTTTGTTTAGTGAGCCTAAAATACAAAGTAAAAACCGAATTCAATTAGACCGGGCTTCCAAATTCTCATCAGTTTTGCTTTCCATTTTTTGTTTTTTATGGTTAGATTGCACAAAAATTCACTCAAAAAAGTACCTAAAAATCAAAATTATGTTTTGCAATTTATTCAAACGGTCGGAACAGTTCTCTTTTTTCCTGCTTTTCTTTTTTTTATTCATCGATTTTCTGTCTGTTGCTCAAACTACATTTCAAAATACACCAGCCGAAACCCGCGAAGGATGGTACAAACAGCATGTTCAGCTTACACAAAATTCGGTGTTTAAAAATTTGCCCTGGCAATTTGTGGGGCCAACCAATATAAGCGGGCGAATGACCGATGTGGAAGTGGTTTCTCCAAAAGGTAAAAATTACACCATTTATGTGGCAGGCGCTTCCGGTGGAATCTGGAAAACCGAAAATGAAGGCACAACCTGGAATCCAATTTTTGAGCACGGTATGTCAACCGCTTTTGGCGATTTGGCACTCGATCCGCAAAATCAGAATATAATATGGGCGGGTACCGGCGAAGCAAATATTTTCCGCAGTTCGAATGCAGGTGCAGGCATTTATCGATCGCTGGATGGCGGAATAACCTGGGAACATTTGGGATTAACCGGAACGAATACCATTTCAAGGATTTTGGTTCATCCAAAAAATTCGGATGTGGTTTATGTGGCTGCCGGTGGAAATGAATGGACAAACAACAACGAGAGAGGTGTTTACAAAACAGTTGATGGTGGAAAAAACTGGGAAAAGGTTTTGTTTGTCGATGATAAAACCGGTGCTTATGATTTGGTAATGAATCCTGAAAACCCTGAAATTATTTATGCCACAACCTGGCAAAGAGTACGCAAAAAATGGAACGACCCAAGAAATGAACCCGATTACACCGGGAGCAGTATTTATAGAACCACAGATGGCGGGATAAACTGGGAGAAAATAAACGAAGGTTTGCCCGAAGCAAAATTCAGGGGAAGAATTGGAATTGATCTTTGTAAAAGTTCGCCTAATACATTGTATGCTTTTATCGACAATTATGAGAAACTTCCTGCAGATACAACAAAAAATGAAGAAGAAGATGCATATGGAAGGCCCAGCAGTGGTAGAATTAAAGGAGCTTCTGTTTTCCGTTCTGATAATGGTGGCACCAACTGGCAGCAGGTAAGCGAACAAAACAGCTACATGGAAGATTTGTCGGGAACTTACGGATGGGTTTTTGGCCAGATTCGGGTAGATCCGGTAAATCCAGAGAAAATTTATGTGTTGGGATTATTTCTGAATGTGTCGGAAGATGGCGGAAAGACTTTTAAAACGCTCGACGGAATGCACATGGATCACCACGGTTTATGGATTGATCCGGAAAATCCGGAATACCTTGTAAATGTAAACGATGGCGGAGTGGCCATTTCGTATGATGGTGAAAATTTCAGAACATTTTATGATAATTTACCGCTGGTTCAGTTTTTTAATGTGAGTGTCGATATGGCTGAACCATTTCGCGTTTATGGTTCGGTGCAGGATCATGGCAGTTACCGGGGAACAGTTGACATCAGCCGTGGACGCAATAAAATAACTCCTGTTGATTTTGAGGATTCTCCCGGGGGAGAAGGTAGTATTCACGCGATTGATCCAATGAATCCTGACAAAGTGTATTCCGCAGGTTTTTATGGTTCTATCACCAAGACCGATATGAAAACCGGTGAAAGCAAAAGTATTATGCCGCCAAAACCCGACGGGGTTGACAAACTTCGCGGACAGTGGCTCGCACCTTTTGTTTTATCTGATTTCAATCCGGGTATTATTTATTTCGGAACTCAGTTTGTGCATCGTTCAATGAATGAGGGCGAAACATGGGAACAAATCAGTAGTGATTTGACTTACAACGATTCCACTAAAAAGGGAGACATTCCATATCAAACTATTTTTTCATTATCAGAATCGCCATTGAAATTTGGGCTGATTTATGCCGGAACTGACGATGGCAGGGTTTGGATTACCAAAAACAGCGGTGCAGACTGGCTTGAAATTAACAACGGGTTGCCATTTGGAAAATGGGTTTCTCAGTTGGAAACATCGGCTTTTTCTGAAGGACGGGTTTATATGACTCAAAATGGAAAACGGGATGATGATTTCGCTGCCTACATCTGGAAATCGGAAGATTATGGGCAAACCTGGACTGATATTAAGGCAAATATTCCATGCGGACCGGTAAATGTAATTAAAGTAGATACTAAGAATGAAAACATTTTGTATGTGGGAACCGATTTTGGCGTTTTTGTATCGTTAAATGGCGGGGCAAGCTGGGAATGTTTGCCAGGTAAATTGCCAACAACTTATGTTCACGATTTGGTCATTCATCCGCGCGATGATTTTGCAGTAATTGCAACCCACGGACGGGGAATTTGGGCGATGGATATCAATTATATCAGGGAATTGGCTGAAATGGATTCGGTTAACGGTTGCCGGATTCTGAAGATTGAAGATTGCAAACTTCCTTTTCGTCCGGGATATTGGTATCGAAATTCGGCCAAAGAACTAAATGCCCCATTTTATTTGGCAGAAGGAAGTGAAATTACGGTGAAAATTACTGGTCCAGAGAAAAAAACAGTAAAAGAAATGAAGCTAAACGCCGATAAAGGATTAAATTTTGTCGAATGGGATTTAATGCTGAATGAAGATAAAATGGCTGAGCCGGGAACGTATCAGCTTCAGTTGGCAGGCAATAATTTCATAGTGGAGAAATCTTTTGAATTAAAGGGGACTGAAAGAAGGAGATAAGGTAATAGACTAATTTTCATAAAAATAAAAAAAAACGAACACCATTTTGATGTTCGTTTTTTGCGGAGAGTGGGGGATTCGAACCCTCGGTACCCGTAAGAGTACAACAGTTTTCGAGACTGCCCCGATCGACCGCTCCGGCAACTCTCCATTTGTCTGGCCAAAATTATAAAAAAATCGATTTGGTAATTTTTTCTTCAGTTAAAATCCAAATATTCTCGGTCATAATCATGCTCCCATCAACAGTAAAATGGCGGCTTTATAAAAAAATATTTCATTAGCTTTGGCGGCTAAAATAAAATTACCGATGAAGCAAATAATAATCCAATTGGCATTTATAAGTACAATATTGTTCGCAGGTTGCAGTGGTCCGAAAATTATCGCGCCTGCACCATCAAGTAAGGCCATTGCAGAAAAAGCAACTTCCGATGGAAATTATGCAGAAGCTGTTACAGCATGGAAAAACCATTTCAGCGAACAAACTCTTGCAGCAATTCCGGGTGCCGATTATGCAACAGCAGCTCAAATGGCTTATAAAAGCGGCGATTCAAATCAGGCAATCAGTTGGTTCGATCAGGCACGATATAAAAATTTTGCAAGTGCCGAAATGTATTCAACATTGGTAAAAATTTACAGGACGCAGAAAAATATTTCAAAAGAATTAAGTGCGCTTGAGTTTTATACTTCCAATTTTACAGAAAATCTGAATGAAGTTAATCAGCGGTTATTCGAGATTTATGTCGAATTAAAAATGCCGGACAATGCCCTTGAAATCTGGGTGAAAATGGATGAAAAATCGAAAAATGAAATTTCGAACCTGAAAACATTCTTTGCCATTAATAAGCAAAAAGAGAATAGCGAGGTTTGCGATTCGCTGTCGCTGGTAATTTTGGAGAAAGAACCTGCAAATGTGGAAGCTTTAGAATGGAACGGAAATAAATATTACTGGCTCGGTGAAAACCGCTACCAGCGCGAAATGGAGAAGTACAATAAAAATAAAACCAATAAACAATACAAAATACTTTTAGCAGAACTCGATTTGGCTACAGCTGATTTTAAGAAGGCGCTTCCATATTTCGAGAAACTTTGGAATATTGAACCCGGGGAAAAATATGCAAGCTATTTTATGAATATTTACGCCCGTTTTGGCGATGAGTCAAAAGTTAATTACTACAAAAAATACATAAAGTAGTTTATTGTCCTTTTCGGTTCTTTTAGTTGGTAAAAACATTGATAAACGAAGTTTTTCCAATATTATAAGGGCAGGCAAATACTTCAATTTTCCAGTCTTTAAATTCAACTCCGGCACCCGCTTTAAAACTGCAATCGTGGGTACAGTTGAAAGTTTTGGCAGCTACTTTTTTTAAAGTAAAACCTCCCTTAATTTCATCCGCAACTTCAAATAAATCAGCAGTATTTTCCGATTTTGCATTTTGACCCAATCCAACTAAATACAACTTATTGTTTATATTGAAAAGGTTGATGTTTTGATATGAATTCCAGTCGCTATTTATCCAGCCTGTTTTTGATATATTTTCAATTTCAATTGAACTGATTTTCTCAGGAATATTATCAGAATTAGTATTGAGGTCGAACGAATAAAAATCGATGTGTTTTGTATCCCAGTCTCCAACGGCAATTAGATATTTACCGTTGTAAAAGGTAATTCCCACGCAACCTGCGGTGTTTCTTAATGGTTCCCCAACGCGGTCAATAATCAGTTTTGGTGCTCCAAAATTTTCTTCCGGATTCGAAATGTCATATACACAAACTTTCGATTTGTCTTTTCCATCATTGTCCTCAATCCCAACAGCCAGATAATTCCCGTAAATCTGAAATCCACCGGCATGTTTAAAAGGCTTTTCAAATAATTGGTTTACCTGAATTACTTTATTTTCAGGAGCTGTTTTTACAACTGCGCAATATGACCAGTTATCAGAACTTCCCGAGAGAAAAAAGTATCTCCCATTTTGATTTTCAAATCGTTGAATTCCCTGCAGATGACCACCTTTATTGTTAATTTTCAGATTATTTGTGTAGGAGATATTTTCTGGATCAGAGCGGATCTCGTTAAAAGCTGTCACAAAATCTGACGTGTTTTGTGACTCAACAGAAACGACGAACAAAGTTGAAATAAGGAAGGTTAAAAAACTGATTTTTAGAAATTTCATCAGAAACAAAATTAAATTTCAGCCTTTTACAATTTCTTCACCATTTCCAAAACGGGCAAAACGGCCAAGTTCTTTCCCGTGAACCATATCCGTTCGCGGCCAGGGCCAGCCACCAAACCGGGTTTTCTGATAATCGTTAAAAGCCTGTTGAATTTCAGCCATATTGTTCATTACAAACGGTCCGTATTGCTCTAAAGGTTCTTCAATTGGTTTACCTTGAAGCAGAAGCAATCGTGCAGGTTTATTCCCATTTTTTACCGTAAAATTCTGTCTTGCATTCAGTTCCAGTAAATGATTTGGTTTGATTTCATTTTCTTCGGCAGAAATGCTTTCTCCCTCAAAAAAATAAAGCGAACGGTTTACTTTTCCGAGGGCAACCGGAATCTCCCAAATTGCATTTTCTTCGAGTTTTATTTGCCAGATATTTACCTCATTATCCTCATTTGCTGCCCACGAATCAGGGGCAGGTTCAGGTGCTTTGTGGTTTTGATATTTCCCGGCTGCAAGTTGAATTTCTATATTCTTTTGATTATTATCTTTAAAAATAATTTTTGGAATTTCTTCGTTCCAAAGCATTTTGTATGTAGGTGTAACAAATTTACTTTTTGCAGGTAGATTCAGCCAAATCTGAAAAAGTTCGAAGGTATTTGGTTCATTCTTTTTGAGCAACGGAAACATTTCTGAATGTTGTAATCCGCTGCCTGCAGTCATCCACTGCACGTCGCCGTTTCCGTATCTGCCGGCTGCCCCGTTCGAATCGGCATGATCAACAAGTCCCTGCAAAACGAAAGTAACCGTTTCGAAACCGCGGTGTGGATGTGCCGGAAATCCCGGAATTGTATCGCCGTGATACATTCTCCAGCCGTCTTTAATTACAAAATCGTTTCCGATGTTTCTGCCTGCAAGCGAAGCATTTGGACCAAACCTGTCATTTCCTTTCGGGAAAAAATCGAGGTGATGAACACAAAACAGAAACGGATCCTGAGTTGTCCATGGAAATCCCAGCTTTTTGATATTCAGAATTGCGGATGGTTTCATTTTCAACCGCGGTTAATTTCGGTCAGCGATTTTTCAATTCGGCCAATATAATTATCAATTTGTTCCGTTTCTTCAAATCCTACAATCATCATGTCAACACAACCCAAACCAAGAACAAAACGAAGTGAATCGTCAATTTTCTTAGTGTCGTTTCGTAGATTACCATCGCCAACCAGTTTCATCCCAATTACGCCTTTCCCTGCTTTATGTAACTGCTGAATTACTTCAACTACTTCTTTCGGATCGGGTTTATCCATCGCCATTCCGTATGGATTTATCCGGGCATGAAGTACATCCACCCATGGACTTTTAACCGCAGCTTTCATGGCATCCAGCGAATGCACAGAAACGCCATGTGCCTTAATAATTCCTTTTGCTTTCAGGTTTTCAAGAATATCCATCTGCTTTTTTTGGGTTTCAGTCCAGTTATCTTCAACCATGCAGTGTATCTGCACCAAATCGATATAATCGGTATTTAATTCTTTTCTGAAACGGTCAACCACAATATTTGCATCGGGTCGTTCAGGTTCTGGAATTCCTCCTCCACGCACCCATATTTTAGAGGTCAGAGTATATTCTTTCCTGTCTTTTTTTGCCAGCGCTTCAGCAACAATTCCATGTGTTCCGTACGAATCGGCACAGTCGAAATTTCTGATTCCCCTGTCGTATGCGTGATGCAACAAATCGAGACTTTTTTGCTTATCCTGTTTGGTCAGAAACGAAGTCCTGTTTCCGGCATGAACACCGGTTCCGATACCAAGTAATGATGTTTCAACACCAGACTTTCCGAGCTTGATTTTTTGAAGCGGATTAGTAGTTGCGAAACGTCCCGGTGTTGCCGCAAACAGGGGATTTGAAAATAAAATATGAGCGGTTCCCAATCCAAGGGCGCTCACAAATCTCCGACGGTTCATATTAAAGTTTTCCATATTTCTAATTTTTAAAAAGTCAAATTGAATTCTTTAGTCATTATTATATCAATAACAAATTAAATCGTTTTAGGTTGATAATGTCGTTTTAACCAACTGGCAAGTCCATCAAGTCCGGGAAATAAAACACGTTCGGTAATGTTCGACTGGTCGAGTTTATCACGGATTTCCCATTTTAATTTTGCCGGAATAATCAGCCTCCGGTACATTTCTGGGTGCTGCATCAGCCATTCATCCAAAACTGAAGTTGCATCGGACATAATCGAAAACAAAGCAAACTGATTAACAATGCGGTCGTCGATGGAAGGAGGTTCGAAAAATATCACATTTCCTTTACCGGTTTCTTCATCGAACTTTTGCAGGTTAGAGAATTCTGATTCAAGCATTTCAACCGTAAAGGCATTGCATTTTTCTTTCGACAGTAATTTTATCAATTGTTTTGGAGCCAGGCTGTTTACCTGAACGAAATCAATTTGCCAGATTACCCCGTCAATATCGAATTTTTCGGTATTTGATGTTGCAAAATGCATGGCAATAAAAGGCGAATAAGTCCAGTCGAGTAGGCGGGTTGGTAGCCCGTGGTGCTGCGCTAAAACCAGCGATCGCAATTGCGTGTTTGTAAGGTTGGGTTCGCTGGTTCGCGCATATTTCCTAAAGTTTCGCAATATATGGTATTCAAGTTCGGGCCTTTCACCGCTGTTTCTCAAAAAGCTGTTTTCGAGTCGGTAGGTACAATCTGATAAACCCCGAAATGCATAATCGCTGCGAAACCGCTCCAGCTCAGGTTTCCACGAATCATGGTAAACTTCTTCAACAAGGTGTGCCCAGCTTTCAATAACAATATCGTTCGAAATGATTTTGCAATTCATAACAGTTTAGTTGTGTTTACCTGAAAAATTTGCTCTAAATTACTAAAAGAATCGAATGGTTACTTGCCCGATTTTCATTAATCGGTTCGAAAAAACACAAAAAAAAGGAAACCAACATCCGGTTTCCTTCTATAGCTGTATCAATATTAATTTACTGCAGTATATCAGAAATGTTTTGTTTCCACTGCTGTTTTTTCTGCTGCACTATTATTTTTCAGCGAGTCGATGCTTGTTTTCTGTTTTACTTCGTCGCTGAAATACACTGCTTTTGTTGCCTGCTTTATCGCATTGGTTGTAGTACTTATTTTTTGCACTGGATTACTACTTTTAAAGAGGTCGATTTTATGACCAATTTTTAATCCCAAAATGTAAAAAATAGAGGAGATGAGAATAATTGCTTTCATAGACTTTTTGTTTTCTGGCTTTGAGTAATATTAATTTCCTTACCAAATTATGCAAATGTCGGCAATCGGGGAAATAATATCTGTGAATCGCAGAAACTTATCTGCAAACGAATGAAAATACTCTGCGAACAGATATTGATGTAAAATAAATCGGGAGAATTATTGTTGAATTTTTTGGTTTCGTCCAATAAAAAAATAAAGAATTGCGCCAATAATCCATGATAATAAAACTACCAAAACCCAAATGAGTTTGTTGTTTCCTGTGAATTCACTCTTCAAAATATCAACAAGTGCAATAATCGGGATGATTAAAAAAACCGGGACAATTAAAAGAATAACGATGATTTCCTGTGGACCAATGATACCGAGAATATCCATTTTTTTTGATTTTTATTGTTTGTTAAATATAGGCCAATTCAAATTTACAGCAAAAGAAGCATTTATAAAATTGCAATTTTATGTTCAAAAACAATATTAGCCGGATCGTCAGGTTTTGCAAGGATGAAGTTTGAAATAAAAGTTGATGTATCCGTTTTATTCAGATTTTGGCTTTAATTGTGCTAAATAATCATGGTTCTTTCCGCTTTCAATTAAAATGCATTTCAGTCCAGCCTTTTTAGCCACTTTTTTAAGTGTTTCAAAATCAACAAACAACCATTTAAATTTTGAAACCGATTTTTTGTATTTCACCTCGTATTCCATTTCGCCATAATATGCGTCTTTGGCCAAATCAATCCAAAGAGATCCATCTTCTTCCAGAAAAAGATATTTAATATCGGTCGAATCGATTAAAATCTGTCCTTTTTCTGATAAAATAGATTTTAAATGTACCAGCAGAATTTCAAGCCCGGCAAGGGTTTCGCCTATTCCGGCGCCGTTCATTAAAAGCAGAATTGTGTCGAACTGATTTTCAGAAATATGATAAACATCGCTGCATACAACTTTCTGAATATCCCGTTTTTTCATTACTTCGGCAGCCAGTAGCGATTTTTCAAGTGCGGTAACATTAAATCCTTTTTTCTGCAAAACCAGTGAATGGCAACCTGCTGCTGCGCCAATATCGAGTATTTTCCCATTGCACTTTTTTAAGGCTGTTTTTTCAATCAGCGGCATCTCTTTTTCGGTTCTGAAAAACCAGGAAGCTTCAATTTCCTCACCTTCGGTATAATTGCTGTTTATTTTCAGTGAGGGCGCTTTTCCTTTTTCAAAATAGTCGTGAATGGCTTCTCCAAACGGGTCGTTCATGATTTTAATTTTGCGTGCTAAGTTATACCAAATAGAATTATTATTTTATAAAAAATGGTTTTGGATAATGCCAATTATAAAAATGGTTTATGATTATCCGCAGTTTTTCGGGAAATAATGGATAATTGGTATAGCATTGAAAGTGAATGTTTTTTTATTTTTCACTCACCCTGATTCGTCTGCCGCCGAATCGTCCCTCTCAACGAGTAGAGAGGGATAAGAGGGTGAGTCAATTGCATACAATAAAACTACTGGTATTATAACTGGATAGAAAAATTTGTTTAGTCTAATCGAGTGAGCGATGATTGGACTATTACAAATTTCCAATCGGGATTAAAACTTATTTTTTCTATTTTTAGCCCCTTAAAACACCGAAACTGATTATTCATTCATTTTGAAAACCGGAAAAAATTTCCTGCTCAATTCAATGAAAGTGTAATCAAATCAAATTGCAGTTACTGATTATATCAACTGAATTATTGAAAATATGAAACGAACGCTTCTGATTTTAACCGCTATTTCGCTGTTTTTGTATTCTTTTCAGCCCGCAAAGGAAAAATCTGACTGGCAGGGACCAGCCCGTGATTGTATTTATCCAGGGCAAAATCTTCTGAAACAATGGCCTGAAAATGGCCCTGAGATGGCTTGGTCGTTTGAAGGTCTTGGCTCGGGACACAGCACAGTAGCCGTGGCAAACAACAAAGTTTATGTAACAGGAATTAAGGACACCATCGTTTCTGAGGGAACACTTTATACCTTTGATTTAAAGGGGAAATTGTTGTGGCAAAAAGATTATGGCAAAGATTTTAGTGCCAATTTTCACGGCACCCGCTCAACTCCGGTTGTGGTTGACAATTTAATTTATATCGAAAGCGGAATGGGTGCTGTGTATTGTTTAAATGCCGAAACCGGTGAGCAGGTTTGGTCGGTTGATTTCATTAAAGATTTGGGAGTTGATTCGGTGATTCAGTTTGGTTATTCAGAATCGGCTTTAATTGATGGCGACAACCTGATTTGTGTGCCTGGTGGCAAGGAAAATAATGTGGTTGCACTCAACCGGTTTACCGGGAAAAAGGTCTGGAACTCGAAAGGAGAAGGTGAGATAGCCACTTATAATTCACCAATCCTGATAAATCACAACGGAAAAAAACTGGTTATTGCGATGACTTCGAATTCAATAATGGGAATTGATGCGCAAACCGGCGAGAAATACTGGCGCGTTGAACAAACACAGCAAAATAAAATACACGCCAACACTCCGGTTTATGCCGATGGAAAACTCCTGGTTGCTTCAGCCGGCCGTGAAAAAACATCGGGAATAGTTATGCTGCAACTTTCGGAAGATGGAAAAAGTGTAACCGAATTGTGGCGAAACAATAAACTGATGAACCTGATGGGCGGAATGGTAAAGCTGGGTGACAACCTGTATTTATCGGCGTACCTGAAACCCGACTGGCAGGTGTTGGACTGGAACACCGGACAAATGAAACTTCAAAACAAGGATTTGGGTGGCGGCTCTGTAATTTTTGCCGACGGACTTTTCTATTGTTATGCCGAAAACGATGGTGAAGTAGCTTTAATGGAAGCAACACCTGAACAATTAAAAGTCATCAGTAAATTTAAAGTTCTGCTGGGCACTGACCAGCATTGGGCGCGTCTTGTGGTTGACAGTAATTTACTGTTTGTGCGGCATGGAAATGCGCTGATGGCCTACAAAATAGGGGAGTAGATATTTTTTCTACTCCGGAAAACTGAACGAAAGCGCGAACATTAAATATGCCGGGCCGCTCCAGCCTTCAAAATAGTAGCCCGAGAGTTCAAAGTTTTTATATCCGCCGCCAAGTATTAACCCGGTTCTGAATTCGGTATCATATTGATATTCTTTTGTGATTTGGCTGCTGAGTCCGAACCAAAGCCAGTCTTTGGGTGAATAAGTGAGGTCAGTCCATGCGTAAAAGAAGTTGTCTTCCTTACTTTCAAATCCCGTCAGGTATTCCGATTCGTTGTACAACTCGAAACTACCCAGGGTAAAAGACATTTCAGCGCCGGCAACAAACCCGTCGGTATTTCCAAGGGCAATCCCCGCCATTGGCGTAACGAAATATTCCAGCTTGCCACCCCCGAAAAAGTTGTAACCTCCCCATGCCGAAAAGGTCTGAAAATCTTCGTAATTGTACCTTGCTTCAAGGTGCCAATGATTGCGATCGGCACGATACATAGGCAGTACATAAAAATCGTCCTCGAAGTAGAAATCGGATTCAAAATAGTGGTTCCAGGTTGGTTTTTCACTGGATTTTTCCTGCGCTTTTGTAACCAGTACAAAAGCAAAAACCATTATAAACAATGGTAAAATGGCATGTTTCTTCATTGTAATAGATTAGTTGATAATTGTCTGTAACTGTTTAAAAATGTAGCTGAAACAAACTTAGTAAAAAGGTGGAAAATTGTACTGTTTTTATGAATTTGAGGTTTGATTTTTTCCTTACATTTTTTTCTTTTTTTGATGGAAACGACAAAAAATGATGTTTGACAGAAAAACTGTTTTATTTGGTTACTTTTAATTGAAAAAGTTTTAGACTTGCGTTCTTTTGCAAAAAGTAATAACGGGAAATAAATAAAGTCTAAAGCATTGATAATCAGATTTATTTAGAAAAGTTGATCATGATAAAAGCGATTATAAACAGGGAATACCCCGATAAAAAAGCAATTATTGCCTCACAGGGCGAAGTAACTTACAGCCAGTTTTTAAAAAAATCGCGGCAATTTGCTCTGCTTTTCGAAGGCAAAGGTTTTAAAAAAGTTGCCATTTATGCCGAGAATGGCCCCTCATGGATTTATGCATTTTACGCTGCCCTGCAAAACAATTGCATTGCTGTTCCCATCGACTTTTTAGCATCTGCTGAAGATGTAGCATACATTATCGACGATTGCAAACCTGAACTGCTTTTCATCAGCAGCGGAATGCAGGATTCGTTTGAAAAAGTAAAAAAGATTATCGCTTATCGACCTGAAACAAAGGTTTTTGAAGAACTCAAATTCAAAGACGATTCCACTGAAAGTGATTGGATCGGGCCTGAAAACGAAGACACAACCGCAGTAATAATTTATACATCAGGAACAACGGGCAGTCCGAAAGGCGTGATGCTTTCGTACACCAACATCATCAATAATATGTCGGCAGTAATTGATGCCGGTATTTTTATTCCTGACCGGCAGGTGATGATTTTTTTGCCGCTTCACCATGTTTTTCCGCTGGTAGGTTCGCTAATGACACCGTTTTACGTTGGAACCACTGTTGTAATGGCTCCGTCGATGCAGTCGTCGGATTTAATGAAAACATTTACAGAAAACCAGGTGGGCGTTTTTATGGGTGTTCCGCGTTTGTACGAATTGATGTACAAAGGCATTAAGGCAAAAATCGATAAAAGCGCAGCCGGAAGAGTTTTGCTTAAAATCGTAATGAAAACGAAAAACCGCAAATTGGGCAAAATTATTTTCAAAAAAGTACATCAGGGTTTTGGCGGTCATTTGCAGTTTATGATTGCCGGTGGTGCCGCGCTGAACAAGGAAGTTGGCCATTTCTTTTATAACCTGGGGTTTGATATTCTCGAAGGTTTTGGAATGACCGAAGCAGCGCCGATGATTACATTTCCACGTCCCGGCAGGGTGAAAATCGGTTCAACGGGAGAAGCACTTCCCGGACTTGCAGTTGAAATTCGGGATGGCGAAATTGTTGCCAAAGGTCCCAGCATTATGAAAGGATATTACAACCGTCCCGATGAAACAGCCGAAGTGATAAAGGATGGCTGGCTGCATACCGGCGATTTGGGACACCTCGACAAAGATGGGTTTTTGTATATCACTGGTCGGAAAAAAGAAATTATCGTTCTGCCAAACGGGAAAAATATCAACCCGGTTGAGATTGAAACAAAACTGGGAGGCTTTTCGCCCGCAATCAAAGAAGTGGGTGTTTTTATGCACAACGAAATGATTCATGCGGTTATTTATCCTGACTTCAGTTTTTTGTCTGAAAACAACATTACCGATTTTAACCAGTATTTCCGCGATTTGGTGATTACGCCTTTTAATGCCGAAATGAGTTCGTACAAACGGATTATGCAGTTTACGCTGGTAAAATCTGAACTTCCGCGAACCCGCCTTTCAAAGCTGCAGCGGTTTAAATTGGCTGAACTGGTTGAACAGCCTGAAATTAATAAATCGGCTTCAGAAGAGCCCAAATGCCCTGAATATCAAGCTATCAAATCATTTATCGAGAGCCAGGTTGATATGGATGTTTTACCCGATCATCACGTCGTTTTTGACATTTCAATGGATTCCATTAGCAAATTAAGCCTCATCGATTACATTGAAAAAACTTTTGGAATAAACTTCAGTGAAGAACAACTGCTGAAATTTCCATCGGTAAAAAAGATTGCGGAGCATATTCAGGCCAACAAATTATTCCATAAAACCGAGCAGCAAACCACCTGGAGCGGCGATTTAAAAGACGAATCGGAGGTGATTTTGCCAAAAGCTTCCTTTTTGTATGGCCCCATTGTAAATTCAGTGAGAAATATTTTCAGGCTCTTTTTCAAATACGAAGTAAAAGGCATGGAGAATATTCCGGATGGCCCCTGCTTTTTTGCGCCCAACCACCAAAGTAAACTCGATGCTTTTCTTGTGCTTTCTTATCTCGATAAACAGGTGCTGAACGACACTTTTTCGTACGCAAAAAAAGATCATGTAAACGGGCCAATCAGAAAATATCTGGCAAGTCGAACCAATATCATTGTGATGGACCTTGCAAACGACCTTAAACATTCCATTCATAAAATGGCCGAAGTGGTAAAGCTGGGTAAAAAAATCCTGATTTTCCCGGAAGGCACCCGCACCAAAAACGGTGAAATGGGTGATTTCAAGAAAACCTATGCAATTTTAAGTGCCGAACTGAATATTCCGGTTGTGCCGATTGCTGTTTCAGGTGCTTACAAAGCAATGTCGTCGGGTAAAAAACGAATAAAAATGGGTGAGAAAATCACAGTTGAATTTTTACCTGCCGTTTACCCTGAAAATTTGAAACCCGAAGAGTTGAATGAGATTGTAAAAGAGAGGATTACAGCGGCAGTGGTTGATTGAATCAGCCTCTGAAACACCCGTGTTCGTCTTCTTCAACAATTTCAATAAATGAATTGATGCTGTGTACAATTGGATTGGGTTCGTACAATTCCCATTTCCCATTAGCCCGTAACCAGTATATTTTCCAGATTTTCTGCGACTTAATAAATTTGGCTTTCACAAACGGATATTGTTGAGCTTTGGTTTCGTCGTTCCATTGTGGCCTGATTTCGAAGAGAACTACTTCATTATTTTCAAATGAATATCCCAAATCCACGCTTTTACGCAGTTCAACCGGCGGCCTGATGGATTCGATGTAGTTTTCGATGATTTTTTTATCAAAGTTGATGGTCTCCATTTCACTTGGAATTAACTTAAACAATAATTTCTCCTGTTAGGTAAGTTACTGCTTTTCCTCCAATTTCAACACGGTCGCCACAATTTTTGCAAAACACAATACCACCCCGGGCTGAAATCTGTTTTGCGGTTAATTCATTTTTACCCAAAACACCCGACCAGTAAGGAATCAGCATTGTATGTGCCGAGCCGGTAACCGGATCTTCGTTAACGCCAACGGCGGGTGCAAAAAAGCGCGAAACAAAATCGTATGTTTCTGATTTTGAGGTGCAAATAACTCCACGGGTATTTGCCCGAACCAACTGCTGAAAATCGGGTTTCAACTGTGCAATCTGTTCTTCGTTTTCGTAAATCAGCATAAAATCATCGCGCCCTTTAAAGCACGCAACCGGCTGTATATGAAAAGCCTTTGCAACTTCATCCGGCATTATAATTTCGGTAATCGGAGAAGCAGGAAAATCGAGTACAATCAGGTTGTTTTCCTTTTTCACCTTTAAAATGCCACTGCGTGACTGAAAACGAATTTCACTTTCTGCAAAATTTAAAAGATTAAAAAGTACATGTGCCGATGCCAGTGTGGCATGTCCGCACAGATTTACTTCGGCCAGCGGGGTAAACCAGCGAATATGAAAACCATTTTCAACCGGCACAAAAAAAGCTGTTTCCGATAGGTTGTTTTCCATGGCAATTTGCTGCATCAAACTGTCAGGTAACCAGTTTTCAAGCGGAACAACAGCTGCAGGATTTCCTTCAAAAACCTTTTCAGCAAATGCATCGATTTGGTAAATTTTGAGTTTCATAAATAATAGTTTCGAGTTTAAAGTTCAACGTTCAAAGTTTCGGGTTCAAAGTTCAGTGTTTGTTGAACAATTTTTCATTTTTCATTTTAACATTCCTCCCATTCTCGCATTCTCGCATTCATGCATTCTCGCATTAAAACCTTACCGTCAGTTTAAGATTGATTCGTCTTCCGGTGAGATAATTTGGAACTGCAAACTGGTCGCCATAAATACTTGAAACCCAGTAATATGAAATGGTATTGTTTATACCAAGCAGGTTAAATACTTCGAGACTTACCCAAACATCGGTTAAATTTCGCAGAAAATCGCGGTTTACGGGTTTGGCTTCACTAATCAAAACTTTGGAGAATCCCAAATCGATTCTTCTGTATGATGGCATTCTGAAAACATCCTGGTAGCGTTCTCCATCGGGCGGTCCTGTTGGTAAACCGGTCCCGTAAAAACCTGAAAGCTGCATTT
The DNA here is from genome assembly GCA_041737765.1 of Draconibacterium sp. Taxonomy (GTDB): domain Bacteria; phylum Bacteroidota; class Bacteroidia; order Bacteroidales; family Prolixibacteraceae; genus Draconibacterium. The sequence continues at coordinate 96,401 of JBGSRA010000064.1, read as the reverse complement.
TATAGGTTGGATTTCCGGGCAGATAATCCTGAAAAAACAAACTGAAATTCATCCATTGGTCCGACGGACGCGGTATGTAACCATGTCCGTCCATAAAAATATCTTCTTTTGTGCTTAAAAACGACAAACTGGCCCACGACTGAACTCCGCTAACAAATTCACCGTTAATTTTCATGTCGATACCGGTAGCATAACCAATGGCTTCCTGTTCGGGCAGATAACGAATCCTTACATTGTCGATTTGATAAGGAATTAACCGGTTCATGTATTTGTAATACGCTTCGGAAGTAAAGCGGAACGGGCGATCCCAGGCGGTAAACACCAAATCGGAACCGGCAACAATCTGGTACGAACGTTGCGCACGGGTGTTGTAATTAATTGTTCCATCGGTAAATAGCAATTCTTTAAAAAATGGCGACTGGTAATACATTCCGGCTGAAAGACGAAACGAAATCTTGTTTTTCCAATCGGGATAATAACTTAACGTAGACCGCGGACTTATGAGTAATTCGTTATTGAAATCCCAGTAATTAAAACGAACACCACCATTGATATAAAAATCGCCCTTGCTCACAGGTACACTCCATGTATCCTGTATAAAACCTGTAAACCGGTTCGAACTAATTGAATTTTTGCTGTTTAGCGTGTAATATAAGTTTACATCCTTATCGGAATACGGAATGGAATAACCTGTGGAATCGCGGTAAATCCACTCATTGATTTTACTGTCAATCGCCTCGTGCTGATACTTTACTCCCCAGTTAACCAAGTGATTATCTGAATCGTAAGCCCCCCTGTGCGAAAAACTATATACAGTTGCATTGAGATAATTCCGGGCATGTTCAATAAACGAACCAACACCAAGGTTTAAAACACTGTCGCCAAATTCCTCCGACGACATATTTCTTTCGAGTTCGTTTAAATAGTAATCGCCGAGAATATCGTAAGTTTCCTTTTCGGAGGCGTAATATGCTGAAGCAATAAATTTCAGGTTTAAATTGGTGTTGGGATGGTAATTGGCTGAAAAAGCGCCAAGGTAAGTCTGAAAATCATCAACTTCCTGTCCATCGAAATAAATGGTAGTATTGAGTGGTGCATCCCAGGTTCCGAAAGTGGTTTGACGGGTTTCGGGGATAAAGTTGTATTGGTTTTGGGCAACGTTTCCCAAAAAAGAGATGTCGAATTTATCGTTAACTTCATAAGTTATATAAGTTTGAAAATCGAGAAAATTGGGGTCATATTCTCCCTCCTCATCCAGACTTCCCAGTAAATATCTGCTGGTTTTATACCTGATTCCGGAAATATGTGATAGTTTACCTTTTAACGCCACATCTTCGAAATGTGCTGACGCACCTAAAAGACTAACAGTTGCAGAGCCACTGAATTCGTTGGGTTTGCGGTATTTGATATCCAAAACCGATGACATTTTATCGTCGTATTTTGCATCGAAACCACCAGCCGAAAACTCAATCGTTGAAACCATATCGCTGTTGATAAAACTCATTCCTTCCTGTTGGCCAGACCGTACCAGAAACGGGCGGTAAACTTCAATGTCGTTTACATAAACCATATTTTCGTCGAAATTTCCACCACGAACTGTGTATTGAGAACTCAGCTCGTTATTTGACGAAACACCGGGTAAAGTTTTAATAAGTGATTCAACTGCGCCTGATGCAGAACCTGTTACAGCATCCAGCATTTTAGGATCGATGCGGGTAACATTTCCTCCTTCTCTTCTATTTTGAGAAATAGTAACTTCAGCCAGTTTCAGGTTCGACTCCTGCATTGTAATTTTCAGAGTGATATTTTCCTCGGCTTTGGCAAAAATGGTATCTAAAACCGGGATGTAACCCAGTGATGAAAAAACAATGACAATATTTTTCTGAGATGGGATTCGAAGTACAAATGTTCCATCGCGTTTTGAGCTTGTTCCCAAAACATAGTCTTTTAAGGCAATGTTAACCATATCAAGGGGTTTTCCGTCCTGATCGGTAATGATACCTTTGAGCGTGGCATTATTGCTTTGTGCCATTGAAATATTGCACAGAAAAACTGCAAGCACAGTGAGAATTAAGAGCCTAAAATTTATCATTGACGCAAAACTAACAATCCGAATGTATAATCAACTTTGTAATATTAAATAAATTGTGCAGATATACTATTTTATGCTGCAATTCGGGGACACGAACTTTCAAAATCCGTGTTTTTGTCATCGTCCTGAGTTAGTCGATATACTTTTATCCCATAATTACAGTCACATTGCATTCTTTTTTATCCTGAAGCGGAATTTTATTCCCGTCAACTTTTTCACTATCAATCCAAAGTTCTTTTACTCCTTTTGAAATATGATTGGGATTTTGAATTTCGATGTTAAAAGTGGTTCCCCTGAATTTGCGGGTGATTTTAAATCCATTCCAGTTGTTTGGAATACAAGGATTTACAATTAAACCGTCATAATCAGGCTGGATGCCAAGTATGTATTGAGTAATGGCATAAAAGTTCCAGGCTGCAGTTCCGGTGAGCCATGAATTTTTTGCTTCACCCGGTTTAAATGCATCTTTCCCTGCAATCATTTGCGAATATACATAAGGTTCGGTTTTGTGCAGATCGCTGATTTCTTCGAGATACGCCGGACAAATCTTTCGGTAATAATCCCATGCCATTTCTCCGCGGCCAATCACGGTTTCGGCAATCATTATCCATGGATTATTGTGACAAAAGATTCCTGCATTTTCCTTGTAACCGGCCGGATAACTTGAAATTTCGCCATATTCAATATAATATTTTGTAAACGCCGGATTATTCAAAACAATACCATGTTCGCAATCGAGGTATTTCTTAACCGAATTCATGGCTTTTTCAACCATTCCTTCCTCTTTGCCAATGCCTGCCATGCCGCACCAGCCGTTCGATTCGATAAATATTTTGCCTTCTTCATTTTCTTTCGAACCAATTTTCTTTCCGTAATAATCGTACGCCCGTAAAAACCATTCTCCATCCCAGCCATGCAACTTAACTGCTTCGGTCATTTCATCAACCAGTTTTTGTGCCCGTGCAGCTTCGTCTTCTTTATTCAGAACTTTACACAATTCGATGTAATCGCGACCATAAATCACAAAAAGACCAGCAATCATAAGCGATTCAGCTTTTGATCCTTCCGTTTTATTTTCTGTGGTCTGAAACGATTCATTTGGATCGTTGGAGAAACAGTTCAGGTTCAGACAATCGTTCCAGTCGGCACGTCCAATTAAAGGCAGATTGTGAGGTCCAAGATTATTTACCACATGATCGAATGAAACTGTCAGGTGATCGAACAAGGTTCTGGCAACACTCATGTCATTGTCGAACGGCACCATTTCGTCAAGAATTCCAAAATCACCCGATTCCTTGATGTAGCTAATCGTCCCGATAATCAACCACATCGGATCGTCGTTAAAACCTCCGCCAATATCGTTGTTTCCACGTTTTGTGAGCGGCTGGTACTGGTGATAACAACCTCCGTCGGGAAATTGTGTGGAAGCAATATCGATAATCCTTTCGCGGGCACGTTCGGGTATTTGATGAACAAAGCCAATCAAATCCTGGTTCGAATCGCGGAAACCCATTCCTCGGCCAATTCCACTTTCAAAAAATGAGGCCGATCGCGAAAAGTTAAACGTAATCATGCACTGGTACTGGTTCCAGATGTTCACCATTCGATCCAGCTTTTCATCGCCCGAATCAACAGAATAAATGCTTAACAAATCATCCCAGTATTTTTTGAGTTCAATCCATGCAGCATCTACTTTTTCTGCTGTGTCGAATTTGGCAATTGTGGCTTTTGCTTTTGTTTTATTGATGATATTTTTTGATTCCCATTTCTCTTCCTGCTTATTCTCGACATACCCAAGAATAAAAACAAAATCCTTCGATTCACCGGGTTTGATTTCCAATTCGATATAATGTGAAGCAACCGGCGACCAGCCATGTGCTTCTGTCATGCGCGATTTACCTTCAGCAACTACCTGTGGTTCATCAAAACCATTGTACAATCCGAAAAAAGATTCACGGTCGGTATCGTAACCGTTAACGGACACGTTAACCGAATAATAAGCGAAATGGTCGCGTCGTTCCTTGTATTCGGTTTTATGGTAAATTACCGAACCGTCGATTTCAACTTCACCTGTGGAAAAATTCCTTTGAAAGTTTTCCATATCCGATGCAGCATTCCATAGCGCCCATTCGATAAACGAAAACAGTTTTATCGTTTTTATTTCTTTTGAATGATTTGTCAATGTTAGTTTTTGAACCTCAGCATGGGTTTTCAGAGGAACAAAAAAAAGTACTTCGGCAGAAAGACCGTTTTTTTCGCCTTTAATTTTGGTGTAATTCATGCCATGACGACATTCGTAACTATCTAACGGGGTTTTCACTGGTTTCCACCCCGGCGACCAGGTTGTTTCACCATCTTTAATATAGAAATACCTGCCACCACTGTCCATTGGAACATTGTTGTAACGGTATCTTGTTATGCGACGGAATTTGGCATCTTTATAAAAAGAGTAGCCACCGGCAGTATTCGAAATCAGCGAGAAAAAATCCTCGTTACCCAGATAATTGATCCATGGCCACGGTGTTTTGGGATTGGTGATTACATATTCACGGTTATTGTCGTCGAAGTATCCAAATTTCATAATTTGTTATTTTTTTTCAGGTTTGCTGCAAAAGTAATTGTTATTGTAAACAGAACAACTTACCTCACTTATTTATAAAGAAAAACCCGGAACAATTTAGTTTTTCCGGGTTTTCAAGTATAAAAAGATGTATCATCGGGTAATTCCCGGCCAGTCGTCGGTTCTGAACGGATTGGCGGGTAAACCTTCGATGTTGTACAAATTCACATCATCAGGATTATTGGCCCAGCCATAACGAACCGATTTTGGGTCTTTAATATTTTCAGAATATACAACAACTGTTTTATTGTCAATAATTTCTGCTTTTGCCCACTGGAATTTTTTATCGGAACCAGCAATTGTAAATCCTTTTAAATAACCGTATTTATCTTTCGCTTTCAATCCTGAACCGGTTTCCGAAAAGATTAGAATTGCTTTTCCATTCTTAAACTCAACCGATTTGTACATTGGCCCTGAAAAAACAATGTCTTTGTTGTAAGCAACTTTCAATGCATTTAAAGCCAGTCGTTTTCCAACATCCTGTTTGTTTTTCGGGTGAATGTCGTTGGCTTCGCCAATGTCGATTGCAAGTGCCATTCCTGTATTTGGCAGCGACAATGTTTTTGTCTGTGACTCGCGTAATTCAGCCCAATCGCTTTCTCCCGGATTTTCAACCGGAGGATTGAAGTTGGCCAGCGAAACAAAAAGAAATGGAAAATCACCCTGGTTCCAGTGCTTTCTCCAATCCATTATCATTTCAGGGAAAATGCGCTGGTATTGCTTGGCACGACCTGCATTCGACTCGCCCTGGTACCAGATTGCACCTTTAATCCCATAAGGAAGAATCGGGTTGATCATGGCGTTAAAAAGCAGGGTCGGGTAGGAGTTTGGACCAATATTTACAGCTCCCACGGTTGCTTTTGAGATTTTGAATTTCCAATCGCCTGAAATATCTACTTTTTCACTGCCAATTGCAAGAAACTGATTTTCAGGATCGCCCCAGATACCGCCATTTCCACCGGTATCGTCAACCCTTACAACAATCATGTTCTTTCCCGGTTTTAAAAGTTCTTTCGGAATGGTATAAACGCGATCTTTATCATAAAGTCCATCGGTTTTACCAATGGTAATTCCATTCATAAATGTGATATCCGAATCATCAATTTTTCCGAGATGCAAAGTTGCATTAGCATTCGACTGTTGTTCGGTTAACATTATTTCCTTGCGGTACCACCCAATCCCGTCAATATCAACATATCCCTGTTGTTCCCAGTACATGGGTGTTTTAATGGTTCTCCAGCTGTTATCGTTAAAGTCAACTGCCGACCAAACCGGCTGTCCGTTTTGCATTCCCAAATCTTTATCAGAAAGTTCGCCACCCAGCATTTTTTTAACCTGAGCTAGTTTTTCATCCTGATATTTGTTTAAATCCATTTGCTGTAATTCAGTTAACTTTCCTTTTAAATCAGGGTCTTTCGAAATGGTTTCGGCGCTAGACCAGGTTTCGGCAACCGTTCCACCCCAGGATGTATAAATTAATCCAACCGGAACATTCAATTCCTTAAAAACGTCGCGGCCAAAAAAGTAACCTACTGCCGAGAAATTGGGAACAGTTTCGGGTGTGCATTCAACCCACTCTCCTGATGAAATGTCATCCTGCGGGAATTGAGCCACAGCTTTTGGAACAGTAAACAGGCGAATTTTGGGAAAATTGGCTGCAGCAACTTTTTTCTCTCCGTTTACGCTTTGAACTACCCTCCATTCCATATTCGATTGACCGGAGCAAACCCACACTTCGCCAATTAAAATATTGTCAAGTTCGATGGTGTTTTTACCTTTTATCGTCATTTTGTGCGGACCGCCATATTCCTGAACCGGAAGTTTAACCATCCACTTCCCATTGCTGTCAGTTTTTGCCCGAACAGACTTGTTGTTAAAAGTTACAGTTATTTGTTCGCCTTTATTGGCCCAGCCCCAAACTGGAATTTCTATGCCTTTTTGCAACACCATATTCGAACTGAAAATCCGTGGAAGTTTTACATCGGCATTTACTGCAATTGAAGAGATAAAGGAGAAAACAGCAAAAATTAATAAAGTTTTTAAGGTTCTCATTGTAATAAAGTTTTAGTAATTAAAATTTCATCTGATTCAAAAAAAACAAGAATTTAATATCTATAAAATTAGGATTTTCTTTGTCTGAATTGATTCTTCGGAAATCACTTTTACGAGATAGAAACCGGATTTTAACTTTCCGGGATTGATTTCAGTTTCAATTTCGGTTAGTTTTGTTTGATAAAGCAACTTTCCATCGAGCGAAAACATTTCGAGGGAACGACTTGCCGAAAGATTTTTATCAGTCAAATAAACTTTGAAAGTACCGTTAACTGCCGGATTTGGGTAAACCGAAAAGAAGTTTTCATTTAAACTGATTTCCTGATTTCCGGTGACTGGTTCAATTTGGGTGAGACTGATATTATCAATATAAAATTTTCCAAGAAACTTTCCGATTCCGAAATACAGCCTCACATTATTGTCATTTAAAGGCATGTTCAGGGTAAGTTCATATTTCTTTCTGGCGGTTGAAATTGTTGCGCTTTTTGTAATATGAGCACTCCAATCTGTATAATTCTTTGAAACAGTTATCAGTAACTGCTTTGACTGATCGGCCCATGCATCGAAAGTTAATTTGTAATTCGCCTTTTTCAGAGAAAGTCCACCTTCCTGAAAACCCAGATGCCAGTCGGTGCCGGTTGATTTTGTGATGTTTACAACAAACGTACTGTCAACGACCGAAGCAGAATAATTGTTTGTCTGACTGTCGTTTACATAAAAACTCCACGGGTCCATGTTTTTCCAAAATTCCCCATTTGAAATAAGTTCTTTTGGATCATAAAAATCAGCAGTAACGGACGTGTTTTTGGTAATTAAAATTTTATAAGGATTGGCTGAACTTTGATATTTCCATTCTCTAAAATTGTACCCCGAATCCGGAACAGCTGTTAATAACACTTCTGTATTTTCAGGATAGAAATCGAGTTTGGGTGATACTTCTACTTTACCATGAGGAGCAGATTGAATGTCGAGCCTAAACGGACTTTCTTGATAAACCCGAACATAATCGATCAGGAATTTATGTGGGAGTTTTGTATCGTCAACACCACCATAACCGGCCCATTCTCCACCATAAGCGAGATTTAATATCAGGTAAAATTCTTTATCAAATGGCCAGATTCGGTAATCTGTTGCCCGTTTGGTATAAGTATGATATTTTACATCGTTGGCGTACCATTCAATTTTATCGGGTGTCCAAATAATTGAAAATTTGATAAATTGATTATACGGATGAACAATTTTTGTACTGTTTGTACCGCTCGACTGGTGATTACTTCCCGTAACATTACCTTCAAAGTGACAGGTGTAATAAAGTTTTTCGGGTTCAACTCCAATGTATTCCATAATATCGATTTCGCCACTTTTGGGCCAGCCACCGTATTCACTGTATGTTGGCATCATCCAGAGTGCTGGCCATGTTCCTTTGCCGGTTGGTACTTTGGCACTGATTTCAATTTTGCCATATTTCCAGTCGCCAATCCCCCGCGAAATAATGCTGGCCGAAGTGTAATCAGCTCCACTGTACTTTTCCTTGCGTACTTCAATAATCAGAACAGAATCTTCAATGCGTGCATTTTCAAGCCGTTTCGAGGTGTAATATTGCAATTCGGCATTTCTTATTTTACCAATTTCGTAACCCCACTTTGTACTGTCAGGCAGTCCTGGGGTATTAAATTCATCGCCCCAAACCTGAACGTAGTTTTGAGCAGAAATAACTGACGACATCAGAAACAATACTGTAATCGTTAAAATTCGAATCATTTTACGGAATTTTTTAATTTTTAATTTTTAATTTCTAATTTCTCCGCAATCTGCTGAATTACCTTTATTTCATCGTACTCAGCGCAATGTCCTTTCATAGGAGTGAAATTGATATCAGCATCCGATTTGGGATTATCCATCTTTTTAAGCATACCATCAAAAGTACGCAATGCGGGGTTCAGATAGAAATTATCCATATCGCCGGTCCATGCCCAGATTTTACCCTGAAGTTTTGGACCGAGTGTTTTCCAGTTGGTTTCCACGTAATTTTTAAGGTCGTGTTTTCGCCAGTATTCTGCAACTTCACGATCAATTTTACCGGTTATCGGATCGAACATTGGTTTTGGTAATCCATCATTTCCCTTCGGGCTGAAAAGTGCGGTAAAAGCGCTGAATTGCCCACCCGATGTGACATATGTATCAGAGCGTCCCAAAACATTTTCAAACTGAATAAAATCTTTTTGCGATAAAATAGGTTCGCCCGAAACATCCGGCACAATTGGCCGCAGGTAATCGTGTTCGTTGTAAAAAGCATTTTCGTCTTTGTAAATGTTAATAAGCTGACAATTTTCGAAATCAACCTGATCGGGACTGTAAGAAAAACACCCTCCAAAAAAATCGGGATAGAAAATCTGCAAAGCCAGTGAAACCCAACCGCCTGTGCTGCAACCCTCGACAAATCTCGATGCAGGAGTTCCCAATCCACGAAATTCTTTTTCAATAAAAGGAATCAACTCATTAACAAGTGCAGTTCCATAAGGGCCGCTGTTTTCAGAATCAAGTTGGTAACAATCGCCAAACGGGCCTTCTCCATCAAGGTAAACGTTAATTATTTCAGGCGCTTCTTCCGAGGTCCACCAATCCATGTTTCTCAAAAACCGGTTTGCTCGTGTATATCGGCCACCATAACCTGCAATATTATAACGGATTGAATATTTTCTACCAGGTTGTTCAAAAAAATTACGGGGCAAAACCACTGCTGCTTTTAACCTCATTTCTTTTCCCCACCATTTTGACAACACCTCACTTTTGATGTTTACTTCCTTTAATAATTTGTGTTCAGTTAGTTTAGTAGATTTGACAATTCTGGTTAAAGGGAGTTCAATTGTCTTATTTTCAGTTAAATCAACTGAAATTGATTCACTGTACAGATTTCCAGAGGCATTAATTCCCGATTCATTTGTATCCTGATCCCACAATACCTGAATGTTGTAATTTCCTTTTGGAATATTTTCAAGCGAAACATCAACCGATTTTATTAGTTGGGCTGAACCATTAAAAATGAAAGTTGTACCGGCTTCCCAATTTTCGATGTTGGTAGCAAAAATGAGATTGTTTTTTCCAGGCCACGTATTTAAACGGGGTTCGCGGTTACTGCTGTTGCCAACAAACAAAAATATCCGGCCCGAATGTTGGAAATTTTTTAATAGTGAATCTGCAACTGATGTATTAATTTTCAGTGAACTGGTTTGTGCAATTATTGAATGTTGGTATAAGAAACTGAAAATCAGTAAAAAGAAAAGACTTTTTTTCATAAATGTAATGTTGGTTTAATGTGGTTTCAAAAATAGAAAACATCTGTTACAATTTTGGGATAATGATTGAGATTTTAAAAAGTTAACATTTCACCTGAAATCAAAAAAAGGAAAAACCTGTTTCTTAAGTTTTATATCTTTGTTTACTGAAAGAAATCTATTAAACTTTTAAATAATGACATTCAACTATCAAAAACCATTTCCCATTTTAAAAGACGACACACAGTATCGCCTATTAACCAAAGATTTTGTTTCGACTATAAATATCGATGGACGTGAAATATTAAAAGTTGAACCTGATGGTCTCGAGTTGCTTGCAAAAGAAGCATTTACTGATGTTTCGTTTTATCTGCGCACTGCTCATCTCGAAAAACTGGTAAAAATTCTGGAAGACCCCGAAGCTACTGACAACGACCGTTTTGTGGCACATACCATGTTAATGAATCAGGCAGTTTCAGCCGAAGGTGAACTACCGACCTGCCAGGATACAGGAACAGCAATTGTTATGGCAAAAAAAGGCGAAAATGTTTATACAGGTGTTAACGATGCAAAGCACCTTTCAAAAGGAATTTACGATACCTATCAGGAAAAAAATCTGCGTTACTCGCAGGTAGTGCCTTTTACCATGATGGAAGAAAAAAATACCGGTACTAATTTGCCCGCTCAGATTGATATTTATGCCGAACAGGGAAATGAATATTCGTTTTTGTTTATAACAAAAGGTGGTGGTTCGGGAAATAAAACCTATTTGTACCAGCAAACCAAATCGCTTTTAACAGAAGAGGCCTTAACCAAATTTGTAAAGGACAAAATTATGGATTTGGGAACTTCAGCCTGTCCTCCATATCATTTGGCACTAGTAATTGGAGGAACTTCTGCCGAAGCAACTTTGGCTACGGTTAAAAAGGCATCGACAGGTTATTTGGATCATTTACCAACCGAAGGAAACGAGGGTGGTCAGGCTTTTCGCGATTTGGAATGGGAAGCCAAAGTTGAAAAAATATGCCAGGAAAGTGGTGTTGGCGCACAGTTTGGCGGCAAATATTTTGTTCACGACGTGAAAGTTATCAGATTGCCGCGTCATGCAGCTTCGTGTCCGGTTGGTTTGGGTGTAAGTTGCAGCGCCGACCGGAATATAAAAGCAAAAATTACCAAGGACGGGATTTTTCTGGAAGAACTGGAAAGAAATCCGGCCCGTTTTCTGCCATCAAAAGCGCCGTCAATTTCACCAGCAGTTGATATTGACCTGGATCAACCGATGGAAAGTATTCTGAAAGAATTATCGAAATACCCAACAAAAACCCGTTTGAATTTGAGCGGGACTTTAATAGTTGCACGCGATATTGCGCATGCTCAAATCAAGAAAATGCTTGACGAAGGCAAACCAATGCCCGAATACTTTAAGAAACATCCGGTTTATTATGCAGGTCCGGCTAAAACACCCAAAGGCATGGCCAGCGGCAGTTTTGGCCCAACCACAGCGGGCAGAATGGATGTTTATGTTGATGAATTTATGAGTCATGGCGGATCGATGATAATGCTGGCCAAAGGAAACCGTTCGCAGCAAGTTACCGACGCATGTAAAAAACACGGAGGATTTTATCTGGGTTCAATTGGCGGACCAGCGGCAATTCTGGCTAAAAACAGTATTAAATCGGTTGAGATTGTTGATTTTGCTGAACTGGGAATGGAGGCAGTACGAAAAATTAAAGTCGAAAATTTCCCGGCATTTATTATTGTTGATGATAAGGGAAATGACTTTTTTAAAGAATTATAAAAATAGATGAAAGCCGTTTATTTCGAACATTTTCAGGGACGAGTTGTAATCATGGAAGTGCCAAATCCAAAAATTTCGCATGACAGTGTTATTGTTAAAGTTGAAGCGACCGGACTTTGCCGTAGCGACTGGCACGGCTGGATGGGGCACGATCCGGATATTGTTTTGCCACATGTTCCGGGTCACGAACTGGCTGGAATTATTGTAGAAACCGGTTCAGAAATCAGGAATTTCAAAAAAGGAGATCGTGTAACTGTTCCTTTTGTTAGTGGCTGCGGACATTGTCCGGAATGTGTTTCGGGCAATCACCAGGTGTGCGACCACCAGTTTCAGCCCGGTTTCACAGCCTGGGGATCGTTTGCAGAGTTTGTCGAAATAAAATATGCTGATATTAATCTGGTGAAATTACCTGAAGAAATTGATTTTGTTACTGCTGCCAGTTTGGGTTGCCGGTTTATCACCTCTTTTAGGGCTGTAATTGATCAGGGTAAAGTGGCTGCCGGACAGTGGGTTGCAGTGCATGGTTGCGGCGGGGTTGGACTTTCTGCAATAATGATTGCAGGGGCTGCCGGTGCAAATGTAATTGCTGTTGATATTGATGATGTAAAACTTGAACTGGCCGGAAATACAGGTGCTTCTTTTTTTGTGAATGCAAAAAAAATTGAAAATGTTGCTGAAGAAATAAGAAGAATAACTGTTCGTGGCGCTCATCTTTCTATTGATGCTCTGGGCAGCCAGCAAACCTGTTTTAACTCTGTTTCATGTCTTCGGAAACGGGGAAAACATATTCAGGTTGGATTAATGACAGGCGACCACAAACACCCGAAAATACCTATGGATAAAGTGGTTGCCAATGAACTTGAAATAATTGGAAGCCATGGAATGCAGGCTTTCCGATATACCGAATTGTTTGAAATGATAAAGTCAGGAAAACTAAATCCCGGTTTGCTGGTTGGAAAAACCATTTCGCTGGATGAAATGCCTGAAGCATTGGTAAATATGAATAGATTTGAGAATGTGGGTGTTACAGTCGTAAATAAGTTTTAAAGCTAATACTATGGAAAACCTGAAAATTACAATCATTCAACCCGATATAATCTGGGAGGATATCAAATCAAACCTGGAGAAATATTCAGAAATAATGAACAATATTGATTCAACCGATGTAATTGTACTTCCGGAAATGTTTACCACAGGATTCTCGATGAACCCAAAAGTTTTGAAAGAAAAAATGGATGGAAGTACGGTACAGTGGATGAAAAAAATAGCTGCTGAAAAGAATGTCTCGGTTATTGGTAGCCTCATTATTGAAGATGGAGGTAAAATATTTAATCGTGCAATCTGGGCTTTCCCCGACGGAAAAACTGAATTTTACAATAAACGTCATTTATTTTCAATGGGGCAGGAGCACCTTCATTATTCACCGGGAGATGAAAAACTTATTATTGAATTCAGGGGTTGGAAGTTTTGCCCGTTGATTTGTTATGATTTACGCTTCCCTGTCTGGAGCAGAAACGCACAAAACTACGATGTTTTGATTTATATGGCTAACTGGCCATCGCCTCGTCATCATCACTGGAAAACTTTGCTACTGGCGCGCGCAGTGGAAAATCAGGCTTATTGTGTTGGTGTCAATCGCACCGGTACTGATGGAACAGGACTAATATATTCGGGCGATTCAGGTTTAATTAGCCAAAGTGGAATTGCCGATTTTATGGGTGAAAATGAATGTGTAAAAACCTTTGAAATTTCATATTCTGAACTTCAGGAATATCGTAAAAAGTTACCATTTTTAAGTGATTTGGATGAATTTCGAATCATTAAATAATAGGAATGTCTGTTAAATGAAAATCGGAATTATACTCGAAACAAAAGATTATGAAAAAGCCTGGAATGCTTTCAGGTTTGCTGTAACTTCAAGAAGACTGGGGCTCGAGGTTAAACTTTTCCTGATGGGTGAAGCTGTTGAATGTGAAGGACTAATCCACGGCAAATACAATGTTGACGAACAGATGAAGGCTTTTGAAGCAGCCGGCGGAGAGTTACTTACTTGCGGAACTTGTCTGAAATCTCGTCAATTGGCTGATTCTACTTCATGCCCGATTTCAACCATGGTTGATTGTGTGAATATGGTGGTTTGGGCGGACAAAACTGTGACGTTCTGAAAAAGTCTGAACCGGGATTTGGGAGGATTAACTCGATTAACCTGGATTTGGAAGAAAAAATCAAGGTAATCATGGTAATAAAATGAATCCCGAATCAGACTTTTTTGTTTCTTAATAATCCCGGATTATTTTGTCTTTTTATTGTTATTCCGAAAAATAAAGTTAGGTTTAAAGTATTAATAAAATACAAATAACATTATTATGAGAAACTTACAGAATCAATATCTAATGAACAAATTCTTTATTTTTATTACAGCAGTTGTTTTGGCTATAGTGATTTCGTGCTCACCAGCGCAAAAAGAGTCAAAACCTGTTCAAGTTCAGGAACAAAATCAGGTGCCACAAACAATGTTAAAAGCAGATACTTCTGCAACTATTTCTTCAGTTCCGGCAACTGTTCCTGAAACAGCAGTATCAAATGAGCCACCAGTAATAAATGCAGCTACAACTCCTCCGGAACTGAATCCGCCGCACGGACAACCATTTCATCGTTGTGATATTCCGGTTGGAAGTCCGCTGAGTGCAGCTGCTCCGGCAAAATCAGTATCGGCCCAACCTGCACCACCAATTAACAGAACGGGAATGTCACCAACTTTGGAAAATGCTGCGCGCCTGAACAATCCACAGGCAAACAATCCAACTGCACCAACCGTAGCAAATGGAACTGCACCAAAATTGAATCCACCTCACGGACAACCATTTCATCGTTGCGACATTGCTGTTGGAAGTCCGCTTCCTGTAAATTGATAACTTTGAATTCTGTCCCATGAAAGTGACCTCAAAGGATATCGCTGATAATGAAAAAAATCTTACCATTTTTATTAGTAGTTCTTTTGCTGATTTTGCTGATAGTTGGTTTTTTCAGCAGAACCACGCTGAATAATTTCATTTCTCAAAAGATGAAAGAACAGGCTGGTACAGAAACCACGCTTTCGGTTGAAAAGCAAATTGATACGAAATACAACTACCTTCAAAACAAACAAATATTTGAATTTACATTGCTCGAATTTGGTTCGACCGGATGTACAATCTGCAAACAAATGGAGCCGGTTCTGGAAGAAATGCGAAAGCAGAATAATCCAAAAGTGAATGTGGTTTTCCTCAACATCATGCACCCCGAAAACCTCGCAATGATGAAGTACTTTGGTATTTCTGCCGTACCCATGCAAATTCTGTTAGACAAATCAGGGAGTGAATTTTTTAGAAATTACGGGTTTATTACTGTTGAAAAGTTGAATGAGGAATTAGTTTCCAAATAAGAATTATATTTGGTAGTTCTACCCAACCTTGAAAGAAGACTCTATGAAAAAGGATAATTTATTTACGTACATATTCTCCTATTTTAATCTGGAAAATGAACTCGATGATTTTGACAGAATTCACGAGAGTATTAAGAAAGACATAGTTTTCAAGGGAACGAACCTGTGGATTTTAATGTTTGCCATTATTGTTGCATCGGTTGGACTAAACATGAACTCGACAGCTGTAATTATTGGAGCAATGTTAATTTCACCGCTAATGGGGCCAATCAACGGAATGGGTTACAGTATTGCAACATACGATATGTCACTCTTCAGACAGGCACTTAAAAATTTCAGTTTTGCCGTATTTACAAGTTTGGCTGCCTCTACGACCTATTTTTTTCTAAGCCCGATTTCAACCGCACATTCCGAATTACTTGCCCGTACCAGTCCAACCATTTACGATGTGCTTATTGCATTGTTTGGAGGAATGGCAGGCATTGTCGCCATCAGCAGTAAACAAAAAGGGAACGTAATACCAGGTGTGGCAATTGCAACAGCGCTGATGCCTCCGTTATGCACTGCAGGTTACGGTCTTGCTACCGCCCAGTTCGAATTTTTCTTTGGTGCCATTTTTCTTTTTACAATCAATACAGTTTTTATTGCAATTTCATCGGTTGCCATTTCACAGATATTGAAATTCCCAATCAGTTCTGAAATTGAACAAGCACATAAAAAGAGAATAAATAGTTGGATTTCGTTTGTGATTATACTCGTTGCTATTCCCAGTATTTATTTTGGTTACAATCTGGTTCAGAACGAACGTTTTATACAGAAATCGAATATGTATATTGCTAAAATAAGCCTTTTTGAGGGCAATTTTTTGTTGAAAAGCGACATTAACCCAAAAAAGAAAAGCTTAAAACTGATTTATGGAGGTACAAGTCTGAACGATTCGCAAAAGAAAAGAATTGTTCAATTGAGCTATGATTTTTTACCGGAAGAATCTGAAATCTCCATTGAACAAGGACTTTCGTTTGATGTTTCGGCCATTGAAAATGATGAATCCAACAATTTTAAAGCAGAAATCAACCGGTTGAACAATCAAATCAGCATAAAAGAAAACTTGATTGACAGCATTACTACCAATGGAGCTTTGGGACGGATTATTTTGAAAGAGATTCAGAGTATTTACCCGGTTATTGTTTCCTGTTCGTATTCGAAAGCTCACTTTTATACTGAAAACTCCGAAAAAACTGAATTATCAGATGTGGTTGTTTTTCAGGATAAAAAAGGTCAGTTAACTTCCAGGGATAAGGAAAAAATAAGGCAATGGCTTTCGGTCAAATTGAGTTCAGATAAAGTGAAGGTGTTTTATGTGAATTGATTTCGAATCACTCTTCTCAGATTAAATATTACAAATTAATTAATTTTTAAACGTATTTATACGTCATATTAATTTGTGACGTATATTTGCGTCAAATAAATACATGAAATATGGTACAATCGAAAACAGAATTATTCAATAAACAATTGGCGGAAATGGCTGAACTTTTTAAAGCACTTGCGCATCCGGCGAGATTGCAGATATTACAGTTTCTGTCGCAAACCAAAAACTGTATCACAGGCGATATTTCCGATGAATTGCCATTAAGTCGTACAACCGTTAACCAGCATTTAACCGAGTTGAAAAATGCAGGATTAATTCAGGGACACATTGAAGGTGTTAAAACAAAATATTGTCTTAATCCCGAAAAAATAAATGATATGAAGGAAATGATGGTGTCGTTTATTGAAGAAATTCAACCGGAGGAAGGATACGTTTGCGGGTGAAGAAATGCGTGAATGCAAGAATGCGAGAATGCAGGAATGCTACAATGCTACAATGCTATAATGCGAGAATGTTACGATATAATTAAAGGTTAGAATGAGTAATTGAGTTGAATGTATCAATGCGAAAAGACAGAAAAGGTTACAGATTTCGGAAAAAACCTTATTTCCCGTTTTTTCCAACCTTAGTAACATTGATTGACAGTGAGATAAACAACTTTATTAACCTTATTGAATCAACTTAGAAGTAAATATTTAGGAAAAATACAATTTGACAATTATCAATTTATAAAAATGAAAATACTAATTCTTTGTACGGGAAACAGTTGTCGAAGCCAGATGGCACACGGCTTTTTGCAGTCGTTCGATAGCCGGATACTGGTTGAATCGGCAGGTACCGAAGCATCAGGAAAACTCAATCCAAAAGCAGTTGAAGTGATGAAGGAGGCTGGTATTGATATCAGTCAACACACTTCCGATCAGGTGGATAAATACCTTGGCGACGAGTGGGATTATGTGATAACAGTTTGTGGTGGCGCCAACGAAAGTTGTCCGGCCTTTCTCGGAAAAGTAAAACACCGTTTGCACATTGGTTTCGACGACCCTTCACATGCTGTGGGTACTCCTGAATTTATCGAAAGTGAATATTACCGTGTTCGGGATGAGATTAAGGAAGGATTTTGGAAGTTTTACATCAACGAAATAAAAACACAATTATGAAAGCAGATGATTTAAAAATGGTTGTTAAAGAGAAATACAGTGCAATTGCCACTCAAAGTGTACTTCTTTCGCAGCAGGGATGTTGCGGAACAACAGGTTGTTGCGGCGATTTAGGAATAAGTATGATTGGCGACGAATACAATGATGTAAAAGGTCATAATTCAGAAGCTGATTTGGGATTGGGTTGCGGAATTCCAACCCAGTATGCAGAAATAAAGGTTGGTGATTCTGTGCTGGATTTGGGGTCGGGGGCAGGTAACGATTGTTTTGTTGCACGTTCGATTGTTGGCGAATCAGGAAAAGTTACAGGTATTGATTTTACTGAAGCGATGATTGAAAAGGCAAAAATTAATCTTGAAAAAACAGGGTTTAAAAACATCGAATTTATTCAGGGTGATATTGAAGAAATGCCATTGTCGGACAATAGTTTTGATGTAGTAATTTCAAATTGTGTTTTAAATCTTGTTCCCGATAAAAACCGTGCTTTTTCAGAAATTATACGGGTTTTACAACCGGGCGGTCATTTTTGTGTTTCCGATGTGGTTATAAAAGGTGAATTGCCTGAAAAACTGCGCAAAGATGCTGAAATGTATGCGGGCTGTGTTTCTGGCGCATTGCAGATGAATGAATATCTTCAGATAATCGAAAAACAGGGTTTTAAGAATGTAACAGTACACAAGCAGAAAGAAATTGCCATTCCTGAAAATGTACTTGCCAATTATTTAAATTCTGAAGAACTTAAAGATTTTCAGCAGGGCGAAACGGGAATTTACAGTATTACAGTTTCAGGTTATAAAGCATTATAAATAAGGTTTTTATGCCATCACAAAAACGACTAAAATTTCTTGACAGATATTTAACTCTTTGGATATTCCTGGCCATGTTTGCCGGAGTATTTGCCGGCTGGGTAAATCCATCGGTAGCAGAGTTCTGGAACAGTTTCTCGGTTGGAACCACCAATATTCCCATTGCAATCGGACTGATTGTGATGATGTATCCGACACTTGCAAAGGTGAAATACGAAGAGTTGGGTGATGTTTTCAGGAATACAAAAATTTTGGGTCTTTCCTTATTTCAAAACTGGGTTTTGGGACCGGTTTTAATGTTTATACTAGCTATTACCTTCTTTAAATTGTTTCCGGGCGAAAACAATGCCAACCTGCCATACATGTATGGAATTATATTAATCGGACTTGCCCGTTGTATAGCAATGGTAATTGTCTGGAACGACCTTGCAAAGGGTGACACGCAGTATGCAGCCGGACTGGTGGCTTTTAACTCGGTTTTCCAGGTGTTGCTTTTTTCGGTTTATGCCTACGTTTTTATTGCAATTTTGCCGGGTTGGTTTGGAGTTCCGGTAAATGAAACTGTTTCGCAAATTACAATGGGAGCCATTGCAAAAAGCGTATTTATTTACCTTGGAATCCCAATGATTGCCGGATTTTTAACCCGTTTTATTTTGACCCGTGTAAAAAGCAAAGTTTGGTACGAAACCTGGTTTGTTCCGAAAATCAGCCCGTTAACACTAATTGCATTGCTGTTCACTATCGTTGTAATGTTCTCGCTGAAAGGAGAATATATTGTGAAAATACCGATGGATGTGTTGTTAATCGCCATTCCATTACTTATTTATTTTGTTGTTATGTTTTTGTTTTCGTTTTTTATGAGCAAAAAAATCGGGGCAAACTACGAACAATCCACAACTCTGGCTTTTACCGCGGCAAGCAATAACTTTGAACTGGCTATTGCTGTTGCAATTGCCATATTTGGGATTAATTCGGGAGAAGCATTTGCAGGTGTAATTGGTCCGCTTGTTGAAGTTCCTGTTATGATTGCTTTGGTGAATGTAGCTTTATCGTTTAAAAGGAAATGGATTACGCTAAAATAAGTACTCCAATCTCAGTTTATAATTGATTTTGATAAAAAAACAGCTGAAAGTGAACAATGAAGCACAATTTGAATTTACTTTGCACCTACTCATTCAGAAATAAAACAAAAAAATGATTTTTAACTTTTTAAATACAAAACGAATTATGAAGACATTTTTTATTTCAGCCATTTTGCTTTTTGTGATTGCTGTGGGCGCTAATGCACAGTCGGCAGATACCACTTTGGTAATTCAATTTGCTTCGGTTGTACACGATTACGGTACAATTCAGCAAGGCAGTGACGGGGGTTGCGAATTTACTTTTGAAAACAAGGGTAAAACTCCGCTGGTTTTAAGTAATGTGCGTGCTTCCTGTGGTTGCACTGTGCCAACCTGGCCGCGTGAACCAATTCTGCCCGGCAGCACAGGTGTTATAAAAGTGATGTATAATACCAACAGTATAGGTAATTTCAACAAATCGATTACGGTTACTTCGAATGCAAAAAATTCGAATGTTAATTTAAGTATCAAAGGCAATGTAGTTGCCAAACCGCAGTAATACACCTTTGTAGCTTTAAGAAACAAAAAGAGGCTGTCCAAAATCTCAAAATAGGGCAGCCTTCTTTTTTTGTTTTCAAGCGGCATTTTTTGTATAGGTTACCTGTTTAGCGAATTGGTTTTTTATTTTTAAGATAAAAACCAGCACAAAGACAAAATACTGCTGTTTTACGGTTTTATTTTCCGGATTTTTACCTGATTTAGCTCTTTTTCGGGCTAGTTTCGACAGGTTTAATGCAATTGCAAGCAGGGTGAAGTCCATTTCAACCTTGTCCTGACCGAAGTGCCGGAACCGGAGATATGCCCCATCGTAACGGATGTGTGAAAAGACAGGTTCCGGTTCCACACATCGCTTTTTCCGGTGTTTTATTCCCTCTTCAGAAAGTAAAAGTTCACGTGCCTTTGCCTTGAGGCGGAGCAAGTTGTGATTGATATCAATACTCCGATTTCCTTTTGCCTTGTGACACAGACACCTGAGCGGACAGCCATTGCAGTTTTGAGCTTCATATCTTGTTATTTCCGATTTGTATCCGTGCTGGTTTGTTTTTGTTGTCTTTCCCTTGTTTTGAAGATGCTGCCCCATCGGACAAACAAAATAATCGTCCTTGGCATTATAATACAGGTTTTGGGCAATAAAGCCATTTTTCCTGAACTTCTTTTTCTGTTCGGCATGGAAGTAATTGTACTTTACAAAAGCTACAATGTCGTTCTTCTCCATGAACTCATAGTTTTCTTCGCTGCCATAGCCGGCATCGGCAACTGCTGTTTGGGGTGTGCGGCTGTAACGCTTCTGCCAGCCTTCAAAAAGCGGAACCATCGTCAGGGTATCTGTTGGATTGGCGAAAAAATCAAAATGTGTCAAAAACTGGTTTTCTGTACTGATTTGAAGATTGTAAGCAGGTTTCAACTGGCCGTTTTGCATGTGGTCGTCCTTCATCCGCATAAAGGTAGCCGATTGGTCGGTCTTGGAATAACTGTTCCTTTCGCCCAGGGTTTCAAGGTGGTTTTCATATTCCTGTAACTTGGGCAAGTGTTTTTCTTCCAGTGTTTTTACTGCTTTTTTATCTTCTTTTGAAAGGTTCTCACGGTTGATTTGGGCAATGCGTTTTTTCAGTTCATCGGAATCTATCGGGGTGGGTGGCTCGTCGTCGGGAAGGTTGTCCTGCGCAATCCCCTGGTCTATCATCTCCAATATCTTCCTGATTTTTTCCTCCAGTTTGGCCTTGTTATTTTCAACCCTCTTCCGCCATACAAATGTGTAACGCCCTGCTCTCGATTCCATTTTCGTACCATCGATATAAACCGTCTGCAAACTGATATACCCCATTTCAACCAACATCAGTACAACCTGCGTGAAAAGCCTATTAATGGTCCCCTTCAAATGCAGCGAACGAAAGTTGTTGATGGTTCTGAAATCGGGTGTTTGATTCCCCGAAAGCCACATATAATGGATGTTTTCCAACAATTGTTTCCCGATTTTCCGGCACGAATAAATGTTGTTCATGTAGGCATAAAACATCACTTTTAACATCATTCGCGGATGATACGACGAAGTTCCACTCCCGGCGTATGTCTTCTCAATATCTGAAATATCAAGCTTATCTACTATTTGGTTCACCAGCCGAACAGGTGAATCTTCTGATATATTTTGGTCAAGCCGGGCAGGAAAAAGTGAAATTTGCCCTTGAAAATTTAATTTGAAAACTGGTTTCGACATTTTTGAATCCGTTTATCTTTATGACGTTAATATACTAAATATAAACGATTTACATCAATGTTAAATGAAATATTTACAAACAAAAAAAGAGACTGAACTCTTTTTAGACAGCCTCGTAATTTGTTAATTACCCATCGGGAACAAATATTATTTTGCTTTTACAAAATAAGAACGGGTTGCAGACCCGTGCCAGCGGGGGAATTATAAGCAAGTGTTTCAGTTTTTAAATTCAAATTCTTTATTTCAGTCTTTTCTGTCGTAAATCCCAAAGTTCATTGGTCGAAATAAAATTCGTAAATCCCTTATTTGCCAGTCCTTTGATTAAAGATTGAACTTCACTTCGAAAATCTGTGTTTGTTTTTATTCCACCACGTTTCATTCACCTCGTCAGCGAGTTTATCTATGTCAGATTGCTTTGCTTTACTTTTTGAAGTGGCCTCCAGGTAACGACCATAATCTATTAATCGTTGAATACCAAACATATCAACATTTGAAGAGAATGTAATCACAATCTTATTATTTTCAACCCTTTCGATTATCATATTATTAAATTTTACACAAATATATGCATTAAAACGTCTTAATAAAAGTCAACCTAAGTCATTACATGCGAACTGATTTTATTTGCAAATAGTTTAAATATTTACCTTGTAACTTGTGCTGCGTCCTCCGCCCGAAACCAGGAAGGCCCCAATTTCGGTAAGATACTGCAAATCTCTTGTTGCTGTGGGTTTTGATACTTTGCATAAACCAGTGTATTTTCCTGCATTCATTCCTCCCTGAAAACCTTTTGGCCCCTCTTCAAGCATCCTTCTGATTACAGTTAAATGCCTATCATTCAACTGATTTCTGAATCTGTCGAAAAATTTCGCCTTTTTTAGTGTGAAGTCAATTTCACTTTCGGAATCTATCTGTGCAGCCAGTATTGTATCAACAAAATATTTTATCCACGAAGTAATTTCAAATGATTGCTGAGCTTTTTCCAATTCAGCATAATATGCTTTCCTGTTACTTTCAATTGCCTTCGATAAACTCAGTAAAACCGGACGGCCAATTCCCTGCGATAACGCTTTCTCTGCAATGGCACGGCCAATTCTGCCGTTTCCATCTTCGAAAGGATGAATCGATTCAAAATATAAATGTGCGATAGCCGATCGGATTGGCGCCTTTTTAATCTCCTTTTTACCCCCCGGCGCGGTTTCGTTGAACCATTCGATAAACCTAGCCATCTCTGAGGGAACCTGAAATACAGGAGGGGCTTCAAAATGAACCTTGATTTTGCCAATTGCACCTGAAATCACCTGCATGGGTTCTGAGTGTGTCCTCCATTTTCCGGCTTCAATATCTATTCGGTAATCCATTAATAAAGTGTGCCAGTCAAACAAAGTCTTTTCAGTCAGTTCTTCAGTGTAAGTATTTCTAACGTTAATCATCAGCGAACCAACTCCCTGTGCACGTTTATCCTTAACAGGCAAAAGCGGAGTTAGTCCCAGGTTGTTTCTGACAGATGACATGACATCAATCCGGCTTAGAAGTTCACCTTCAATTTCCGAAGTTTTTATTGCCTCTGAAACCATGATGTCGAGGATGGTATCTATCTGCATTTCTTCAGGCATTGCTTTGAGCATACCTGTAAGAAGTCCGAATTTTTCCGTAAGAACATAAAGCTCATTTTCAACAACATCAACTTCATAATTAAATTGAGGCCATTCCTTTTCTTGCCAGTTATATATTTCCATGAGCCAAATATTAAATATATTCGGCTCAAATATACGAATTATAGTGAGCCGATTAAAATAATTATTCGGCTCATTAAACCGGAAATAATCAGATTTATATTCGGTTGTAATCGAAATTTATTATGTTCTTTTTATGGAATTTTCCCTCGCTGCAGCAATTCCGATAGACATCGGGATGTAATTTGTGCCTTGCCTGTTAGGGCAATTAATCATTTGCTTTTAAAAAGCAAGTTACGGGTGACAGACCCTCGGCAACAAGGAACGGATTGCCGGGGTGACTGCCTTTTCATAAGACTTAAAAAGTCATTCAGGAATTGGTTGTTGAATAACTCACAGACTTCGCTTTGAATAATGCACTTTCAAACTTTTTTATTTTGTTGTAAATAAATTCATTACTATTTATTTTTCTGGAATTAATTTAGTCCTTGAATTCCATTTCAAAAACCACATAATGTTTTATTCCAAATCTTTTCCCCCAACTATCAATATCTCTTCCGCAAACATTTACATTTCCCCACCATAAATTACCGTGCATTTCGTAGGGCAAAGTGTAAACAAGTAATGGAAAAGCTTCGTTTGTTTTTATTTGACCTTCATTTACCATTGCCGGACTACTTTTTCCATCTGGTGTGTTTACATAGGTATCCCATTTTGTCTCGTCTATTGCACTTATTAATACATACCTGTCAGAATCGATAGCCTTATACTCTTTTGGTACACCTATTTTGGGAAATCGAAACAAAACTTTAAGTATGCTGTCATTAGTATGTTTTGCTATTACTCTTATTGGGAGCACACTTGTATCACCATTAAAAAAGAAATTCTCGTTCAACACAGGGCTTTCATAAACAGTACTTATTTCTTTTATTTCCCCGTTCCAAATTTCTTTTGCTTTAATTTCAAATCTTTTCCCAATTACTTTTTTTCCTTTAAATTCTACTTTTAAATATTGAATTCCTTCAAATTGTAATACATCATTAATTAATTCTCCACCTGTAAAAGACTTTATTTCAACCTTTATACTATCAATTTTAACTGACTTCTCTATTGGTTGCACCTCTGGATAAAATTTGGTCTTGTCAACTGATTGAGATAATCCTTTGAAAGAAAAAAATAACAGTATGATAAGTATGTAGTTCCTATTCATGAAATTCTGTTTAAAATGGTTTGTAACGGTTGACGCTATGTGTAGTGCGGGATTTCGAAGCACTTCACTTTCATAACCGCAACGAGCCAATTCGTTTATTCAAATTTTCCTTTTTTTCCGTCAATCGTCAACGACGAATTGACGGTGTTGCAACGAAGAACTGCGGTTGAACTACCCGCTGAACCCCGCATTACATATAGCTTTTGTTGTGTGGCGTTATTAATTTCCTCGATTGCTTTTTCAAGTACCACATCTTTATTATTTAAATAATCATCAATGGTTTGTTTTACTTCAATGTCAGGTTTTACACCACTGTTTACAAATCTTTTTCCACTTATTGGATAACAAATGCGTCTTGTACAAATTCTTGCATATCCTCCTCCAGGTAAATCAGGAACGACTAATGGTGAGCCTGTTGAACCGCCAGACTCTTCACCGATAATTTTAGGTCTGTCCGGTACCTCGTAAATATTTACTAAAAAATCTTCAGCAGCAGATAAAGTAAATCTACTTATCAATATTACTACAGGACATTTAATTCTTCTTAGAGTGTCTGAAACAGAAACAACTTCTGGCTTTTCAAAACTTAATGCTTTGTTTAAATAATAATCTTTGTACTCATCTTTCCAGTTCCCATTTGCTTTACCAACACCGTCATTTATTCTGGTTTCCCATGCGTAGTTTAAAAAACTATTCCCCTTTGTTAAGTACTTTTGTAAATGCCAGGCAACACCTGTTGAGCCACCCCCATTTTTCCTTAGGTCAATTATAGCTCCTTTTGCTTTTTCTATTTTCGTTGCAATTACATCAAACTCTTTAATTGCTTTGTCTTCTGGTGAAAAACGATTAAAACTAATTACGGCAATATTGTTATCTGTCCAGTCCAAATCAACAATATTCCTTGAATAATTACGAATTACACCCCAATATTCATCATTGGGAGTTCTTATTGATTCTCCATTTCGTTTTAATTCTATTTTTTCAATTGTTCCATCTATTTTTTGTATTGTTCCTTTAAATACTTTATCCTTAAATCCACTTTGAATTTTATAAACTGATTGCATCCATAAATGCTGTTCGGTTGATGCCGATATATATGGAAATATATTCTTTTTAAGATAATCAACTGTTGGTATTCCTTCAATTTCAATTAGTTCTGCTCCAATCCATGTTGAGTCAAGGTTAGCTGTTTTTCGTACTTGAGTGATATATATTCTCTTATCAAAATCTTGCAATGATATCGGAATATAATCTGTGAATGAATAAAATTGTCCTCTATCAGATACCTGAGTATGTCCATCTCCTAATGAGGCAGTAAACTTTGATAATACTTGATAAAACTCATAATCGTTTTTAGTTGCTAAAACCTCAGGAATTAATGTTTTATAAAGGCTGTCCAAATCAAATGTTAATTGGTCGATATTAACAAAATTGTATTTGGTTTCAGACCACACTTGACTTAGCCAATATAGTTTTTCTTCATTTTTAATTTTATCGGGTAAATCCTTTACACCAATAATTTCAGTCTTAGCTGTGTCTAAAGAATTAAGAATTATTCGAAATTTAATCGTGTCATTTTTACTTACCGTAAAAGAAACAGTGTCAATGTCTGTTTGAAATATAACTTCATTCTTTTTATTTGTGCAATAAACATTCAATTGGTCAGGATTAACTTCAGGAGAAACAATCCAGTCAGTTTGTTTTCCATTTATCAAAACTTGGATGTTTTTTTTATTTGAATGTAATAAGGTTTGTTCCTTCTCAATGCAGCTAAAAAGAACAATTAATGGCATTATAAAAATTAGTTTTCTCATGATGCAATGCAGTTATTTTTAATGACACACAACTCTCTTATATGTCTGATTTTTTCATCCTTTACGTGCCAACATAGCCGGATAGGTCTGAAAATAATCATCCTTTATTTTTTTAAAAATATTAAAATTCATCTCACGATTCATCAAAGGGAGATTTTATTTTTTGAATTGATTTATCCCTTGCCTGATCAATAAATTAATCTTTTTTTTTATTAAGCAACACAGTGGTCGCAGACCCAAACCAGCGGGGGAATAAGTAGAAGATGCAATTTTTGAGATCACTACTCCATTATGGATTTAACCTGATTCCACAAAGGTTTTCACTTCATTACTTAACACTGTAACCGGCAACTCCTCTGCAAAGCTTTCCATCTTTGGTTAATCCTTCCACTACAATTTTCATTTCGCCGGTTTCGTCACTTTGGTAAAATGTTTCGATGGCAACACCTGAAGAATCAGTTCTTACCAAAGGATTCCAGAAAATGGTATTTCTGATATCTTCTTTTTTCTCGGGTTGTTCAGGCGAATCATAAACAGGTGTATAAAATTTCCGCGAAACAGCGTAACCAACAACCCGCAAACCTTCCATTCCCTGCGGTTTTGCCTGGGGACGATTAAAGTTTTTCTCTCCGCGTTTGGTATAGAAAAACAAAATCCCTCCTTTATAGTTGTAACCCGCAAACATACCTGATTTGATATATTCCACCTTTTCAAACATCTGGTTTGGAAGATCCTTGATGGGAATCTCAGGTCTAACTTCAATTCCGTCCATATAAATTTTCAGAACATCTCCACGGGCATAAAAAATTGCCTTATCCTGATTATATATTACTCCTGGAATTTTACCTTCGATGGCATCATAAATATTACCCGGTTCAATCTTTTGTTTGGTAATATCGAAAACAAAATCTGCTTTCAAATATGGACGGGAGAGTTCCTGTGTCAACTCTTTTTTTCGCGCCATAACATTTACATCGCCAATCAGGATTGTATCGCTTAAACTCCATTTCCTGTTTATCAGGTCAATTTGAGTTTCGCTTAGGTAGGTCAGTGTTTCAAAAGGTTTATCTGCATTGTATTCCACCGAAGAAGGAAGATATTTTGATTCGGGTGAAGTGGACGAACTGGTATCAATTTCGATGGTGGTGGCTGTTCTTCCGCGACTGTTTTCGGCTTTCAGCGAAACATAAATCGTGTCGTAAAAGTAGAGTTCCTGAAAAACAAATTGGCCAAGCGAGTCGGTTTCCTTTTGAGAAACATTGAGCAGGCTTTTTAAAGTCATCATGGTCACTTTTCCTCCCGCAACCGGTCTGTTTGTGTTGGCCGAAATCACCCTTCCTTTTATTTCTATCGAAGGTTCAGGCTGGTGCGTAATTTCAGGAAATTCATCTTCCAGAATCTCTTTCCACTCAAACTCCCGGTAACCGTGGGTCAGCATCAGGTTGTCAATTGCCTGTAAAGTGGTTAAACTATCGTCTTTAAAATAGTAAGCCGGGTTTTCTATGAGTCCTTTTAACTCAGAGTTGAGCAGAAAATGCGTAAAAATATTGTTGGCAAATTCTTCCTCTTTTAACTGGGCTGTAACGTTGTAAACCGACATCGAAAGATTGGCTTCGCAGGGTTCTCCGCCGCTGGTGATGGCAGCTACACCGATTTTTATCTTTTCGCGCTGTTTGTATTCCGGTTTGTCAGGCTTAATAATCAGGTTGACAACATCTACATAACTGTTAAAAACCAGTCGCTCGCAAACCGGAACCATATTGGAACTGAACAAGGTAAATTTCAGAATCCCGCCCGGAAGTTTTGTTTTATCCAGTTCGAGGGTACTTGTTCCGTTAGAGGTAGTAATTTTTGTATGATAAAAAATCTCTCCTGCGCTTTGAGCAACCAGAAAATATGTTTCCTGTTTTGATGATTTTTCAACCACCTGAATCGCGATTTTTGCAGCATCCAAAGCATTAACAGACAAAAGAACTCCCTCGTTTTCTGGTTTCGGAAGGTCAGTTTGTTTCAGTACGTTTCCGGCAAAAATAGCTTCGGCTGTGTACTTTTTTACGCTTTCGGGCTGAAAAACAAAACTGCCGATTCCTTTGTAAGTGCTTTTGATTTCAGCGACTTTGTTGCCTGAATCGTCAGTGATGATTCCTTCAAAATCAATCCCTTTTCCCTGTTTGTCGGTGGCTTTAAAAGCGACCCTGTTTTTTACGCCGGCAATAAAAGTTCCGCCTTCAGGGAAGAACTGCAAATCAATATCACGCTGTCTTAGTTTTTGGGGTTCAGCTCCCATCTTTTTGTCGCGCGGATTCCAGATTACCAAATCCTTGCGGAAAATCCACACTTCATCAAAGTTTCGCATCCAGTTGGTGTACGCCCGGATTTGGTAAACCCCACTGGAAAGTGTATCTGCCAAATGAAAATCGCCGAAAGCCAGGCCATTTTGTGCCCACGACATGTTTTTGCAAACTACTGCTCCCGAAGTATTAATGATTTCGACATACAAATTACACTCTTTAATTGGTGAGTCTTTGATATAAGCCTTAAACCAAATGTCTTCGTTAGCCCAGTATGAAGACCGGTCGAGGTGAAGATAAATCCGCTCCTGAGGGAAACGAAGGTTAAAAAGGTTGGTTTTGGCGAGGAGTTGCTGAACTTTTTCGTCAGATAAGTTTATGCCTGAAAAGTTCAAAAAACCTAAAATAACCAGCAAACCAACTCCGAATAAGTATTTTTGCATTTTTTGATAGTTAGATTTGTCGTTTAGCAGCAATTATCGTGCAAATTGCTTAACATACAAATATTTAAGATTTGCTGAATTTAGCAATAAAACCGGCTGATTTATTATAACAAGGTCATAGGTCGATTTTCAAAAAACGCCATCCATATTTTTCGATTAAAATGAATGGCATTTAAAAATATTTTGAACTTTTCAAAGTTTCCGTTTTTCTTCCTCGATAATCCTTTCAATCTGAAAATTAAGCTCCTCTATTTCATTTTCGATAATATCCCAAACCAGTTCATAATCCACACCAAAATAGTGGTGAATCAGTTTATCGCGCATTCCGGCAATGGATTTCCATTCAACTTCAGGATATTCAAATCTGATTTCTTCAGGAAGATTCTTAACCGCTTCACCAATAATTTCAAGGCTTCTGGAAAAGGCACGTTTTAAAATCTCATTGTCATAGAACAAATCATAATTCAGTCCTTTTGAGTTGTTTTCAAGAAAATCCAACTCATCTTTTATATGTTGAAAGAATTCAATTACTGAGCGTGACATATTCAGTTTCATTTAAAATAGAGGGACCTAAATAAGGACTCAATGCGTTATTCGTTAAAATATCCACCTTTCTGCCGAGCAGTTCTTCTAAAAAGAAGGCCAGTTTTATAAAGCTGGCATAAGATTTTTTGTCCTTTTCGAATTCAACAATAAAATCAATGTCTGAATTCTCATTCTGCTGATTTTTTGCGAAAGAACCAAACAAACCAATTCTTTTAATGCCAAAACTCCTGATATGCTTGCTATTAGATTGAATCAGCCTGAAAATTTGCTCCTTATTTTTTAGTTCTTTCTGCATAAAACAAATATAGGAAATATTTACTGAGATTGTGAGAAGCTAATCAACTCTCACATATTTATGAATAACGCAGTTGTTTTTGTCATAATTAAAATCTGCATCGCAAGGCCAAATTTGAACAACGGTATCTCCTTTCATTTCCAAATGCATTTTTAAACTTACGCCCCGAAAGCTGATGGATGCATGGTGCTGAAAATTTTCGGTGTAATGATTTCCTTTCAATTGGTAGGTTCCTCCACCTAATTCACCACCTCCATCACCTCTGGGATTTGAATTAACCCAAAGAACATATTTATCTGACCAGGTTTTTAACCCACTGTCGTTTTTATCATATAATCTAAAAGTGGATTGTCCATTATTGACAAACTCTTCATATGCAAATCTGTACGTTCCGTTGATTTTTGTTTTTTCGGCTGTACAACTATAAAACGCAAATGCCTGAAGCAACAGTAACGTAACCGGGATAAACAACACAAGTTTCATCCCTGTCCATCGGTTTTGGTTTTCCTTTTTCATCATTTTAATTCTTTTTAAAATTGGTTTTTGTGTAAAATGGTTTGCCATGGCAAAACGTCTTTCGCCAACAGCCTTCTCAATCACCAACAGTTGGTATTTTGTAGCATCGATGCCTTTGTTCAGAACGGCCTGGTCGGCCTGGTATTCGTGGATGAGTTTTAAATCGCGGCGAAACAGCCAAATAAATGGGTTAAACCAGTGCAGCGCGGTAAACAGTTCGCAAATCACGAGGTCAACCGCATGAAAATGTTTGATGTGGGCGTATTCGTGGGTTATCACCATCTCTTTGTTTTCGGTGTAATCTTTTTCTGAAATCACAATGTTTCGCAGAAACGAAAACGGGTGGATAAATTCTTTTACCACTGCCAGCATATAATTCTGAAAAGGTTGTTTTACGGCTTTTTGAATAATTTTAAAAACACGAACAAGTGAAATAATCAATCGGGCAAATAACAAAAGAATCACAAACAGGTAAATCAGTAAAACGGGATTCATTGATGCCGTTTTTGATTGTTGAACCGTTTGAATTTCTTCGGAATTAACAGGCAGTGAATTATTTAAAACCGGCACTTCCACAATTTGCCTCAATACTTCAACCTGCGGAATTACTGAGTTTTCCTGAAAAACAGGAATATCAGCAAACGGAAGAATTGCGGATGTAACCAAAATACCCAACAAAACAAACCGGTTTACCAAGTGCATTTTGTCGCGGCTCACCGCCAGTTTAAAAACAATGTAAAACAGCGCCAGACTGATTGTCGATTTTATCAAATAAATAAAAAACGGATTCATTGCGGATTGTTTTTACTATTTTCAATTTCCTGTATCAGCTTTTTTAATTCGTCGAGCGAGAGATTCTGGTCTTCAACAAACAGCGAAACCACATTCTTGTACGAGTTGTTAAAGTATTTTTTCACCACATTTCCCAAAGCGCCTTTTCGGTATTCCTCTTCTGAAACTGCTGCAAAATATCGGTAGGTATTTCCAAACTGTTCGTGGCCGATAAAACCTTTTTCTTCGAGAATGCGCACCATTGTCGAGAGTGTGTTGTAATGCAGATTTTGGTCGGAGTACAGTTCCTTTAACTCCTTCACGAACATCGGGCCTTTCTCCCAGAACAGGTTCATGATTTCTTCTTCTTTTTGTGTCAGCTTTTTCATTTTCAGATAATGAGTATGAAGTAATGAGTACAGAGTATTTAAAAAACAACAAAACAAATATAACTATATTCTTTAGTTATACAACTATTATTTAAAGTTTTTAAACTAAAATAAATAGTTGTTTGCATTTTCTCTTTTAATAATGGAAACAACATTATAATTTGAATCCGGGAAAACAGATCAATCTTTACCTCACTATCACAATCCCGATAGACTTCGGGATGTAAATTGTGTTTTGCTTGTTAGGCCGAACTAATTTTTTGTATTAATCTTGTTTGCGCCTATTTGTGCCCGGCATCCCAATCAACCAACTGGAATTTTTCAGCTTTTGGCAGAGCCACGGAAACTACTGCATTTAATCCTCGCCAGCATTGTCTAACCTGTTGCTTGTTTTTCAACAGAGTTTTCATTTACTTTGCATTGTAAAAATATATGATTATGGCTATTGCAATTAAAAGTATTCCAACACTTAAAAATACTGATGCAAAGGCTTTTATAAAAAAAGCTGAGACTACTTCTAAAAAACGTGCTACAGTCGATTTCAGGAAGCAGGTTGTGACTTCGCACGCCATTCTGGATAAAGCCAAACTAAAATAATCTTTTAAATCATTGAACTTCCTTGCAAATAAATGCACTTTTTCAGTTTTGAATGAAGAAGTAATTAAGTCGAGTAGTTTATTTGACTGTGGCCATCCTGACCTGAATGATTTTTTTACTACTGATTGTATTGCCTATTCAAAAGAACTTTTAGGAAAAAGTTATTGTTTCAGGTTGGATAGTGACCCATCAGTTATTGTCTGTGCTTTTACCGTTTCAAACGATAGTGTTAAGGTAAATTTTCTTCCGAATAGCCGGAAGAAAAAACTTGTAAAATCAATACCACGAATAAAACAATTTAGAAGTTACCCGGCAGTTCTCATTGGTCGTTTAGGTGTTGACCAGGCTTTTAAAAACATTGGTGTCGGAAGGGAATTAATGGATTTTATTAAATCGTGGTTTATCAATCCCAACAACAAAACAGGTTGTCGTTTTTTGGTAGTTGATGCTTATAACGAACCACTGCCTATTCAGTACTACAAAAGGAATAATTTTGAATTTTTGTTTAGTACCGAAGAGCAGGAGAAAAAATATATGGGGATATCAACTGAAGACCAACTCAAAACAAGATTAATGTTTTTTGACTTAATCGTTTTGTTCTCCTGAACTTTTTAAAACTATTCTATATTTATTTACCTTACCGGCACCGGTCTGTGCCCACTGCTCCAGTCAACCAGCCGGAATTGTTTAGCCTTTGGCTGAATTAAAGAACCCAAAATATTATCTTAATAAATATCGGAATGTGTCAGTTGACAGAGTTCTAACTACTGAAAGTAAATTACGCAGAATGTGCAGCGTTTTTAGTCGAAGATTAAATCCTCTGAATACGGCAAATTATCAGTTCAGGAAAAGTTCGTCAACAAAAATCCAGGCAGGTTCGCCTTTTCCGCGGTGCCACGAGGGAAGCTTTTTGTGATTCATAACCGTGAATTTATAATATTTCCAGGAGGTTCCCGCTGGAAACTCACAACTGAAAGCCTGTGCATTTCTCGGGTCCGATTGATTTGCATCGGGGAATTTTGTTTCTGCAATACTTTTGAACTTTTTGCCGTCGTTACTCCCCTCAACTGTAATTGATTTAACCGGAAAAATGTAGGCTCCAATATCGACAAAAGCGTTTAAGTATGCCGATTTCAAAGGTTTTGCCTGATTGAAACCGACAATAAATTCCATGTTGTAATCTCTGTAAGCCAGCCATTCGCCATTGGATGTATTACTTCCGCCCAACTGAAAATTAACCAGCGTTTTAGCGCCATCATTCTGATATTTCGGGTGCGGGTCGGTAACCAGATAAATGGTGTCGGGCTGAATTCCAGATTTGTAAAATGTGCGCTGAACAACATCGCTGCCAATCCAACCCGGTTTGAAAGCTTTAATCTTCAGCACTGTATTTTCTGTGAGCAGGATTGGATTTGTGTATTCGCTGCTTTTCAAACTGTCGGGTTCGCTGCCGTCGGTGGTGTATTTAATAACCGTTCCTTTTAACAGGTGTTTAAGTTTAACAATTAACCGGTTTGAAAATACAGTCGAGTCCTGCGTGATGGTCGGATTGCTGATTTTCATCACCTCATCTTCCAGGTTATCGCCAACAATGATTTTGATGTCAGGGTATTTTGCAATCACCTTTTCGAGTTGTTTTTTGCCTGCTTTTTGCGACCACACATTTACAGCAGCAAATTTTGCCCCATTCAGAAATTTATCAAATTCTGTTTCGTCAAAATCAATTCCCGAGATTGAAACCGATTGTAATTTTGTCAACGTTTTCAGTCTTTCCAGCGAACCGATGTCAAGACCTGTTGAATTTAAGTTGACTTTCTGCAAGTTGCTGAACTGCAAAATTATATCGATATCTTCTTTTGTTAAAGGCATTCCCTGCATGTTCAGGCTAACGATGCCGGTTTTAATTTTTTCGAGTCTTTTTAAGTTTTCGCGGTTATAATTGGCGCCCTGGAAAAAGTTGACTTCCACCACATCGGAACCGTTAAACAAATAATTTACCGAGCAGTAATTCGAATTAAATTCCTCCAAACCAGGAAGATTAAAATTGAGCGATGCCTTTTGACTGGCGGCTGCCTGGTATTTATTTACCAACAGAAACAAGCTGTCATTTTTTGCCAGTTCGCTAATGCGCTGATCAAAATTGCCACCCGATTTTATCCATAAAGTTAAGATCCTTAATTCGTCGGGGGTGAGCTGCAATTTCCCGTCAGGTGGCATGTGATCGTCGTTGTCCAGCGGCAGATGAATGCTTTTAAAAAGTACAGATTCACCACTCAATCCTGCTTTTAAAATGTCTCCATTTTCGCTGCCTTTTGCAATACTTTCGGGAGTATGAAGTTGCAGATTGGCTTTCGATTTTTCCGTTCCGTGGCAACTGATACATTTTTGTGCCAGAATGGGTGCAACTCCAAGCTGATAAACCGTTGCCGTGCTGTCTACTGAAATTTCGACACTGGATTCAGAACCTGCTGATTTTGGAAAACTCAGGGCATTCACTCCATGAGTCAGTTGCGCTCCCTTATGTGTCGAGCCAATCAAAACAAATAAAAAAAGTACGGCCAGGATTCGTTTTACAACGATTTTTAAATTCAGGATGTAGAGAAACATCCAGCTTAAAACTGCAACGGCAACTCCACCCCATTTGTGCCAATTAATGATTTCGGCTTCGTAACTGTTCTGTAACGACAGTAAAATTCCGAAAACCGCTGCAACACTTGCAAAAAGTGCATTTGAAGCCAGCAATAATTTTTGAGTATCATTATGGATTTTCAAGTGTTCCCCGAAAAATAACCCGATTGAAATTACCATTCCAAATACGATTGGAAAATGCAAAACCAAAGGGTGAAACTTTCCCATCCACTGTAAAAACAAACCGGGCTGAATTTTCTGACTAAAAATGGCAAGTACGATCAGGAGAGGATTTAGAATCCACAAACAAAAATCAAGTATCTGGAAAATTTTCTTCTCACTCATCATCAGGCAATTAAATCAGGTATTACTTTGCCGCTGACATCGGTTAACCGGTAACGTCGTCCCTGGTTTTTAAAGGTAAATTTCTCGTGGTCGATTCCCATCAGGTGCATTACTGTTGCCTGAAAATCATGCACATGCACAGGAAGTTTGGTAATGTTGTATCCAAAGTCATCGGTTTCGCCAAAAACTCCCGGTTTTGTTCCACCGCCAGCCATAAATATGGTAAAGCAGCGTGGATGATGGTCGCGGCCATAATCATCTTTGGTCAGCTTTCCCTGGCAATAATTTGTCCGTCCAAATTCGCCTCCCCAGATTACCAGCGTTTCATCCAGCAATCCCCGCTGTTTCAAATCCTTGATTAATGCGGCCGATGATTGGTCAACATCTTTGCATTGACCCTCAATTTCTTTTGGCAAATTCCCATGAGTGTCCCATCCCTGATGATACAACTGCACAAAACGCACCCCGTTTTCCGATAGTTTGCGGGCCAGCAAACAGTTGGCAGCATATGTTCCGGGAACCAGACAATCGGCTCCATACATTTTGATGATCGATTCCGGCTCGTTTTGTAACGATGTAATTTCGGGAACCGCCATCTGCATGCGGTATGCCAGTTCGTACTGCTGAATTTTGGTTACAATTTCGGGGTCGCCAATATTTTTATAAGCTTCGTTATTTAATGCTGAAATTTCATCGAGCATCGCCCGCCGGTCGGTTCTGTTGATAAATTCAGGGTCGGTGAGGTATTTTACAGGTTCTTCCCCACTGCTAAACTGAACACCCTGATGAATGGAATCCAGAAACCCGTTTGACCATAATTTTGAATAAACGCCCTGTCCGTTTCCTTTTCCCTTGCTGAGCAACACACAGAACGCGGGCAGGTTTTTGTTTTCGCTACCCAGTCCATAACTCAGCCACGAACCCATGCTGGGTCTGTTTCCAACCTGCGCACCTGTCTGGAAAAAAGTAAGCGCCGGATCGTGATTTATAGCTTCAGTGTACATCGATTTTACAAAACACAGTTCATCGCTGATGCCAGCCAAATGAGGTAAAATCTCGCTAAACCAGGCGCCGTTGTTACCGTATTGTGCAAAACTGAATTTACTGCCCGCCAGCGGAAATTTGGCCTGATTGGCAGTCATTCCGGTAAGACGTTGCCCCATTCTGATACTTTCGGGCAAATCCTGACCCTGCATTTTTTGCAGCAATGGTTTATAATCAAATAAATCAAGTTGCGAGGGCGCGCCGTTTTGAAACAGGTAAATCACACGTTTTGCTTTTGGCGCAAAATGTGGCAGTGCACCGGTAAAAAGTTCCTCTTCCTTTTTCCCTTCAAACAATCCCGGAATCAGGAGAGAACCCAATGCCAGCCCACCAACACCAAGACTTAATCTTGTTAAAAATTTGCGCCTGTTTTGGTTTAAAATATGTTCGTTGAATTCGTTCATAGCTTTGTAATTACTTCATATATGTGCTATTCCTTAATTAATCCAGTATAATAATTGCAACTATATTTACTCACCCCCTTCTCCCTCTCTTCGCGAAGAGAGGGACGATCCCGAGCATTCGGGATCAGGGTGAGTGAAAATTATGAAACCATTCATTTTCAATTTATACCTTTTTAAAATTTCCTTCATTCGTTTTATTTTCAGACATTACGTTCTTGTTATTGCTTCTTCCAAATTGTAAATAACCAAAATGGTTTTCATTAATGCACCGGTTTCAACTTCATTGTATTCCACTTTTGGATGTTCGAATTCTCCAACAGCAAGCGTTGACTTTAATAAATCGGGATTTTCGCTGAAGTATTCCTGTTGTTTCAGACAGTAATCGAGTAATTTGCTTTTTTCAAATTTCGATGGTTTCCGCACCAAAATGGTTTCAAAAGCCTGTTCAATTTTTTCGTCGATATCTTCTGAAGTAATTGAAATTTTTTCAGCCAAAACCCTGCTGGCTTCCAAAACAGTCGGGTCATTCAACATCGATAAAGCCTGCAAGGGTGTGTTTGTGCTTGGCCGTTTTCCTTCGCACTGATCACGGCTGCTGGCATCAAAAATCATTAAAACCGGAGGAGGGGCGGTTAATTTAAAAATGGTGTATAATCCGCGGCGGTAAAGTGAAGACCCGTGATCCTGTTTGTAGCTTGCCAGTACTCCCCTGCCCGAAGTTGTGCTTTCCCAGACTCCTTTTGGCTGGTAAGGTTTCACGCTGGGCCCGCCAATTTCGGGATTCAGCAAACCACTGCTGCTCAAAACCCAGTCGCGCACAAACTCCGCTTTAAACCTCATTCGTGGAGCCCGTGCATAATAATTGTTTTCAGGGTCAAGTTCCAATTGTTTTTTACTGACTTCGCCTGACTGACAATAAGTATTGCTTGTTAGAATTTTTTTGACAAGGTATTTAATATCCCAGTTGTGTTCCATGAAATCAACTGCAAGCCAGTCGAGCAATTCGGGATGCGACGGTAAAGCTCCCTGTAAACCATAGTCGCTTGATGTTTTTACAATTCCTTTTCCAAAAATCTCCTGCCACATAAAATTCACAAAAACCCTCGCTGTTAATGGATTCTTTTTATCGATGGTCCATTGCGCCAAACCCAGCCTGTTGCGAGGGTATGCAAGCGTATCGAATGGCATAACCGATTCGGGATTTGAGGGTTTTACCTGAATATTTGTAGGTGCATCATAACTTCCGCGGCTAAGTATGTAGGTGGGTTTTCTGTAGGTGCTGTCGCCCATCACTGAAACCTGTAACGGCTTGCTATCTGTTGCGTTAATATAAGGCATCAGTATTTCCCTGTCCTCCTGCGAAATAAATAATTTAGGGTTTTTTGCCGGAGTTGATTGACTGACATCTCCCTCGTACCCAATTTCCTTGCTTTCGTTGAAAAAAGCATACAACTGGTAATAGTCTTTTTGCGAAAACGGGTCGTATTTGTGGTCGTGGCACTGGGCACATTCAATTGAAACACCAATTATCGCCTTGCCATACGTATTTGTTTTATCGATGTTGTAGGTAACGCGGTACTCCTCATCAATAACACCTCCTTCTTCGGTGTATTTATGATTTCTGAAAAAAGCCGTTGCCAGAATGGTTTCCTTGGTGGCATCGGGTAATAAATCGCCGGCAATCTGGTAAGTCAAAAATTTGTCGTACGGAATGTTTTTGTTGAATGCATGAATTACCCAGTCGCGCCATGGCCACTGCGAGCGAATATTGTCATCCTGATATCCGAATGAGTCGGCATAACGCGCCAGATCCATCCATAAAACGGCCATTTTTTCGCCGTAAGCCGGTTTTTGTAATAGGGTGTCAATTAATTGACTGTACCAGTCTTTGTCCGATTTATTGGTCCACCGGGTTATTTCGCCGTAGGTTGGCGCAAGTCCTGTAATATCGGCAAAAGCCCTTTTAATGAGGGTTTCGCGGGATGCTTCATCATTTGCTTTTAATCCCTTTTTTTCAATTTCATCGAGAATAAAATTATCGATTTCATTTTTTACCCACTTTTCGTCGTCAACTTCAGGAGTTTCTGTTTTAACAGGAGGAATGAACGACCAATGTTTTTCATATTTGGCTCCCTCTTTAATCCACTGTCTGAAAACTGCGATTTCCTCGGGAGTCAACTGTGGCAGGTTACTTTCGGGTAACGGCATCAACACTGCCGGATCGGTTGATTCAATTCTTCTGATGAGTTCGCTTTCTTCAGGAGAACTGGGTACAATGGCAAAGTGACCTTTGTTTACCTGCAATTCTGCAAAAGCCCCGGTTTGTACATCCAGTCGTAATCCAACTTTTCGTGTATTCGCATCGGGACCGTGACAAAGAAAACATTTATCGGATAGGATGGGGCGAATATCGCGGTTGTAGGAGATTTCAGTCTTTTGGTTACTCTGTTTTGGGTTCGACAGGTAATAAATGCCAAACGCAAGGCCGGCAATCAGAACTACAATAATCAATATAAAATGTTGTTTTTTCATCCTAATTTTTGCGGTGTTTAAACAAATCTTTTTTTTTCAACAAATAAACCACCCCTATCCACGCACTACCCTTCGCACTCCCCTCCTTGAAAGAAAAGGAGGGGAAATTAACAAGGAGTTATCTTACTGCTCTGGTCGCCGGTCTTCTGTCATCCTATATTCTTGTGAACTTATATGGATACACTTTCCCCGAAGCCCATTGCGCAACATAAATGCTGCCTTCGTCGTCAACGCAGACATCATGCGGATTTTTGAATATTTTTTCGGCTTGAGACAGTGGATTTAATTTTCCATTTTCATATTTCGGCGCTGAACCACCCAAATTGGAAACCACTTTATTCTCCTTGTTGAGAATCGTTACAAAACCTGAATCTGCCTCACTCAGGCTGGGCGACCTTAAAACCGCGGCATATAAATAATCTCCTTTAATAACCGGCCGGCAAACACAAGCACCGGGCAGGTGAATTACTTCTATCAATTTTCCATCCAGCGAAAACCTTTTAAAGGCATTCCGGGTCCTGTCGGTGATAATTAAAGTTGGTGTTGATTTCCGGTAATCAATACAAATTCCGTGGGCATTGTCGAGAAATTGGTCTCCTTCGCCTTTCCCGCCAAATGAATTCTTTAAAACACCTTTTTCATCGTAATGCAGAATATGCTGAGCACCATAACCATCGGCAATATAAAACTCGCCACTTTCAAGAACCGCCGTTTCTGTGGGTACAAACGCCTCCTTTTTCTGATAGGCAGGAATATCAGCCGGTGCATCAATTGTCAGCAGAATTTTCCTGTCGATGGTGGTTTTATAAACCTGGTGTTTTGCAGTATCAGTAATAAATAAAAAGTCCTTCTTCCCCGTTTTCTGAATTGTAAGTCCGTGTGCACCGGGAAAATCAGTTCCCCAACTTTCGATATAACTTCCGCTTTTGTTATAAATAATGACGTTATTTTTGGTTTCGTTGGTGAGCAGCAGAATTCGCCCCTTTGAATCCTGTACCATTTCGTGACAATCGTTGACCGGTGTTTTTTCCGGGTTAAGCGCTCCCCACTGCGAATTCAGTGTGTAAGTCATCTCATTGTGACCATAAACCGGCCCTACATTTCTGCTGAATAAATCTTTGGTTATGATTAAACCAACTGCCGAAAGGGCTGAGTTTCTTACGAAGGATCTTCTTTCCATTTTTAGTTGTTTAAGTTTGATTTTACTACGAATTAATTCAGACTATCTATTTTATCAACTTAAAATAGCTGATTGTTTAACCGCAAAATCAGTAGTAATAAACTGAGGATTAAACAATAAAACCAGCTAAAAGGTTTAAAGAGTATTTGCTCTCTTTTATGATTTCAGGGGAGAAATGTTGGATTAAATAAATATTTTATTTCGTATCACTGGTGTCTGGCTAAATTTGTAGAGATTCCTCACTTCGTTCGGAAGGACAGGATAGTGTGGGTTAAGGATGGAAGGGGTTGGTAGGCGGCTTCGCTGCCTACCAACCCCTTCCATCCAATCTATGCAGTTGTCATTCAGAGCGTAATGCAATGAAGCGAAGAAACTTTAAATATCGGCTTTCCTCTGACACAAGTTTATTTCAAATAAACGCTCACATTTATTAAAACATCTTTTGCCACCGATTTGGATAGAATTGAAGGTTCTTCAACTTTGTAGTCTTTAAATACAACAGGTATTTTGCATTGAACAACCGTGTAACCTTCTTTTTCAGAAATATTTACCTTTACTTTAATTTCGTTTGATACACCATGAATTGTCATTTTACCAATTGCATCTACTTCCATCTCATCTGTAATATTGGAAATATTCTGAACTATTTTTCCCTTAAATGTGGCCTGAGGAAATTTATCACTCTCCATGTGATTTTCATTAAAATGCTTCTGCATTACATCATATTCAAATTCAAATGATTGAATATTTACTGTTGCCTCGAAATTGCCGGTTTGAATATCCAGTTTTACAACTGCAGTTTTGGTAACAGCTTCAATATCGGACATTACGGTTTCTGTGTAAAATTCAACTTCGCCATGATGAAATGAAAGCACCTGTGCATAAAGGTTATTGATTAAAAGCAGAAACCCGGCAAGTATAAAAAATTTCGAACAAAATGGTTTCATTCTTTCTTTTCTTCAATCTTCATTTGATAAAGCAAATACCCAACAATTTTAACGGTGTCGCTTAATCTCGGACTTCCCCATTCCAAACCAAAATCTTTTCGGTTAATGGAGAGCGATACCTCGATACCTAATATTTCGCTCCTCCTGCCAGGTTTATGGCCCTTAACCCAAATCAGTGCATCCTGCTCTTTTTCAACACCATGTATGGTCAGTTTCCCTGTTGAAATGTACGTGCTGTCGGACATTGCCTTTGCACCTGAAGATGAAAAAGTGATTTCAGGATATTTTTCTGTATCCAGAAATTGTTCACCCATCAATTGTTCCGAAAGTTTATCTGCAATTACATCGACACTTTTAGGATCTACTTTCAAATAAAAAGTTGCATTGGATAAATCGTACTTTGATTTTGTAACGATATTGCCTTCAAAAACCTTAAACTCACCGGTTCTGATTGAAAAGTCTTCCCAACCAACTTCAAAACGAATATTCGAATGTGAATTGTCAACTGTCCATGTTTGCTGAGCGAAAGAGGTGAAGCAAAGCAGGAGACTTGTAATAAGTAAATTAAAACGTTTCATACAACAACATTAATTGTTAAACCTGTTGTGAGAACATCACAGAATATGAATTGTTTAAACAACGGTTCTCATTAACATTGGTTGTCAATATTCAGTTCCAGAAAATTTAGCAATCATGCACCAATGCGCGAGGACATTTTTTTAACGGAGATTGCGCAATTATAGAAATAGTTTAGTTTTGCATCAATAAAAATAAAATTTATGCAGGAATTAATTACCCAGGTTGTCGATTGGTACATGGCGAACATGAATTACTGGACAATAACTTTACTAATGGCAATCGAGAGTTCATTCATTCCATTTCCATCAGAAATAATAATTCCACCAGCCGCATACAAGGCTGCGAACGGAGAACTGAACGTTTTTCTTGTTGTGTTTTTTGGTTCGTTTGGAGCTTTAATTGGTGCTCTTTTTAACTATTATTTGGCCAAATATCTTGGTCATGCACTTCTTTTAAAATTTGCCGATACCCGATTTGCAAGAATGATGTTGCTTGATCGTGCTGCCGTTGAAAAATCGGAAGCTTACTTTCGAAAAAACGGGAATATCTCAACTCTGATTGGCAGGTTAGTTCCCGGAATCCGTCAGCTAATTTCGTTACCTGCAGGGTTGGTAAGCATGAACCTGAAAAATTTTATTCTCTATACAGTTATTGGTTCAACAGCCTGGAATATTATTCTGGCAGTTTTAGGATATTTCTTTTATTCGCAAAAAGAACGCCTCGAAATGTATTACCACGAAATAACCTACGTGATGTTGGGACTAGGCGTTTTGTATATCGGATACCTGATTTACAACGGATTTAAGAAAAATAAAAAAGCCGAGTAACATTCCTGAAAAATATTTCCCCAGCTGGAATGGCAATTGTATCAGTGTCCTGTTCCAATTTTTACTTTGCTTAATCCTTCCGATCCACTGAGTTTGGTCCAGAAAAATCCGTAAAGCGCAATAACCATAAAACAAACTGCAGGAACAACATAACCTGCTGACATTCCCTCGGCATCGCCGATAGCACCCATTACTTTGGGCAGAACAGCTCCACCCATAATAGCCATTACAATAAATGAAGAAGCTATTTTCGACTTTTCTCCCAATCCAAAAATCCCGAGAGAGAAAATAGTGGGAAACATAATCGACATAAAGAAAAAGCTGAGGAAAACAGCTGCAACCGAAATCCAGCCCAGATTAGCCACAACAACAAACATCAGAATTACATTGATAAAAGAGTAAAGTCCGAGCATGTTATGCGCTTTAGTTACGCGAAGGATAAACGAACCGGTAAAACGACCCAGCAGGAACAATGGAAATGCCAGTAATGACATCAGAGAGGTAGCGCCTTTTTCAGTGAGGAAATAAGAACCTTCCCTTAAAATGGAGCCATTTTCGCCACCAATCAGCCAACTGGCTTTCATACTTTCGCTCATTGCCGGAACTTCTTCGACCATATAATTGATAAAAAAGCTGAAAATACCGGCCTGTGCTGCAACATATAAAAACTGGGAAATGGTTGCACCCGTAAAATGCGGCGCAGACCAGATGCTGTTTTTATGAATTAGTTTTCCCCGTTTAACCGCGATAAAAACAACCGACCCCACACTAGCAATTACGGTAAAAGTATAAAAAATACGCGTTAACCAGTGGTTTAAAGTAGCCATCGCTTCAGGATTGGCAAGTGTTTCGCGGTCCATGAAAAAAATCTGAACAAAAAACCGCACAATCATGCCCAGTGCAAAACTGAACAAAATAGCGGTTACATATAAAAGTATGGTTGACAACCGGCTTTGCTGACCAAAAACATCCACTTTTGCGGCTTCAGTTTCGGCGTTGCTATTATCCTCTTCGGTTACATCGGGCATTTTGCTTTTAATAAACAGAATAATCAGAATACCAATAATTACGGCCAGAGCCACATAAGGAATCCACATGGTTTGGTGGGCTATTTCGGCATTTTGCTGTGCTGTGAGCGAATCATCGGAATGGTAAAAATACATTCCCCCGATAAACGGGGCAATCGGCCAGCCAATGGCGTTAAACGACTGCGCAAGATTAATTCGCGAAGCTGCATATTTTGGATTTCCCAATACGGTTGTGTATGGATTGGCTACCGTTTCGAGAAACGAAAAACCCATGGCAATAAGACAAACTCCTAACAAAACAGCCCAGAAACCATCGATTTTAGTGGCCGGATAAAACCACAAACAGCCCAGCGCAGCCA
The DNA here is from genome assembly GCA_041737765.1 of Draconibacterium sp. GTDB lineage: Bacteria > Bacteroidota > Bacteroidia > Bacteroidales > Prolixibacteraceae > Draconibacterium. The sequence continues at coordinate 52,045 of JBGSRA010000064.1, read as the reverse complement.
GACTCAAACCTAAAATTATTCCCCATTTGTAACCCAGTTTATGAATAAACCACCCTGCAGGCAGCGCCATAAAAAAATAACCAAGGTAGTGCGAAAACTGTACATTGGCCGAGTCGGCTTTTGTAAGGTGATAATAGTCCTGAAAGTGTTTATCCATGGTATCAATCAAGCTGTTACCCACTGCCCACAAAGTAAAAAGCAGGGCTACCAAAAAGAAAATAAATGTGTGATTTCGACCGTCCTCGGTGGTAAACAAACCCTTTTTTGTTTTGCTCATTTCTAAAATCCGGTTTAGTTAGTTTTATGTTTATAAATCCAAAACAGGTATTTTGATTAAAAGAAAATATTATTTGATGTGATTGTCATTTTTTTTGTCATCCTCTTCATTATCGTAAACATCAATTATGGCATCTTCGGTGAATGCCTTTGTAACCACGTATTTATCGAGTGACATTAAAAGTGAAGGAAGTACAACCATATTAAAAAACATAGCCACGAATAAAGTAGTAGAAATAAGCAATCCCAGTGCTTTTGTTCCGCCAAAATCGGAAACCATAAATACACTAAAACCCAATACCAAAACTATTGAAGTATAAATCATGCTAAACGATGCTTCGCGCAAAGCATTTACTGCCGACTGTGCAATATTGATATTGCTTGTTTTTAAATCGTGCCGGTATCGGGCAAGGTATTGAATGGCGTTATCGACAGAAATACCAAGTGCAATACTGAAAACAATGAGTGTTGAAGGTTTTAACGGTATTCCGCTGTAACCCATAATTGCTGCAGTAACCAGCAACGGTATCAGGTTGGGAATCATAGAAACGGCAATCATTCTGACCGAACGAAACATCAGCGCCATTAACAGCGAAATCAAAACAATTGCAATTGCAACACTTTCAAATAAATTCCGAATGAGAAAATTGGTTCCCTTTGCATAGACAATACTGTTACCGGTAACTGTAACATCGTACTTTTCGGGGCTAAAAATTGAATCGATCCCGGGTTTTACTTTTTCAAGGATTGCCTCCATATCGTTGGTTCCCATATCGATTGCCTGAAATGTGACACGGGTAATTTGCCTTGTGCTGTCAATATAAGGTTTTAACAGATTGGCATTTTGATCCTGTGGCAGATAGGATAAAATAAAGTTTTTCTCCATTTCGCTTGGCAGTTTGAATTGAGCTGTATCGCCAAAGTAAAACGACTGCCGTGCAAATTTTACAAGTTCAATTAATGATATTGGTTTTGAAAATTCGGCGTACTGACCAATATGTTGTTGCAATTCGTTTATTTTTTTCAAATTCGACAATTGCATTACCCCGTTCTTTTTCTTTGTATCAATGGTAATTTCAAAAGGCATTACACCACCAAAACTGGTTTCAAAATATCTGAGGTCAACGTTTATCGGATCGTCCTTTGCCAGATCGTCAACCACTTTGCCCGAAGTTTTGATTTTGGTAAGACCAATAATGCTGACAACTACAATTATGGAAGTTACAATATAAACTTTTGGCCGGTGATGAGTTATAACGGTTACAATCGATTCGGTAATCCAGTTAAAAAACCGGCTGTCCAAATGTTTGGTGTGCCTTTCTTTCGGGGGTTTCATGAAACTGATAAAAATGGGGAACAAGGTAATGGTAAGCAAAAATTCGAGCATAATGTTTACCGAAGTTACGAGGCCAAACTCGCTGAACATTCTATTATTAACCAGAATAAATGCAGCAAAACCCAATGCAGTTGCAGTGTTGGTCATTAACGAAGCAAATCCTATTCGTCGGATTGTCCGCGATAAAGCCCGTATTTTATTCCCGTGATTTGTATATTCCAGGTGATACTTATTCAGAATATAAATGCAGTTTTCGATGGCAATAATGATGATCAGCGATGGGATAACACCCGAAAGAATGGTTATTTTATATCCCATGATTGAAATAAAACCCATTACCCAGATAATGCTGATAACCACCACCGCGAGTGAAGCCAACATTATCCGAACCGACCGGAAAAACAAAAACATGATGGCGACAGCAATTAAAATCGAAATTATGGCAAACAAAAACAGTTCCTGCTGAATTAATTTCATAGTAACTGTTCTGATATAAGGCATGCCCGAACAATAAACTTTCCGGCTGCTTTCGTTCTGATATTTATCTACCAGTTTTTGTATATTCCCAACTACCTTGATCCGGTTTTTCGAATTGATTTCGCTTTTCTCAAGGGTAATTGCCATCAAATAATCATGTGTGTCGGGGTTATAAAACAAACCCCTGTAAAAAGGCAGATTATTTAGCTGGCTGCGGATGCTGTCAACTTCCTGCTGAGTTTCGGGGCGTTGACTTACAAGCGGATGAAATTTAAATTTGCGCGAAATTGTGTCTTTTTCTATAACCACAATTCTCGAAATACTCACAACTTCCTGAATGCCTTCGATCTTATTAATTTCCTGACCGAGATCGTACCATTTATTAAATTCTTCGAGTTCAAATATTTCGGGATTTCTAACTCCCAGCGCAATTACACTGCCGTCTTCGCCAAATTGCTGTTTAAAATTCCGGTAACTTTGAAAGGTCGAATCGCTTTCAGGGAGCATGTTACTCATTTCATACGACATCTGGACATTTAATGCCTTGTATCCCATGAAAACTGTAATTAATCCAACAACTATCAGTATGCTTAAACGGTGGCGCAAAATTACCCTTACTATCCAGGTCCAGATCATTCCGATTTTATTATTTCAACAAATTGGGTCAAATATAGTATATACTACCGAAATGTAAAATTTTATGTTTTACAAGTCCAGTAACCCCGAATAACGGGAAACCTGATAACATTGATTTATTTTTCGGTGGTGAAAGGTGATGCCGGAAACCCTTCCTGATTGCAGAGGTTTACCCCTTCGGGATTGTCGCTCCAGGCATAACGTACAATTTCCGGATGTTCAACTTCATCACTCCAGACAATGACTTTGTTCCCCTCAATTTTGGCTTTTGCCCAAACAAATTTTCCGTCTTTCCCAGCAATGGCAAAATGTTTTAATTCTCCTTTGTCTTTTGATATCAAACCACCTCCGCAATCTGAAAAAGTCAATTCAATTTTATTGCCTTTTATTTTCATCGATTGATAAATTGGTCCTGAGGATACCAAATTCATTTCTCCATAAGCCAGTTTTTTAGCGGCAAGTGCGAATCGTTTTCCCACATCCTGTTTATTCTGAGGATGAATGTCGTTCCAATCACCCAAATCGATATTGACTGTAATTGCTGTATTATCAACGGTTTGAGCTGTTTTTAACTGAGCATCTCTGAATGAAGCCCAACTGCTTTCGGCGGGTTGATCTTTTGATTCCATAAAGTTGGGTAGCTGGGCAATTATAAACGGAAAGTTTCCCTGTTTTCGTTTTACACGCCAGTCGGTGATTAAAGCAGTTAACAATTTCTGATATTCCTGAAAACGTTCAGCATTCGATTCTCCCTGGTACCATGCCGCGCCTTTAATAACATAATTATTTGCCGGCGCCAACATACCATTGTACAAACCTGTTGGTTTCCACTGAACGAAAGTCTGTCCAGGAGCCGGATTCATGATGCAACCGAACTGATACCTCCAGTTTCCCGCAAGATAAACTGTATCAATTCCCGCAAAAAGCTGATAGGGTTTATCTTTAACAAATCCCCCGCGACCTGAATTGCTGACCACTCTTACCACAACTATATTTTTCCCATGTTGAAGTACGCCAGCAGGAACAATGTAATTGCGCTGCGGGTACTGGTACGATGTTGTTCCAATCGGTTTCCCGTTAATAAATACCGAGTCGGCATCAACAATTCGACCCATGAATAATCGCACTGGTTTCCCTATCATCGACGCCGAAACTTCTATTTCTTTTCTGAACCAGACAACTCCGTTTACTGCTTCCATTCCCTGATCAGCCCAATACGATGGAACTGGCATTAAAGGCCATGATGAATCGTCGAAAGCCGGATCTTTCCAATTGGGATTCGACTTCAAACCTTTATCTTTTTTATTCAACTCAGAATACCATTCGTCGCTGGCTTTTCTCTCTTTCTGCTGAATTTCACCAATAAAAGATTGATTTTTAAATTTATCTGCTTCTGCCAGGTAATCCGGAAACTCTTTCAATGCTTCTGCGCTCATCCATGCTTCGGCTGGACTTCCCCCAACTGTGGCATTTATTATACCAACAGGAATCTTGTATTTTTCGTATAACTCTTTTGCAAAAAAATAGGCCACTCCCGAAAAATTGAGAATGGTTTCCGGATTTACCGCGACCCAGCTTCCCGAAATATAATCTTCCAACGGGCCTTTAAATTCGTATTTCTGTGGAATTTTAAACTGCCTGATATTGCTGTTTTCGCAACCCGCAATTTCATCAGCATATTTATCTGCGAGGCGATTCATGGGATATTCCATGTTCGACTGGCCCGAGCAAAGCCATACATCGCCAAAAAGTATATCTTTTAAAATTAGTTTATTACTAGCCGAAATCTCCATTTCGAACGGCCCGCCTGCTTTTTGCGCCGGAAGAATAATTTGCCATTTCCCCTCAGTTGATGTTTCAGTTTGAAATGACCGATTATTAAAACGAACTGTTACCTTTTCTCCTGAAGTTGCCCAACCCCAAATGTTTACAGGAGTTTCGCGCTGAAGAATCATTCCATTGCCGATTAACTTTGGCAAACGTACCTGACTGAACACATTTTGCGAAAAAAACAGAACTATTAATGTAACTGTCAGAAAGCAAGATTTTTTTGCCCTGTTTAACATTAGGAATTTTTTATTGTTTTGATTCGTTGGAATAGTCATTCTGTTATTCGTATTTGTACAGTTTCAGGTATTGAATTCCGGGCTCGTCGGTTTCAATTCGCAGGTGTCGTCCCTGGTGACTTTGATCTCCGTTCAGTTTGCGAACAGGTTTCCATATTCCGTTTTCCAAAGTTCCCTCATCGATGGTTTCAATTCCTACAACCGAGCGCTCGTTTACCGGTGGAAAAGTAAGCACAATACCTTCACCTGCAACAAAATATTCGTCTTCACCAGTGCAAATTATCATTCCTCCTGTAATTGGCCAGGTTTCATCTTTCGAATTTTGCGACCAACCCAATGTGTAATCGTGTTTTGCTATGATTTTGTAACCTCCAAGCTGAATTGTATCGGCCTGATTCTTTTTATCGAAAAGAAAACCTTTCATCGTTTTTGTTCCCTGATGTTCAAGAATCAGTGGAGACAGTTGCTCCAGAATTTTATAGGTTGATGTAACCGGTTCTTTTACCAAATCAGAAGTCGATTCAATAAAAAAAGGACTGAATCCCATTGCATCGTGGTTCCCAAAGGCATAAAAAGCTTTTGGACCGCAAGCTGTTTCGTAGCTTTCGGGGCCCGAAAAATGTTCGTACCTCACTTCAGGCAAAAAAAGCGGATTTCCGCCCCTGTCGTACAAAGCACACCAGTGTGCAAAATTTGCAAAGTAAATATCCGGGGACAGAAAATCGATTGAGGGTGTACCTGCTTTCCAGATATCCATTAAATGCGCCAGCGGTCCGGCGCTTGGATATTCACCAGGCAGTTTATTCGGACGGTTTAAAGCGGCATTTACATACATCGGTAACGGATATTCAGTTTTACCGGCGGCAGTAATTTCTTCGACATATTTTGCAAAATACGAGGCCATAAAAATTTCGTCGGTCGAAATCTCTTTCCCAAAAACCTCCTGCCACGTACCGCTTTCTCTTCCACCTGCCTTTTCCCAGACTGCAAGGAATTCGGGCATCAGGTTTTTCCTGTTTTTAATCAGATAATTCATCAGTTCTGCTGGAACAGCCGCGTCAAAAGCTTTCTCCGCTTCGGGATGATAATCGCGTGCATTGGGCAACATTCCAATTTCGTTTTCAACCTGAACCATTATAACTGTATGATGTTCGCCATCCACTTTTTTTACAAATTTCATTAATTCAGTATATGCTTTTTTATCAGCTTCAACATTCGCTTTAACAAATGGTGACATGATTTCAACGGGTTTGTTATTAATATCACGCGAACGGGGAAATCGTACAAAATCATTTTTCACCCATGCCGGAGCATAACATGACATGCTGTTTTTCCAGCTTCCAAACCAGAGAAGTACCAGCTTTATGTTGCGTTTGCGGGCGCCAAGAATTAAATCGCTAACCACCTTGAAATCAAATTTACCTTCCTGTGGTTCAATCAGCTCCCAGTAAACCGGCGCCAAAACTGTGTTCAGGTTCAATTTATCGAGGATTGGCCAGATTGAATCCATGTAATTAGCATTAGACGTAGTTGAGTTCCCCAACTCACCACCAAGCATCAGAAATGGTTTTCCATCGACAATCAGTTGAGTGGCGCTCCCTTTTTTTTGCAGATGAGGAATTGTTTTTGAGGGTTGTGCAAATGTAAAACCTGAAAAAAGAATAAAAAATAAAGTTGGTAAACAGCCGGAAAAACGGCAATATGAATTCTTCATTGGTTTAATTTTTTTCTTTTGGTAAAATTATAATAACATGGTTAATATTGAATTTTACGAATTGTACTTGTTTTCAACTTCAATTTTTTCGAGCGTGTACCATTTTGAAGGTTCCCGATGATAGTTTTTCCACATCAATTCAAATTCTTTTTTTCAAATTTATGAAAACAACTCCCTGATATCGTTTTGGTTGAGCTTCTTAAAAATGTTTTCATCAGTTTGAATAATGTTGCCGGCAATTTTTTTCTTTTTATACTGAAGGTCTAATATTTTCTCTTCCACAGTATTTTTGCAAATCATGCGATAAGCAAATACCTTTTAATCCTGACCAATCCGATGACAACGGTCAATGGCCTGGTTTTCAACAGCGGGGTTCCACCACGGGTCAACAATATAAACATAGTCTGCTGCTGTTAAATTCAACCCTGTTCCACCGGCTTTCAAGCTGATAAGGAATACGCGCAGATTTTCGTTTTCCTGGAAATTATTGACTGATTTTTCGCGTTGTTTACTACTGCTTTGCCCGTCTAAATATTCGTAATCAATGTTTAGTTTTGCCAATTCATCTTTTATCAGGCTTAACATTTTAACAAACTGCGAAAATATCAGGATTTTATGCCGTCCTGTTTTAAGGGTGATGTGACGAACAAGTTCCTGAATCTTTACCGACTGGTTTTCAACTACATCATCAGAATTTAAAAGCAACGGGGAGTCGCAAATCTGGCGCAACCTTGTTAAAGCTTCAAGTACCATCATAGTCGATTTTTCCAATCCTTCTCCTTCAATTTTATTCAACAGTTTGTTGCGGTATTCATTGCGCCACGCATCATAAACACGGCGTTGCCCCGGCTCCATTTCACAATAAAGAATATCTTCGGTTTTATCGGGCAATTCAGAAGCTACTTTTTCCTTGGTGCGGCGCAAAACAAAAGGATTGATAATTTTATTCAATTCGCCTGCAATTGTTTCATTTCCATCTTTATCGATTGGGGTTGAATAGTCGTCTTTAAACTTTTGAACGCCACCAAAGAAGCCCCTGTTTATAAAACTCATCTGAGCGAACAAATCGAATGTACCGTTTTCGATGGGAGTTCCGGTAAGAGCGATCTTATTGCGGGCATTAATCAGGCTGGCTGCCTTAAACCTGTGCGATACCGGGTTTTTTATTGCCTGCGACTCATCTAATACAATATAATTAAACCGGTACTTGCTTAAAATCTGGATGTCACGGAGCAGTACTCCGTAAGTTGTAAAAACCAGATCGTAATTAGAAAAGTCAGCATTGTTCTTCTGCCTGTCGGCTCCGTAGTAATACAGTGCTTTTAATTTGGGGGCAAATTTTTTCAACTCATTTTCCCAGTTAAAAAGCAAAGTGGTAGGAACAACAATGAGGTTGACCCCCATTTTCAAATTTGCCTGATGCTGCAAAAATGCCAGTACCTGCAAAGTTTTACCCAATCCCATATCATCGGCCAGAATTCCACCCCATTGCATTTCGTCTAAAAAATTCATCCAGTTCAGCCCCTCTTTCTGGTAAGGCCGCAACGTGGCAGTTATTTGTTTTGGAACTGATGTTTCATTAATGTTTGAAAAGCTTTTCAACCGTTTCCTTTTCTCAGTAATTTCCTCCAAAACTTCCAGATTATCGATGTTATCAAACAATTCTTCTACCATAGAAAATCTTAGTTTCGATATTTCGAGTTTATCTTTTTTGATTTCGCCATTCCTGAAATATTTTTCGAGTTTATGAAACCATTCCGACGGTAAAATTCCTACCGAGCCATCTTTTAACTGAATGTAGCGCTGTTTATTAACAACTGCCTTTCTGATTTCGTTCAGCGTTACCCGGTTATCGCCAAAACTTACTGCAATGTCAATTTCAAACCAATCCTGCCCCGATGAAACCGAAGTATTGATTTTACCTTTGAAGGGTGAATACCTGAAGTTCTTTAACTCTTTCAATCCAAAAACCTCAATATTCAAAGATTGTAGTTGGTCGAAGAATTTGTAAAACCACATTTCTTTGGTAAAATCGCTGTGGTGCAGGTAAAACAACCGGTTATTTTTCTGATGCTCAAAATCGGGGTGTAATTCGGCAAGCGATTCCAGAAAATCGTTTTCCAATTCAAAATTACGCCTGTACTCGGTAATCAATCCTTCATTTTTCACAAGGATATTTCCCGTGTGATTTAAAGAGGCAGAAACATTTTGGCCATATTCCACGCAAGGTGTAAAAACCACATATTCATCCTTTTCCGAGAGAAAAACCTGTTTTTTATGAAAATCAAGTTCCACCGGCTCCACTTTAAATGTATTCTTTTTGAAGATGATTTCGAAATTTTTTGAGAGTGGTTCAACCACATTTGTAAAGAATTCATTTTCGAAGGAGGCGACCATTTTAACCTCTTCAGGAAAAATCGCCAAAATTTGTGCAACTTTCTCTGTTTTGGCAAAATAATAGGTGTTACCTTTTACATAGAAATAATTATCTACTGGTTCTGATTTCAGGGTTTTCCGTTTTTTTAAGTCACTTCCTGTTCTTATTTTTAAATCGACAGTTAAAAATTCCTCACTTTTCGATACTTCAAAAGCCACATCGAGTGAGTCGGGCGATAGATTGATTTCGATCAAATCTTTTTTTCTGATTTGATACGCATTTTTCGCAAGACCAAATACAAACTTTTCCTGCAACAGACAATCAAAAGCTTTTCTCAATTTAGCAAAGTTGGCACTTCTGCTATTATCAATTTCATCGATTAGTTTTAACAGTGCAATTGCATTTTCACTTTTCCCGATAATAAGTTCGTCATCCAGCTTTATATTATACCTTTCTATTTGCGAAACAAATACAGTTGGATTGTTTTTCCCGGTCTTACCAACGATAGGAATAATATTGTACTGAATTGTTTCTCCTTCTTCATCATCAAAGTCATCATTTTGCCTATTATACCGGTTATATTCACTGAAACCTTTTGCCAGCACAAAACCCAACTCCCTTTGTTCCGTTTTCGTTGGTAGTTTATCCAAAAGAAACCCTTCGTTATTGACTTTTTCAATTAATACATTAAGATAGTGGTTTTGAGCATCTGTCACAGGAACCAGGCCAACTCCTTTTTTAGCAGGAAAGTACATTAACCCTTTCCTCGGATCAAAATAGTAAGCGAAGTACTCCTGGAAAACAGAGTTTTCGGGTAACCCATAGTTTATTAACCATCCCTTTTGTTTTTCATGGAGCCTCCCGCTGAATACTTCATCCAGTAAGTTTGGCAATGGCGATTTGGAAATCATTTTCAGGCACATCGCCTCTGCAAAAGTCAGCTTTTGTGAAATTGCTGCTTGTTTCGAAGTAATGTAAACTTTTTCATCCTGCAGATAAAACGTGACCTGAAGTTCGTCGTTATTGGCAATAAAAGTGACTCGGTTTATGTCGATTAAAACCGATTTGTAATTATTAAATTGATTTGAATATGCCAATCGTGACATTACCTGTGGAGTAGTATTTTTCTGAACAAAGTCGAAACCGATGTTCCCGTAACCGGTTATTTCGAAGCCGAAATCACGGCCCTTTCTTGTACCTAAATTTATTAATAACTCAGATTGTTTTAGCAGGTTCAGATTTTCTGAACTTTCCAGGTTTTCGGAAACAAAAAGCAGTGCAGCTACACAATGTTTGCATAAGCTTCCCCAGTCGTAAGGGCAGGTACAACTGGTTTGAATACTTTGACTGTTTGCTCCTTTAACAATAACATTGTATTTTTCAGTGCCAATAACGGTAAACTTCCAGTAATCGGTCTTTTCAATATATTCATTGAAAATTACCTTTTTCGTAATAAACAAATCGCGCCCACGCCTGACTACTTCGTCGGAAGCGTAGAAACCAATATGTCTTTTTAAATTCTCCTTTATCAGGCGGTTGTTTTTGCTCATTTAAAAGCAGGTTTAGTATGTAAAATTAATTTGAGCAAAATAGTCAAATTTGTAACAGCCCTTTTAAAGGTTAGTAAATATTTAAAGCTGATCTTTAAATTAACAGCAGGTAATGACGATTCTTTTAAGCTCTGACAAAAAAAGAGGAGAGCAAGCTCTCCTCCACGTGAAAATCACGCAATCCCTTCATTAAGGCGCAATGTTTAAGATTTACGTTGTGACAATTATTCCTGAAGCTGAATCGTATTCAGCCTCCGCCTTTATATTACTTGGTTTCCACAATTACATATTTTGTTAGTTTCCAGAATTCCTCAGGGTTTTCGATTTCCAGATAAGCTATTTTTTCGTTTTCTTCTACCAAACGGTACGAGTTATCGGGATGTTCTGAAATTAACTTGGCTTTCTTCTTATTGATTGGAATATGATTGGCATTTCTGATATCAAGCTGGGTAAAATAACTTTCGTTCAGATTATCTGAAATGGTCTTATTTTTCCCAATTCCCAATAATCCACCTTCTTCATCAAGAACTCCATTTTTTACCAGTTGATTAACCGTTCCTGCAACAAAATAAGCCTTGTTCAACTCGTTTTCCCTTTCGGTAATGGTTCTGGATTTTTCAGCAATAACCTGCGATTTTGTCTGAATTGAATCATCTTTCATAGCAATATCGCCCTTCAATTGCACAATTGTCCTGTCCATTTCCGATATTTTGTAATCGCGCTCTTCCAGATCTGCTTTAAATTGTTGAATTAAAATGTCCTGTTCCCCGATATTTTTGGTTAACTGGGCAATTTTGTTTTTAAACGATTTAATCTGAATACCTGAAGCACTTAGTTTTTTATCAAGTTCTTCAATCTTTTTGCTGCTTTCCTCAAGCATTTCGTTCATCAGTTTGATGTCGGCAACCAGAATTTCTTTACTGTTTTGCCCACCTTCCTGCGGAACCGAAATCATTTGATCGCGTTTGTTTCGCACAAAAGTCAGGTTTTGATCTATTTCATCAAATGTGCTTGTCATTTCATTTACAAGCGAATCCCGCACTTCAATTGTTGTTGAGAGTTTTTCGTTCTGCAGGTATAACTGTTCAATTTGCGCTTTATCTTTAAAAATGATAAGTCCTGCAGCCAGAGCTACCAATACAAATAATACTACTGTTATACCAATGATTACTGATTTTCTTTCTGTTTCCATAATTTTTCCTCCTACTTTTAATTATTATGCTTTCTGATTTAATGTTGAGATTAAGTATGCCAATTTATGTACCATATAATAAAATAGGCATAACTCGTTGTCTTTCAAATGTACTTATTGTGATATAAATAGAAATTCACTATCAAAATGATAGGCAATTATCAAAATAGGGTAATGCGGGGGGTTCGAATGTCCTTAAGGGATAATTATTAGTTTTCTTCTTTTAGCATCCTGTAAATGGTGGCTACTCCAATATCCAGCTTTTCTGCTACCAATTTCATGTTGTTGTCGTATTTTTCGAGGTACTTTTTCACTACTCTGATGTTGTATTCCCTCAAACTCATCTCTTTAGAAATGGTTTCTTCTACGAGAGCATTGTTACCCAGATAAATATTCTCACTGGTTATTTCGTCATTGTCGGAAAGAGTTATGGCCAGTTCGATTACTGATTTTAATTCCCTGATATTTCCAGGGAAAGAATAACCCAGCAATTTTCCGACTGCCGGTTTTGACAAAACTTTTGGCGAAAGATTATTTTCCCGACAGAAATCCTTTATGAAATGTGCAGCTAAAACAATAATATCGTTTCCCCTGTCACGAAGGGGCGGCAATTCAATGGGAAATCCATACAGCCGGTAATATAAATCCTGCCTGAAATTACCCTTAAGTACTGAGTCCTGAAGGTTTTGATTGGTAGCAACAATTATCCGGCAATCGGTTTTGACTGGTTTATTACTGCCCACCCTAACAATTTCCTTTTCCTGCAATGCACGTAGTAATTTGGCTTGTAAAGAAATATCCATTTCTGTTATTTCGTCAAGAAAAAGCGTTCCACCATTGGCTTCCTCAAATTTCCCGATACGACGGTAATTGGCGCCTGTAAAAGCACCTTTTTCGTGGCCGAAGAGTTCGCTCTCGATCAGATCTTTCGGAATTGCAGCCATGTTAACTGCAACAAAAGACTTTTCAGAACGTGATGAATTATAATGGATTGCTTTTGCCACAAGTTCTTTACCGGTACCAGTTTCACCTGTTATTGTTACTGAAATATTGGTTCGGGTGGCTTTTTCAATCAACCCAAAAATATTCTGAATGGATGGGTGGTTTCCAAAAATCGTATTCTGGTAACTGTATTTTCTTTTTACTTCGTTGCGCAGCGAAACAATTTCTTTTTTGAGACTAACACCATTTCTAATGTTTTGAACTGTATTTAACAGCCGTTCCCTGATGTCTTTCGATTTTACTATATAGTCGTATGCTCCGTATTTCAGGAGTTCAACCACTACATCAATTTCGTCCTGTTCCGAAATCAGTATCACCTGAATTTCTTCATTTTCGGCTTTAATATTTTTAAGTATTTCGAGGCCCTGCATATCAGGTAGCCGGTAATCGAGAGTAATTACATCGGGATTTTTGCTAAGGTTATTTAAGCAGTCTTTACCGTTGGTAAACGATTCTATTTCATAATCAGGATTCAGCGAAAGGTTATGAACCAGTAAACGGTTATACCATTCATTGTCTTCAACCACAAATATTTTAAATGGCTTTTCGTCCATAACAAAGGTTTTTAATCAACTTTCAATAAAATTCTAAAGTCTGATAAATGAAAATTACTTTTAAAACATTCAATCATAACGAAATAGTTATACATTAGTTTCTTTAAGATACAATTTTAAAATTGCAATCATTTCATTTAACTCTTTTATTATCTCACTAAAAAACTGTGCAATTGACTGAAATGTAGCTTTTTGCTGAGCCAGTTTTTCCAAGAGTTTAATATTTTCATATAATTGCATGGCCCCGATATGTTTTAGCGGTGAGGCCATTTTGTGGCTCATTTCAAAAATATCATTCCAGTTTTCGCTTTTTATCCCATCCTCAATTCCGGTAATACCAGTTTCCATCGATTTTATAAAAAGCTGAATCATTTCGGTAAAAAATTTTTCATCACCTCCGGAAAGCTTTTTCAATTCTGAAAAATTAACCGCTGGCAATGAATGTACTGACTGACTGGAGTTAAATTTTTCGTGGAAAACAGAATTAATCATTTCAAACAGGTCTCTTTCAGAAAACGGTTTAATAAGGAATCCTTTCATTCCTGCTTTCAGGAAAGCTTGCTTGTCCAGGTCATCCGTTGCAGCTGTAGCAGCTACTATTTTAATATTGGGGTTGCTTTTCAAAATTGCCTTTGCTGCGTCAATGCCGTTCATTTCAGGCATATTTAAATCCATCAGAATCAAATCGAAATGTTCTTTTCCGGCGTAATTAATTACTTCAATTCCGGTTTTCGCTTCCTTAAACCGAATGCCCCATTTCATCAAAATACTTTTTAGCAAAAACCGGTTAAATTCTTCATCGTCGGCAATTAATACCGAAAGCTGTTTAAAAGATTCGGGGATTTCCAAATCCTTAACAATCATGTGTTCAACTTTATCCTGATCTCCTTCCGGAAACCAAATATTAACCGAAACAGTTGTTCCTTTGCCTGGTTTACTTTCCAGAGTTATTTTACCACCCTGCAGTTCAACCAGCTTTTTTACAATTGAAAGTCCGAGACCTGTTCCGCTGTATTTTTTCCCGGTTTGATTTTCAATTTTTACGTATTCGTCAAAAACAAATCTGATACTATTTTCATCAATACCAATTCCGGTATCTGTAATCTGAATCTCAATGTCATAAATTTTGTCGCTGGTTTTTACACTTTTAACCTTTACTGCAACTTCACCTTTATCGGTAAATTTAATTGCATTTCCCAACAGATTTATCATGATTTGTTTCAGACGAAGCGGATCGCCAATCAGAATAACAGGCTTCTCACCTACCCAATCGAAATGAAGTGCAATTCCCTTATTGGCTGCTTCATATTTGACCAGTGAAATAACTTCTTCAAAAATTTCAGCCGGGGAAAAATGTACCGAATCGAAAACCAATTTATTCGCCTGGATTTTTGAAAAATCGAGGGTGTCGTTAACAATACTTTTAAGATGATCGGCAGATTTGAAAATGGCTGAAACCATTTCTGAAGTATCACTGTCAAGCTTTTTTTTAAGCACCTGTTCGGTTAATCCGTAAATGGCGTTTAGCGGTGTCCTGAGTTCGTGACTGACATTGGCAGCAAATTGTTCCCTGGCAAGTGCAAGTGCTTCGGCTTCTTCGCGGGCTTTGGTTAAAGCGCGTTGTATTGCCCTTGTTTTCCGGAGGTAATTAAAAAGCACAAAAAGGACAATAAATAAAAGAAAAACTGCTGATATACTATATAAAGCAAGCCTTTCATATGTAATTTCTGCCAGTCGGTTAATCTCTTTTGTTTTCGCCAAAAGCGAATTTGCTTCCCTTATCTCAGCTTCTTTTATCAGTTTGTTTTTTTTATCTTCGATAAGTATATTTTTTTCAACAAACTTCGATTCCCTTACCTTTTTTTTCTTTTTGTTTTTATAAAGCTCCCACTCCAACGTAAGTATCTTTCTTCTGACTGTTTGTAATTCAGGGCTTATTTCAGACTGAGATGAATCAGTTTTGATTGTATCAATGCCTGTTTTAATCCTCTCATTTTCGTTTTGGCCGACTTTCAATTTTGTTGAATCAGCATTTGAATATATTTGAGTATAGGCAGGGAAATTATTTTTGGATGTTAATTGCATTTTCAAAATGTCATTCCACAAATCAATTTTGGCCTGCGATAATTTTGCCAGGGAATCAACAAGTGCCACATCATAATTATCTTCAACCTCCAAATCATGCAGCTTTTTAAAGTTATTTGCAATTTGTTCTTCAAGCGAATAGTATGCCTGAAGATCGTCCTGATTACCAGTTAATACATAAAATTCAATCGCTTGCTCAATCGCAGAAAGATCTGAGGCAATATCTTTAATTATAATAAGTTTGTCGTTGGGTTGAATTCCCTGTTGAATGGAATAAACAATCTTCGAAAGGCTTTTGTATGAAAAATATCCAATGGTGACAACAACAATCCCTATAATTATTGTAAGTAAAGTAATTTGTATTTCAACCCTGAATTTCGACATTTCAATAACAATGATATGCTGGTACTTGTAAACAGAAAAAGTACAGTAATGTTTTTAAGTGCAGTAATTCAGTAGTTCGGTTAACTATACTTTACTTCCTCTTGTTACAAAAAAACCTTAATGTAACAATTCATAAAGGTAGTTAAACCAGCTGATAAATTTAAATTCATCATGGTGTGGGGATAGTCTGTAAAAAAATATATTGTTGTTTTTTCCGAAATACTAAACTTAAACTCTTTCAAAACAATTTCACAGTTGAGTTCTTTTGCTAAAAATCAGGAGTTCTTATTAAAATTAATATTTCTGTTTATCAAAATGATAGTGAACATATCGAATTGATACATTTCTTGGAATTGTATTTTAATATATAAGACTGTAAAAGAACACTTTAAAACTTGCAATCATTAATTGTATAAAAGTTGTTTTACCAGCATTCAATTCAAAGTTTAAGTATAATAAAATTGGAAAAACAAATTAAAACTGATTAAAAAGACAATTTAAAATTTCAGGGTTTTATTGATTTTTCTGATTTAGTAATTACATATTATGAAAACTTACAGTATAAAATAAACATAAAAAATAGATGTTGAAACACTGTCTATCTACTGTAAATTGCTTATAATCAATTTTTATGTACTTTTGTACATATATTAATATATAAATTTAAATTTTTAAAGTATGAAAAGAAAAACCTTAAAAGCAGCTTCAATGGGTGCTTTGTTTTTAGTAACAATGTCTTTTTTTTCCTGTAAGGATGACCCAATGATTGCAGAAACACAGGCTAATGCAGAGGTCGATTCTGAATTAACTTTAAAAGCTGCTTCCATTGATTTACCGGGAAGAGTTTTAGCTTCCAACTGTTTTCAATGTCATGGCACAAATGGGTACGCCGGAGAATTAAAGATAGGTGAACAGAGTGCTTCAAGCATTATTTCCGACATGAATGAAATGAGAACCAAGAATCCGGGTTCCAACATCATGAATGTTCATGCAAGGGCATACACTACTGAGGAAATTAAATTGATAGCTAACTATATTTCACAACAAAGCAAATATTGATTATGGAACGCAGAAGATTTTTACAAAACATAGGTGCAACAGCAGTAGGTTTTTCATTATTGAAATCATCGATGGCGGGACAACTTGCTGCCAATGCAGCAGCAACAGGACGTGTTGTGGTTGTAGGAGGCGGAATGGCAGGAACTACAGTAGCCAAATATCTTAGGTTTTGGGGTGGAACAGGAATGGATGTTACTTTGGTTGAACCAAATGCAACTTATATTTCCAACATTTTCAGCAACATGGTTTTAACAGGTGAGCGAACTTTAAGCCAATTGTCATTCAACTATTTAACTTTAAAAAGTAAATACGGCGTAAAAATTCAGAATGCTTCGGTAACAGGTATTGATCCGGTTGGAAAAAAGGTCAAACTTTCGAACGGAACAACACTTTCGTACGACAGGCTTGTACTTGCTCCCGGAATCGATTTTGAACCACTCCCGTTGTCAGGAACGGCAACGAACCAGGCAAAAATTGTACACGCCTGGAAGGCTGGTTCACAAACCACATCGTTGAAAAATCAAATACAATCGATGACCAGAAGTGATACATATATTTTAACTATACCACCGGCACCTTATCGTTGTCCTCCCGGACCGTACGAACGCGCCTGTGTTGTGGCCGATTATCTGAAACGTACCAAAGGCGGTGGAAAAGTAATTATTTTAGATGCAAATTCGAAAATTCTGGCCGAACCGAACAATTTTACCAAAGCATTTAATGAAACCCACAAAGGGATAATTACTTATATTCCAAATGCACCTGTAACCAGTATTAATGCTGATACAATGAAAATTATTTCGGGAGCCGGTACTTTTACCGGTAAAGTAATTAACGCTATTCCAAAACACAAAGCAGGTAATTTAATTACACAGTCGGGAATTGGGTTGGCCAACAGTACCGATGGTAAATGGGCTGCTGTAAATGTTCTTAACTATGAATCAACAAATACTTCATTGGCTGGAATTCACATCATCGGAGATTCATCATCAACCACCCAACCAAAAGCCGGACATATTGCAAACGCTGAAGCTAAAGTTTGTGCCGATGCTATAATACAGATTTTTAAAGGTGGAACAGTATTACAGACTCCGATGACAAACTCTTCCTGTTTCACACCAATTACAAAAACTACAGCATCTTGGCTGACTGCCGTTTACCGATATGATCCCGTAACCAAAACAATGGTTGTTACGGGTAATGGAGTTACTGAATCAAATGGTTATAATTCAGAAAACCATGAAGATATGATGAAATGGTTTAAAAACCTTATGGCTGATACTTTTGCGTGATTTACTTTTTTTTTATCACAAGCCGAAAATGAAAATTAATCATCAGGTTTGTAAAAACGATTAGACAATGATACACCTGCACGTTTTTGTGCGGGTGTTTTCATTTAAAAATTTCTTCATTTATAGATTAATACCGATTGAAGAAATGTAACAGTCCTCCCGATGTACATCGGGATCGCACACTCGTTTGGCCTTAACATTTCTATTCATCGGCATTATACCAGAATGGCTTTGGACTGATTTAGAATCGCATTTAGTATAATCTGAAAGTTGAATTTTTTTAACGGGTAGTTTGATATTAAAATATTATTTCTAACTTTGCAGCACAAAGTACTTTTAAATGAAAACAAATTCTTTTCATCCCAACGAAGACCTTCAGGCTATCCGTGAAATAATGGAAAAGTCGTCAAAGTTTTTATCGTTAAGCGGATTAGCCGGAATATTTGCCGGTATTTGTGCTTTAACCGGAGCGGCAATTGCCTGGTTTGTTATTCTGGGTTCAGGTAATATTCAGTATTCTGATTACATATTTAATCAGCTTGAAACACCTGCTTCAGTTACCGGATTTTATCTGGCGCTGGATGCACTGCTTGTACTTGCATTTGCCGTTATTGGAGCTGTTTATTTTTCCTACAGAAAAGCACGAAAAGCGGGTCAGCAGTTCTGGACGAATTCAACCCGGCGGCTGCTGTTTCATTTAATGCTTCCACTCGTTTCTGGGGGAATTATTATTCTCATTCTGATATTCAGGAATAAAATGGATATGGTTGTACCATTCATGCTTGTTTTTTACGGGTTGGCGCTGGTAAACGCTGGTAAATTTACCTTTGGCGAAATACATTATCTTGGACTGACACAAATTATTTTGGGAATTCTGGCTGTAATTTTCATTAATCAAGGCCTGATTTTTTGGACAATTGGTTTCGGACTGATGCATATTGTTTATGGTACTGTAATGTATTACCGGCATGAGCGGTAAGGGCAAAGAGTAGAGAGTAGAGAGTATGGAAAATATCTGCAAAAAGAAACTTGAGGAAAATAGTAAATATTTAAATCGAAAATAATTTCTGGTGAAAAATCCAATTTCAAACCTGCAAAAAGTATTTGAAAGCCGCATCAGGCTCGGAATCATGTCGGCACTTATGTTGAACGACACGCTTGATTTCAACGCGCTGAAAGAACTGCTTGATTTGACCGACGGAAACCTGGCCAGCCACCTGAAAGCTTTGGAACAACAGGAAATTATTGTGGTTTCGAAACAATTTATTGGCCGGAAACCAAGTACAACCTACACTGCCACAGAACACGGAAAAAATTTGTTTCGTCAGCATTTGGCGGCACTTGAAGAATTAATAAACAATCAATAATTTTTTTATTCAATAACTTTGTACTTCAAAGTACTTTTAATAATTAAAAATATGGAAACAAAAGGTATTCAACAGATCATGAACAGTTACAGTGTTAAAATGATCATCATCTCATTTTTAGCGATTTTGCTGCTTATCCCATCGTTTTTAATCCAGAACGTCATTCAGGAGCGAATAGTCCTGAGCGAAAAAGTGAAAAACGAACTTTACTCTCAATGGGGTGGCAAACAGGTAGTTGCCGGTCCGGTGCTGAATGTGCCGTTTAAGGTTACCGAAACTGCCGATAATAACCAGGGCATCAAAGAACGAAACGGAATTGCTCATTTTTTGCCCGAAACACTTAAAACCGATGGGATTTTGTACCCTGAAACCCGTAAACGCGGGATTTACAAAGTTGTTGTTTACGAAGGGAAACTTAAATTACAGGGCACATTTGCACAGCCCGATGTTTCGCAGTTGGACATTCCGAATGCCCAATACAACTGGGATGCAGCCTATTTTACCATTGGTGTTTCTGATATGCGGGGAATTAAAAATTTACCCGAACTGGTAATTAACGGTCAGAAATGCAAAGTTGAACCAGGTGTGGCCGACACCGATTTGTTTCCTTCGGGGATTACAGTAAAAGCCGATTCTGTTGACCTGAAACAGCCCATGAACTTTGAAATAGAACTGGTATTAAACGGATCGGAAGACCTGTCGGTGGAGGTGCTGGGAAAAACTTCTGAAGTTTCCATAAAGTCGGATTGGGCTGATCCGGGTTTTACCGGAAGTTTCCTTCCGGCAAACCGCGAGGTTACCGCAAAAGGATTTAAAGCCAATTGGCAAGTAACCCACCTCAACCGTAATTTTCCACAGCAATGGATTGATAATAAATACAATACGCACGATGCCAAACTGGGAGTTGAACTCCTCCTTCCGGTTGACCATTACCAAAAATCGATGCGCTCGGCAAAATATGCCATCCTGTTTATCGCGCTTAACTTTATTGTCTTCATTTTTATCGAATTAAAAAGTAAAGCAAAAATCCATCCGTTTCAGTATTCGCTGGTGGCCTTTGCATTGCTGATGTTTTACGCGCTGCTTACTTCCATTGGCGAGCAAACCGGCTTTAACATGGCATACCTGATTTCGGCTGTTGCCGTTACTTTGCTGATTTCGTGGTATGCGTTTTCCATTCTGAAAAATGTAAATTCGGTGATTTGGGTAACAGCGCTGCAAACCGGATTATATCTGTTCCTGTTTACCATTTTGCAGTTACAGGATTACGCACTCCTTGCCGGAAGCATCGGACTGTTTGTAATTTTAGCCATTATCATGAAAGCTTCGCAGCAGATAAAATGGTATGCGGAAGGATAAAGTGTGCTCAAGTCATCCGATGAATTCGAGTCATCGGATGACTAAATCCCCGACGAAAACCATTAACAAAAAATTATTTTAAGAATTAAAAAGCCTTGCCAAACAAATTCGTAATTCGCGAATCACGAATATTCCATATCGGAATACGGAATAAAAATACCTTCCTTTCAACAATGATTACTGCTCATTTATAAGAATTATACCTGAAATCGAAAGACCATAATATTTTTCGTTTTCGGTACATCTGATTTAAATATGGTTTATATGTGACTCACCCTTTTGGATGTGCATCTTCAAACCATAGTTTTGAACATTTAAAAACCGTATTTTTAAACGATAAATCAAATACTTGTTTCATTTAAACCAACTATGAATTCTAAAATGAAAAGAAAGAATTTTATAATCTTCCTGATTTTATCACTCATTTTCACATTCGGCCCTGTTTTTGCCCAAATCGAAGGAAAATCAGATACACTTTTCTGTGGTCACAGAGTGGTTCTTGATATTCAGGGAAAATTACTTCCCTGGTACTTTCCACAGGATAAAGCTTATGACCATTTTTTAAATCTGCGCTGGGATTTTATAAAAACAAAAGTTCCAAACAGCCCCGGATCCGGAACGAGGTCGAACTATCCGCAGTATTATTTTTATTGCGGCTTTAAAAATAATACTGTTGCGGATTATGATACATGGATGAATGATGTAGGTGAAAAAATACCTAACTGGTTCGAAAATGCCCGTTTGTATTATGCATACACAGGCGACACAAGTGTGATGGCCATTGTGAAAGGAATGATTGATTATTGTTTAAGTTATGGAACAAGCCCCAGATCATTCGCCTGGCCAAATTTCCCTTATACAACCACCAACGCGGGAGACACTATATTTCAGGGTTTTACAAGTGCTTCTCGGTTTCAACCTCATGAAATACAGGTGGACCACGCTGGAGAAATGGGGTTGACTTATTTCAGGTTGTACCTTTACACAGGCGAGAAGAGATTTCTGGATGCTGCCATTGATGTAGCAAACGTTTTGGCATCGTATGCCAGAACCGGGACCGCTGAAAAATCGGTCTGGCCTTATCGAGTGATAATGAAAGATGGAACTATTACTGCTGAATATGGTGCAAACTGGACAGGATGTTACATGCTTTTTGATAATTTAATTAAAGCCGGGCTGGGTGATATAAATAAATACAGCGACGCCCGTAACAAGGTTAAAAACTTTATTCTTGATTTCCCGGTGAAGACAGGTTACTGGACTGATGGACATTCGGATACCGATGTTAAAAGTAATACTTACAAAAGTAACCTGAGTGCCAGCAACATGGTTCTGTGCATGTTTGATTTTCCTGAGTTGAACCCGAAGTGGAAATCTGATATTCCAAAACTGATAAAATGGACTGAAGATTACTTTGTATTCAGGTCGGCGCCGAGAGAACCATCAACCATGTGGGGAGCCAATATTGTGGGCGAACAGGATATGTTTATGCACAAAATGGATTATCAAACTGCAAGGTATGCCGCTGAGTGTGCCCGATGGTATTCTGTTTCGGCCGACGAATCTTACAAAGAAAAAGCTTATCGTGCATTGAATTGGGTTACGTATTGCAACAATTCTGAAGGAATGGCCTTCGAAAGCCCGGTAAGTAAAGGTATTTCTACGTGGTGGTCTGATTGTTACGGCGAATGTCCGCGAATGTTTTACCATGTTTTTGCTGCTGTTCCCGAGTGGGCTCCAGCCGCTGAAAACCACATTTTATATTCTGAAGGTATTCTGAAAAATGTTGAATATGGCATTCAAAAAGTTGTTTACACAGCTACAAAAACCAATGATACCGAGTATTTACGTCTGGCTTTCAAACCTTCAGTTATAACTTTAAACGGAAATAAAATACCTTTAACCAAAAAGTTGGAAAAAGAAGGTTTTACACTGAAAAACCTTGGAAACGGAGATTATGCCGTGGCAATAAAACGAGCCAGTGCAGGAAAAGTAATTATTGAAAAATAGAAAAGCCAAATTCAATATGTCTCTGATTTAAAACAAAATACTATGAAAAACCTAACCGGTCATGTAATCATAACAACCCTTTTTTCATTCATTTTTTCTTTAATAACCGGTAATTCTTTTGGACAGAATGTAACCACCGACAAAACGTATTCTATTCAAATTGACGGTTCTGTAAAATATCAGAAAATGGATGGTTTTGGAGTCAATATCAACACCGTGTGGTGGTTAAATGGTGAATACGGGAGCACGGATATTGTGAAACCTGCCATCGATCTGCTTTGCGACGAGCTCCATGCAACCATCTTTCGAGCAGTAATTGAAGAGATTGACTGGGAAACAACCAACGATAACAACGATCCAAATACCTTTAACTGGAGCTATTACGACAGTATTTTTACAACAAACAAGTTTCAGGGAATCTGGAATACATTAAGTTACCTGAACAAAAAGGGAATTACAAACAACCTGGTAATTAGTTTGATGGGTGCTCCGCCGGCTTCGAAACCTTTAGCTAAACCTGAGTCAAAAGATAGTTGGATGGGCGATACAACTCACATTATACTTCCAGCGATGGAAGATGAATTTGTAGAATCAATAGCTGCCATGCTTTTTTATGCGCGCAATAAGGCCAAAATCCAGTTTGCACTTGTATCTCCCATCAATGAAACCGATATAATTGGTTCTTCAAAAAGTAAAGATCATCCCAATGGAATTGTTGAAGGACCAAATATTCCCGATGCAATTCAGTTTAACCGAATATTACATAAACTCGCCAGAAAACTGGATGGAATCGGTATGAGCGATATTCGTTTTGTGGTGCCCGATTCCGGTGGCGACCGCTTATTCCGCGAATGTTTGACCGAAATGGTAAAAGACGATTACTTAATGGGCAAGCTGGCCTGTTGGGGAGTACACGATTATGGCAATAACGCTGATAATTACCTGAAAATAGTGAGTCAACCTGCAAATACAAACAAGAAATACTGGGTAACGGAAACGGCAGGTATTGCCAATATTTTTGGCCAAATCGACGATAATCCAACATCATTTATTTTCTGGGACGGGTTTGATTGTGTTTACCAGCATGCCCGGCGAAATAACTTTGGCAGCGTTCCACCCAACGACTGGGTTTTTTGGTTTGGCGAAAAAGAAGGTAAACCACTGATTGCATTTAACGCCGAAAACCAGACCTGGAAACCACGCAAGCAATTTTATGAATTCGCACAACTTTTCAGGTTTATTGAGCCGGGTGCAATAAGAATTTGGGCAACAACAGAAAAAGACAAACCTGAAGTTTCTGCATTTATCAATCCCAATCAGCAGTTGGTGGTAGTAGGTCTGAACAAAAACAAAACTCCAGTCACTGTAAAAGGAAAGCTCCTCAATTTAACCAATTTGAGAACTTTGGAAGTTTTTTATACCGACAGTCTGAATGACTTACGAAGATTAAATGACATTCCTGTTTCAGATAGTTCATTTTCGGTTGAAATTCCTGCCGGTGCTGTTTTTACTTTGGTTGAAAAAATCCCTCGTTTAAAACCTGAACCAACCGGCTGGTATGCCGGAGATATGCATGTTCACCGCGATTGCGGCGGTCCGGTTGAGGGAATCCTACCCGAAAGTGAATTTATCGAAATGATGGAGGTAAACGACCTTGCTGTATTTACAGTTTTAGCCGATATGGGTGATTCGGAAGTAAAACCAAGCGAAACAGATTTGCCAAAAGTTAACGGGAAAGATTATCATTTATCGGTTCACGGAAGAACAATTCACTATGATGCCGAATGGCACTGGGATCCTTACGGAACAACATTTGAACACAAAGCACTGGGCGGCCATGTTGTTTTGCTGGGGATGAATGAGGCTCACCAGATTTGGGACGAGTCGCCCTACAAAATTCTTGAATATGGCCGAAAACAAAATGGAATTGTTGGATTTTGCCACACCGAATATTTAAACGACTCCATTCAAAATAACTTAAACTGCTGCATTCCAGTTGAATATCCGGTAGAAGCAGCTTTGGGAACTACTGACTTTTTCTCTGAAGATGTCTATGGTTCAATTTCATCCAATTATGGAAATTACAATGCCGATGCAACCATAAATGCTTACTATAAATTACTTAACTGCGGCATCAGGCTTGGTTTGTGTGCCGGAACCGACTACCCGTGCAATTCCGGCGAGCCACTGGGTACTTTGCTTACCTATGTTCAGGTCGATGAGCCTTTTACCTACAGAAAATGGGTTGAGGGAATAAGAGACGGTAAAACAGTTGTCGCCCGAAATGGTCACGAGGAATTTATCGACATGAAAGTAAACGGGAAATACCAACCCGGCGACGAAATTAAATTGATGAAAAAAGGTGAGGTTTCGGTTGAGGTAAAATGGACCACCATAAAACCTTTGACGGGAACACTCGAACTGGTTTATAATGGAAAAGTTGTTGCGGCACAACAAGCAACTGCCAAACCCGGCGAACCAATTGTATTGAAATCGAATCAGAAATTTACAAAAAGTGGCTGGCTGTGTGCCCGCCGAATGGACAAAAATGGTCACCAGACACACACTGCACCGGTTTATGTAACCGTAAATAAAAAACCTGTCAGGGCAAGCGCCGAAGATGCGATGTTCTTTGTGAAATATATCGATAACCTGATTGAAAAAACTTCTCCCGGACAAGAATGGAACCAGTATTTCACTCACAATTTGGATGTGGTTCATGGCAGGTATAAAAAAGCGAAGGATTATTATTTGAAAGTAGCTGATGAGGCACAAACAGCATCCAAAAAATAAACAACCGGAACTTATGAAATTGTATTTTCCAATATCTGTTTTACTTTTCTTTTTGTGGGGTTGCAGCACAAAACCTTCAGTTAGCCCCATTTTGGTTTTGGCTACCAATGCCGGTTTTGGCACTTATACAGCAGAAATTCTCAAAACTGAAGGGTTTAATGAATTTCAGCTCGATTCTCTTTCTGACAAAAAAATTTCAAAAGCTTACCTCGAAAAGTTTGATTTGGTAATCCTTGCCGAAACAAACATTGATACGTCAGAAAAGGAATTACTGATAAATTATGTCGAAAATGGCGGCAATCTTATTGCTTTTCGACCCGACAGGAAACTTAAGGAATTGTTTGGTATTACAACAGTTGAGGGAATTATAAACGAAGGCTACATCGGTATAAATTCTAATGCCGAACATGGAAAAGGACTTCCTGCTGCAACGATGCAGTTTCATGGCAGTGCTGATAAATATGATTTAAACAGTGCGAATATCATTGCGGATTTATATTCAGATCAGGACTCAGCAACTGGTTTTCCTGTTGTAGTGAGCAACGATTTTGGAAAAGGAAAAACCGTGGCTTTTTTGTACAATCTGCCCAAAAGTATTGTTTATACACGACAGGGAAATCCTGAATTTGCCGGTATGGAAAAAGATGGAATTCCCGGCCTCAGGGGATTGGATTTATTTACCGATGGTTGGGTTGACACATCAAAAAACACATTCAACCAGGCTGATCAGCAAATGGCTTTGTTGTCAAAATGTATCGAAAAATTAAGCGAATCCAAAAAACCATTCCCGCGTTTCTGGTATTTCCCCGATACATTAAAATGTGTTGCAACACTGACTAATGATGGTGAATACAGGGGCGAAGCAGATTTTGAGCCTCAATTTCGCGATGTCGATTCGATGGGTGCAAAAATGACACTTTACATTCTGGAAGTAAACAAAGTTTCCAAAACATGGGTTGATAAGTGGACGGCAAAAGGACATGAAATTGCAGGCCATCCGGACGATACATGGGAAGCAAATCATCCAAAATGGAATAACATGGACAACATGCTTGGAATCAAAATAAATGAGATTAAAACCAAGTATCAACTTCCGGTTCGCACTAACGTAAACCATTGGTTTGTCTGGTGCGGGGAAGATGCAACCGGCATACCCGATTTTGGGGCACAGGCCATGCTCGAAGAAAAGAACGGAATTGAACTCGATGCAAATTATGCCCACTTTGATATAAATTCAAATCAAGGCGAGAATTATCTGGGCACACCCGGGTTAAATCAGGGAAATTTTACCGGTAGCGGGTTGGTTATGAAATATGCAAACGCAAAAGGTGAAACGATTAATGTTTACCAGCATTTTAACGCAGTTTACGACCAGCAGTACAATGAACTCCATGATCCTGAAGGTTTTTATAACTGTTTTAAAGGCTTGGTTGACCGAAGTTTAAACGACGAGATTTATTCGTTTGTCAGCATTAAATCGCACAACGATGAATATTATTTTTCGAAAGAACCATTGCTGAAAATGCTGGAATATGCCAACAGCAAAAATGTTCCGGTGTGGACTGCCACAAAACTCCTCGATTTTATTAAAATGAAAGATGAAGCCTCATTTACAGAAATTAGCTGGTCGGACAACATGTTATCATTCACTTTAAACTCTAAATTAAAACATAGTAACGGCCTTACATTTATACTGCCAGCCAGTTACGCCGGAGATAAAATTAAGGAAGTGGTTAAAAATGGTACAGCAACTCCATTTACCATCAAAAAAGTAAAAGGTTCCGAATATGCTTTTGTCACTGTTCAGGGAGGAATGAATTACTCCATTGTGGCCAGTTACGGGAAATAACCGATTGATTTTCGGGCTATTTCATAATATCAAGGATTTTTATAACGGATAAAAATTATCTCATGAAAAAACTGATACTTTCCTTTACTTTTCTTGTGTTTACTGGTTTGCACGTATCCTCACAAAACAAAATTGAAGCAGATTTCGGAGCTGGATTTATGGAAGGGTTGAGTACAAAACTGAAATTTGGCAATAACTTTCAGGTTGGTTTGTGCCAGGGATATGCACCCGGAGTTTCACCATTTTGGCTAACCGGTGCCGAGTTGTACTATCATTTTGGAAAGGAATCAAAATATACCAGCCAACGGACTTTTTATGTTTTGGGCGGAATATCTTCCACGCTTTTTGCTTTGGGTTACGATTCGTTTGAGAAAATAATGACCTATCCAAGAATTGGTAGAACAGTAAATTTTTCAGCTACCACAGGAATAAATTTCGACCTGGGAATGGGCTTTCTGAGTGCCAATGACATTGACGGATACCACACAAGCACCACAATTACCGCCGGAGTACATTTTTTTGTACGGTTTTGATTTATATTTTTGCCCCTTTAAACCGATACTGATTAATTGAAGTTTTCATTAGGACGCAGAAATTAACTTACTTTTAACTACATAAAATGAGATTAACCTTTTTCCTGATTTTAATAATAACCACAATTTCCGTTTTCAGTCAGCCAGCCGATTCAGTAAATTCCAAAAAACTAACCGCCAGCGCAAGTTTCAGTGTCAACAGCAACGGGATTGCCTCCGTTCCGGCATTTACGCTGGGCGATCCGGCTTTTATCACTTCGGTTTCAATTGCCAAAGGCCGGTTTAGTTATGATCCGGTTTTGGGATATGGTCTCGACCTGAAACCCTGGTTTCTCGACAACTGGTTACATTATAAATTTATAAAACGACCCATTTTTGAAATGAGGACAGGATTTAATTACAGTACGTTTTTCAGCGAATACAAACTTCCCGACGAAACCATTTTGCAGGGTCAGCGATACTTTACTTTTGCCCTTGAAGCCAATTATACTTTCAAACCCAAAAACACGCTTCAGGTTGCCTGGTGGAACGATCGTGGTCAGGAACCCGGAACAATTACAGGTAATTTTTTAAGTGTAACCGGTGAGCGCTCTGAAATTGTTGTGGCTAAAAATATATTGCTTTCTGCTGGTGTCCAGCTTTTTTACATTAATTACACCGGCGAAAACGATGGTTTGTTTATTGTTCCAAAAGCGTCGGCTGCCGTGAAAAAAATTCCGCTTTTACTTTATTTTCAGGGTATTCAGGCAATTACCAGCAATATTGAACCATTTCCGGGTTTTAACTGGAATATTGGTCTTGCTTATGTTTTGTGAGTTAAAATTAACCGTAAATAAAAAAGGCCGGTATTACTCCCGGCCTCTTTGGTTCTCCTCACAGTTGAACCTGTTAATCAAACTAAACTTATGCTATTTCCGCTATTTCCAAATGTTGCTGTCGAGCATCCAACTTTCGATTGTTAAAACTGCATCTTTATTCAAGTCGTATGCATTCCATGTTTCCGCATTAGTCATCCAGCTTTCAAGTTCCAATCCGGTCTCTTTTTCTTCAAAATAATTGAAATCAAGATTCCAGGTTTCTGAATTTGTCATCCAGTTTTCCAGTTCAATACCGGTTTCTGTTTCCTGATAAAATTCTTCAATGTTGTTAAAATTGGTTCCCCAAATTGTTTCATCAGTCATCCAGTTTTCCAGTTGAATAGTTGTTTCAATGCTTTCATAAATTGAAAATGTTTTTTCAGTTCCTTCTGCTTTAACATTTACTACTAATAATATGAGAGCGATAAATGTTCCTGTTGCGATTTGTTTTACTGTTGTTTTCATAATTGTATTTTTTAATTTGATTCAAAGCTAAATGCAAAATGCTGCTTTGTAAAATGAAATAGAAGATCTGCCTGTTTTTACCGACCAAAAGGAGAATTGTACCGCAAATTGAAATCAAAAAATTACTTTTTTTTGAATTGTGCCATGAAAAACCGGGTTTTCTGTGCTTCTGATTCCTGTATCAGTTTTGACATTATTCAGTTTAATTACGAATAAATACCTGCAAACCGATAAATCCGGATTTATATTTAGTTTTGCTTTTTCAAGGAAAATTCAATTTGGTTGTGTATAAAACAATGAGAAAACAGAAAACAAACATCCTTTTCCTGATAATTCTTTTCAGCATCTTAACAGCTTGCGAGAAGTTGTCAGATCAAGATATGTATAAAAGACCCGACTGGCTTCCCGGAAAACTATACACTACGGTTTCGGTTCAGGAGAATCTTACCCTATTTACCGAGTGTTTGAGGCTTAGCGGGTTAGACAAAATTCTTGATGTTTCGGGTAGCTGGAGCGTTTTCGCACCAACCGATGACGCGATGAAACAATTTCTGGCAGAAAATAAATATTCCAGCCTTTCGGATATACCATTGGAACAACTTGTAAAAATCACTGAATTCCATATTATTCAGAATCCATGGTCGCTTGAGCAGTTGAAAAGTCTGGGTGTAAATGGATGGAGTACCGGAGAAGATGCAAATTCAAATCCATTGGCTTTTAAACGCGAAACAATGTTGAGAAATCCAGTCGAAAAATACTGGATTAAAAGGGCTAAAAAAAAGGAAATGATTGTGATGGATTCTACAGCTTCTGACGGTTATAAACGGGTATATGTTCAGTCAAGAAAATACGTACCCATTTTTTATGATGAGTATTTGAAAGTAAATGGTATAACTTCAGCAGATTTCCGTTTTTATTTTGACAGGGCATTTGAACCGGGAAACGTGTATTATGCCGGAGCAAAAATACTCACTTCAGATATTTTAGCCGAAAACGGATTTGTACATATCATCGATAAGGTTGTGAGCCCCATGCTGAACGCCAGGGAACTTCTTGAAATAGAAATGCCTGGCGAATCCTACAAACTCTTTATGGAAATGGTTTGTTGGTATTATCCCGAATTTGAAGCAAACAAAACTGCCACTTTTAATCAGCCCGAAGTAAGACTTGGCGGCGTAGTTGATACATTGTGGGATTTAAATTACACCAATCTGGCATTTGATCTTCACAGTGAACGTATCTATAATTTAAATCAAACCCTGCTGAGACACAATGGGATGTTTATTCCAACAGATGACGCCTTCAGCGAATTTATTGATGGCACTTTAACCGCAAAATCAGGATTTCCTCATTGGGCTAATCTTAAAACACTCCCACAGGATATTGTTGATATCATTATTTCACAAAATTTTAAGTCTTCGCCAATATACCCCTCAACAAATCAATACAAGGAAATTTTTAAGGAAGGGAACAGATATCATCAGAAAGAGGAAGGTATAATCAGAAAAGAATTTGGCAGCAATTGTACCTTCATTGGTCTTAATACTTATAATCCCGACAGGGTATTTACAAGTGTTACCGGGCCTGTATTTTGCCGGCCAAACTATTCTATTTTCAGGCGGGCAATGTTGTACTCCGGTGCTTACGAAGCCATTGCCAATCATACGGGTAAATTGCTCTTTTTCCCAATTCCTGATTATGCGTTGATGGGCGATTCCACGTTAATGATCAATTGGATTGATATTGATAATGACATTTACAATTTCCAGGTTTATAACAAGTTAAAGCACCAGTTTGAAAATGTAGGAAGCAGCACCCTTAAAAACTGGATACTCAACCAGGTTGGTGTTTCGGTTTCCAATGTAAATGGCAAGGAAATTATTCGAACTCTGGGGGGATATAACATCACCTGGAATCATACCAGTAATACTATCCAGGGGCCTTACCCCTGCACAAAAGGCTACAAATCGGATATTACAGTTACCTGCTCTCCTGTTCCGCTTGATGAACCTGCTGACAATGGAAAAACGTTGACTGTCGGATACTGGTTCAATTTTACAAAATGAGGTAAGTTATTAAGCAAGCTTGGTAAATGGAAAGTACTATTACAACAATTACTTCTCAGGAAATGGTTCATAAAACAACAAATCTGTAATTGAATGAATTGCGCCTGTTCTTGTCATAATATTGCAATTCTCCCAAACGAGACGAATGTAGTCGATTAACATTGTTTCTCCGGTATTTGGATTAGTATAACTATAGGTATCTACACCAGAATTGATTTTTATCTTAGTCCCAACATCAATCGCCAATGAATTACCGGTAGCCAGCGTAGTATATTTTTTATTTCCCCATGAAAAATCATTCAGATAATACTCCCCACCAACAAAATGATATGCTGCGAACAGATGAAAAGCGTTACTTCTGTTTGTAAGTTGCATCCCCGGAGTTGCGATACGGGCAATCAGGTCTTCCACCGTATTAATACCGTTTCGGCGATAAACACTGTCATGCTCAGCTATTATGGTATATTTTTCCCACCACAACCTGCTTTTAATTCCTGAAAGTTTGACCGCCTGCGCCAGAATTGAATAATCTTTCTGTTGCTGAAGCCAGTCATAACCCGATATCTCTGCCTGTTCCAGTACCTCTGAAATTACGTGGATGTAACCATTGGTCATTTTCAGGTTTGATTTGACAATTGGAACCAAATTATTTACTTTGAAAAGCTGATTATTCCCTTCCGTGAAAATTCCAATTACCAGCCTGTCTCCTGAAAGAGTTTTGTCTATTAAAGCTCCATCCGGAAATTCATCTGTATTCATCTTTCTGTTAACTGTGTGGTATCGGGTAAGCATTTTAATAAAGCTTGTGTCCTTTACCAAATCTTCAAAATTTCCATACTCCTGATTCTGCAGGATGAATTTATCAATGGCTTCATCGGTGGGTAAAAAAAGAGTATAATCCTCACCATAAGGATTATAGGCATATAGTGTACCCAACAACTTCCCTTCAGTTAGTAACCTGTAGAATTTTGAATATTCCTCCTGGTTTTTTTCAAGGTATTGACTGATGGTTAATGGGTCTCCATCTACCCAATCCGAATCATGCGGATCGGTTTTACAGGATAATATAAGCACTGACAGTATTATTAACAGAAACATAAACGCGTAACGGAAAGATCTTTGAATTCCAGAACATTGCTTAACCCCGAATCTGAATTTCATCAAAAAGTTTATTTCCGGTTTACAATTACGAAAATTAACAGAGCTATTATTTCCATTCATCAAAATCAAAATCGATTAGTTTTTTTTAACCTCAAATTTTTTCAGTTTTTCATCAACAACATATTAATTGCTGACGACCCAAAGCTAACATCTTTTTACTACAACAGTTTCGCATTGCAGGTTTTTACCCTTCAGAAAATCAATATTCTACTTCAGATTTCCCCTATTTGTAACTAATTCAGGATACTGATGATTTTTATTGTTCCCTAAATTCCAATGTCACTCATTTGTTATTTTTACATCCCTGAACATGTATGGATTATCACTGATTCTAAGCGTTTTTCCGCTTACTGTGGTAACGTTCCGGAGTACGACTTCCCTGGTTTTGACATATGGATACTTCTCCTTGTAAGTATCATCAGTCATATCAGGATTAAAATTTGAGAAAATTGCGGTACCCTTATAATCCTCCGGATGATTGGAGTCGTCGATTTTAAGATTTTCAATGATGATTCGTTCAGGCATATAACATGTGTACCCAAAATTATGTTGCCCCGAATAAGAACCTCCAATCAGGCTGGCGCTGACCGGTTTTCCCCCGGCCGGCACAAAAGCGCAGTTGCGGATGATGAATTCTCCCTGCCATGTGCTGCCGTAATCCGATCGCAGATTAACGAGGGTTCTTCCGCGAATAGTGCAGTTCTCAACAGTAAATATCCCGCTTCCAATTGCATTGATTCCCATGTGTCCCAATGTTGAATTTCGTATTGTGGCATTGGCAACACCCATGTGAGCATCGAATCTTGAAAAAACACAACCATCGTAAACCAGGTTTTTGCAGTAATTTGAACCCAGAATTCCCCAGAAACGGCTATCATTGATATCGTTTGTCTGGCTGCAGTTTAGAAACGAAATGTTGAGCGCCCGGTTTACCGAAAGATCGTAACTGCCCATTGAAACCGTAACTCCGGCAGCGCCAATTGTCTGGTACATTTTGTGTCCGGTAAGTACTGTATTCTTTACTGTCACATTAGCGCAATCACCAATATTGATGAAACCGCCGTATGGTGCACCATGCTCACCTTCACCGGTAACGCGGTGCTCCAAACCATCTATTGTTACATTCGATCGTCTGACAGCAATTCCACGGCTGTAGTAAGTATATTTCGATTCGGCTTTGTTCGCGATTGTAGTGAAACGTCCGCCTGTGATGGTGAGTGTTGTTTCGTCAATTGGAAGAGCTGTGATTTCGGTGATTTGATCGAAATCCCAGATAATCGGGGCATTCATATCCACATTTCCGTTTTTATCGACAATAAAAATATCGGTTTGTGCCGAACCATTATTCTGATTTGGTCCGAAACGGATGTAACGTTTGATATTTGAATTGGTAACCGTGAGAATACAAGTTCCCGGAAAAGACACATCTATTTTTTCCTGGTTTCGTTTCAAAGAAGTAATTCCATCAGGTTTAAATGACAACTGTCCGGAGCTGATCAGAAAAACATGAGAATTCCGGTTTTCAACTTCTGAGTCGTCAATAATAAACTTCGCCTTTCCAAAATCGGTATTGGTGCGTACTTCCGCCGTTCGGCTTTTCCCACTGATATAATAGGTAGCGTCATCGACTGCTTTCACTGCAAGACTCTGCACATTGGCAAAAGCATGGGTGGCTGCAATGGCAGGCATATCATCGGTTTTACCATCGCCTTTTGCACCAAAATCGCTGTAACTTACAAATCCTTTTGACTTAATTTTTTCGACCTCCTCCGTGGAAATATTAACCTGAAGTTGTCCGTTTTCTTTTAAAAGTACTTCTGTTTTTCCTTTTTTAATTGTTATTTCCACATCTTCTGACTGGCTTTTTGGCTGTGCCTGAATAATGCCGTTTGAACAGAAAAGCAGAATGTAAATAAAGAGTAAGTATTTCATAGCTAATAAATTAATTAAATATTATAAAAAAACAGACAATTGAAATTATCAGATCATCGGTAATCGGATAAAGATCAAAATAAACGGCTAATTTTCTGTTTAAAAACAAAAATTTTTATACCTGCTGATACATTTTCTGAAATTTTTCTTTTGAATTGAACTTGCTCAACCCAAATGTATTGCATGTGAGTTTCAGAAAATAAAATTTGAAACCCCGAAATTTAAAGTTTTCATCCAATTATTGTTGGATGTTGCAACTTTTCACTTTCATTTCTAATGGCAAGATGTCAATTTCAAACCTGTGAAATATGACGAAAGTGATCAACGCAAAATTTTAATGGTACGGGTTTTGTAATTACAACTGTGAAGAGACAGTTCTTCTAAAAATTTGAAGACATGAAAAAGTTATTAATCACAACAACCCTCGCGTTTTTGGCAACAGCCTGGAGCATGGTGGGAGCAAAGGAATATCCGGCAGAATATTTGGGCTTGCCGGGCGATAATCTCAATCTTTATGCAACAATGAAACTTTTCCAGGAATCAGAAACCCTTGAAAGTTTTGAAAAAAACCTGAATGACGAAAACTCAAGGATAAACAACCTTGATTTGAACGGCGACAATTATATTGATTATATCATGGTGATTGACTACGTTGATGGTGATACTCATTCCATCGTATTGCGTGCAGCACTTAATAAAGATGAAAATCAGGATGTGGCTGTGTTTACCGTTCAGCGTTTAAGGGATGGATCAGTTCAGGTTCAGCTTGTTGGCGACGAAGCCTTATATGGGAAAAATTATATTATTGAACCCATTTATGCTGATAGCGGTGAAACTCCAAATCCGGGTTATATCGGAAACTCCGGCAACAACAACAATGTTGCAGTGGTAAGAACTACAACCTACGAAGTGGCTGCCTGGCCGGTTGTGAGATACATTTATCTTCCTACCTATGTTTCATGGCATTCTTCGTGGTACTGGGACTATTATCCATCTTACTGGAATCCGTGGCGTCCGTTTTACTGGCACACCTATTACGGCTATCACTACAACTACCACAACCATTATTACGGGCATTACCGCAGTTGGAACTATAATCGCTGCAACAATTACAACAACTTTTACTACAACAACATCAGGTCTTATTCTTCCAGAGTTAATTACAGAATTAAATCAGGACATTATAATACTACTTACTCGCGCCCCGATCTTAGGAAAGATGGTGAAGCACTTTATGCCAGAACGAATTCAGGACATAATGCAAGAACCCGTGATAACGTTTCAATTGATGGTCGTAGGGTAAACAATTCTACATCTGCCCAAAGCAGGTCAATAGAAAGTAACCGCTCAGGTGTTGAAAGATCTTCGGCGACAAATGGTTCCAGAAGAACAGCTCCAGGTACTTCGGTAAACCAGGGAACTGAAAACTCCCGCAAGTCAACAACAGTTGCAAACAGCAGGAATGTCGAAAAAAATTCTGCCGGAAGGGCAATTGATATTTCACGCAAAGTTGAAAGAAATGCTTCCACCAGGTTTGCCGGAAGTTCCAACCCTGCCCGGGAAACCAATACCTCGCGTAAATCTGCTGAAGTAGAAAACTACAGGATGGAAAAAAGTTCTTCGGTTAGGCAGAATAATGGCAATGCTCCGCGATCTTCAGCGAATGTTTCCAACAGGAATAATTCCAGGACTCAGGAAGCTCCACGATCAGTAAGTTCGGGAAGTTCTTCGGGCCAAAGCCAAACCAAATCGGCGGTAAGTTCCAGAAGTTCTTCCGGTCAGTCAAGATCGGCTGTAAGTTCAGGTAACTCGGGTAACCAGTCAAGAACAGACGTAAGTTCAAGGAGTTCAGAAAGCAGTTCCGGAAGTTCTTCATCGAGGAGCTCTGGACGCAGGTAACAAAATTTTGTTTTCAGACTATTTTGTTTCTTAAAACCGTAAGGTTTTAATGTTTTGCAGCCTTCGTTGTGTATTTACAGCGAAAGCTGTTTTTTTGGGATTATTTTAAATGAACTGTTCAAGTAATTCGATTCGCTTTTCAATGGGCGGGTGAGTTGAAAAAAGATTGTCCCACGAAAATTTGTGATTCGATGGCTTTGGATTATCAATAAACATTTGAGCAATATCGCGGTTTTGAACAGCTTCAATTAAGGGATCTGTACTGATTTTACGCAGCGCCGAAGCCAGCGCCTGCGGATTACGCGTAAGTTCGGCAGCACCGGCATCGGCCATAAATTCGCGCGATCGCGAAATTCCAAACCGTAACAAAACAGAAATCAGGTAAGCAACCGAAGTAACTACAATTGCTATTAAAATCATTGGTGCATTGCTTTTCCCGTCCCTGCTTCTGCCCGAAAAATATAAACTGCGAAACACCATTTCGGCCAAAAAAGCAAAAATTCCTACAAATATTACCGAAATTATCAGCAACCTGACGTCGCGGTTTCGGATATGACTCAATTCATGTGCAATAACTCCTTCAAGTTCTGCATCAGTCAGCTTGTCAATTATTCCCCTCGATAATGATATGGCATAACTCCTATCGCTGATTCCGCTGGCAAAAGCATTTAGCGAGCTATCTTCAATCACATATATTTTTGGGATTTTCATTCCTCTGGAAATACAGAGATTTTCAACCAGGTTGTAAACTCGTTTGTTTTCTGTCCGTTCGAGTGAATGCGATCCGGTTGCCTTTTTTATTATGGAAGTATGAAACAACCAGGCGATTAAGAACCAAAGTATGGTAGCAATTAATACCACCGGGGTGATTAAAATAAATTTCTGGTTTGTCGCCATCTCACCATATTCCTGTGAGGCAGAAAACCAAAGCAACGCATAAACCATGGCGAGCAAAATCAAAGGAAAAGCAACCAGCAAAAGGACAGAATTGAAATTATTCCTTCTGATTTGTTTTTGAATACCAACGTACTGCATCAATTTTAGAAGTTAATTTTGGGTGGTTCTTCCATTTCTTTGCGACGTACATCGCCCAAATCGAACATACTTTCGCGTTTAAATCCAAACATTCCGGCGATGATATTTGCCGGAAAAGTTTCCACGCCAGTATTGTATTCGGTGGTAGCCGCGTTGAAATACCTGCGTGCAGCAGCCAGTTTGTTTTCAATGTCGCTCAGCTCTTCCTGAAGTTGAAGAAAATTCTGATTGGCTTTCAGTTCGGGATAAGCCTCCAACTGAATCCTTAATCCTTGTAAAGCTGATGTCAGTTTACCTTCAGCTTCAATTTTCTGATCAATGGTGCCGGCACTCATCGCAGCCGTACGCGCTTCAGTAACTTTCAGCAACACTTCCTTTTCGTGTGTTGCATAACCTTTTACTGTTTCTACAAGTTGAGGAATTAAATCATGACGCTGGCGAAGCTGAACATCAATATCGTGAAAAGCATTTTCGCGTGTGTTTCGCAAGCGAACTAATCTGTTGTACAATCCAATAAGCCAAAATACAAGTACAATTCCTATTCCCAGAAAAATTAAAATTCCCATATTCAAAATATTTAATTGTTAACTTACCAATTCAGCAACGATTTTAAAAAATGCATTTTAAGTATCAGAACCGGAAATTTAAACTTAACGGATTTCCAGCATCACTTTTTTGCTAAAATTAATCAAAAAGGATATATCAGATATTTGAATCTCAAGTTTTTTGGGTGATCATCGATTTTTATGAAATCACTATTTTTGAAAGTTAACTATTAAGTCTTTTTTACCTCCGACCTGGTTTATTCTGATCAGTTTTGTTTCCACTGCCATTTCTTTGGCTATCAGTGTTACTGTTGCTCCTCCCTGTAGTTCCGGTGGTATTTTGAATTCGCATTTGACGATCCACCTTCACTGGCTGACCAATGGGTACGCCATAATAGTTTGTGTTGGTCGTTCTTCTCTTCTCCGGAGTATTGGCCGGTTGCGGACGTGCTGAATTACCAGTGCGTTCAGGAGAAGTTGCGTTGTTAATGTCGTTTTGTGGTTGTTTGTTTACACGACTGTTAACTGGATTTTCTGTCTGATTGATATTATTGACCGG
The DNA here is from genome assembly GCA_041737765.1 of Draconibacterium sp. Classification (GTDB taxonomy): domain Bacteria; phylum Bacteroidota; class Bacteroidia; order Bacteroidales; family Prolixibacteraceae; genus Draconibacterium. Next base: position 13,615 of record JBGSRA010000064.1, on the reverse strand, counting down.
ATTGTTCCGTGAATCGTCGTTGTCATACCTGTAGTCCGTGGAACGTCTGTTAGGACCAGAATTATTCATGTATTTTTGTTGCTGACGATCTTCTTTCGAATATTTGAACTGCCGGCCGGTTCTCAGATTATCATCATTCCAGCTTCGTGCCCTCTCCCTTTCATTTTCCGACCAGTAAATAGCGCTACTACTGTTTTCGTTGTATCCTCTTACATAAGGGAAATTACTGCGATCGTAATAATCGCGATAGTAATACCTTGGAAAATGTGAAACGTAATACTGGTGATGCATCCAGGGTTGGTAAATATTCGAATTGACCAGAACTACAAATGAATTATTCAGATTAAAGTCCGGATAGATCGAAGGGAGATAAGGTGAATATATCCATTGTGCATGGTTCAGGAAAATAAATTCCTGGGTGTATGCATCGTAATAGCTTTCGATGTCGGGTAAATAATAATAGCGTGTTCCGTTAGAATACGTTGGACCCCATTGCGGATATTCATAGCTGGTTTGTGATTCGTAAGTTCCCTGGCGATAAGTACTGCATCCGTTAAACATGGCCATGGAAAAAAGCATTACAGCTACTGTCAACCATTCATTTAATTTTTTCATGCGTTAAATTATTTAAGACAATTACAGATAAAGGTACATAACAGGTTAAGCAAAGTCTTTACACATTTCCATTAAAAAATTACATAATTCACACATCAACCAGTGCATCGAACACTTTATAAATGGAGAATAAATTTTTAATAGGTTTTCTGGATTTTGGTGTGTCTATCAGATGGATATATTTAACAAATTATTCTCAATAAATTACATTAATTCTTTAAATAATTAAACTAATTGTGTTTAATTTGCTGCTTATTATCATCATTAAATGCATATTATAATAATAGCGGTGGATTTTATCAACATTAATTATAAATATAAATGTTGTATATTTACTACATTAAAATAATTACAATATATTAGTGGTGTATTTTATCAACAATAAATATCAAAACATGGAAAGGGATGCACGATACTGGTATGGAATGAGTGATCCGGCAATTTTGGAAATTTTGGGAAATTTCATTCAAAAAACCCGATTAAACAGAAACAAAACTCAACAGGAAATTTCTGATTTTGCGGGGATCAACAGGTCAACATTGGTACAGATAGAAAAGGGAAATGGCAGCACTTTGCTCTCTTTTATCCAGGTTTTAAGGGCCCTGGAGCAACTTCATTTATTGGAAGCATTTGAAGTAAAACAGGAAATAAGTCCTTTGCAATTGGCTAAAATAGAAATGGAAAAAAGACAAAGAGCCAGTAAAAAAGCAACGCCAAACAAACCTAAAAGTAATTGGTAATGATTACAACTGCATTTATAAATTTATGGAATACGCGGGTTGGCGCAGTTGCGTGGGACATTGAGAGAAGAATTGGTCTTTTTGAATTTGCTCCATCATTCATTTCAAAAAAATGGGATATTGCACCACTAAAAATGCCCATAAATGGAGCAACAGGCCGTGTTTTCTCATTTTCTGAATTGAGGGACAACCAAACATTCAGGGGATTGCCGGGTCTTTTGGCTGATGTTTTACCTGACAAATATGGTAGCGCATTAATAAATGTTTGGCTAGCCCGAAATGGTCGTCCCGCAAATAGTTTAAATCCAGTTGAATTGTTGTGTTTTATAGGGAAAAGAGGTATGGGTGCACTGGAGTTTGAACCCGTTGAACCTAAAGCAACAAACGTTTCGACTAAAATCGAGATAGACAGTCTGGTTTATATTGCCCAGGAAATACTTTCCGGCAGGCAAGATTTTAATACCAAACTATCGGCCAATGAGGAAAAGGCACTGATGGATATCCTGAAAATCGGTACTTCGGCGGGAGGTGCCAGAGCAAAAGCAGTTATAGCATATAATCCGGTTACAAAGCAAGTTCGTTCCGGACAAACAGATTCACCAAAGGGATTTTCACATTGGATATTAAAATTCGATGGTGTAACTGACCAGCAATTAGGAACATCTTATGGCTATGGCAGAGTTGAAATGGCTTATCATCTTATGGCCAAAGATGCTGGAATTCAGATGACAGAATGTCAACTATTTGAAGAAAATGGTAGAGCTCATTTTATGACTCAAAGATTCGACAGGGAGCACGGGAAAGGCAAAATTCATGTTCAAAGTTTTTGTGCCATGGCTCACTATGATTTCAACAATATAATCGGATACAGCTATGAGCAATTATTTGAAACCATGCGCAGTTTGTTATTACCCTATAGCGATGCTGAACAACTATACAGAAGAATGGTATTTAACGTTGTCGCAAGAAATTGTGATGACCACACAAAAAATTTTGCTTTTATAATGGATAAAACAGGACAATGGAAACTGGCACCAGCTTTTGATGTTTGTCATTCCTATCGTCCTGACAGTAATTGGGTAAGTCAGCATTCATTAAGCATTAATGGAAAACGTAAAGATATTACCCGTGCAGACCTCATTTCTGTAGCAAAAAACATGAATATTAAAAAATCAGAACAGATAATTGACCAAATCGTTGAAATTGTATCCAAATGGAGTGTTTATGCTGAAAAAGTCGCAATTCAGGATGATTTGAAAATCGCAATTCAAAAGACTTTACTAATTATATAGTATTTCCGATTTATTATAGTTTTTGGAAAAAGGAAAAGTTGCAACTTTTGAGTTTACAACTCCGGCACAAGGTTTTGCTCAATACCAGCACGGTTTTCAAAAATCCGGGCACAGGATAAGAGGTCGAAAATGACCTCTTATCCTGTGTGGCTCCCCAGACAGTTGAAAGTTGCAACCTGTTTTGACAGTAAATTTTCTTTGATTACATTAAAATTCAGATTTAAGAATGAAATAAAATGAACTACCTCGCAGAATAGCTGACGAATTATCACATGGAATTCAGTTTTATAATTCGAAGCAGAACTTCGGGGAACAAACTCCAAAGTGATTAGAGATTTGATACAGTTGCATGTGAAGAAGGCTACTTCATGTAAAATATTTTTACTTTTAAGAGCGAAAAAAATGATTTTAAATGCAAAACGAGAAGGTAGTCAGAACATTGATTGTCAAATTTAGCATCCAAAAATATTACTCAACACGAAAAATGATTTCCGTTTTACACTGGATAAAACTATAAAACTGAGATATTTATTATGAATTAAAATCAACGTAATGAACAGACTAATTCTCGCTATACTTTTAATATCAGGTAGTTTGGTAAATGCAAGGGCTCAGGAAACAGACCTTTACACTCAAATTGAAAAAAAGGATTTTGAACCCGCGACTCTTTTATGGTACGATACTCCGGCTAAAGAATGGGAGGATGCGCTGCCGGTTGGAAACGGAAGATTGGGAGCTATGGTTTTTGGGAAATACGATGAGGAGCGAATACAGCTGAATGAAGAAACATACTGGTCTGGTGGTCCTTATTCAACCGTTGTTGAAGGTGGCGCTCTGGTTTTACCTGAAATTCAAAAATTAATATTCGAGGGGCAACCCATAAAAGCACATAAATTATTTGGCAGGCATTTAATGGGGTATCCCGTTGAACAACAAAAATACCAGTCTCTCGCCAATCTTCACCTGTTTTTTGAAAACCAACAGGAAGTTATCGGATATAAACGATGGCTTGATTTGAATACGGGTGCAACCGGTGTCGAATATTCAGTAAATAATGTAAGATACCGAAGGGAAGTAATTTCTTCGGCACCTGATCAGGTAATTTTGGTGCGGATAACAGCAAATAAACCCGGCGCTGTTTCATTCAAAGCTCAGCTTCGTGGATGCAGAAATCAGGCACATTCAAATTATGCAACCGATTATTTTAAAATGGACGAAGCAGGTCAGGATGGCCTTATGATAAATGGTAAATCGGCAGATTATTTAGGCATTGAAGGTAAAATCAGATACAAAGTTCAACTTAAAGCAATTCCTGAAGGCGGAACTATGATAGTGGCTAACGACTTCCTTACCATTGAAAATGCTGATGCCGTTACCTTATGTGTTGTTGCAGCAACAAATTTTGTAAATTATAAGGATGTGAGTGCAGATCAGGAAAAGCGGATTGCAGATTATTTGATTCATATTGAAGATAAATCGTATGATGAACTGTTTTCTGCCGCAGTTAATGATTATCAAAAATATTTTAAAAGGGTATCGCTTGAACTGCCCAAAACTGAAAATTCATTTCTTCCAACCGATAAAAGGATGGTAGAATTGGCTGAAAATCCGGATCCCAGTATGGCGTCACTTTGTTATAATTTTGCACGCTATGTTTTAATTTCTTCTTCCCGACCCGGAACTCAACCCTCCAATTTGCAGGGCATTTGGAATGAAGACATGAACCCCTCCTGGGATTCGAAATACACCACAAACATAAATACGGAGATGAATTACTGGCCGGCAGAATCGGGAAACCTGGCCGAATGTGTTGAACCGCTAATTAAAATGGTAAAGGAATTAACAGACCAGGGTGCGCTAGTGGCAAAAAATCATTATGGTGCAAGCGGGTGGGTATTCCACCAAAATACCGATTTATGGAGGGTAGCAGCCCCAATGGATGGTACTTGCTGGGGAACATTTACCGTTGGAGGCGCCTGGCTTACCAACATGTTGTACGAACATTATCTTTTTACACAAAATGAAGAATACCTGAAAGAAATATATACTGTTATGAAGGGTGCTGTACAATTCTTTATCGATTTTCTTGTAGAAGATCCGCAAGGAAAATGGCTGGTCACCAATCCGTCAACCTCGCCTGAGAATCCACCTAAAGGCCCCGGATATGAGTATTTCTTTGACGAAGTTACCGGAATGTATTATTTCACCACTATCTGTTATGGTTCATCCATCGATATTCAAATATTAACTGATTTGTTTGCGAATTACATTGAGACCGAAAAAATACTGAATATGGATAAGGATTTCTGCTCGAACGTACAGCAAGCAAAAAAAAGGCTGGCGCCTCCTCAAATAGGAAAAGAGGGAACGTTACAGGAGTGGACAGAAGATTTTCAGCAAATGGAGGATAAACACCGTCATTTTTCACATATGTATGGTTTATATCCGGGAAATGTAATTTCTGCAAAAAGAACCCCACAATATATTCAGGCATGCGAAGCAGTTCTTAATCAAAGAGGAGATGCTTCTACCGGTTTTTCCAGAGCATGGAAAATGGCGCTGTGGGCAAGATTATTTGATGGTAACAGAGCCAATAAAATTTTTAAAGGATACATTCAGGAACAATGTTATCCGCAATTGTTTGCCAAATGTGGAACTCCGCTTCAAATTGATGGAACGATGGGAGTTGCAGCCGGGATTACCGAAATGTTGATTCAATCGCATGAAGGAGTTATTGAATTGTTACCTGCTTTGCCCGATGAATGGGATTCCGGCAGTTTCAACGGAGTTTGTGCCCGTGGAGGATTTCAGCTGAATTTAAAATGGGAAAACAAAAAAATATCCGAAGCTGAAGTTTTATCAACCGCCGGAAAAAAGTGCGTAGTTAATCCCGGTGGAAAATTCGCGGTAACAAAAGATGGAAAAAAATTAGTTTCGAAATACAACAACGACGGTTCTGTTGAATTCGAAACAACAAAAGGAGGCTTGTACAAACTAATCCGAAATATATAGTAGTAATCATGAAAAAAATACCAGGTATTATTTTATTAATTTTTCTTTTAACTGTTTCTGCTCTTGAGGTTTTAGCTCAAAAAAGCGCATTATCGAAACTAACTCTCGAAGACCTGTACAAAAACAATGTATTTCAATCGAAAGGAATAAATGCAGTCCGCTGGATGAAAGACAATAAAAGGTATTCAGCCCTGGAAGAAAATACAGATACAGGTGGAAAGGATATTGTTGCCTATGATGCTGTATCAGGGGAAAGAGAAGTTATAATCCCGGCTGCCAGATTAATTCCTTCCGGGGAAAATACTCCTTTAATAATCAGAGATTATTTCTGGTCGGAGGATAATAATAAATTATTGATTTTTACCAACACAAGGAAAGTATGGCGCTATCACACACGCGGTGATTATTGGGTACTGGATTTGAAAAGTGGGGGGCTGACTCAAATGGGAGCTGCCATGCAGACTGCAAGTCTGATGTTTGCTAAATTTTCGCCCGATGCCAAAAAGGTTGGATTTGTTTATAAAAACAATATTTATGTGCAATCTCTGGAAAGTGGAGAAGTTGAGCAATTAACAAATGATGGCAATGATCATATTATAAATGGCACGTTCGATTGGGCTTACGAAGAAGAACTGGATTGCCGCGATGGATTCAGGTGGAGTCCCGACAGCAAAAAAATCGCTTTTTGGCAATTAAACTCTGAAGGAACGGGTACTTTTTACCTCATTAACAATATCGATTCCATTTATCCAAAAATAATTCCTTTACCATACCCAAAAGTAGGAACCAGTAACTCCTCTGCCAAAATTGGTTGTATAACACTTCATGATAAAAAGATTAAATGGATGGATATTCCCGGCGATCCAAGAAACCATTATCTGGCCAGAATGGACTGGGCAAACTCATCGGATGAATTGATCTTTCAGCAGCTAAATCGCGAACAAAACACCAACAAGGTGTATTTTGCGAACTCCGCAACGGGGGCATCAAAAGTGGATTACACGGAGAAAGTTGAAACATGGCTTGATGTACACGATAACCTTATCTGGCTAAATGATGGACAGGAATTCACCTGGTTGAGCGACAATACCGGATGGTTGCATCTCTGCAGGGTTTCACGCGACAATGAAGAAATTAAACCAATTACTTCTGGTGAATTCGAAGTTATCCAACTCCTTAAAATCGATCAGGATAACGGTTGGGCATATTATATCGCATCACCCGAAAATGCTACACAGCGTTATCTTTTCAGGAGTAAATTAAACGGTAAGGGGAACCCTGAACGTCTTTCTCCAATTAATCAAACGGGGCAACATTCCTATAATATTTCTTCCGATTGTAAATATGCGATCCATACTTTTTCAAACTGCAAAACACCCCCGATTTATGCTGTTGTTTCGCTTCCGGAACACAAGGTAATCAGGGTTTTGGAAGATAATAAAGTGCTGGTTGCCAAATTGGCTCAATATACTATTCCTGAAAAGGAATTTTTCAAAATCAAAACAGATGACGGACTGGAATTTGATGCCTGGATGATTAAACCGCTTCATTTCAATCCGGAGAAGAAATATCCGGTAATGTTTTACATTTACGGAGAACCGGCGAGCGCCACTGTTCTGGACAACTGGAGTAGCGATTTTTGGCACCAACTATTGGCACAGGAAGGATACATTGTAATCAGTGTCGACAATCGTGGAACAAATACACCGCGCGGTCGGGACTGGAGAAAATGCGTTTATAAAAAAATTGGGATTATTGCACCTCAGGATCAGGCGGCGTGTGCCCGAAAAATAATGGAGTGGGATTTTGTCGATTCAAGTCGCATTGGTATCTGGGGTTGGAGTGGAGGTGGTTCCAACACCTTAAATTGCATGTTCAGATATCCTGAAATTTATAAAACTGGTATTGCAATTGCTTTTATAAGCGATCAGAAATTATACGATAATATTTATCAGGAGCGATACATGAACCTGCCGGATAACAACGAGGAAGGTTATCGCGATGGCAGTCCCATTACCCATGCTAAAAACCTTCAGGGAAACCTGCTGTTAATTCATGGTTCGGGTGATGATAATTGCCACTACCAAAGTTGTGAAATGCTGGTTAATGAACTGATTAAACAGAATAAATATTTTTCGATGGTGGAATATCCAATGAGAACCCACAGTATTAACGAAAGGGAAAATACCACCATGCATTTGCACATGACCATGCTGAATTATTTAAAACAATATCTGCCGGTCGGGGCAAAATAATGTAGGTATTTTGAATATGAGGAAACCAATCAGATTAATAACCGCCGGAGAAATAAAGCAATATTACTCCATGAAACAGGCAATTGATAGCATGGAACGGGCATTTTCCTTATTATCTTCCGGAGAAAGTTTTGTGCCTTTACGTTTTGTTTCAAAACTTCCTTCCAACGAAATGATGATGCTTTTTAAACCTGCAACCGTGGAGAAAGAAAAGAGAATATCCGTAAAATTCCTGACACAACGGGAAAAAGGTTTTTTTCCTGAAATTCCACTTATTCAGGGTATAGTATTAATAATTGATGCTGATACCGGAGAAATTTTGTCGTTAATGGATGGGGAATATCTAACAGCATTGCGTACCGGTGCAGCCAGCGGACTGGCTACAAGATGTTTCGCCAGAAAAGATGCGAATACACTTGCACTGTTTGGTTGCGGTGCGCAAGGACGCACACAGATGGAAGCCGTGGCTTGTGAAAGAGAGATTAAAAAAGTTCTGGTTTTTGACAAAAATAAAAACACAGCAGATCGGTTTTTAAAGGAAATGCAGGAGAAATACAGGATAGAAATGGTTTATACCAGCGATACTTCGCTTTTAAATGAAGTTGATATCATTTGCACAGCCACCAACTCAACAGCGCCCCTTTTCAAAAAAGAAGAATTGAAAAAAGGAGTTCATATTAATGCAATTGGTTCTTTTCAGCCTCATATGCAGGAACTCGATCCTTATATTTTAAGGGATGCAAAAGTGTATGTCGATCAGATTGAATCGTGCCTTAAAGAAAGTGGGGATTTTATAAAACCAATTGCAGAAGGGATTTTTCAGAAAAGTAAAATTATCGGTGAGATTGGCGAATATTGCCTGAATAAAATAGCGGGCAGGGAATCAGAAAACGAAATAACCGTTTTTAAAAGTGTTGGGATTGCCATTCAGGATTATACCGTTGCAACCGATATATATAATAGTTCTTTTGAAAAATCTTTTGGACATGATATAAATCTTTTTGAGTAATTGAAAGCCCGAAACTGGAAATAAGAATGAAAAAATTACCCGGAATATTTAACGATGTGATTGGCCCGGTTATGCGGGGGCCGTCAAGTTCGCACACTGCAGCATCGTGGCGGATTGCAAGAACAGCAGTTGATATATTAAACGACAAGTTGGTTAAAGCTCTTGTTGAATTTGACCGCAATGGAGCATGGGCTCCCAATTACAGGGAACAGGGAACAACAATTGGTATGGATGGCGGTTTACTGGGACTTGATATCACTGATGAAAGAATCCGTAATACAGAGAGCCTCGCTATAGAAAAAGGTGTAAAAATTGATTATCAGGTTAGCTCTTTTGCCACTACACATGCCAATACGGTACGACTTACATTGTGGGGAATTTCACAAAAAAGAGTACAAATAATAGCTGTCTCTTTGGGAGGTGGCTCTTTTGAAATCAGATCCATAAATGGATTTAATGTGACACTAAACGGAGAATGGCATGAATTGATCATTTTTATTCAGGGGAAATCAGGTATTTCGGAAGAACTAAAAAAGGATATTCCTTCGGGTATTAAATTTTTATTTCAGCAAAAGGAAGAATTAACCCTGTTGAAATTTAAATCTTCTTTTCCCTTTTCACCTGAATTTATTAATCAACTTCAAAATTACCGGGAGATAACTGAACTATCTGTTATTTATCCAATTATGCCTGTTATTTCGGGCCGACAAACCGAAATGCCTTTCTATTCATTACAGTCAATGCAGGAATACGCGGAAAAGAACAATGCAGATTTAGGGAAATTGGGACTTATTTATGAAATGTGTCTCAGCGGATTAAATAAGAAGGAATTAAACCGAAAAATGGTTGACATTATTCAAATCATTCATCTAAGTATTGATACTGGATTAAAAGGAACAAATTATACTGACAGGATATTACAGCAACAATCGCATTTAATAGATAAGGCAGAAAAAGAGGGCAACCTTAAAAACACGGTTATTAATCGCATCATTGCCAATGTTACGGCATTAATGGAATCAAAAAGCAGTATGGAGATAATTGTAGCTGTACCAACGGCAGGTTCATGCGGAACTGTTGGAGGATTGCTGCGTGCTGTTGCCGAAAATATAGGGTCAAACAACGATGAGTTAGTTAAAGCCTATTTTGCTGCCGGTATTGTTGGGGCACTTTTTGCACAAGGCCCCGGATTTTCGGCTGAAGAACATGGCTGTCAGGTTGAATGTGGTGCAGCTTCGGGAATGGCTGCAGCAGCAGTTGCTCAGCTAATGGGAGGTAATGCAAAACAAGCCTTGGGAGCCGCTTCCATGGCCATTCAAAACATGATCGGATTGGTTTGCGACCCCGTTGCCGACAGGGTTGAAGTGCCATGCCTGGGAAAAAACATAAGTGCAGCAGTTAATGCATATTCTTCTGCTATTATGGCCATATCAGGTTTTGATGAAGTCATTCCCCTTGACCAGGTTATTGAAACGGTATCACGAGTTAGTAAGTCAATGCCGTCTTGTGTGAAATGTACAGGGAACGGTGGACTGGCACTTACCAATGCTTCGGTTATTTTAAAAAATAAACTGAAAGAAAGATAAACGGATTAAGATTTATCAATTTTAAATGGCTCGCGACCAAAGACATAAACCCTGGAATAAGTCATTGATACCAGCAAGGTTTTCAGAAATCCGGACACAAAAAAAGAGGTCGAAAATGACCTCTTGTCCTGTGTGGCTCTCCAGGTAGGGGATGAACTATATCGTTTAGTCTTTTAATAATCAGGTTTTTATGAAGATTAAAAAACAGCTCTGTAACCAGTTTGTAACAATTTTTTGTCTTATAATGACTTCTATGTGTCATCGCTCTTTATCAAGAAAAGAGTCTTAAAATGTTTCACAATATTCTAGAACTTTAAGCAGTAGCTTATCGATTCAAAGATACAAAAAATGAACCTTGTTAAGAAGCACTTTTGGGAAAAAATACAAAGTAATAAATGACGATTTTAGTTGTCATAAATCAATCTAAAAATAACTTTAAAGAGTAATCCTTGTTGCATTAGATAAAAAAAATCAAATGCAATTGACTGACAATCTACGTGATATAAAATCATTGTAAAAATAATCATACCCAACTTGGTAACAACTTGTCAAATAATAATTTTCCAATGCCTCATTTTTGTTAAAACAAAATTTAGGAAATATGGAACTGATAACATTTGAAAGCAAAGCGTACCACGAAATTATTGGTAAAATTGATAAAATAGCAGGATACATCGCTAAATGTGAAACATCTGCTTCAATTGAGGAAAAGGAAATTTGGCTGGATAGTAACGAGTTAGCTGAATTGCTAAAAATAAGTACCAGAACACTTCAACGCCTCCGTAAGGACAACCTGATTAGTTATTCCATCCTGCGGGGAAAATGCCTGTACAGATTGTCGGATATAGAAGAATCCCTTCGGGAAAGGTTAATCCCAAGTGACCCAAAAACACTGGAAGACTTCCGTAAAAAATATATGCTCCATAGTAACAAACAATTTTAAAATCCAACATCATGCTGTACATAGACAAAAATACATTTGAGGCTTGGATGGAGCGAATTCTGGAAAGGATTGAGATGCTGAACAAAAAAATTGAGAAACTCAACAATACCAAAAATCAATTGAACGGCGATACCCTTCTTGACAATCAGGATTTATGCTTGTTGCTAAAAGTGAGCAAACGCACGCTTCAACGTTACCGGAGTTCAGGAATCCTTCCTTACAAACGCATCCAACAAAAAACCTATTATTTGGAGTCGGATGTCCATAAGTTTATCAGCCAGGAGTTTGTATATGGGAAGAGAAATTAGAGAGGGGTAATCCCTCTCTTTTTTCGGTAAATGAATTCAACCAACCTTTATCCTCTGTTCAACAACCGGTGTGCCATTTGATAGAACCTTTTCTTTTTCAATCTTTTCAGATTGATTATCATTCAGTGAAAGCTGAATTTTTCTTTCTAAAGAAGATAATTCCGATTTGAGCTGTTTTAGTTTGTCTTCCTTTTTCCAGGAACTATTTACAACTTCCTCGAAAACAGGAAGGTCTTTCGCCGTTTTTTCCGCATACGTTTTATGATTATCAATCAGCGATGGTATCCGTTCCAGTGCTTTTAAGAAATTAATGGCTGCCAAAATTGGGTCTTTGGCAATATGACCATTGTTGTAGGTGTATCTGATTTTACTTTCCCCTTCAACAAAAAAACGGTTCTCTTTAAAATCAAACCCATCTTTCATACTGGCTTCTGTTTTTACAAGGATGTTAAAACCATAAAGCGTTCCTGTTTTTTTATATTCTTCGTTGGTTCTGGCTTGTTCATTAATCTCGTTTAATTTTAGTCCGATTGCTTTCGGGTCCGAGCTATTCACACCATCGATTTGAATTAGATTTAGGATATTTCCGGAATCGTCTTTTTGTACATGGCTCGTCAAAGAATCCCAGTCATTTTGCATTCGGGCTACCATTTTATTATTCCCTTCAATACTTTGTTGAATATCTTCCAACCTGAAACGAGCTGAGGATTTACTTCGGTTAAATGCCTGTCGCTCACTTTCCAATACTGTGATTTGTTTTTCCAGTTTAGCTTTTTCCAATAAATCGGTATTACCGGAAAGGATTGCCACATATTCAGAAAAATTCATGCCTGATTTTTCATCTAAGCTTCCTTCGTCGATAGTTCTTTTCCCCAGGTTATTGGTTTTTAACTGTCCGATAAAAAGCTGCTTGTTATGCAACAAATTAAACTTATAGGAATCGAGGCTTTTTTCAACGGCATAGATAATTACATCTACTTTATTATCTGCACAAAACTTGGCTATTTCGTTGCCCTTGCGGATTGCCCTGCCTTCCCGTTGTTCCAAATCAGACGGCCGCCAGGGGGAATCCAAATGATGAAGAACAACAGCCCGTTTTTGCGCATTTACCCCAGTTCCCAACATATCGGTTGAACCAAACAAAACCCGAATCCGCCCTTCATTCATTGCAGCAATCATAGATTTTCTTGACTGCTCTGTTTTTGCTTCCTGAATAAACCGAATTTCATGAGCCGGGATATTATGGTCTTCAACCAACTTCCGTTTTATTTCACTGTATGGAGTCCATTTACCCGGTTTGTAAGTTCCCAAGTCAGAGAATACAAATTGTGTCCCATTGTACTCATTGTACTTTTTATAGTATTCGGATATTTGGGCGGCACAATGTGAGGCTTTGTTATCAATATGGTCTTCGTAATGTGGGCTTATCATCCGCATATCCAACGACATTTTCCGGGCGTAGTTTGTTGCAATCAACATCTTGGCTTTTTCTTCCTGCTCCGAAAGAGGTGCCCTTCCCAATAAGGTGGCATCCCCATTTTTGGCAAAGGCAACCAGTTTTTGAATGAAATCTTCTTGCTGAGGTGTAGGTGGAATATTGTAAAGTATTTCATTCTTTTCCGGACGGTCAATTCCAATGTCTTTTGCCGTCCTGAAATCAGTAATTTCATTATAAAAGGCCGCCAGTTCGGGAACTTTTATAAAATACCGGAAGCGTTCCTTTTGAACAATCTCATTTGTTACCGAAAATTCATAATCGGTCGTTTTTTTTGCATAAACGGCAGCCCAGGCATCAAATGTTTTTATTTGCTGCCGCTCCATTTCTTTTGGCCGCAGGTATTTAAACAACAGAAAT